>CADECM010000069.1 GCA_902825845.1 uncultured beta proteobacterium
TGCACGCTGTCGACAAAACGGTTGGTTAGCTCGGCGGCGAGGTCCGGGCGTGCAGCATGAATTTCGTGCAGCCGGTCTTTGAGCAGCCACTTTATGCCGGCACGTACGGTCGCATCCGGGGCGTAACCTTTTTCCGCCATGGCAAGGGCAAGATTCGAGAGTGTCATATGATGATTTGCGTGACGGACGACGAAGCGGCGAACGTTGAAGGACGGCGGTTGCCCGGGACTTTCTGGACTTCTATCCCGACCGCCAATTTCGAGAACGTTTCTGGTGTTATACGCGGGTGCAAAGCTGATGGATCACCGGGGCCACATACATTTTTCGATACGGCCCGTGATCCAGATGACCTTACAATACGTATAAGCGTAGATGAACTGTTCCAATTCACTTATGGCCGTCGAGGCCAGGCCAGCGCGCCGGGCAAGTGCCGCGCGTTACTATGCCGCGGCATGCTCGCCCGGCGGGGCAACCATGCCGACGAATGAAGATTTTCAAGACTGGATCGATGCCGTCGCATCCAAGGCCGACAAGAAGGCCTTCGCGGCATTGTTCAAGTATTTCGCACCCCGGATCAAGAGTTTTTTGATGCGCTCGGGATCGAACGAGGCCCTGGCCGAGGAATTGGCTCAAGAAACCATGGTCACCGTGTGGCGCAAGGCATCAACCTTCAAAGCCGGTCACGGCGGCGTTTCGACCTGGATTTTCACGATTGCGCGCAATCTGCGGATCAGTCACTTCAGGCGCCTGCCCTCGTCGGGCAGCCTGGACGAACCGGGCATGTGGAGCGCTGAAGATCTCGCCGCGAACGTTGCCGAGGCGCCTGATGACCGGATTTTCATCAATCAGCGCGAGCACGGCGTGCGGCAAGCCTTGGCCGCGCTGCCGAGCGCACAGGCTCAGATATTACGTCTGTCATTTTTTGACGATCAGGCGCACGCAACCATCGCGCAGGAACTGGGCATCCCTTTGGGTACCGTCAAATCGCGCATCCGCCTGGCGGTCAACCAATTGCGCCGCGCCTTGGACGACTTCAAATCATGATTCAACATCATCCCGGCGAAGAACTTTTGCTGACGCTGGCGGCGGGCCGCCTCGAAAGCGGCCCCTCCGTCCTCATCGACGCGCACGTCGAAACCTGCGAATCATGCCGCGTGCAGTGGCGGCATTTGCAAGCCATCGGCGGCGCTTTGATTGACGAGGCCGAGCCGGCATTGCTAAAAACGGATGCGCTGTCGCGCACGCTCGCGCGCATCGACGCGCTGGCGGAAGCATGCAACCCCAACGAGAACGTTCAGGGTGCCGCGACCACCCCGCACGCGGTGTTACCCAACGGTGCAAGGTTGCCACGCAGCCTGCGCGGCAGCACGATTTCGCGTTGGCATTGGATGGGCCCGGGAATGCGCTGGAGCCGCATTGAACTTTCGCATGAACCGCAGGCTTCGCTCTTTTTGCTGCGTATCGCGCCTGGCCGCAGCCTGCCGATTCACTCACATAGTGGCGTCGAGTTCACGCAGGTCCTGTGCGGCTCTTTTGACGACGGCCGCGCGGTATTCGGGCCGGGGGATTTCGATGCTGCCGACAGTGGCGTGCACCATCAGCCCATCGTTTGCAAAGGCAGTGACTGCGTCTGCCTCGCCTATGTCAGCGCGCCGTTAAAGTTCGACAGCAAACTCGCCGCCTTCATCGGCCAGCGGATAGGCCTTTGATGCCGCACCCGAACCGCGGCTTTACCTGTTCGATCGCGCCCATCACCGCAGCGGCGCGTCAGCCTTGAGGCCTGGTTGAGCGGTGCGCGAATTCGCCCACACGTTATTCTGGTTCCGGCGAGATTTAAGGCTCGCCGACAATGCGGGTTTGTATCACGCCCTTGAACGCTCGCAACGCGTAAGCTGCATATTCATTTTTGACCGCGCGATACTCGATGCCCTGCCCGACAAGCGACACCGGCGCGTCGAGTTCATTCGCGAAAGTATCGCCGAGATTGAGCGCTTGCTGCGTCGGCACGGCGCCAGCCTGACCGTGTTGCATGGCCGGCCGGCCGAAGACATCCCGGCGTTCGCAAAACGGCAGAAGGCCGACGCGGTCTTTGCCAACCGCGACTACGAGCCCGATGCGGTGCGCCGCGACCGGGCAGTGGGCGCCGCGTTAGCCGGGCTTGGCATCGAGTTCGCCACCTTCAAGGATCAGGTCATATTCGAACAGGATGAGGTGCTGACCCAAAATGGCAAGCCGTTCTCGGTATTCACCCCGTACAAAAATGCCTGGCTTAGGCGCCTGAGCGTCGAGAATTTACAGGGTCATCCTTCGGACAAGCGCCTCGAAAGACTGGCGCCGATGCCGGCCTCGGAGATTCCCAGCCTGGAAAGCATCGGCTTCGAGTCGACCAACCTCAAATCACTGGGCATCGTTGCCGGGCCTGCCGGTGCGTCGAAACTTTTCCATGATTTTCTGGAACGCATCGAGCACTATCATGAAACACGCAACTTTCCGGCGGTAAAGGGACCGTCCTATCTGTCGGTGCACCTGCGCTTTGGCACGATTTCCATCCGCACACTGGCTCGCGCCGCGTGGGAGCGCGGCGGCTACGGCGCGCAAACCTGGCTAAACGAACTGATCTGGCGGGACTTTTATTTCATGATTCTGCATCACCACCCGCGGGTCGTCAGCGAAGCCTTCCGGCCGGAATTCAACAACCTCGAGTTTCTGCAGGACGAGGCGCGCTTTAACGCGTGGTGCGAGGCGCGCACCGGCTACCCTCTGGTGGACGCGGCCATGCGCCAGCTCAACAACACGGGCTATATGCACAACCGCCTGCGCATGGTAACCGCATCCTTCCTGGTCAAGGATCTGCACATCGACTGGCGCTGGGGTGAGCGATATTTTGCACGGCAGCTGAACGACTTCGATCTTGCCGCCAACAACGGCGGCTGGCAGTGGGCGGCATCCACCGGCTGCGACGCGCAGCCGTATTTCCGCATTTTCAATCCCGTCACGCAGTCGGAGAACTTCGACCCCGACGGCAAGTTCATCCGCAAGTACATGCCCGAGTTGACACCCTGCAGCAACAAATTCATCCATGCGCCATGGCTGATGGGCGCTGCCGAGCAACAGCGCACCGGCGTCATCATCGGGCGCGATTATCCGGCACCCATCGTCGACCATGCGCAGGCGCGGCGGGTAACCATCGAACGCTACGCGACTGCCGCCGGGCGGCTGCGATAGCGTTGCCGTGCCCGGTGTCAGCGGACAGTCCCGACGGCCGGCAACGGTCAGCAGCAGGGGTTGCCGGAGCGCCTTGCTGCGCTGCTTCTTGCGCGGACGCTTGCATCCGCTAGGGCGTGGCGACCACCCCTTTGCATTGCAAGCCGATACCGACATAGCCCCGGCTCGCATCGAAAAACGTGGTCACACCGACCGCGATTTTCTGCGGACCGCATGCCACCATGTTGCTCCATGTTTTGCAGCCGCTGAGCGTCGCCCGCTTCGATGGCTGCCCGCCGGTGGTTACCGTCGCATCGTCATTGACTTTGGCGCCGAACACCTCGATTCCGCGAACGTCGAAATTGCCGCCCGTACAAATGCGCAGCCCATGCACATATTGCGATTCGGCTTCGAGCAGCACCGTCTTGTCGGGTTCGCCGCCGGAGCAGTTCGGCGCGCCGGAGACGCTGGCGGCATTCTGCAACGATATCGCACGCGGCGGCTGGCCGCGCAGATTGGCGTACCATAGGGACAACTGGCACGCACGGCCCGGCGACTCGCGCAGGGTCAGGCCGCGCATAGCGAGGCCGTCTTCCTGCGTTGCCGTCGTCAGCTGCGACGTGGGGTTCTTGCCGGCGGGAGGAATATCTTCGAGACCGGCGGTTGCGCTCCGGCGCAGCGTCGGCACATCGGTTGCCAGCGGCGGCACAACGGCGATCGTGGCGATCCTGCCGGCGCCGGACAGCGAACACCTGGACCCATGCGTGTAGCGAAACGTCTGTGACCCCGTAGCCACCGTCCGCTTGAACGTGTGCCGATGTTCGCTGCCACGGAAATTCGGCAGACCCAGCGCGCGTCCGCGCTGGTTGCGCCGCGCCAGCAGCGTGTCAGACCACGCGCCCAGCGTACGCGACGTCATGCCGGACAGATCGCACAACTGCGGCTTCGGCTTGTCAAGGACAGCGCCCGTAATGCGCGCCTCCCACGCCCGTTCCTCGTAAATTTCCACAAAGGTCGCCTCGGAATTGCAGTACCCGTTCTCCAGCGCGTCATCGAGTTGCTTCGGGCTTCCCACCTTGGTGTGATTGTTGGTCTGAAAGCCGATGATGCGTCCGTCCTTTCCAGCCTGCACCACGAGGTTCTGCGGCAGACAATCGTCCTTGCCGTTATCGTCCTGGTCGCCGCACGCCGGACCAAGGCCGTTATGCTGCACGACGAAGGCATCCGGATGATCGCGTACGCCTTCCTCCAGAATGCATTCTGTCTGCTGTGTGCCCCACGGGATTTGCCCCTTGGCCAGCGGCGCGCAGGGCTTCTGGTTTTTCGCGATCTGCACCGGCGGCGGAGATTGTCCCTCGTATTCGCCAAATTCACCCACGAGCGGAAATCCAGCCTGTATCAACGCGTACGCCATATCCTTGCCCGGGAATTCGCGGTTCAACAAGGCGAGCTGCTCGCGATAGAACGCCTGCAGTCTGGCAGGCGTGTAGCCGGCGTCTTCGGACCAGACGCGCGGGTTGCACAGGCATCCGGTATCGCAGTTATTGGGGGCGCGATTTTCGTGTGAAAACAGATTGACGCCCGAGGGTTTGATGTATGCGAGCGCGCGGTACCACGCACTTTTCGCGCGGATGCGCGCGGCCAGCGCACTCAGCATCGCAAAATAATGTGTGCGGTAGGCGCTGTCCGCGGGACTGCCAAGGAACATCTCTTGTCCACATTGGGCCGCCCCAGCCACGCGCGCGTCCTCGCCATCATGGCTGCCGTGGTCCACAAAACGGTACCGGCGCGCAGACGGTTTGGCCCCGGTGTCGATCCATTCCGGTGTGCCGTCCTTGCCGGCTTTGACACCGACGCTGTACAACTTGCCCTGGGCGACCGCCCTGGCAACCTCCCGCTCCAACACCGTCCAGTCAAAACGGCCGGGCCCCGTGTGCACTTCGTTCCAGCGCAGGCGGATGAAAACACCAGTGATCGATGGATCCGACCAGGTTTCGTCCAGGGACGCGTAGGGCAGGCCGCTTGCGTTCCGGCAAAGACAGGTGTCGCCATTGGCACCGCTTGCTTGCGGGAGATTCTCCTTGCCGGGACAGTCCGTTTTGCATACGGCCCCCGTCTTTACCTGGAATTGCGGACCGTCCGGGCCGAGCGAGAAGATGCCGGATGCCGCACGCGGCATTGGCCCCGTAAACTCGTTCGGATCGGCAGCATCGTAAGCACGATAATCACGGCACGCGGACACGACTGGCGCCTGTGCCGAAGCGGTTCGCTGCACCAGCGGGGACGCCGCGTTCAGCCGCACAATGGCGTCAGACGCCGGATCGGCGAGTTTCCACACCACTGTATCGCCGCTGAACACGCGCTGCGACGAAGGCTGAAACGAGCCGTCACTGCCGACGGTGATCGTGAAGGTGGCCGCATCGGCGAGCAGCACCAAGCATAGCGCGATGACAAACACTGCACCGCAAGCGGCACGTTTGCGCGCGGCACGCCGCAGTGTTTGCGCGGCGCAAACCCGGGTCGAACAAATCCGTGTCGGGAGATGACTGTCCATGGAGCCTGGTACCAGTATATCGCGAACCACCCGCCAGCCACCGGTGTATTGCGGCACACCGCAGGGCACTCGGATCAATACCACCGAAGGGCACAAAACCGGTCGTGCCGTCGATCAAATGCATGTGGCCAGACTCAGCCGACGTATCGGATGTTGATTTGCACTGGTGACGAATGCACTACCGATGAAAATTTGCATCGGGGATATGCACACGCACGGGCGCGGACTTGCCCAGACCAATTCGCGGAAGCGCGCAGGGAAGACGCCTGCCATGGCAGATTGCGATAGCCACGGGTCAGCCGGGAATGCAAGGCTCCGATATCCATCGCGCGTCCCGTTTCCCTCGCGGAAGGCGTAACGCGCTACCTACGTAACATTAACAACTTGCCGGTATCTTCAAGCATGCAATACTGTAGCGGCGTCGCGGTTCAGGCCCTGCTGGCGCGACGGCGAGTTCGCGCCCGGCAAGGGGGCAGGCAGTTTCCGGAGTTGGCGCGCCCTGTCCAGGATCGAAGGACGACCGCTTTTTTGTCCGCACTGTGCGTGAAGACCGCTTCGAGATAACATGCTTGGCATTACTGCTTAAGGGGAACACATCATGAAACGGCAAGCCAATACTCATATGCCACGGTTTGAACAGTTCGTCACCGGAAGGTGGGCCGGCAGAAAGTACGCTGTCACACTGGGGACGCTCGCCTTGAGCGTGTGCAGTGCCGCTTCCTTTGCGCAGCCGGACTACCCGATCAAACCCATCCGCTACATCTCGCCGTACTCGCCCGGCGGTAGCACCAGCTTCACCGCGCGCCTGATCGGACAGCAACTGACCGAGGCGTGGGGACAACAAGTCGTGGTGGACAATCGTCCCGGGGCCAATACCATCATCGGTACACAGGTGGCCGCCAATTCCGCTCCCGACGGCTACACGCTGGTGTCCATCGGCGCCACGCTGGCGAGCAACCATACGCTGGTAAAGACGCCCTATGATGCGATCAAAGACATAGCACCCATCGCCACGCTCCTGAGCTACGAGAATGTACTGGTGGTGCCGCCAAAGTCGCCGGTCAAGACGGTTGCAGACCTGATTGCGCTGGCCAAGTCAAAGCCCGGGCGCGTGACCTATGGCACTTCCAGTACCGGCGGACCGACGCATCTGCTGGCCGAACTGTTCAACAAGGAGGCGGGCGTCAAAACACTGCATGTTCCCTACAAAGGCGGTGGACCTGCGGTGGCGGATCTGATGGGCGGACACATTGACATGTTCTTTTCGAATCCGGCCAACGTCGCCACGCTGATCCGCGACGGGCGCCTGCGCCCGATCGCTGTCACCGGGAAGTCGCGCGTTGCGACCTTTCCCGACACACCCACCTTCACGGAAGCCGGCATGCCGGCCATGACCCTGACCAACTGGCAGGGCGTGGGCGGGCCCGCTGCCATCCCGAAAGCGATCATCAACAAGATCGCCGCCCAGATCAAAATACTGGCCACCAAGCCGGACGCCAAGGTGATACTGGGCAAGATGGGATTTGAGCCCTACTACAACGATCCGCAACAAACCACCGCGCTACTCAAAGCGGATATCGATAAATACGCAAAGATCATCAAGGCCGCGAACATCCCGGTTCAGAAGTAACCGTTTGCGGCGGACGTGCCTTGCCGTGGCCGGAATGCGCGCGCCGTGCTTCAATAACTCGTCGGCCAGTTGCGCAACAGATGCTCGCCCACGCCCTTCTTCAGCCGCATGCGGTGCACTTCCAGCGTGCGAATCAGATAGGCGCGTGTATCGCGCGGGTCGATTACCGTCTGCGCTTCATACAACTCGGCGAGGCCCCATGCTGACGTATCGCGTTCGACTTCGGCCTTGAGCTGCTTGAAGCGCTCGGGGTCGTCCTCGAACTTCACGCCATACAACACATTGACCGAAACCGCCGGATCCATGAATCCCAGGTCCGCCATGGGCCAGCATGCAACTTCGTCGGCATTCTTGCCGCCCGCCATGTTGATGAACGCCTGTCCGTAGTTCTTGCGCATCATCACGGTGATTTTCGGCACGGTGACCAGTGTCATCGCGTTCATCCAGTTGATTACCTTGCCGGGCATTCCGCGAATTTCACCTTCCACACCGATCAGAAACCCCGGCACATCCACCAGAAACACCAGCGGTATGTTGTACGAATCGCACAACACCATGAAACTGGTCACCTTGTTGCAGGCGTCGGCATCCAGTGCGCCGCCCTTGAACAGCGGGTTGTTGGCAACAAAGCCCACGCTCTTGCCATCCAGCCGCGCCAACATCGTGACCAGCGACTTGCCGTAGCGCTCCTTCAGTTCGAAGGTCGAATCCTTGTCGGCGATCGCGCGGATGATTTTGCGCGAGTCGTACACCTGATTGCGCGATTCCGGCAGGATGTCGAGAATGGTCTTGCTCGCCTCGTCGGAGCCGGGCGGAACCGGCGCCTCGGGCGGCGGCTCCATGTTGTGACTGGGCAGATACGACAGAAAACGCTTTATCGCGTCGAGACACTGCTCGTCGGTATCCACCGCCATGTCGGCAAGCCCGGACACGCCGGTGAGCAATTTCCAGCCGCCGAGGTCTTCGGCGCTGATCGGTTTGTTGATCGCAATCGACGTCACATTGGGGCTGGCAATCGCCATGATCGCACCCTTGCGCATCACCACGAAATCCGACATCGCCGAATACCAGGTCGACGAACCATAGCATTGGCCCAGCAATGCCGAACACCATGGCGCCTCGCGCAGGCGCTGGTACTCGGTGGGATCCTGCGCGATGATGGCACGGCCCGCCGCGCCCATGCGATCCGGCATGCGCGCGCCGCTGGATTCGCCCAGCAGCACCAGCGGCATGCCACGCTTGGCAGCCGTCTGCTTCACGTGCTTGATCTTTTTCATGTTGATCACCGCGCTGGAAGCGCCCAGCACGGTGAAATCGTTCGACACCAACCCCACCTCGCGGCCGTTGATTTTGCCGAAGCCCGCAACCTTGCCGTCCGCCGGTGTCTTGTGTTTGACCTCCGGCCGGTTGCTGCGCGCGAAGCGGCCGGATTCAATGAAACTGTCCTTGTCGAGCAAATAGTCGATGCGCTCACGCGCATTGAGATTGCCCTCGGCTTTGCGTTTGGCGAGCTTTTCGGGACCGCCCATGCCGACGGCTTCGGCCGTTCTTTCCTTGAATTCTTCAATCAGCTTTTCAAATGCCACTGTGAACCCTTAATAAAAGTAAATAAAATCAATAGGTTATATCATTCCACTCGCGCGCCGGTAGCCTTGACCACGCTCGCCCATTTCGCGATTTCGGAATTCATCAACTCCGCCGCCTGCGCCGGCGTGCCGGGCTTCAGCGTCGCGCCGTGCGACAACAGGCGCGTGCGAACCTTGGCGTCCTCCAGCGACCGGTTCAATTCCGTGTTGAGGCGGGCGACGGCCGCCGCCGCCGTGCGCGCAGGCACCAGTATGCCCCACCAGGAACTCGCTTCAAACCCCGGATAGCCCGATTCGGCAAAGGTTGCCAGTTGCGGCGCACCCTCCGAGCGCTGCAGGCTGCTGATCGCGACACCCCGCAACCTGTTGGAATCCAGATGAGGCTTCAAGGAGGTGATCGCATCCACCACCAGCGGCACGAATCCGGCCATGGCATCCACGGTTGCCGGCCCGGCGCCCTTGTACGGAATATGCGTGAGGTCGGCTTTCGAGGCGAGCTTGAACAGCTCGATCGCAAAATGGGACGAGGTGCCGATGCCGGCACTGCCGTAATTGATTCGCCCGGCGCGTGCATGCGACAACGCCACCAGTTCCCTGGGATTACGCGCGGGCAAAGAAGGATGCGCGGCCAGTACCAGCGGAATCACACCGATCAATCCGATCTGCGCGAAGTCCCTGCGTGTGTCGTAGGAAAGCCTGCCGTACAGACTCTGGTTGATTGCCTGCGTGGTGTAGGTCTGAATCAACACCGTGTAACCATCCGCAGGCGCGGCAGCGACCAGCGCCGCCGCCAGCGTGGTGCCCGCGCCGCCACGGAAATCGATGATGAATTGCTGCCCGATCAGCTCTCCCATGCGTGGCGTGATGCTGCGCGACAGGAATTCACCGGTGCCGCCAGGCGCGAAAGGCACGACCATGCGGATGGGTTTCGAGGGATAGGACTGCCCTGAAACTGTCGAAGGGGTTTGCGCGAGACCCAATGCGGGCAAGACCACGATTAACGCAGAAGCCAGAACTTTAGTCGCATGCGAATTCATCTTTGCTCCACTTTAACCGACGCGCGCGCCAAACCAAACTCGTCGTTCCGGCTTAAGGCCGGAACGACGCATTCGATGCATCCGTTCACCGCAGACCATTGTTGCGCTTGACGACACTGGCTTAACCCTCGCGCAGCATATGCCTTGCGATCACCAATTGCTGTATCTGCGTAGTACCCTCAAAGATGCGGAACAAGCGCACGTCACGATACAAACGCTCGACTGCATATTCCTGCATGTAACCCGCGCCGCCGTGAATCTGCACCGCGCGGTCCGCCACGCGCCCCACCATTTCAGCGGCAAACAATTTGCAGCATGAGGCCTCCATGGTAATGTTCGCGCCGGTGTCGCGCTTGCGCGCGGCTTCCAGCACCATGCTGCGCGCGGCGTAGATTTCGGTTTTGGAATCGGCGAGCATCGCCTGGATCAACTGAAAATCCGCAATGGGCTTGCCGAACTGTTTGCGTTCTTTGGCATAGGCCAGTGCCTCGTTCAGGCAGCGTTGCGCGACACCCGTGCACACCGAGGCGATATTGAGACGCGCACGATCCAGCACCTTCATCGCGGTTTTGAAGCCCATGCCTTCCTGCCCGCCGATCACGTTCTCAGCAGGCACGCGCACGTTCTCGAAAATCACATCGGCGGTGTGCGATCCGCGCTGACCCATCTTGCGATCGGGCTTGCCGACGGTGAGCCCCTTTGAGTCGCGCTCGACGATAAACGCGGACACGCCGCGCGCGTCCTTGGAGTTGGGATCGGTGCGCGCCATCAGCGTGAAGATATGGGCTTCCGGCGCGTTGGTGATGTAACGCTTGGCGCCATTGACGATGTAGTGATCGCCTTGCTTTTCCGCGCGGGTCGTCAGCGCCCCTGCATCCGAGCCCGAGCCCGGTTCGGTCAGCGCAAACGAGCCGATGATTTCACCGGTGGCGAGCCGGGGCAGATATTTCTGCTTCTGCGCCTCGGTGCCGTCGATCACGATGCCCATGCCGCCGATGCCGTTGTTGGTGCCCATGATCGAACGAAACACCGGCGACGCCTCGCACAACGCCATGCTGGTGAGCGCCTCTTCTTCGGTGGTCAGCCCAAGGCCGCCATACGCCTCCGGGATGGTCAGCCCGAACAGCCCCATGCGCCGCATCTCGGCCATGATGTCCGCGGGGATTTCATCAGTCTCGGTGACTTCGCGCTCGCGCGGAATCAGCGTTTCGCGCACCAGACGCGCGATGGTGTCGAGGAGGATTTGGAAGGAGGCGGGGTCGCGGATCAAAATGTATCCTTATTGGAGTTCAACATTGGCATCTTTGATCACCCTCGCCCACTTGGCAATTTCAGCCTTGACATGCGCGGCAAACTGCACTGGTGTGTCGCCCACCGCTTCCGCACCCAGTGCCGAGAGCCGCGCCTTCACGTCGGGCAGCTTCACGATACGCTGGGTTTCAGCGGCGAGTTTCTCGACAACCGCTTTGGGTGTGCCCGCCGGCGCCATGAGGCCGAACCAGGCGCCGGAGCTGTAGCCCGGCACGCCGGCCTCCGCCATGGTCGGCAGATCGGGCGCGGCCGGTGAACGCGTGGCGGTGCTGACGGCCAGCGCGCGAATCTTGCCGGCTTTCGCCTGTGGCAGGTACACTGGCATGTTGTCGACGGTGACGATAATCTGGCCGCCGATAAGGTCGGCCAGCACGCCGGCGCTACCCTTGTAGGGTATGTGCTGCATGCGGGTCCCGGTCATGAATTTGAACAATTCCTGCGACAGGTGCGCGGTGCTGCCGTTGCCGGGTGAGCCGTAGTTGAATTTGTCCGGATTGGCCTTGAGATGGGCGATGAGTTCCTTGACGCTTTTTGCCGGCACGCGATTGTTGACCACCATGATATTCGGCACCATCGCCACCAGGCTGATCGGCGCGAAATCCGTTACCGCGTTCCATGGCAGCTTGCGATAGAGGCTGGGGTTGATGCCGTGGCTGCCGGCGGTTGCCATCAATAGGGTGTAGCCATCGGCGTTGGCCTTGGCCGCGATATCGCTGCCGATGTTGCCCGCGGCGCCCGGCCGGTTTTCAATGATCACCGGCTGGCCCCAGGTTTCGGACATTTTCTGGCCGATCGCGCGCGCCAGAATGTCGGTGGCACCCGCCGGTGTATAGGCGACGATGATCCGTATCGGTTTGGCGGGGTAGGTTTGCGCGACAGCTGCAACGGGCATCGCGGTCAGTAGCAGTAAATTATTGATTTTAAACAACTTTTTATCCCTTGGGTTAGGCAAGACCGTGCGCTCACTGCGCCTTGATATTGGCGGCCTTGATGACTTTGCCCCACTTGTTGATTTCGTTCTGCACGTACGCCGTAGCCTGTTCCGGCGTATTGCCCACGGGTTCCGCGCCGTTTTTTGTCAATTGCTGGCTGAGATCCGGCGACTTCAACGCGCGAATGATTTCACCATGCAGCCGATCAACGATCGCGCGCGACGTTTTCGCCGGCGCGGAGACGCCATACCAGGTGGTGACTTCATAACCGGGAACGCCGCTCTCGGCCACGGTCGGAATGTCAGGCGCCGCCGCCGAACGTTTTGAACCGCTGACCGCAATCGCACGCAGCCGGCCACTGCGTGCATGCTGGATCACGCTGGGCACGTTGCCGAAGTACAGCACGTGGTGCCCACCCAGCAGATCGGCGATCGCCGGACCGCCGCCTTTATACGG
This sequence comes from uncultured beta proteobacterium, assembly GCA_902825845.1. Lineage (GTDB taxonomy): Bacteria > Pseudomonadota > Gammaproteobacteria > Burkholderiales > SG8-41 > UBA5216. The sequence continues at coordinate 12,711 of CADECM010000069.1, forward strand.
TATGTGCACCCACTTGACCCCGGTCATGTACTGAAACAGTTCAGCCGACAGGTGCACCGTGGTGCCCACCCCTGACGACCCATAGTTGATGTCGTTGGGACGCTGCTTCGAAATGGCGATCAGCTCCTTCACGTTGCGTGGCGGAAACGACGGATGCAGGACGACCAGATTCTGCGATTCGGCCACGATGGTGATGAACGAGAAATCCCGAATCGAATCGAAATTGAGTTTCATCAGCGCCGGATTGGTGGCGTGCCCCGGCGCGTTGAGAATGATCGTGTAGCCATCCGGCACGGCAGTCCTGGCAAACAGCTCGCTCGCTATGGCGGTATTGGCGCCGCCGCGATTTTCGATCACGAACTGCTGGCCCATCTGCTCGGTCAGTTTATGTCCCAGCGCGCGCGCCACTATATCGTTGGTGCCGCCTGGCGGAAACCCAACCACAAAGCGTATCGGTTTGGCGGGATAGGTTTGCGCGAGTACCTGTGCCGAATTCAGCACCGTACATCCCACCACTGCAGCGGCACAACACACCGCGATTCTCATGGCCTTCTCCAAAAAATAGCCCCGGCGGACCACAATGGCCCGCCGGGGCAACGAGTATAGCGCCCCACCCCACCTCAGCGCGCGCCGCTACGCCCCAGTCGTTTGGCGATTTTCGCCTGGCCCTTTTTCGCGTCGAAGCCCTTGAGATAGACCGGCCCGCTCATGGTGCCGTCCACCGCCATGCCAACAATGCCCTGCGACAGATCCTTGATGGCCAGAAAGATAACATCCTCATCTTTGGGGTCGGCCACCAGCGTATGCGGTGCCTTGGCGGGGATGTACACCAGCGAACCGGCCGGCGCGCGCACCTTCTTGCCATTGACCGAGCCCACCAGCGTGCCACGCACCACGTAATTCAGCTGCTCGTTGTTGTGCCAGTGCATGCGCGAACCGGTGCCACGCGGTTTGTTGATATAGCCAACCAGGATGCGCTCGCCCTCGACCACACCGCCGTGGGAGGTGGAATAGCCTGTGCCGGCGTCGAGCATCTTCAGCGCCGCCATCCTGAACTGATATTTGCCGCCGGCCCCGCCTTTAACGGCACCGGGGGTTTTGGTCTTCGCCGTTTTTTTTGCCGCCGGCTTTTTTGCCTCGGCCTTTTTCACTGCTGCCATTGCTGGTTCTCCTCGCTGTTTACAGGTAATCGATGATTTTCCATTCGCCCGGATTGACGTTGACCACGTTCCTGCTGTGGCCTGCACGGCGGTCGGCGTAGACGCGGCCCTCCTTCATCACAATCTGGATGTTTTTCTTTTCCTGCAGCACGCGGATGTCCTTGAGCGGATCGCCTTTCACCGCGATGATGTCGGCCAACTTGCCAACCTCGACGGTGCCGAGGTCTTTTTCCATCTTGATGGCATGCGCGGCATTGCGGGTGGCGGTCTGGATCGCCTCCATCGTGGACATTCCGAGCTTGACGTAAATCTCCAGCTCGCAGGCATTGGCGCCCATCTCGGGGTCGAAGCCCATGTCGGTGCCCATGGCGATCTTCACACCCGCCTTGTGCATTTTCTGGAAGGTGTCGAAGCAGTACGGCTGCAGCGCCTTCATTTTGTTGATCACAAACATCGAGGTGCCCTGCTCCAGCCGGCGCTGAATCGCGCGGTCGGTGCGATGCAGCAGCGTCGGCGTCATCCACACATGCGAGTCAGCGATCTGGTCGATCACTTCTTCGTCGTGGAACACCATGTGCTCGATGGTGTCCGCGCCCGCTTCCAGAGCCATGCGGTGGCCGTTGGGGGTGAAGCAGTGCACCGCCGCGGGCTTGTGAAACGCATGCGCCTCGTCGACGATGGCGTTGATTTCCTCCTGCGTCATGTTACGGATGTCGGGTTCTTCCTTGTCGGTGCCGCCGCCGCCGGTGGCGCAGGTTTTGACAATATCGCAGCCCGCCAGCAGGTTGGTGCGGGCAAGTTTGCGCAGTTCCCACGGGCCGTCCGCGGTCTGAAAGCCCAGGCGCTGTGCCGCGCGCGGCTGGATCAGGTCCAGGTGCGAGCCGGTGATGGTGGTAAAGCCGCCGATAAACATGCGCGGGCCTTCGATCACGCCGGCATTGATCGAGTCACGCACCGCGCACAGATGCGGCGTCAGCAGGCCGCGATAGGAATTCAAGCCCAGATCGCGCAGCGTGGTAAAGCCCATGTCAAAACACAGCTGCGCGTGGAACAGGCCATACATCTGCTGCAGCTCGGGCGTGATTTCCCACTGCGCCACGCGGTAGTTGTGAAACGTCAGGCAGTTGAACATCATGGTATGCAGGTGCACGTCCATCAGGCCGGGCATCAGCGTGAGGCCCTTGCAGTCGATCACCTCTGCCTTTGCCGGCACCTTGACCGCGCCTTTCGCGCCCACCGCCTTGATGCGGCGGCCCTCGATGACGATTACCGGATTCTTCACCGGCGTGGCGCCGTTGCCATCGATCAGCGTGGCGCCGGTGATGACCTTGGTCGGGCCTTTTTCTTCGGGTACTTTGAAATCAAACATGCGGCATGCTCCCGTGTGTTGCGCGTTTGGTCAGTGGGTTCGTTCTGAACGGTAGTGATTCCACAAGGCACTGTCAAGCGATGCAAGCCGCGCCTGACCGATGGCCACTAATGCATCTTCTTCATCGCGTCGACAAATTTTGCATAGGCATTCGGATCCAGCAGCTGTGGCTGCGCTGCCGCGCGGGATGCGCGCAGCCGCAACACGTCGAGCGTGCTTTCAATCTGCGCCCGCGAGAGATCGCGCGCAATAAACACCAGCCGCGACCGTCGTTCCGCATCGGGCCAGCGCGCAAGCGTCACCGGCTCGTGGATCAGGGTCTGCACGGCGTGCACCGCCACCGGCGCGCCGTCGACATTGAGCAGGCCCTTGACACGCAAGAGATTGGCGCCGCGCAGCGAGGCGAGCGCGGTGAGCCACGCCGTCATGCCTTCGGTGCTGACCGGCTCATCCAGATAAATGCAACAGGCGCGAATCGCGGCGTCATGCGCCGGCAGCGCCCGGTACTGCGTCTCGGCTTGCGACACCGCCGCCTCGGGTAGCCAGCGCGACACTGCATCGGGGCCGGCCTGCGCATCCAGATGGGCACCGAACAGATGGCGTGCGTCGATGGCGCCGCGATCGGCCGTCAACCGGGGCGCGCCGGGATTCAGCTGCGCGAGGCGCGCCAGTAATGCCGCCGGCGCCGGCGCGATATCGGTCTTGGTGATCACGAGGCGATCCGCGATGGCGGCCTGCTTGACTGCTTCCGGCTGCGCGTCGAGCTGCTGCATGCCGTTGACGGCATCGACCAGCGTCAGCACCCCGTCGAACGCATATCGCGGCGCGAGGCGTTCGTCGGTGACCACGGTTTGCATGATCGGCACCGGATCGGCCAGTCCCGTGGTTTCAATCAGCACCCGGTCATAGGGCGGCAGTTGGCCCTGCTCACGCTGGCGATCCAGGTTGCGCAGCGTGTCCACCAGATCACCGCGCACGGTGCAGCAGATGCAGCCGCTCGCCAGCAGCACCGTGTTCTCGTTGGGGGTGGCGATCAGCAGATGATCGAGGCCGATCTCGCCGAATTCGTTGATGATGACCGCGGCGCCCGCCATTGCGGGATGCTGCAACACACGGTTGAGCAGCGTGGTTTTGCCGCTGCCCAGAAAGCCGGTGATGATGGAGACGGGGGTGCGTTGGGTCATAACAAAAAAGGGCGCGGTGCCACGGCGCCGCGCCCCTGTTATCGCATCAGATGCCGGTCAGGCTTGCGATTCCATGCCTGCCGAATAGCGGCCCAGCGCCGCCAGTCCGTTCATGCGTCCGCGGTGCGTCAGCGCGGCCTGTGCGGCAGGCACGTTGGCGGCGGAACCGGCCCAGGCCTTCAGCGGCTTTTGCTGCAGGGCACGGCCATAGGAGAAGCTGAGCGGCCAGGGATTGTTGCCGAGCTTGTTCATGGCGTCCAGGTGCGCCGTGGCCACTTCGTCACTTTGGCCGCCCGACAGAAACGCAATGCCCGCCACCGCGGCAGGCACCGTGCGCTTGAGAATACGAACGGTGCGTTCGGCCACTTCTTCCACACCGGCCTGGCGCGCGCACTTCTTGCCCGATATCACCATGGATGGTTTCAGCACCGAGCCTTCCAGCGACACGCGATTCATGTACAGCGCTTCAAATACCGCATTCAGCGTCCACTCCGTCACCAGTTCGCAGCGCTCGATGGTGTGATCGCCATCCATCAGCACTTCGGGTTCGACGATGGGCACCAGGCCCGCTTCCTGGCAAATAGCCGCGTAGCGCGCCAGGGCGTGGGCATTGGCGGCAATGCTGGTGGAACTGGGCAGGTCCGCACCGATGTCGATGACCGCGCGCCACTTGGCAAATTTCGCGCCGAGCTTCACGTATTCGTTGCACCGCGCGGGCAGGTTGTCCAGGCCCTCAGTCACCGTTTCTCCGGGACAAAACGCCAGCGGCTTGGCGCCGGCATCGACCTTGATGCCTGGCAGCACGCCATTGCGATTGAGCAGGTCGACAAAGGCAGTGCCGTCTGCCGATTTCTGGCGCAGCGTTTCGTCATACAGAATCACGCCGCCGAGGTAATCGCCGATGCCTTTGGTGGTGAACAACATGTCACGGTAAGCGCGGCGGTTTGGTTCGGTGTTTTCGACATGAATGCCGTCGAAGCGCCGGCCAATGGTGCCCGTGCTTTCGTCAGCTGCCAGTATGCCCTTGCCGGGCGCGACCATCGCCTTGGCGATTTCGTTCAAAGTGTTCGACATAAATTCTCCATAAAATCAGATACTTATATTAATTCTGTTTGATGCTTGCGGCGAGCATTTTACTCCCCCGGCAGCACCCTGACACGTTAAGCCCGTCACGATCGACTCGCTGTCAGGCGCGCCGATGCTCGCCCACCTTCACCACCTTCATGGTATTGGTGCCGCCTGCCTTGCCGTAGGGCTCGCCGATGGTCAGCACAATATAGTCGCCGTCCTGCACGACGCCCCGCTTGAGCAGTTCGCCCTCCGCCAATGCCAGCGCGCGTTCGGGATCGCGCGCGCCCTTGAACTTCACCGGGTAAACGCCCTTGAACAGCGACACGCGGCGGCGCGTCTCCACCACGGACGACATGGCGTAAATTGGCACCGCGGTCGACAGCCGCGACATCAGCAACGCGGTTTTGCCGCTTTGCGTGAGGGCGGCAATCGCCTTGATGTTCAGATTGTTGGCGGTGAACACCGAGGCACGCGCGATGGCTTCCTCCACCTCGCTCGGCGGACTGCGGCGCACGCGCTCGTTCTGCGTGGGGTCTTCCTTCTCCGCCTCGACGCATACACGCGCCATCGACGCGATCGTCTCCACCGGAAAACTTCCCATCGCGGTTTCGCCCGACAGCATCACCGCATCGGTGCCGTCGAGCACGGCATTGGCCACGTCCGACACTTCTGCGCGCGTGGGAATCGGGTTGTTGATCATCGACTCCATCATCTGCGTGGCGGTGATCACCAGTTTATTTTTTTCCCGCGCCGCGCGAATCATGCGCTTTTGCAACGCCGGCACCACCGCGTCGCCCACTTCCACGGCAAGATCGCCGCGCGCCACCATGATCACGTCCGAAGCGTCGATGATTTCGTCCAGCGCGACGATCGCTTCGGCGCGCTCCACCTTCGCCACCATCAGGCAGTTGCCGCCGGCCTTGTGCATCAAGTCGCGCGCCCATTTCATGTCGGCGCCGGAGCGCGGGAACGACACGCCGAGAAAATCCGCCCGCAACTCGGCGGCGATCTTGATGTCCTGTTTGTCCTTGTCGGTCAACGCGGGCGCGGTCAGCCCGCCGCCCTTGCGGTTGATTCCCTTGTTGTTGGACAGCGTCCCGCCCAGCTCAACCACGCAGTTGATGCGCGAACCCCTGACCGACGACACCCCCAGCACGATGCGCCCGTCGTCGAGCAACAGCGTATCGCCGGTGCGCACGTCGTTGGGCAGATTGACGTAATCAAGGCCCACAATGTTCTGGTCGCCCAGCTTGCATTCGGCGTCGAGCACGAATTTCGCGCCGGCTTCGAGTTCGATTTTGTTGTCGCGAAATTTGCCGATGCGGATTTTGGGGCCTTGCAAATCCACCAGCACGCCCACCGCGCGCCCGGCCTTGAGCGCAAGCTGGCGCACCAGCGCCACGCGCTTGCGATGTTCATCGGCGCTGCCGTGGGAAAAGTTCATGCGCACCACGTCCATCCCCGCGGCGATCATGCGCTCCAGCGTTTTGCGGTCGGTGGAGGCCGGCCCGAGGGTTGCTACGATTTTTGTGCGGCGGGTCATGTGGATAGGGATTGAATGTTTTTGGTTATTCAGCGCAGGGCAACGTCAAAGACCTTTTTTGCCACAGATGAACACAGATTGATAGGTCAACTTCAAAACCTCTGCCGCAGATTTACGCAGATGGACGCAGATTAACCTCAAAAAAACAGGCGTCCAGGGTTTTTGCCGGTGTTCATCTGTGGCAAAGGTATAGTTGCTTTCGCACGCACCCGCTGCGTCAACCCGCCCTTGATTCCAGCACTTCCACCGCCGGCAGCTTGCGCCCTTCCAGAAACTCCAGGAACGCCCCGCCACCGGTGGAGATGTAGGAAATTTTGTCCGCAATGTTGTATTTCGCAATGGCCGCCAGCGTATCGCCGCCGCCGGCAATCGAAAAGGCTTTCGAGTTGGCGATTGCTTCGGCGATGACTTTGGTGCCGCCCGCGAATTGATCGTATTCAAACACGCCGACCGGCCCGTTCCAGACGATGGTGCCCGCCTCGGCGATAATCCGCGCCAGATGAGCGGCGGTCTTGGGGCCGATGTCGAGAATCATGTCATCGGCACGCACTGCGCGGTCGGCGCTGACGTCGACCCGGTTGGCGCGCGCCATCGCCGCCAGCTCATTGGCGACCACCACGTCTTCCGGCAAAGGCACCGACGCTCCGCGTGCTTTCATGTCATCGATCACCGCCTGCGCTTCGCCGACCAGATCGGGCTCGGCCAGCGATTTGCCGATGCGCATGCCCGAGGCCAGCATGAAGGTGTTGGCGATGCCGCCGCCGACGATCAGCTGATCGACCTTCGCCGCCAGCGATTTGAGAATGGTGAGTTTGGTGGAAACCTTCGAACCCGCCACGATCGCCACCAGCGGCCGCGCGGGGTTGCCCAGCGCCCTGCCCAGCGCGTCGAGTTCCGCCGCCATCAGCGGGCCGGCGCAGGCGATCTTGGCGTACTTGGCCATGCCGTGGGTGGTGGCTTCGGCGCGGTGCGCGGTGCCGAACGCGTCGTTGACGTAGATATCGCACAGCGCCGCCATTTTTTGGGCAAGCTCGTTGTCGTTTTTTTTCTCGCCGCGGTTGACGCGGCAGTTTTCCAGCATCACCACTTCGCCGGGTTTGACGTCGACACCGTCGACCCAGTGTGTGATCAGGCGTACCGGCCGCCCCAGCAATTCGCCCAGCCGCTGGGCCACCGGCGCCAGCGAATCTTCCGGATTCAGCTCGCCTTCGGTGGGACGGCCGAGATGGGAAGTGACCATCACCGCGGCGCCCGCTTTCAGCGCGTGCTGCACCGCCGGCACCGAAGCGCGGATGCGCGTGTCCTCGGTAATGTTGCCGGCGTTATCCTGCGGCACGTTCAGATCGGCACGGATGAAGACGCGTTTGCCCTTGAGATCGAGGTCGGTCAGTCGAAGAAACATTTAAGTCAAAACCTTTTTTGCCGCGGATTTCACCGATTTACACAGACAAAATCCATGCGCCAGTAATCCGTGAAATCCGTGGCTAAGTTCTTTGGCTTACTTTGCCATCACCCGGACCATTTCCAGCACCTTGCTGGAATAGCCCCACTCGTTGTCGTACCACGAGACGACTTTGACGAATGTCGAATCCAGTGCAATACCTGCTTCGGCGTCAAACACCGAGGTGCACACTTCGTCGCGGAAGTCGGTGGAAACCACTTTTTCCTCGGTGTAGCCGAGGATGCCCTTGAGCGCGCCCTGCGACTGCGACTTCATTTCGGCGCAGATTTCGGCGTAGGTCGCGGCCTTGTCCAGTTCAACCGTGAGGTCGACCACCGACACGTCAGAGGTCGGCACGCGGAATGCCATGCCGGTGAGTTTCTTGTTCAGTTCGGGGATCACCACGCCCACGGCCTTGGCGGCGCCGGTGGACGACGGAATGATGTTTTCCAGAATGCCGCGGCCGCCGCGCCAGTCCTTGTTGGACGGGCCGTCGACGGTTTTCTGCGTCGCCGTGGCCGCATGCACCGTGGTCATCAGGCCGCGCTTGATACCCCATTTGTCATTCAACACCTTGGCCACCGGCGCCAGACAGTTGGTGGTGCACGAGGCGTTGGAGATGATGGCCTGGCCTTTGTAGGACTTGTCGTTCACGCCAAACACGAACATCGGCGTGTCGTCTTTCGACGGCGCGGACATGATGACTTTTTTGGCGCCCGCCTTGAGGTGTTTTTCCGCCGTGGCCTTGTCGAGAAACAGCCCCGTGGATTCCACCACGATATCGGCGCCCACTTCATTCCATTTCAGTTCGGCCGGGTCGCGCACCTGCGTGAGGCGGATTTTCTTGCCGTTGACCACCAGCGAATTGCCGTCGACGCCGATCTCGCCCTTGAACTTGCCGTGCACCGAGTCGTGCTTCAGCGTGTAGGCAAGATAATCGGGCTCCAGAAGATCGTTGATGCCGACAATGTCGATATCGGGAAAATCTTGCGCAGCCGCGCGAAACACCATGCGTCCGATGCGGCCGAAGCCGTTGATGCCCACTTTAATCGCCATAATGGTTCTCCAAAAAATTCAATAAAAACAAATACTTACAAAATCCCTTTGACAGCGGCAGCGACGTTTTCCGCGGTGAACCCGAAAAACTTGAAGAGTTCACCCGCCGGCGCCGATTCGCCGTAGCGGTCAATGCCGACCACCGCGCCGTCAAGGCCCACATACTTGCGCCAGAAATCCGACACGCCCGCTTCCACCGCCACGCGCGGTACACCGCGTGGCAATACGCTGTCGCGGTAGGCCGCATCCTGGCGGTCGAACACCGAGGTCGAAGGCATCGACACCACGCGCACCGCAATGTTCTCCGACGCAAGTTTCATTTGTGCGTCAAGCGCCAGCGCCACTTCGGAGCCGGTGGCGATAATAACCGCCCGCGGCTTTGCCGCGTCCGACAGCACATAACCACCACGCGCCACCTCGCCAAGCTGCTGCGCGCTGCGCTTCTGGAACGGCAGATTCTGGCGCGAAAACAACAGACTCGCCGGACCGTCCCGGCGCTCGATCGCGGCAACCCACGCCACGGTGGATTCCACCGTGTCGCACGGGCGCCACACGTCCATGTTCGGCAGCAGGCGCAGCGTCGACGCATGTTCCACCGGCTGATGGGTGGGACCGTCCTCGCCCAGGCCGATGGAATCGTGCGTATAAACGAACACCACGCGTTGTTTCATCAGCGCCGCCATGCGCAGCGCGTTGCGCGCATAGTCGGAGAAGGTGAGAAACGTCGCCACATACGGAATAAAGCCACCGTAGAGCGCGAGCCCGTTGGCAATCGCCGACATGCCGAACTCGCGCACGCCGAAAAACAGATAGTTACCGCCGTCGCTGCCGCCCACGGCCTTCGAACCCGACCACCAGGTAAGGTTCGAACCCGCAAGATCGGCGGAGCCGCCCACCAGTTCGGGCAGCGCCGGTGCCAGCGCTTCGATTGCGTTCTGCGACGCTTTGCGCGTGGCGATGGTTTCGCCCTTGTCGTTGACTTGCGCCAGCACTTTGGCTGCGTGAGACGTCCACTCGCGCGGCAGTTCGCCCGACAGCCTGCGCTTGAGTTCAGCGGCAAGTTCCGGATGCTGTTTTGCATAGGCCGCGTACCTCGCCTGCCACGCGCTTTCCAGTGTTGCGCCGCGCTCGCGCGCATCCCAGCCCGCGTAAACCGCTTCGGGGATTTCAAACGGGGGATGGTTCCAGCCGATGGCGGCACGCGTGGCAGCGATCTCTTCGGCGCCCAGCGGCGCGCCATGGGCGCCACCGGTGTTGGCTTTTTTCGGCGCGCCTTTGCCGATGATGGTCTTGCAGCAGATCAGCACCGGCTTCGCGGCTTCCGTCTGCGCCTGCCGAATCGCCGCATCCACGGCCGCTGCATTGTGACCATCGACGTCGCGAATCACGCGCCAGCCGTAGGCCTCAAAGCGCTGCGGCGTGTTGTCGGTGAACCATTGTTTGATCTGCGCCTTCTCCGAGTCGATGGAAATGCCGTTATCGTCGTAGAGCGCAATCAATTTGTTCAGGCCCAGAGTGCCGGCGAGCGAACACACCTCGTGCGAAATGCCTTCCATCAGACAACCGTCACCGAGAAAAACATAGGTGCGATGGTCGATGATCGCGTGCCCGTCGCGATTGAATTCTGACGCCAGCAGGCGCTCGGCGAGCGCCATGCCGACGGCGTTCGCCAGGCCCTGACCCAGCGGACCGGTAGTGGTCTCAACACCCGGCGCCATGCCATGTTCCGGATGTCCCGGCGTTTTGGAATGCAGCTGGCGAAAACGTTTCAGCTCTGTCATCGGCAGGTCATAACCCGACAGATGCAACAGGGCATACAGCAGCATCGATCCGTGCCCGTTCGACAGCACGAAGCGGTCGCGGTTGGCCCACGCCGGATGTACGGGACTATGGCGTAAGTGTTTGTTCCACAAGACTTCTGCGATATCCGCCATGCCCATCGGCATGCCGGGGTGGCCGGAATTGGCCTGCTGCACGGCGTCCATCGCGAGCGCGCGAATCGCGTTGGCCAGATCGGCTTGGGAAGTCATCGGGGCGGGTCTTAAAGAAGGCTGCAACGGGAAGGGGATTATAGCGCCGCACAAGAGCGCGGGCGACCCCTGCGCCTTCCAGCAACAATACGCGCGCGACCGTGGTAGTCGCGCCGCGCGCCGCGGTCTTACACCTCAGCGAAAAAATATAGTTGGTAAGCCATTCGAGTGCCGCGCGACTTATCGCTGCGGATCACGCGACAGCCGAAGCAATACGGCAGCGCGTGCCCCGGAAACATGACAAGCCGTTTAACCGCTTTGCCCAAGCACCACCAACCAAGGAGATGACAATGTTCAAGACCCTGAAAGCCCTGACCACCATCGGCGCCATGACCGCGGCACTGCTCACTGCCGCACCCGCATTTGCCGATAACGAAGCCGAGCGGATTTGGACCGCGCCAATGATGAAGGCGATGGACACGAACAAGGACGGCGTGGTAACCCGCCAGGAATATCTGAACTATATGGGCCGCCAGTTCGACATGATGGATACCAAGAAGACCGGCCGGCTCGGCAAAGCTGAATTCATGAACAAGGCACTCATGGGACTCACATTCCGCACCGAACTGGATGCGGGGGGCTGATCGTCGGGAGGCGGGAAGAGCCGGCTTTGTGCCGGCTTTATTGTTTGTGCCCCGGGCGCAGCCATGAGCGTGCCCGACACGGGTGTTCCCGGTTTGTTATGCACGGGCTGCGGACGCAACGGCAGCGTCTGCGACCATCGCCGCCACTGCAAGATCGCGAAGATCTCGCACCGGCTAACGCGCCAGTACTTCACCTTGTACCCAATCGCGCAGGGTAACCCTAAGGATGCACGCCAGCCGCTGGCGCATAACGGGTTCGAGTTGGGCCGCGTCCAGTACCCGCTGAACGATGACCTCACCGCTCACCGTATCGGCCAGCGGCACGCTGCGGCGCTCGCGCGATTGGCGCTGTGGTTTGTCCCTCCAGCGCCGCTGCGCGTATTGCACCGTGGTCAAAACTGCCGCTTGCATGGTTCCACCCCTGAGTCATCCGAACGATTTGAGGCTTGCTGTTGTCAGTGCGCGGTCCATCCGCCCTCGATCGGCAATACCGCGCCGGTAATCGACGCCGCTGTTTCAGTGCACAGGAACAGGGTCAGCCCCGCGACCTGTTCGACAGTGACAAACTGCTTGGTCGGCTGCGAGGCGAGCAACACGTCGCGGCGCACGGCCTCCTCGCTGATGCCGCGCGCTTTGGCGGTATCGGGAATCTGTTTTTCCACCAGCGGCGTCAGCACGTAACCGGGGCACACGGCGTTGACGGTGATGCCCTGTTCCGCCACTTCGAGCGCGACGGTCTTGGTGAGACCGGCGATGCCGTGTTTCGCCGCGACGTAGGCGGCCTTGAACGGCGAAGCGACCAGCGCGTGCGCCGACGCGATATTGATCACGCGGCCCCATTGCTTCTGCTTCATATGCGGCAGCGCAAGGCGCGTGGTATGAAACGCCGAAGACAGGTTGATGGCGATGATGGCGTCCCATTTCTCGGGCGGAAACGCCTCCACCGGCGCCACGAACTGTATGCCGGCGTTGTTGACCAGGATATCCACGCCGCCCAATTCCTGGGCCGCCAGCGCCATCATGTTCTGGATGCTCGCGGCCTTGCTCATGTCCGCCGGGCTGTAGATCACTTTCACGCCATGCCTTTCGGCAAGCTGCGCGCGCAAGCGCTCGATCTCCATGACGTCGCCGAAACCGTTGATGACAAGGTTGGCGCCTTCGGCCGCCAGCGCCTGCGCAATGCCCAGCCCGATGCCGCTGGTCGATCCGGTGACCAGCGCTGTTTTGCCTTTGAACATGATGTGACTCCCGTTGCGAATTGCGGATATTGAAGCTGCGCATCAGTCAGGCGGCCCGGCGCGAACCTTACACGCGGCGGCGTGTGTAAGAGTCCCGCGGCCGGCGCGACCCATGGCGGCAATTTCCGTCACATGCCGCGGCCACGGTGGTCGCGGCAACCCCAACGCGAAAAGGAGCCCGCCATCATGATTATTTCCCCGAAAAAAGATTTCTCATATTTCCTGCGCCTGGCCATTGCCGGCACTTGTGCAAGCGTCATGGCGCTCGCCGCGGCAAGCGCCGGAGCAGGCGAGTGCCCGGCCGACAAGCGCGTGGCCGACGGCCAGGGCCAAAAACCCGGCCCCACCACGCCCAAGGGCGTGACGGATGTGGTGCGAGCCACCACCGATATTTCAAAGGAACCTGCGGGCATTCAGGGACGTCTGTTCCGACTGCGCCAGCTCGACATGAAACCCGGCGCCATCGTACCGTGGCACAGCCACGGCAACCGCCCGGCGATGATCTACATCGTTTCGGGTGAAGTCATCGAGTACGCCAGCAACTGCGCCGTGCCCATCGTGCACAAAGCCGGCGACGTGGCGCCGGAAAAGAACGGCACCTCGCACTGGTGGATCAACAAGGCCACCAAGCCCGCGGTGCTGATCTCGGTGGACCTGTTTCCCAACGAAACGAAAACCGAAGACGCGCACATGATGTAACTCTCATTCGTCGCACGAGGCGGCGGCACGCAACAACGCTGCCGCCGCTTACGGCATTCCAGAAAGGCATTCCCGTCATGAGCGTCACCCACATGCATGCTGCGGCAGACACGCGACCCGCGGGCGGCGCGGCCCTGCTGCGTTCCTTTGTCATCAGCCTGACCGCGTTCCTGACCGTGGTCGATCTGTTTGCGACCCAGGCGATACTGCCGTCGCTGGCAAAAGCCTACAACGTGAGTCCCGCCGCGATCGGCTTTGCCGTCAACGCCAGTACCATCGGCATGGCCATTGCGGGACTCGCCGTTGCATTTTTCAGCCGCCACATCGACCGCCGGCGCGGCATCCTGATCAGCCTCGTCCTGTTGTCCGTGCCCACCGCGCTGCTGGCGGTGGCGCCCGATCTGACCGTCTTCACCCTGCTGCGCATCGCGCAGGGACTGTGCATGTCCACCGCGTTCGCGCTCACCCTGTCCTATCTGGCCGAACACTGCAGCGCGGCGGATACCGCCACTGCCTTCGCCGCCTATATCACGGGCAACGTCGCGAGCAACCTGTTCGGGCGCCTGATGGCGGCCGCGCTGGTGGATTCGCTCGGGCTGGCGGCCAACTTTTACATCTTCGCCGTGCTCAATCTCGCGGGCGCCGCGCTGGTCTACTACACGATCAAGCGCGCGGAACCGATGAAGGCGATGACGGTGCCAATGGCCTCGCCTTTTGCCGCGTGGGCCATGCATCTTGCCAATCCCGCCTTGCGTTCAAGTTTTGTCATCGGCTTCCTGATCCTGTTTGCCTTCATCGGCACCTTCACCTACGTGAATTTCGTGCTGGTGGCCGGCCCGCTCAACCTGAGCCGCATGGCGCTGGGGTTTGTCTATTTCGTGTTTCTGCCGGCGATTTTCACCACGCCGTTGGCGGGCAAGGTGGTGGCAAAGCTGGGCACGCGACGCGCGCTATGGTTAGGCCTGACACTCGCGGGCGCGGGTCTGCCGTTGCTGCTGTCGCCGAGTCTGCCGGCGGTGCTCGCCGCCATGGCGATGATCGGCGCCGGCACCTTCTTCGCACAGGCAACAGCCACCGGCTTTGTGGGCCGCGCCGCCACCAGCGACCGCGGCGCGGCCAGCGGCATTTACCTTGCGTGTTATTTCTTCGGCGGCATCGTCGGCAGCGTGGTGCTGGGCCAGCTGTTCGTGCGCTTCGGCTGGCCCGCCTGCGTCGCCGGCATCGGCGCGGCCCTCTTCGCAGCGGGACTTCTGGCAACACGCCTGACCCTTCCAGCGCCGGCGCGCGCAGGCTGAACGGAGACACCATGCCACTCCGAGAGTTCGTCGAAGTCGCAGGCAACGGTGCCGAGATCGCCGGTGTGGCGCTCATTGTCGGCGGACTCATTTTCGCCAGTGTGCGCCTTGCGCTGCCGGCCGCGTCCGCCGGCGAATCGCGCTACCGGCGTTATCGCCACGACCTGGGACGGGCAATCCTGCTCGGCCTCGAAGTACTGGTCGCCGCGGACATTGTGCGCACGGTCGCCTTCACGCCGACGATGGACAGCGTGATGGTGCTGGCGATGATCGTCGCAATCCGCGCGTTCTTGAGTTGGAGCCTCGCGCTGGAACTCGACGGCCGCTGGCCGTGGCAGCGCGCTGAACAACAAAGCAATCATAACTAATTGTTTTTATTCAATATTTTAAGGAGGCAATATGTTCGCTCGCATTAGCACATGGTGTTCAGCCGCGGTAGTGGGCATTGCCCTGGTTGCTTCATCATCCGCCACCGCGCAAACCGTGGGAGCAGATGGTTTGGTCAAGGTCAGAAGCGCCTACGGCATGCAGGAAACCATCGGCCGCATCAAGAAAGACGTGGCCGACAAGGGCATCATGTTTTTTTCCGAGGTCGATCAGGCGAAACTTGCCGCCGACGCCGGCATCAAACTGCATCCATCGACGTTGCTGACGTTCGGCAATCCGCCGCTGGGCGTGCAGTTCATGACCTCGAATCCGAATTCGGGTCTGGACTGGCCGGTGCGCCTGCTGGTGTATCAGAACGAGAAAGGCGAAGTATGGACCGCGTATACCGATTTCAGCTGGATCGCGCAACGCCATGGCATTACCGACCGCGTGGCGCAATTCAAAACCGCCACCGGCGTGATCGCTTCGATTACCTCAAGCGTGAAAGCGCCATAGCATCACATCTGTCAGGTTTGGCTTGCGCGCCCGACGGATTGCGGCGCTGCACTGCCTGTCAACAATTGCACACCGTGCACCCCAACGAGGACTCGCCGATGAACACCGTTAACGACGCCGCCATGCAGACCGCGGCCCCACCCCATGCCGCAAAGAACAGCTTTGACTACCCCGGTCAGGTGGTGCTGGTGCTGCAGGGCGGCGGCGCCCTGGGCGCGTATCAGGTCGGGGTATATCAGGCGCTGCACGAGGCGGGCGTGGAACCGCACTGGGTAATCGGCACCTCGATCGGCGCCATCAATGGCGCGATCATCGCCGGCAACGAGCCCGGCCGGCGCATGGAACAACTGACGCGCTTCTGGGACATGGTGCAAGGCAGGCGTTACAGCGATCTCGCCAGTCTGTGGCCCGCGCTGACCGGGCCGATCTCGAACCTCGGCACCTACACGCAAGGCATCGACGGCTTCTTTGCGCCCAATCCGCAGGCCGCATGGGGCGTGCACGCACAGCTCGGCGTGGAAAAGGCGGCGTTTTATACCACCGAGCCGTTGCGCGAAACGCTCGCCGATCTGGTTGATTTCAAGTGCATCAACCAGAAACACACGCGGCTCACGCTGGGCGCGGTCAATGTGCGCAGCGGCGACATGCACTACTTCGACAGCCGCGAAACGCGCATCAAGGTGGAGCATGTAATGGCCTCCGGCGCACTGCCGCCGGCCTTCCCCGCCGTGCGCATCGGCGGCTCGTCGTACTGGGATGGCGGCATTTACTCCAACACGCCGATCGAGGCGGTGCTCGACGATAAACCGCGGCGCGATTCGCTGATTTTTTCGGCGAACATGTGGCATCCGCACGGCCCCGAGCCGGAGACCATCTGCCAGGTGCTGGCGCGGCACAAGGATATCCAGTACGCGAGCCGCGCCAAAAGCCATATCAAGCGTCAGCAGCAGATTCACCGCATGCGGCACATCATCCGCGATCTGTCCCGCTACATTCCCGAAGCGCGATGCGGCGACCCGGAGGTGAAAAAACTGCTCGACTACGGTTGTGCCACCGTGATGCACGTGGTGCCGCTGCTGGCGCCGCGCGTGGAAGGCGAGGATCACACCAAGGACATCGATTTCACCCCGATGGGCGTGCGCACGCGCTGGCAGGCGGGTTATACCGACACCCGGCGCACGCTTGAACAGGCTTGCTGGCGCGAAGCCGCCGATGCGATTGACGGCGTCATCGTCCACGGCGTCGAGGGCACGCATGGAGCCGCGCGATGAGCCGCCGCTACGATGCCGTGATCATCGGTACCGGCCAGGCTGGGCCGTCGCTTGCCGCGCGGCTCGCCGCCGCGGGAAAACAGGTCGCCATCATCGAGCGCAAGCGCTTCGGCGGCACCTGCGTCAACAACGGCTGCATGCCGACCAAAACGCTGGTGGCAAGCGCCTACGCCGCGCATCTCGCGCGCCGCGCCGCGGAGTACGGCGTCATGCTCGACGGCCCGGTGCGCATCGACATGAAGCGTGTCAAGGCGCGCAAGGATCAGGTGGTCGGAAACGCCACGCGCAACATTGAAAAATGGCTGAAAGGCACGCCCAACCTGGCCGTGATCGAGGGCCATGCACGGTTTGAGTCGCCCACATCGGTGAGCGTGAACGGCGAACGGATTGACGCGCAACGGTTTTTCATCAATGTCGGCGGTCGCGCGCTGGTGCCGCCGATGCCGGGGATCGATGGCGTGAATGTGCTGACGAATTCGACGATCATGGATGTGGATTTCCTGCCGGAACATTTGCTGATCATCGGCGGCAGCTACATCGGCCTTGAGTTCGGGCAGATCTACCGGCGCTTTGGCGCGCGCGTCACCATCATCGAAAAAGCGCCGCGGATCATCGGGCGCGAAGACCCCGACGTGTCGCAGGCGGTGCGCGACATCCTCGCCAACGAAGGCGTCTCCATCGAAACCGGCGCCGAGTGCCTGAGTGTGGAAAAAAGGGGGCCGGGCGTTGCGGTCCGCCTCGATTGCGCCGACGGCGCGCGCGTGATCGAAGGCTCGCACTTGTTGATGGCCGTCGGGCGCGTGCCCAATACCGATGACCTGGGACTGGAACATGCGGGTGTGAAAACGGACGCCCGCGGCTACATCACTGTGGACGACACACTCCGCACAAGCGTGCCGGGCATCTGGGCGATCGGCGACTGCAACGGCCGCGGCGCGTTTACCCACACTTCGTATAACGACTACGAAATCGCCGCCGCCAACCTGCTCAACGACGACACGCGCAGCGTGAATGATCGCTTGACAGCCTACGGCCTGTTTACCGATCCGCCGCTGGCACGCGTGGGGTTGACCGACACCGAAATCCGCAAGTCGGGACGTCGCGCGCTCACCGGCATGCGCCCGATGACCCGCGTGGGCCGTGCGGTGGAGAAAGGCGAGACACAGGGTTTCATGAAAATTACCGTCGATGCCGACAGCAAGGAAATTCTCGGCGCCGCGATCCTCGGCGTGGGCGGCGACGAAGCCATCCATTGCATACTTGACCTGATGTATGCCAGGGCGCCCTACACGGTGCTGCAGCGCGCGGTGCACATTCATCCAACGGTGGCTGAGCTGATTCCGACCATTCTGGGCGAGCTAAAGCCGCTTGCCTGACGGCGCATCCGAGGGCCCGATGCCGGCGTAGCGATCGCGCAGCACGCGGTGCAGAATTTTGCCGGTGGCCGTTCTGGGCATGTCCGCTTCATCGATGAACGATACCGAGCGCGGACGCTTGTAGCCGGCAATGCGGCCGGCGCACCAGTCCAGAATCTCCTGCCCGGTGACGCCGCCGTGCTGGTGAAGAATGATCACGGCATGCACCGATTCCCCCCACTTGTCGTGCGGAATGCCGATGACCGCCACGTCCTTGACCTTCTCGTGGCCACCGAGCACACCCTCCACCTCGGATGGGTAAATATTTTCGCCGCCGCTGATGATCATGTTTTTCTTGCGGTCGACCAGATAGTAGTAACCCTCGTCGTCGCGCCGCGCGATATCGTTCACGGTACAGTAATGCCCGCGAAAAGCCTCCGCGGTCTTGTCGGGCAGTTTCCAGTAATGCTGGAAGGCATAGGCGGAACGCGAATACAGTTCGCCCGGTTCGCCCTCCGCGACGTCGTTACCATCGTCGCCGATCAGCCGGATCCTGCCGGTGCCCGCCAATTCTCGTCCGATCGAACCCAGCTTGGTCAATTGCTCCTCCGGGCGAAGCACCGTCACCAGCCCGGCTTCGGTGGAGCCATACATTTCATAGAGCTGCGAGTTCGCGAATTGCGCCATGATGGCAAGCTTCGTATCCCGCCGCGCAGGCGCCGAGGAAATCAACAGCTTCCTGACGCTGGCCGCGCGATATTTTTCCTTCAACGCCGCCGGCAATCCCAGCATCGTGATGTAGTGGGTGGGGACGAGCGACGTGAATGAGATATCGTGAGCCGACAGCGTCTGCAACAGATGCTCTGGATCAAAGTTTTTGCGGTCATAGACGAATGCCGTGGCGCCGCGGGCAGTGCAGGTGAAACAGAAAAACAAGGAATTCGCATGGCACATCGGCATCACCAGCAGACCGATATCGCTGCGCGTGAATTCGAGTTCAAGTGCCAGCGTCAAGTGGTGAATCGCGGACGCCCCGTGATTGCGCACGGCGCCCTTCGGCAGGCCCGTTGTGCCGGAGGTATACATGAGCGTCCAGGGGTCTTCAGGCAGGACGTCGACCGGGGGCTCGCCCGATGAAGCTGCCGCGATCAAGTCCTCGTAGCCGCGGTATCCGGCCGGACAATGCGAACGCCCGAAATAAATAAAGTTGCCACCACGCACCGGCAGCCCGGCGCGGATGCCGTCCACCACCTCGACAAAATCCTGCTGCACGATGAAGGCGCTGATCGCCGCGTTTTCGCCAATGAAACGGATTTCCGGGCCGAGCAGCCGGAAGTTGATGGGGACGGCCACCAGACCCGCCTTGGCGATGGCCGTGTAAATCTCCATCCATTCCAAACAGTTGTAGGCGAGGATGCCCACGCGGTCGCCGCGGCAAAGCCCAAGACCGAGCAGTGCATTGGCGAGACGGCAGGCGCGATCATTCCACTGGCGAAATGTCATCGACCGGGAAAGGTCACAGGCACCGACACGATCCGGATACAGCGCCGCATTGCAGCTCACCAGTTCGCCGACATTCAGCAGCGGGCTCATTTACGCACTTTGCGTCGCGTGAACAAGGCCGGCGGGTCGTGCAACATCGGAAATCAGTCTTTTCCGCGCGTGACGCGCCGGAGCCGTTCCAGAAGTTTGCCGCGCATTTCGTCGGGCATTTTCGCCCCCGGCAACTGCCGCAGGCTGTCACGCACCGTGGCCATTTGCTCCAGATAGATGCGACAGTCGGCGCAGCCTTCGAGGTGGCGCCAGATCGTGATGCTGGCGGGCGCACGCAGCCGGTTTTCGAGAAACTCGGTTGCCTGACGTGCTACGTCCTGGCACGTGCAGCCATCAACTTGTCCTGGGTCGGGCACGGCTTCCTCGTAATCGCTTGGGCACTAGCCATGAGTGTAGCAAATCCGCTATTGCTTACATCGCGGGGCGGCTTGCCCGCCAGCGCGCTCTCCACCGCCTGCCGCACGCGTTCGCGCGCGCGGTGCAGCCGCACATACAGGTTGGTTTCAGTGATGCCCAGGCGCGCGCAGATCTCGTCCGATTCCAGGCCTTCGATGTCTTTCAGCACCAGCACGTCGCGCAGCCCTCGCGGCAATTCGTCCACCGCCCGGTTCAGGGCCTCAAACGCCTGTTTGGATGCCAGCAACCGCTCCGGCGTGTGCTCGTCCCACGGCTGCGGCGGCAGCGCCCAGTGTCCGGCCATCTCGCCGCTGGTATGAAAGCGCGAGGGATCCATTGCATCGTCGCCGCTGTCCTCGTCGTGGGTCTGCAGCGCGGAGAAGTTGATGTGCCGGCTTTCGCGCACACCGCGATCCTTGGCCTTGTTGATGAGAATGGCGTGGATCCAGGTGCTGAGCGAGGAACGGCCTTCGAAAGTTCTGATGCCGTCGATCACCGCGATCCAGGTGTCCTGCACCACTTC
>CADECM010000070.1:0-27796 GCA_902825845.1 uncultured beta proteobacterium
ACTAGATCGACACCGGCCTTCAATGCTGCATAGAGCCAACGGCAGTTAAGGCCGAGTTGCCCGGATAGCCCTTAGGGCAGGTTTCCGGATATAGCCGCCCTTCAACCGACTGCTGTGTTGAGGCCACGTGGTGCAGCAATTGGCCGGGTACTTGCCGGTCGCTGGGCATGTGTTCAGACACCGTTTGTCAGCTTGAATCACGGCTTTTACGGCTGACAATCACCCCATGGGTGAGCGTTGGAAACCGGTTATGTTATTGATTTCTCTCGGTGAACTTTGTGTTCTCTGTGGCTCATTGCTTTTTCTGGGTTGAAAGCGCGCTATAGCAATTCCAGCGGTCGCGCCCGGTGCGGCGGCGGAAACAACTTGTCCAGTTCGCGCAATTGCTCAGCGTTGAGTTTGATGTCGCGCGCGGCGGCGTTTTCTTCCACCCGCGCCGGGCTTGAGCACTTGGGAATAACGATGACGCCGTCTTGCGCCAGCAGCCACGCCAGCGCCAGTTGCGCGGGCGTGGCGCCCCACGTTTTTGCCAGCGCCGAGAACGTCGCGTTCTTGAACAGCCGCGCCTGCTCCAGCGGCGAATACGCCATCACCGGCACGCGGCGCTGACGCAGCCACGGCAGCAGATCCCACTCGATGCCGCGCCGCGACAGGTTATACAGCAGCTGGTTGGTGGCCGTCGCCGCGCCGCCCGCCGCCGTCCACCACGCCTGCATTTCTTCAAAATCGAGATTGCTCACGCCGTAATGGCGGATTTTTCCGGCGCGCTGCAGCTCAATCAAAGCCGCCAGCGTTTCCGCGAACGGCACGCTGCCGTGCCAATGCAGCAGATACAGGTCGATGCGGTCCGTATTGAGGTTCTTCAGACTACGCTCGCAGGCCGCCACCGTGCCGCCGCGTGACGCGTTGCTCGGCAGTACCTTGCTGACGATGAAAACCTCGTCGCGGCGTCCGGCCACCGCCTCCGCCACCAGCTGTTCCGAGCGGCCGCCGCCATACATCTCGGCAGTGTCGATGAGTGTCAGCCCCAGATCGATGCCGCGCCGGAGCGTGGCGATTTCAGCCGCGCGGCGGGCGCGGCTGTCACCCATATTCCAGGTGCCCTGGCCCAGCGCCGCGACGTGCTCGCCGCCGGGCAGAGTGACTGTGTTGCCGCCATGATGTTCGGGCATTTGCTCTCGCTGATTGCTTCGCGCTACGATGCTATAGTCCGGCTTCAAGGCCAGGTGGGAAACGCACTGTGGCGTGGTTATACACCGGATCGGATGCCCGGGTCGACTGCATCCCCGGGCGCCTTGCGAATCCTGCATGCCATCCAACGACGGGAGCACCACCGTTTGAAAGCCAAAGTCCTGATTGTCGACGACGAGCCGTCTTCCCTCGATTTTCTGGAAGCGTTTTTGGGCGATCAGTTTGCCTTCCTCTATGCGGGCGACGGCGCCGCCGCGCTTGCCGCGGTGGCGTCGGGGAACCCCGACCTGATCCTGATGGACGTCGAAATGCCCAACGGCATGAACGGCTACCAGGCCTGCCGCGCGATCAAGGACAACGCAAGCACGCAGCACATTCCAGTGATCTTTATCTCGGGCCACACCGAAGCGGAAGATCGTCTCAAGGCCTATGATTCCGGCGGCGACGATTACGTGTCCAAGCCCTTCAACGTCAAGGAGCTGAAGCACAAGATCGCGCTGGCGCTGGCCAGCCGGGAACAGCGCGATGAACTCGCCGAAAAAGCGCGCAAGGCGGCGTCCGTGGCGATGATGTCGCTGCGCGAGGCCGCCGACTCCGGCGTGGTGCTCAATTTTTTGAGCGACATCATCCGCCAGACGGATCTCGCTGAAGTCGCCGCCACCACGCTGCGCACCCTGCAAAGATTCCGTATCGAAGGCGCGGTGCAGTTGCGCGATGGCCGCAGCCGCCTGTCGCGCAACAGCGCCGGCGCCTGCTCGCCGGTGGAAGATGCGGTGCTGGCGGAAATGGCGGGCGACGCGCGCATTGTCGATCTGGGCAAACGATCGGCGTTCAACTATCAGCGCGCGACCATCATTATTTATGACATGCCGCTGCATGACCCCGAACCCTACGGACGGCTCAAGGATACGGTGGTCAAAATGGCGGAGGCGCTGGACGTGCACATGCGTGCGCTGGAGACGGTGGCAACCGCCATCGAACGCGGCGACGCGCTGGCGGAACTGCTCAAGCAGCGTATCGCACTCGCGCGCGAAATCGGCGCCGGCTTCAAGGCGCGGCACGACGGCAACGAACGCGCGCTGACGCAGCTCGCCGCTGCCGCCGAAACCGCCGCCGCATCCGGCGCCTTGCCCGAGACGCAGGCCCTCGCGCTGCGCGCGGCGGCGCGCGATGCCCGTGCGCAGGCACAAACGGCCGGCCAGCAGGACGCGCATCTGGAAAGCCGACTGCAGCCGCTGCTGGCGGACGTCGACGAATCGCTGCTCAAGGCGCCGCGCAGGGAAACGGAGGCGCAGGCCGCGTCCACGCGCCATCACAGCGTGGAGCTGTTCTGAAGTCCGTTTTTAAAAAGTTATTTAAAAACAGATAGTTATATAGAACCGGCGCCTTGGCAACGACCCATGGCCTGCGCGAAGGCGCTGACGGCGCTTCAGGCTGATGGCGCCCCAGGCCAGTCGCCATCCTTGAGATAACGGTCCACCGCGAACGCCGCGGTGGCGCCATCGCCGGCCGCGGTGATCGCCTGCGACGCGGAGTCGGCGCGAATATCGCCGGCGGCGAAAACGCCCGCCGCGCTGCTGCGCATCCAGATATCGGTACGCACGCGTCCTGTTTCGTCCAGTGCCGCGACACCTTGCAGACATGCCGTATTGGGCTGCAAGCCAACGTAGACAAATACGGCGTCAGCCGCAATGTCCTGTGTGCTGTCGCCGTCGACGCGGCGCACACGAATGCCAGAAACCCCGCTGTCACCCAGTATCGCTTCCACCACGCTGTTGCCCTGCATCCTGACATTCATACAGTCAGCAATGCGCCGGCGATAGACGGCCTGCGCCTCGGGACGGGCCGAGGCATGCAGCACCAGCACCTCAGCCGCAAATTCCGCGAGCGTCAGCGCTTCCTGCATTGCGGAATCGCCGCCGCCAATGACGATCGCCTTCTTGTTGCGCAACATCGGCCCGTCACAACTCGCGCAATGACTGACGCCCTTGCCGGTCAGACGCGCTTCGCCGGGAACACCCAGCACGCGGCCGGCCGATCCGGTGGCGATGATGACGGCCCTGGCCCGCACGTCGCCGTCGCTGGTGGTGACTTGCCATGCACCATCGGCAGGGGCAAGCGCCTGCAGTTCGCCCATCTGAAATTGTGCGCCCGCTGCCGCCGCCTGTTCCTGCACCATCGGCCCCAGTTCGAAGCCAGCGATCCCCTGCGCAAAACCGGGAAAATCTTCGATGCGCGCAATGGTGGCCAGTTGCCCGCCGGGCATCAACGGCACCAGCACCCGCGTGGCATGACCCAGACGCGCGCAAAACAGGCCCGCAGTCAGACCCGCGACGCCGCCGCCCGCCACCACCACGTCAAACGCCGGCGGCGCGCTCACCGCCAGTCGTCGACGCAGGCGCTGCCCGCCAGCCGCGCGCCGGCAATGCGCCAGTAGCCGTTGGTTTCACCGCCCACCACCACCACGTTAACCTGCTCCGGCGTCCACAAGCGCACCATCTCGTCTGGTGCGGCACGCAGTTTGCCGGCCAGCGGCTCCTCGCCGAACGTGGCGCGCGGATAAAGGTAATTCTGCACCAGCTGATAATCCCAGTACTCGCCCGCAGGCATGCGCCCGTTTTCGCAAATCCAGCCGATCAGGTCCTGCTTGGTTTTCAATCCGCCGATGTCCTGGAACAGGCGCGCCGCGATGGGATCGAGCAGGAATGTCGGCGATTCGTTGGGGTCCATGCCGCGCATCATGTTCCGCACCTGCTCGCGCCAGTGCCCCGGCCGCAATCCCAGCGTAAACGCCATATGGCGCATGCCGGCGAACACGCTCACCACGCTCTGGTCAGGCCGATAGCCATGCTGCACATGCAGCGGTTCGAACGGGCTGCGCTCTTCGTTTTCAGCAAAGGTCGGGCTGGCATAGGCCAGCGCGTTGCCCATCGACCCCATATAGGTGTCGCCCGGCAGCGAACCGCCCTGCAGATTCTGCGACAACAAGCCGAACGCGCGCCCGATGGTGGCATTCGCGTGGTTGTAGGGCCCCATCGCGCCGGTGCCGGCGTTCATGTTGAGTTCCTTGCGCACCGGCCCGTTGACCACCACCATGCTCGCCATGGAACTGGTGGACGATCCACGCGCGCTGACGCCAGTGGCGGCAATCGCCAGGATCACCGGGAAATACTCGGGCCGCGCGCCCGCCATCACCGCATTCACCGCCACCTGCTCGACCGTGCATTGCCACACTTCGCGGAAATGGGTGGCGGTGTGATGGCCCACCACGTCGTCGGGCTTGCGGCGGGTGTGCTTCAACATTTCGGCCACCCGCTCGACCGTGGGCAACACGATGGGCAGGTTGTCGGTCCAGTGATTGTCGAGAAACAGTTGACGCAGGGCGTCCTCGCTCGCCGGCTCGCACAGTCGCGGGGTGCTGCGCTCGAAGGTGAGCCCCTTGCGTTCTTCCTCATCGAGCGCGCGGGTCAGCCCTTCGACCACTTCCTGCATCACCGGCCTGCCGCTGACCGGACTTGCGCCATACACATAGGCGCGGATTTCGGCGGGTGTTTTGCCCATCACCGGGTGCGGCAGATAGACCTGGCGCATGCGCGGCGCGCCATTCATGCGCACCACGGATTTGGTGACCGTGGTGAACATATCCGTATGCAGGCAAACGGTGGGAATCCCGTACTTCAGATCAATCGACATCCCGTGCGCGGCGACCGCCGGCGCGCAGGTGCTTCAGTGGCCGACGCCGATGATCGCGGCGGCCCCTTTGTCCTTGATCTCCTGCCAGGTGGTTGGATCATCCCGCGTGTAGACGTTGTTGATCGGTTTGTAGATGGCCTTGACCGAGGGCATGTGCTCGGCAAACCAGGCCTGCACCGACTTCAGAAGGATGTCCGAGTCATCGAAGCGGCAATCCACCAGATACACCGTGCGGCCGTCGAGCGTATCCAGCCGCGGCGCCAGGGCCTTGCCGGCCACCTTGGGCGGATAACCCATGGGATTGTGCACCACCCGTTGCGTAGCCATCGAGATTCCCTTTCGCATGAAGCATGCGTTATTGGTACCGCGCAGGCAGCTGACGCAAGACGTCGCCGGCGCACAGTCAGAATAGCCCGATCCCCTGCGGTGTGAAACCCCTTCGCCCACGTACGCGACTCACCGCGCCGCGGGGCGCGGAATCGCCCGGGATCAATGCATGCGGTACTGTTCGAGTTTGCGCTCGTCCAGTTCGATGCCAAGACCCGGCCCGCCCGGCAGGGGTATACGGCCCTTCGAAATATCCAGGCGCGTGGTGGCCACGGTGTCTTTCACCTTGAGCGGCCCGACGCATTCGAGTCCGGGCAACACATTGCGCGACGTGGCCGCCAGCATGATTTCCGCCAGCGTGCTGGGATCGAGCCCGAAGCCGTGGCCAATGACGACCGGCAGACCGGCCGCCTCGGCGGTGGCGAGCATGCGCGACGCGCGTAAAATGCCGCCCGCCTGCTTGATGCCGAACTTGACGTAGTCTGCCGCACCGGCCTTGATCACCGCCACCAGACTGGCGTGATCGCTCACCGATTCGTCGGCCATCACCGGAATACCGCCCTCGCGGCGCACGCGCGCCATGCCTTCGAGATCGCGCAAATGGGCCGGCTGCTCGAACAATTGCAGATCGTATTGCTTGACCAGGCGGCACAGCTGCAGCGAGGTGTCGGCATCGTATTGCAGATTGGCGTCGATACGCAGCTTCATCGCGCTGCCCACCGCGTCGCGCACCGCCGCCACGCGGTCGTGATCGGCTTCGACGCCGCTGCCCACCTTGATCTTTGCCGAACGGAAGCCCGCCTTGAGCCAGGTCCGCGCTTCGGCCGCGGCCTCTTCGGCCGGCAGCATGCCGATCCAGCCGTTGAACAGCACCTCGTCGTCCACCGCGCCGCCGAGCCAGGTGTGCAGCGGCACGCCCTGGATGCGCGCGGCAAGTTCCACGCACGCCATTTCCACCGCGGCGGCAGCGCCGGGCTGGCCCGGCGTCACCCCATCCAGCAACTCGATCAGGCGATTGAGATTGGTAGGGTCCTGCCCGACCACGGCGGCCGCCACGCGATCGCGCAACGTGGCCATCAGCTCGGGCGCGGTGCCGGGCGACTGGGCGGCGGCCGACGGTTCGATGCTGCTGATGCCCACCGTGCCATCAGAAGCAGTAAGGCGGATCACCACGCATTTGGTCGCCTGCTTGGAAATGCCGGCGCTGGTGAAGGTGCCGATCAGCGGCATCGCCACGCCAAATACTTCCACGCGTTCAATCTTCAGTGCCATGGGAATCCTCCTGTGTTGTTGGATGGGTGCAATTACCGATGCGCAGGATCAGGTCACAACGATGCGCGCCGTCTTGCTCGCGGTAAAGCCGTTGTCGCCGCTCCATTTGAATTCGAGCGTGCCGGTTTCGGTGGCAACGGTTGAAAACTGGATAAAGGGATTCGCGGATAGCGACGGATAAAGTTCCGCGCGAAACACTTCGACGCCATCGTAATTGCAGACAAACGTGGTAACGATGTCGCGCGGTATCGGCTTGCCCAGCTGCGTGCGGCGAAAACCGGTCTCCATGGTATGCGCGACCAGGGTCTTGATCTCGATGATCTCGCCGCGCTTTGCGCTCTTGGGCACGTCGATGCGCACGTTGTTCATGGCGTTCAGACCGGTGCTTCCTCGAGACAGGCCGCCAGGGTCACGATCACATGCGTGGTATCGGACCAGAACGAACCATCGCTGAGTTCCGCGATCGCCACCACGTTCTGCGTGTCGGCAAGACGCACGCGTGTCGTCACGCGCGCGCGTCCCGCCCGCGGCCCCAGACGAAACGTCACCATTTCCGGCAGCGGATTGCGCTCGGTGAACACATGGATGGCCTTGACGTGATTCGCCGCCGTCATCGGGCTATCGACGTGGACCGACAACGGCACCAGATGACCGTTTTCAACCAGCGGCGGCACATCGAGTTTGACCCTGCCCTTGGTGATGCTCCTGACGCCTACCAGCCTGCGGATGACTGCAGGCATATGGTTCAGGGGTGTGCGCATAATCTGCGCGCGCGGGGCTGGCGCAAGCGTGGCCGCAGCGAGTCCGCCCGCCACCGTCAGAAACCTGCGCCGCGATTTCACACCCACCAGCGCCTCACTAAATTATCAATAAAAACAAATACCTACGAAACACCCGTCAACGGGATCGCACGCGTTGACGGGTGCTGTTACACCAGTGTAATGCCGTGGTTCTTCAGAGGAAAGCTGCGAATGCGTTTGCCGCCCATGGCAGCCGCCATCGCGTTCAGCACCGCCGGCGCCGCCACGCATATCGTCGGCTCGCCGACACCGCCCCAGAATCCGCCCGAGGGCATCACGATGGATTCGACTTTCGGCATCTGCGCGATTTTCATGCTGCCGTAGGTGTTGAAGTTTTCCTGCTCGATGCGCCCGTTCTTCACGGTGCACTCCTGCTCGAACAGCGCCGACAAGCCGTACACAAATGAACCCGCGATCTGGCGCTCGATCTGCGCCGGATTGACCGCGTGGCCCGGATCGGTGGCGCAAATAATGCGGTGTATTTTGACTTTGTTGCCGCCGCTGACGGAAACCTCGGCACACGCGGCGACGTAGCTGTCGAACGCCTTCATTTGCGCCAGGCCGCGGAACACACCCTTGGGCGCGGGCTTGCCCCAGCCCGCGCGCTCGGCCACCGCATTGAGCACGGCCAGATGTTTCGGGTTTTTTGCCATCAGCTTGCGGCGGAATTCCAGCGGGTCCTGCTTCGCCGCCGCCGCCAGCTCGTCCATGAAACACTCGATGTAAATCGCGTTCTGATTGATGTTCACGCCGCGCCAGAAGCCCGGCGGCACATGCGGATTGCGCATCGCGTGATCGATCAGATAATTGGGGATGCCCTTGTAGCCGAACTCGAATTCGCCGCTCGGCGCGAGTCCCTGAAACGTCGCCGGGTCCATGCCGTCCTTCATCGCCTGCGGCCTGACCGACGCCAATATCGACTGACCGGAAATGCGCATGTGCAGACCGGTGAAATTGTTGCTGGCATCAAAACCGCCCACCAGTTTGCACTGCGTCACCGGGTGGAATCGTCCCTGACGCATGTCTTCCTCGCGCGACCACAGCAGCTTCACCGGCACGCCGGGCATCTGCTTGGCGATGCGCACCGCCTGCGTCACGTAATCATGGAACGCGCCGCGCCGGCCGAAGCCGCCGCCCAGGTGAATCTTGTAGACCTCGCATTTGTCGGCCGGCAGACCGGACGCCGCCAGCGTTGCCGCAAACGCCGCCTCGCCGTTTTGCGTGGGCACCCACACCTCGCACTTGTCCGCGGTGTACTTCGCGGTGGCATTCATGGGCTCCATCGGCGCATGATTCTGGAACGGATAGGCGTAGACAGCCTCGACTTTTTTCGCCGCCCCGGCCAGCGCGCCTTTGGCATCGCCCGCCTTGTTGCCGACAAAGGCTTGATCGGCATCGAGGCCGGCCTTGTTGATCTCTGCGATGGAGGCGCTAGAGACTTTGGCGTTGGGGCC
The DNA here is from genome assembly GCA_902825845.1 of uncultured beta proteobacterium. GTDB lineage: Bacteria > Pseudomonadota > Gammaproteobacteria > Burkholderiales > SG8-41 > UBA5216. The sequence goes on from CADECM010000070.1 coordinate 8,738, forward strand.
TTCGTCCCACACGATGGGCAGCGCGTCCAGCGCAGTCTTCGCCTGCCACCAGGTATCGGCCACCACAGCCACCGCGGAGTCACCCACCGGCAGCACTTTCTTCACCCCTTTGCGGCCGCTGACTTTGGCCGCGTCGAAGCTCTTGACCTTGCCGCCGAACACCGGGCATTCCATGATGGCGGCATTCAGCATGCCGGGCAGCTTGAGGTCGAAACCATAGACCTGCTTGCCGGTCAGCTTGTCCACCGTGTCAAGGCGCTTCACCGGCTTGCCGATGATCTTCCAGTCCTTCGGATCCTTCAGCGGCACATCCTTGGGCGGGGTGAGCCGTGCCGCGGCTTCCGCCACTTTGCCGTAGCTGACCTTGCGTCCCGACGGGTTGTGCGTCACCATGCTGTTGGCGGCACTGCATTCTGCAACAGGGACTTTCCACGCGTCGGCTGCCGCCTGCACCAGCATCATGCGTGCCGCCGCGCCGCCCTTGCGCACGTAGTCATGCGAATTGCGAATGCCGCGGCTGCCGCCGGTGGAAAAATCGCCCCACGCGCGCTTGCGTTTGACGCTTTGGCCCGGCGTTGGATATTCGGTGGTGACTTTGGACCAGTCGCACTCCAGTTCTTCGGCGACCATTTGTGCGAGTCCCGTCAGCGTGCCCTGACCCATTTCAGACCGCGCGATGCGGATCACGACAGTGTCATCGGGCTTGATGACCACCCAGGCGGTGACTTCGGGCGAACCATCCGCCGCGCGCACCACATCCGGGCCAAAGGGCGGCAGCTTGAGGCCGATGGCAAGGCCGGTACCGGCGGCGGCGGCGCCAATCACGAACGAACGGCGGCTCACGCGGGGCATTTCGATGCTATCCATGTTGGTTCTCCTCAGGCTTTCGCAGCGGCGTGAATGGCTTCGCGCACCTGCTGGAAGGTGCCGCAGCGGCAGATGTTGGTAATTGCGCCGTCGATGTCGGCATCGGTGGGTTTGGGTTTGCTGTTGAGCAGCGCCGTCACCGCCATGATTATGCCCGACTGGCAGTAGCCGCACTGCGGCACTTCGTGGTCAAGCCAGGCCTTTTGCACCTTGGTCAGCACGCCGTTGACGGCAAGGCCTTCGATGGTGGTGATCTTCTTGCCTTCGGCCGCACTCACCGGCAGCACGCACGAGCGCACCGGCGCGCCATCCACATGCACCGTGCACGAGCCGCACTGCGCCACGCCGCAGCCGTATTTGGTGCCGGTCAAACCGGCATATTCCCGTATCGCCCACAACAGGGGCATACCAGGTTCGACGTCGACGTCGTGAACTTTACCGTTGATATTGAGCTTTGCCATGGAGTCTCCGGATTAAACTTTGAGCGATGCGGTTGCGATTAAATACAGGCGCTGCATTATTCGCCTTCGCCCATCGAAAGACAAGCGCTTGCCGCAACTGTGTGTAACTATCGTAATGTCGTCCGCGCAGCCGCCTGAAGCCCGCGCCATCCGGCTGCCACAGCCTGCAGCGCCCAAGCCAGCCATTCCATTTCCGCCGTGGCGCCGCAGTGGTTTCCAATTGTAGAATGCGGCATTGCGTTGCCCGAGCCCTGTGTCACGATCCTTGCCACGACCTTTGCCACTACCGACGCACCATGACCCGGATACTGTCCGCCCCGCAAACGCGCCACCGGGTAATGCTCGTTCACCCCGGTTTGGCACTGTTTTTGCATTGCCGCAGCAGGGATTGCCGTGAACTGGCACCGGCGGCACGCCGCAGCTGATGGGCGGCCAGATCACAGTCATGTTCGGGCTGTTGATCACCGTGATACCGTGCACAAAAGCGGCGCCAGGCACGCCAGCGTGCCGCCCGGACTTCCCACGATGATCGAAGCCGGCGTGCCCAATATCAACGTCGTCTCATGGTACGGCACTCATGTGCCCAGCAAGACGCCGCGGCCGGTCCTGCACAGGCGCAATCGCGGGATGAACCGGATTATCCGCAGTGACGATGTCAACAATCGCCTGTCGCGCACTTACAGTGGATCCCGCCGGCACCTGAACAACCCGCAACAACCCACCCACAAGGAGCAATACCATGGCCCGTATTCAGCATCTGGCGATCGCCAGCCAGGACCCGGAAAGGCAGGCGGAGTTCTACAAGAAGGTCTTTGGCTTTGAAGAAATCCGGCGCCTCGACAATCCGCGCGCGCGCGGCGTGGTGATGACCGACGGCGCCATCAATATTTCGGTGCTGTATTTCAAGCAGGACCAGATCGACCGCGGCCTCGACTTTACCGGGCCGCATCATTTCGGCGTCTACGTCGAGGATCTCGAGGGCACGGCGAAAAAATGTCTGGAAAACGGCGCTGTTGCCTATTCGGAACTGCCGGAAGATGCCAATGAAAAGAACTACCGCTCCAAGCGCTCGGACAAATTCAAGGGTTTTGAAAACTGCCTGTTCGACATTGCCGACGAACCCTGGATCGGCGCGCCCACGGAAAAACCCGCTGCAAAATAGCGGGTGCGTGGCGACGGATTTACGCCGCGCGGATGTTCGCTTCCCGGATCACGCGCGCCCGGCGCGCCGCTTCGGCATTGCTGAAGGTGGCAAACGCCTGCGGCGCGCCTGCCGGCAGCATCATGGAAAAACAACGCGGCCCCTGCTCAGGGGACCCGATTGCCATGCGCCATTCCTGCCACGCTGACGCCGTGTTTCTGCACGCGTAACGCGCGATGAACACCTTGCGAATCCTGCTGCCGTTACTTGCCCTGGCACTGACCGCCTGCGCCACGCACGTACCGCAGCGCGCCGCAGTGACGCTGACGCTGGCCGCCATCAACGATTTTCACGGCAACCTGGAAGTGCCCGCCGGCGGCGTGCCGGAGGTCGACCACGCTTCGCGGCAAATCCGGCGCACGCCCGCGGGCGGCGTGGCGCGGCTGGCGACCGTGATCGGGCGCCTGCGCGAGCGCAACCCGCATTTTGCGTTCGTGTCGGCGGGCGATCTGATCGGCGCATCGCCGCTGGCCTCCGGCTACTTCGACGACGAACCGGCGATCGAGGCGATGAACAGCCTCGGGCTCGATTTGCACGGCGTCGGCAACCACGAATTCGACCGCGGCCGCGCGGAGCTTCTGCGCCTAAGCACCGGCGGTTGCCCGCGCGGCGGCTGCAAATCGGGTCTTGCGTTTGGCGGAGCGCGGTTCGGCTTTCTGGCGGCCAATGTGGTGGTGCGTGACAGCGGCGCCACGCTGTTTGCGCCGTATGCCATAAGGGAATTCGGGGGCATCAAAGTTGCGTTCATCGGCGTCACGCTGAAGGAGACACCGGCCATTCTTCCCCCGGCCGCCTCGGCCGGCCTGGCGTTTCTCGACGAAGCGCAGACGGTCAACCGCCTGATTCCCGAAGTGCGGCGCGCAGGCGCGACGGCGGTCGTGGTGCTGATTCATCAGGGGGGATTCAACCGCGGCGGCCCCAACGACTGCCGCGATTTTCGCGGGCCGATTATCGATATCACGCGCCGCTTCGACCGTGCGGTGGACGTCGTGATCAGCGGGCACACGCATCAAGCCTATATCTGCCGCATCGACGGCAGGCTGGTGACCAGTGCGGGCTCGTTCGGCCGCGTGCTCACCGCCATCGAATTGCGGCTGGATGGCGCGAACGGCCGGGTGATTGCGGCGAGTGCTGTCAATCACGTCGTGCGCAGCGACGTGCCGGAACATCCCCTGCTTGCAGCACTGGCCGCGCGCCAGGCACGGCTGATGGCGACGCTGGACCGCACCGTCGGCCGCGTGCTGCAGACGGTGTCGAATGCGCAGAATGCGGATGGCGAGTCGCCGCTCGGCCAGCTGATCGCGGATGCCCATCTCGAAGCCACCACCGGCGCCGGCGCCGAAGTCGCGTTCATGAATCCCGGCGGCATTCGCGTGCCGATCGATTTTTCCGGCAATGGCGCAGTCACGTATTCGGCGCTCTATGCGGTGCAGCCGTTTGGCAATCACCTGGTGACCATGACACTGTCCGGCGAGCAACTGCTGCGCCTGCTCGAACAGCAGTGGAGCGTCAGCGGACTGCGCCGGCTGCAGATATCTAAGGGGTCCGGTTTTGAATGGTACCCGGCGCGGCCCGAGGGCGCGCGCATCGCGCGCGACAGCGTCGTCATCAACGGCGAGCCGCTGCAGGCCGGCCGCGACTATCGCGTCACGGTCAACGACTACCTCGCCGGCGGCGGCGACAACCTGCCGGTTCTGCGCGAAGGCCGCAACCGCGTTGTCGGCATGCAAAGTGTGGATGCATTGGTGGCGTACTTTGAGCGGCACTCGCCGCTGGCGCCGGTTGCACAGCGCAGAGTCATGAGGGTCGATCGGTAGTTGCGCCCACCACGTCTGCAAAGTGGACCAGCGGTCGGCGTCTCATCGACGGTACACAGACTTGCGGGAATGCGGCAGTTGGCGCAGGATTATCCCAAGCGAACAAGGAGACCTGCAATGGAATACGATCTGGTGATCAAGAACGGCACGGTGGTGGACGGTTCCGGCATGCCGCGCTTTCGCGCGGACGTGGGCGTGTCGCGCGGCAAGATCGCGCGCATCGGCCGCATTCGTGACGCCGCCAAAGAAACACTGGACGCCGAAGGCCAGGCGGTGGCGCCGGGCTTTATCGATGGCCACACGCACATGGATGCGCAGATCTTCTGGGATCCGCTGGGCACCTCCTCGTGTTATCACGGCATCACCACCGCGGTGATGGGCAACTGCGGTTTCACGCTCGCGCCCTGTGCCGCGGAACTCAAGCATATGGTGATTCGCAACCTGCAGCGCGCGGAGGACATTTCGCCGGCGGCAATGGAGGCCGGCATCCAGTGGAGCTGGACGACTTATCCGGAATTCCTCGAAACGCTGGAGAAGCTGCCCAAGGGCATCAATTACGCAAGCTACGTCGGCCACTCGGCTATCCGCACCCATGTGATGGGCGAACGCGCCTTTGCCGAGAAGGCAACCGAAGACGATCTGCAGGCGATGGAACGCCAGGTGAGCGATGCGATCCGCGCCGGCGCCGTGGGCTTTACCTCGTCGCGTTCGCCGGCGCACGAGACGCCGGATGCCCGTCCGGTGGCGAGCCGCGCCGCGGCGTGGGACGAAGTGCGGCGGCTGGTGGGTGCGATGGGCAAATTGAATGCCGGCCTGTTCGAGGTCGCGGGCGAGGGTGTCGACCGCAACGCCGGCGACCCCGGTGTGCGCGAATACCACACGCGGCTGCGCGATCTCGCGGTCGAGAGCGGGCGGCCGATTACCTTCGGCGTGTTCAGCCGCCGCCAGTCGCCCGGTACGTGGAAGAAATACCTCGATCTGCTCGACGAAACCGCGGCCGCGGGCGGGCGCATGTTCGCGCAGGCTCACAGCCGCGCGCTGTCGGCGCTGCTGTCGTTCAAAACGCAGATGCCGTGGGACCGTCTGCCGCTGTGGAAAGACATTCGCGCGCTGCCGCTGGATCAACAAATGGCAAAGCTGCGCGACCCCGCATTGCGTCCCAAACTGATCAAAGCCTCCAGCGCGCGCGACGAACACCAGCCGCGCGGCACCGAAGCCAAGCCCGCGGACTACGACTGGCTGTTTGTGCTGGACAAGGTGGAAGGCCCGCACCGCTCGGTGGCCGAAGTCGCGCGCGAACGGGGCCAGCATCCGTGCGAAACCATGATCGAACTTTCGCTGGCAAAAAACCTCGACCAGTTCTTCCTGCAGCCGGTGGCGAACGAAGATCAGGATGTTGCGTTGCAGATCATGCGCCATCCGCGCACGGTCACCACGTTCTCCGATTCCGGCGCTCACGTGTCGCAACTGATGGATTCGTCGCTGCAGACCCACCTGCTCTATCATTGGGTGCGCACCAAGCAGGCGTTCACCCTGGAACAGGCGGTGCGCATGCTGTCGCTGGTGCCCGCCACGCTGTGGGGCTTCCACGATCGCGGACTGATTCGCGAAGGCATGGCGGCGGACATGGTGGTATTTAATCCTGACACCATCATGGCCGAACTGCCGGAGGTGGTGGACGACCTGCCGGCCGGCGCGCGCCGCCTGGTGCAGCGCACACGCGGCGTGGCTGCCACGGTGGTCAATGGGCAAATCCTGCTGCGCGACGGCAAGCCGACGGGGGCGCTGCCGGGACGGTTGTTGCGCGGGCCGCTGGGCCAGCGCGCCTGAGCGAAAGCGCAGGCGCGTCCCCATTTACCCTGCGCTTGCCGGACCAGGGGATTTGGGTTTACAGTGTGGCACACAAGTTCGGAATCAGCTTTGCCGCATAGGCGGGGGGTTTGATGGGCATCAATACGTTGTGGATTGTGTTGGGCACTTGGACCATTGCTGGCCTTCTGGTTGCAATTGCCTTTGGGCGGGTTGCCCGAAACAATGAGGACCCGGCGCAGGACGCCATGTTCGACACCGGCATGCCTGTTGCCAATACGCCTAACGTCAAACATTTCCGCCGGCAAAAGCGCAAGGTTGCTGCAGACGTGACGACGCATCATCAGGCGGCGCGCGACGACGCACAGCGACGGGCAAAGTAGCACTTGCGCGCCAGTCGCGGCGCGCACCAAGCGCGGGCGGCGCCAAATGGATGTGTGAGCACGCGCAGATGCGCCTTGGCAGCCCCCAAAGCGAACCAAAAAAATCATTTAAAAACAATAGGTTAAACTAACTCCCGTTCGCATCATGCGGGGCGCGCTTTTGTGACCGCTGGAATGATTGCCGCCGAGTACGACATGAAAGCTATTTCACTGACCGCTATAACGTCGACGCCGCGCATGAACGCGCGTCGGCTTTTCGTGTGGGCCGCATGTGTTGGCCTGTCACTGGCAATCAGTGGCTGTGTTCTGCCGCCCCCACGCAACACCAGCGGTGGGTCGCCGCCGTACAACCCTCGTCCTGATCCTCGCCCTGATCCGCGTCCTGACCCGCGTCCCGCACCAGGATGCGCGCCGGGTTCGTATCCGATAGGCGTGCTCGCGGTAAGCAGCAACACCCTGTTTCGCAATGGCGTGCCCGCGCGCAGCGGCGAGCGCGTGTGCAATGGCGACCACATCTCAACCAACGCCACCGGCTCGGGCGACTTGCTGCTTGACGGAGACCAGGCCAGCGATACCGTGCACTTTGCCGAAGGCACGGATCCCAGCATCACCGTGACGCCCAACGGTTGTGTCAACGTGGATGCGTACCGCCGGGGGAGCATCACCGTCACCGCAAGGCGGCGCTGCATGGTATTGCGCACGCCCGACACCCTGCTGCTGCTGACCAACGGCAGCGCGCAACTGCAGGTCATACCCAATCAATCGACAGTGGTGGTTCCGATCCGCGGATTGCTGATCAATCTCAGAAATCTTCCCGTGCGCCAGACGGCCCAGTTGTCTGCCGCGGAACTGAGCCGGCTTGCGGCGCCAAGAGATCTGCAACCGCTGCCGCGCTCGCAGAATACCTACCGGAACTTCCTGCGCTTGCTGCCTGTGTTGCCGCCGGGCGGCAGCTCAGTGCCGCCGCGCCGCCCCGTCGCTCCCAATCCGCCCGCGATTCAGGACATCCGCTGACGCTGCCTCGCGCAGTTCGGCGCGCCAGGCTTCATCCAGCCGGGCTTTTACCTGCGTCATGAAGTCTGCGGCCTCGGCGCTGACAAACTGCACCCCCGCTGCCGCTTGAGGCACCGGCGCCTCGCCGCAACGCACCGGCACAATGACCATGGCGCCCTGAATGCGGCGCTTCACCGCCGCTTCCAGCTCGAAACGGCAGAAATGCTTGGCGTGGTAATCAGCCGAGTACACCGGCAAGAAACAGCGGCTGCTGCCCACGGCATTGAGCAGCCGCTCGAACCAGTTGTCGCCCACCTTGATTTCATGGGTATCAAAAAAGATGTGCAGGGAACGGCCTTCGGGATGCGTCATCGTGCCGAGCGGCGCAACGATATGCTCGCGCACCCACTGCACGTGCGCGGGGTCGCTGCGCGAGTAACTGACGAACACGTCATACGCCTGCTCCTGCGACGGCGCGCCGGCATTGATCGCCGCCCACAGGCGGTAACGCCAGGCGAACAGCGCGCTCATCAGCACCGCCGCGATCACCCCCAACGCGGGCAAGGTGACCTGCCCCAGCACCAGACCGATGGCGCGCAGCGCGACCGCGGCACCCAACAGCACCAGCAAGGGCAGGATCAGTCCCGCCGCGCACAGCCAGTACAGGCGCTGCGCCGAGCGCGCCGAGCGTCGCCCGGCCCACCACGCGGCAGCCGCCGCCAGCGCCGCCAGCAGCAAGGTCAGGCCCAGCAACAGAAACGGATGGGCCAACAGACGCGGCTCGGCGACGTCGGCGCTGGCCGCGCGCGCGGCCAGCGCCCACGCCAGATGCTCGGGGCCGGATGCCGCCGCGCCGGGCACCCTGTCGTCGCGCAGGTCGCCCACGATGATGATGCGTTGCCGGAAATCCGGCGCACCGCCCTCCGCCAATGCGGCAAATCGCCCCTGCTCGAAGCGCCACGCGCGCGCACGCATTTGTGCCGGCGCGCCCAGTTGCACCAGCAGCGGCTGCCGCAGCGTATTCGGCGGCAGCAAATACTGTTCTTCGGCCAGTTTGATCACCAGACTCTTGAGTGTGATGCCCCCGCCCAGCGCCAGTTGCGGATCGTACTTGACCGCGCGGCCGTACTGATCAAATGCCGTATGCCCCAGACCGTCGAGCACGCCTTCGTAGATCGGCCGCGCATGCTTGCTCATGAAATCCGGCCACGGCACGGTGCTCGACGGAAAGAACGGATTGACCGCGGCATACAGTTTGACGTTTGCGCCGCGCAGCGCGTTCAACGCCTGCACCAGTTCCGGCAGGCCCCGCGGGTCTTCGGTGAACTGCACATCGAACACCACGGCGCGCGGCAGCGCCGCCGGTTGCGCCGCCAGCACGGCAGCCAGCTGCACCAGGCGCGCACGAAACACCGCCACATCGGGGTCACCGGGCACATCGATCAACAGCAGATCGCGCGGCCACGGCGGCGCGCGTTGCGTCGAGGTCGCCTCGTATAGTTTCCAGTCGGCTTCCTGCCACGCGTCGGTGCCCAGCGCGATGGCCGCCATGGCCAGCATCCAGCCCGCCACCCACAGCACCCAGCGCGGGCGCCGCATCAGTAGGTGCCGGGCGGCGGGGACGCGCCGGCGGCTTGATAGGCTTTCAGACGTTCCAGCGTTTGCGTCATCTTCTCCTGCGCGCCGCTGTGGCCCTGCCCCGCGGCAACCGCCCAGCACACGGCCAGCTGCCGATAGCTGTCGACCACGGCGGCGTCCACCGGGCCTTTGCTCAGGGCAATTCGCATTGCCAGCGCGCGCTCGCACTGCGGAACACCAGCCGCGGTATCGCCGCTACGGCACAGCGCGGCGCCGTGGCGCACCAGCGCTTCAGCCAGATGCGGGTGATCTTGCCGCGCGAACAATTTTTCGCGCACGGCGACGGCCCGGCCGTAGTCCGCGGCGGCGGCACCGTCATCGCCCGCGCGCGTGGCGAGGAAGCCCAGATTGATGTAACTGGAAGCCAGATCCGGATGCGGCGTGTCGCCATATAACCGCTCGCGCATGTGCAGCGCCTGGCGCTGATACTGCATGGCCCGGGCCGGGTCGGTCTCGATCGTGCCCAGGCTCTCCAGATTGCGCGCGACGGCGGCACTGTCGTGTCCGGCCGCCAGTTGTTGATTGGCCTGCAGCGAGCGTTCAGTGTAGTCGCGCGCCCTGGCCGCATCGCCGAGACGGCGCCAGGCGAGCCCGAGATTGCCATCCACCTGCGCGATGCGCCGCTGCGCCGCTTTCGGCTCCAGCGCGCGATTCACGGCGAGCGCATTCTCAAGATGGCTCACCGCGCCTTTGAGGTCGCCCTGCTCCAGCGCGGCGGCGCCGAGATTGTTGAGGGCGCGTGCGCGCCAGGGATCGTCGTTACCGGCTTGCGCCATGCTCAGCATGCGCCGCAGGTACTTCTGCGCCGCGGCGGGATCGCCGCGCGCCAGCCAGGTGAGGCCGAGATTGTTGAGCGCGCACATCTGCGCGTCGCGGTCGTTGCGCCGCGTGGCGCCCGCCAGATCGCCATTGTATTGGGCCATGGCTTCGTCACTGCGGGCATAGCGGCGCATGGCTTCCACGGCGGGCCACTGCTGGCGCGGGCTACTTTGTGCATCGAGGACTTGCTGTTCCAGCATGTCCAGTTGGCGGCCGCTGTCCTGCATCAGCGTCGGCACTTCGCGCAACACCGCGATGCGGCCGCTTTGCACCGCCGCGGCGCCTTCGCCGCCGGCGCCGGCTTCGACTTCAAACGCGGTGCCGCGCACCAGCGCGACAAAACGGTTGAACTCGACGTTGAAAAAACTCAATGCGCTGCGCACGTCAAAACGCGCGCTGCCGCCCTGCACCGTATGCACTTCGCCGCTGGCGTTGACGCGCGCGGTGAAGCGCGTATCCGGCGCGAGTTCGATGCGGTTGCGGTTGACCGATCGCAACACCACCACGGTGCGCGCGGGCACGCCGATCTCAATGCCGTCGCTCAGGGTTTGTCCGGCCTGCACTTGCAGCGCCACGGGCTCGCGCTGCGACGGCAGAAATTGTTGAATCGCCACCGCGGTGGCGACCGCCTTGCCATCGACCCGCACCTCCACCACGCGCAGCGCCTGCGCCGCCGCCGCGGCCGAAGCAAACAACAGCAGCAACGCCAGACATCCCGACAAGCCCTGTGCCGCTGGCGATTTCATGTGGCGTGATTCAGCCCAGACCCGGCCCCAAGGGAATAAAAAAAACTATTTAAAATCAAATACTTACATAACTACACTTTGGGCGCCGGATGAATGTTGTCCACCCAGTGCACCGCCTCCGGCTTTTCGACCACCGGAATATCGAGATTGACCACCACCGGCTCCTGCCCGCTGCGCACCAGCACGCAGGACAACGGCTCGTCGTCGTTGGCGTTGATTTCCTGATGCGGCACGTACGGCGGCACGTAAATGAAATCGCCGGGCCCGGCTTCGGCAATGAATTCGAGCTTGTCGCCCCAGCGCATGCGCGCCTTGCCGCTGACCACGTAGATGACGCTCTCGACCGGACCGTGATGATGCGCGCCCGTCTTCGCCTTGGGATGAATCACCACGGTGCCGGCCCACAGTTTTTCCGCGCCGGCGCGCGCATGGGTGATCGCCGCCGCGCGATTCATGCCCGGCGTCTGCGCGGTGTTGACATCCAGTTCGTTGCCATGCACGACGCGCACGCCGTGAAATTTCCATTTGGATTCGCCACTATCTGCCATAGCCATCTCCTGAACAATGAACGCGCACCACGCTGTCTGCGCAGTATACCGTGTCCGGCACGCGGCGGCGCCCTGCGCGCCGGATGCACTTTTCCGCTGCAGGCGCCGTGTCATAATCACAGCTCTCCCCGCGCCACTTCTCATTTAATTCCCGTAAGGAGAACACCGCCATGTCCAGTCTGACACCGATTCGCCGCGTGGTTACCGGCAAGGACGCGCAAGGCCGCAGCAAGGTCCAATGGGATGGTCCCGCGCCGAATTCGCACGAAGCCTCGCTCGGCTCCGGCCGCGGCCACACCGATCTGTGGGTGTGGCACGAAACGCCGCTGCCGATCAACGGCGCCAACGACGACGGCAACCTGCCCTATATTTTTTCCGGCCCCATCGGCGGCGGCCATTTCCGCGTGGTGCAGGCGCGCGCCAAGCCCGCGGACTACGACCGCTCGAAGGATGCCGAAGTAATCGCCCCACATGCGCCCAAACCGCGCGTGCCCGGCCAGGGCCTGTGGGATCGCGGCGGCAACTCGCTGTATGAATCGGCGATGCACAAAACGCAGACGCTCGACTACGGCATCGTGATCCACAACGAGCGCGATCTGGTGCTCGACGATTGCAAACTGCCGATGCGGGTGGGTGACATCGTGGTGCAAGTGGGCGCGTGGCACCAGTGGCATTTCCCCGACGGCGCACGCATGGCGTTCGACATGATCTGGGCTGATTTTGGCGCGGACGGCAAGGGCCTCGCGGCGGGCAACGACAAACCGCTGCCCGCGCCCGCCGTGCCCGCGGGCGTGAAGCCCGCGCGACGCATTGTCAGTATCGACAAGCGCGAAGGCGAAGGCGTGCTGGTGAGTGACAGCGCGGCGCCCGACATCCGCCTCGATCCGGCGCGCCCCGGTTACGCCGCGCACCGGCTGTGGGTGGCCAACACCTACCCGCCGACCATGGTGTACGAAACCCTGCACCTGCCGCACACCATCGAACCGCCCGCCAACGGCAGCGTGTGCCGCGTCATCGACTATCCGCCCGATGCGGCGTGGAAGGGCAAGGTGGGCGAAGCCGAGGTGAAGGCGTTTTTCAAGGCGATGGGATCACCGGGCGCATCCACCTATGCGGCGAACGCGCCGCACCCGTACATGCAAAAAACCCGCACCGTTGATTTCGTGTGCATCCTCGACGGCGAAATTACACTCGTGCTCGACACCGAGGAAGTGGCGATGAAGCAGGGCGAAATCGCGGTGCTGCGCGGCGCCAATCACGCCTGGAGTAATCGCACATCGAAGCCGGCGCGCATTTCGGTGTGCACGCACGACGGCAAAGAATGAGCGGCCGCGAGCACGTGACAGCGCCGCCGCGCACTGCCGCGTGGCGATGGCACGCCGGGACGGCCTTTGCCCGCAAGGCCAGGGCGCCCTTGTTGTACGCGATGACGACGATTGCGGGCTTGATGCCCGCGCCGTCGTGGGCACAGGCTTATCCGGCCAAACCGGTGCGCTACATCGTGCCGTTTCCCGCGGCGGCATCGCCCGACATCGTCGCGCGTCTGCTGGCCGAGCGGCTGGGCCGTGCCTGGGGCCAGCAGGTGGTGGTGGACAACCGCTCGGGCGCGGGCGGCACGCTGGGCGCTGCCTACGCTGCCAGGGCGCCGGCCGACGGCTACACCCTGTTTCAATGCAATATCGCCTCCAGCGCAATCGCCACCTCGCTGTACGCGAAGATGCCGTACGACCATCAACGCGACTTCGCGCCGATCACCCGCATCGGCCTCACGCCCAACGTGGTGGTGGTGCATCCCTCCATGCCGGCGCGTTCGATCACGGCATTCATCGCCTACGCGCGCGCCAACCCGGGCAAGCTCAGTTACGGCACCTCGGCCGCTGGCACCTCGTCGCAGTTGACGATGGAATTATTGAAGCTCACCGCGAAGATCGATGTGGTGCATGTCGCCTACAAGGGCGCGCCACAGGCGCTGTCCGACACCGTCGGCGGGCAGATTCCCGCCAGCGTGCAGACGGCGCCGGCGGTCATGCCCACCATCGTGGGCGGCCGCGTGCGCGCGCTCGGCGTCACCAGCCTCAAACGCATTTCACAATTGCCCGACGTGCCTACGCTGCACGAAACCGCGCTGCCCGGCTTTGAGGCCAACTCGTGGTACGGCCTGTGCGCGCCCATGGGAACACCCGCGCCGGTTCTCGACAAAATCAACAGCGATCTCACCACGGTACTGCGCTCGGCCGAGATCCAGCGCCGCTTCGGCGATCTGGTGATCCTGCCCGCGCCCACCAGCCGCGACGAATTCGCGCGCTTTATCGCCGCGGAAACCTCGCGCTGGGCCGGCGTGATCAAGGGCGCGGGAATCGCCCTGCAGTAGCGGCCAAGGGCAAATCACGGCGCGCGGGAGCGGCGCCATACTCGCTGCATAACCGGCAAGCGGAGAACTCTCGATGCAAAGTCGCACAAGTCCTGTCACTGCGGTGATGATTCTCGCCACCACGTGCAGCGCGGCACTGGCGCAGCCCGCGCCCTACCCTTCCAAGCCGGTACGCATGGTGGTGCCGTTTGCGCCTGGCGGCGGCGCCGACCTCGGCGCGCGGCGCATCGCGGAGCGGATGTCAGAGCAACTGGGCCAGCAGGTCGTGATCGACAATCGCGGCGGCAGCGGCGGACTGATCGGCATGGAAATCGCGGCCAATGCCACGCCCGGCGGCTACACGCTGCTATTTTCGTCCGCAAGCTACGCGGCGACCATGGCCACCCGCCCATCGGTTCGTGCCACACTGAGCACGCTGGTGCCGGTGATCGAAGTCGGCACCTCGCCCTATGTGGTCGGCGTTCATCCTTCGCTGCCGGACAGCCTGAAAGGCATGCTCGACCTCGCGCGCAGCAAGCCCGGCCAGCTCGCCTACGCCAGCCCCGGCGTCGGCGGACTCACGCATCTGGCGACTGAATTGCTGCTGCACATGACCAGGGTCAAAATCCTGCATGTACCGTACAAGGGCGCCGGCGTGGCCATGCCCGATCTGCTGGCGGGCCGCACGCCGATCCTGATCACACCGCCGATCGCGCTGATACCGCATTTTCGTGCCGGGCGCCTGCGCGCGCTGGCCGTCACCGGCGCCGCGCGCATGCCGGACCTGCCCGATGTGCCGATCGTGGCCGACACCGTGCCAGGCTACGCGGTGATGACCTGGTACGCGATACTCGCGCCTAGCGGCACGCCTCACGCCATCATCAACCGCCTGAACGCCGCGCTCAACACGATCGTCAACGAGCGCGAGCTGAAGACCAGTTTCGCGAGCCAGGGTATTCAGACCACCGGCGGCGCGCCGGAGCGGCTGGCCGGCATCGTTCGCGACGACTACCAGCGCTGGTCGAAAGTGGCCAGGGAAGCCGGCATCACGGCGAACTGAGCGCCGGTGTTTACGCCCGCAGGAACTGCCGCACCACGTCAACAAAGCCTTGCGGATTGTCGAGCGTGACGTGATGATCCGACGCCGTCACCTCCGCCACCTGCACCTGCGGCGCCAGCGCGTGGATCTCGGTCATCACTTCGGGCGTGAAGCGCGGGCTGTGCTCGCCGCCGCGGATCACCAGCGCCGGCACCTTCACCTTCTCCCATAACGGCACGCCCGCGATCTGTTGAAAATTCGCATACACGCGGCGGTCAGCCTTGTGATGCCAGCGTCCTTCGGCATTCTGCCGACCGCTGTGCACGGCCATGCGCTGGAGGACTTCCGGCGCGGTCAGGTGCTTTTCGCCACCCTCGAGGCGATAGCGTGCGACCAGTTCCGCCTGCGTGGCGTAGCCCGGCGCTGGCTTTTCGCCGAAAGCGCGCATGCGTGTCACGCGCTCCATCGGCATCAGCATCACGCTGTCGACCACCACCAGCGCGCCGATCCGCTCCGGATGCGTCGCGGCATGCACCAGCGACACCATGCCGCCCATCGAATGGCCGACCAGCACGTAGTCGCGCAAATCGAGTTTTTCCGCGACGGCGTTAACGTCTTCGGCGTAGTGCTTCCACGCGTAGGTGTGCGGTTCCGCCCACGCGCTGTCGCCGTGCCCGCGCAAATCCATCGCATAGACGTGGTGGTCCGGCGTGAAACCCGGCGCGACGAAATCGAACCAGTGCGCATGCGCCGCCCCGCCGTGAACACACAGCATCGGCCGCCCCCCAGCGGTGCCGTAATCCAGATAGTGCAGCTTGACGCCGTTGGCTTCGAAAAAATGGCTGGCGCCGGCAGCGGCGTGAAGTGGGGTCATGGTTTTGCGTGAGGTGTAATCGCGGGGAGGCGCGATTTTACGAGAAAACGGGTTGCGTCGGGCCGTACTTCGCATTTCCCGATCGTGCCAGGATTTTGAAGTCAGCCTCGACGGGACGCTGAAAATCCACAGCGGATGCCGCGCAGAACGTCTGCGCCACGCTCTGCTGCCGGTATCGTGCCGCGCCCTTGCGCGATGTGCTTGCGCGCGCCCGCTGTTCGAACCCGCTTCGCGGCGGGTGGCCGCGCGGCGAATGGCCGCGCGCCGCGTTTACGCCCGCAACCGCGGGCACAAGCGCAGGGCATTCTCCCCCAGGATTTTGCGCTTGGCGTGCTCGGTAAGCCCCGGGCGATTGACCACCTGCTGCACGCCTTCCGGCCAGGCGGTATCCCCGTGCGGCCAATCGGTGGCAAACAGCCACATGTCCTCGCCGAGCTCCTGCACGCAGAACTCCATGGAGCGCTCCCACGTATCAAACCCGTGGTAGTAACGCCCTTCGGCCAGCACTTCTCGTGGCATGCGTTTCAGGTTGGGAACGTGGCCGGGCGACATGATGTAATGCGTGTCCAGACGGTCCACGGCCAATGGCATCCAGCCGCCGCCGGTTTCCACAATCGCGGCCTGCAAACGCGGAAACAATTCAAACACGCCGCCGCCGATGAGGGCGCCCATGGCCGCCATGCCCGCCCAGGGATTGGCAAAGCTGTGCAGCAGGAACCACGCGCCATCCAGATCAAACGAGCCCGGACCGTAAGGCGGCCGGGAGGTGCCGCCGTGGGCCAGCAGGGGCAGATCGAGTTCCTGCGCGACGTCGTAGAGGGGATGGAGATCAGGGTTGTCGAGCAGTTTGCCGTCCGGCGCCTGGGGAGAAATATAAATGCCGACGAGGTTGGCGTCGCGCTCGGCCCAATACTTGACCTCCTGCACGCCGGACGCCACATCGCGCATGTTCGCAACCAGCGTCCATTTCAGACGCGTTGGCGCTTGCGCACAATAATCCGCCACCCAGCGGTGGTAAGCGCGATACAGCGCATTTTCAAAGCCGCCATCACGCAGCGCGCAGTAGCTGGAGACATGGGTGGGGAACAGGACGTTGACGTCGATCATCGCCCGATCCATATCTTCGAGGCGGGCCTTGACGTCCCAATTGACTTCCTGACGAATCGGCGGCAACGCATCCGGGCGATCCGGGGGAAACGCGCGCCGCCCACCGGCCATGGTGGAACGCTGAGTCAGACCGAACGTATCGCGCACGCCCAGCGGACGGCCGGTTTCGATGGGTTCAATGACCGAACTGCGATTGCCAAAGAGAGAGTATTTGTGGCCGGCTTCAGCCTGCTTGGCAATGCCGTCGCAAAGACCCTGGTATTGCACCCTGAACGAGGGGTCTATGAAATCCTTGTATTGCGTGGCCGGGCGCTCCACGATGTGAGCGTCCATATCAATGACGGGACAACCATTCCAGCTCATAAGGTTCCTTTCGTAGAGAAACAACAGTAACCCGAGAGAATGCCCGCAAACTTTATACCCAATGCGCGCATATTGCCACCCGCGGCGCGGCAACGGTGGCGTGGGGGTCCTTGCGCGGGGCCGCGACAAAAGCGCCGCCACATTTGCCCGGTGTGGGCGAACGCGCCTGTGTACTTTCGCGGCGGACTTTTTGACCACTGCTGCCAACTTCCAACTGGAATCCCAACAGCAGCCATTGCCCGAGAATCGGGTTGCGGGTTGGCTGCAAATAGCGAAACTATCTTTCGAGCAGAGCAAATCGCCTAGAATTGCGAAACAGAGTTTGAATGCCCTCGGAGATCGCTCAATACAAGGTCGAGACGCCATGGGATTGGTAATTGGCCGAGTACGATGCGCAGATGCTCTGCAGCAACCGACGTGTTCTGGCGCTGCCAGACAGCATCCGGTAATCCACGCCCCACGCGATCACATCTTCTCTATCTGACGACCAACAAGACCTCACATGAACGCCATTCGACGACTTTACGCCTTCCTGACCGTTCCGGTTAGTTGCATGCTCTGCCCCAGTCAGGCTTTCGCCGTCTATCCAGAACGAATGCTGCGCGCCATTGTTCCCTTCTCTGCAGGCGGTCCTAACGACATTGCGGCACGCATCATCTCGCCGCCGCTCTCCAAGGTGCTCGGGCAACAGGTCATCGTCGAGAATCGGCCCGGAGCCAATGCCCGCATCGGCATCGAAGCGCTCGCCCGCTCCGCACCTGACGGGTACACGATACTGTTCAGTGCGGGCGCGGTAGCCCTGATACCCGCGCTCCGGCGCCATGTTCCCTACGACCCGATTCGCGACATGCTGCCTGTTGCCGAGCTGGGCAATGCCCCCTACGGGATCGCCATACATCCCCAAGTGCCGGCCCGCAGTCTCGCGACGCTGATCGAGCTTGCCCGGCACAGTCCGGGGAAATTGAACAGCGCATCGGCCGGCAGTTCGTCGTTCCTCGCCCAAGTACTATTTCAACTGCAAACAGGCACGCGCATTACCAACCTGCCCTACAAGGGCGGCAACGACGCCGCGCTCGCGGTGGTAAGAGGCGAAGCGGATCTGGCGATCATGGATTTTTCCTCACTTGCGCCGCATGTGGCAGCCGGCCGTTTGCGACTGCTGGCCGTGACCAGTGACCGGCGCGCCCCCACCCAACCAGCGGTACCCACGGCGCGCGAAGCCGGGCTTGATTACACGGCAGGCGGAACATTTTCCGTATTCATCGTCGGTGGCACACCTGCCGATATCGTACGGCGACTGAACGCGGAGATCACGCGCATTGTCGAAATGCCCGCGACAACGAGCCGGTTTGCCGCGCTGGGCATAACCACGAGCACCAAGACCGTAGACGAAATGATGCGCTGGCACCTCGCTGAGCTTGCAAAATGGAAGCAAGTCGTCGTGCGTGCAAAAATTCCCCTGGAAGACTGAGGGACGTTTATCACTGCGGTTCCCTCTTGCCAAAGGGTATGCTTTGTTTGTAGAGGTCGTTTGGCTGACCTGACAGGCAGCGGTAGACGTGGTTTTGCCCGCCAATAAGGTAGGGCATTGAAAATGTCCATTGGGATGCCTCACGGTTCGTCAGCATTCAGCCAGATTCGTGCAATTGGAGCTGCGGCTGAGGTTGCCCGCTTTTCAGCCTTATGTGGCGCTCCACACATGGCCGAGCTGCCCGCGTAGGCCATCCGGCAGGTCTCAGATGCACAGCGGTCGATCGGCTTAATCGCTTCAGTCCGGGGCGTGTATGCGCCTTGACCACATCTGCGCCCCCGCTGCAATGAGCGAAGCGAACGCCTCCGTCAGGTTCGGCGGGAAATGGGTCCCAGGGCTTGCCACACGCTCACGGAGTTCTGGCACGGTTTGAGCGCCGTACCTCGCTGGATTCCTTCCTGAACACAGGCCTATTGGCGGTCTCCATGTTCCGTGAAAATTGACGCCACCAAAGTAGACCGCTACATTGCACCAATCAGCGAACGGAGTTTCACGATGCAAAATCCAAGATGG
>CADECM010000070.1:27896-33124 GCA_902825845.1 uncultured beta proteobacterium
CATGTGGGCCAGTTCTTTGATGTCGAAGGCAATGGCACGGAGGAAATGGTGTTCTACAACGGCTATCGCGCCGGCGAGCACATTATCGGCCCCATCGACTATCGTAATGGGAAAGAGGTTGACACCGGCAAACCGCATGTCGGCGCATTGAAGCTGGGCATCGAGCATTTGGCGGAAGGCTGTGCACAGGGGCGCGGCGTGATGATCGATCTTTATGCGCACTTCGGCCTTGGCCATCGTTATGTCAGCTACGATGAATTGATGCGCGTGATGGACAAAGACGGCGTCACCGTGGAGCCCGGCGACATGGTGTGTTTTCGCACAGGCTTTGACCGCTGGCTGATCGAAAAAAACAAAACCATACGCGACCGCGCCGAAGTGGACGAGGTGTTGTTCGGCCTCGATGGGCGCGATGAGAAGCTCTTGAACTGGATCACCGATTGCGGCGCGACCGCGATGATCTCGGATAACGTGGCGGTGGAGTTGACGCCGCCGCGGCCTTTTCAAGGCCACAAAGGCAGCACGCTGCCGTTGCACGCGCACTGCTTGTTCAAGCTCGGTGTGCATCTGGGTGAGATGTGGTTGCTGTCTGATTTGGCGGATTGGTTGCGGGCCAAGGGCCGCTCGCGCTTTTTGATGACTGCGCCGCCGCTGCGCTTGCCCGGTGCGGTGGGCTCGCCGCCGGCGGCTGTCGCCACGGTGTGAGCCCGCGTGCGCGCGGTGGTGATTCACGAGTGGACGCCACCGGAGCGGCTCACCGTTTCGCAGACGCCCAAACCGGCATGCGGCCCCGGACAGGTGCTGATACGCGTGCAGTCGGCGGCAGTGAGTCATTCGCTGGCTTTGCTGGTGCAGGGCAAGTATCAACGCCGTCCGCCGTTTCCGTTTGTTCCCGGCGGCGCGGCGGCAGGTTTTGTTGAATCGACCGGTGTCGGCGCAATCCGTTTCAGCGCGGGTGATCGTGTGATTGCCTCGTTGGAACTGGGTGGCTTGGCCGAATACGTGGTCGCGCCCGAAGCCAATGTTTATGCCATTCCGCACACCTTGCCCTTTAGCAGCGCCAACGCGCTGACCTCGGCGTACAACTCGGCGTTGGCTGCGCTGACCTGGCCGCATCTGCTCCATGTGCAAGCCGGGCAAACCCTGCTGGTGCATGGCGGCGCGGGCGGGGTGGGAACCGCGGCGACGGAAATGGCGCGTGCGCTGGGTGTGAACGTGATCGCCACGGCCAGCAGCGAAGCCAAGCGCGCGTGGGCGCTGGCGCATGGCGCAACCCACGCGATCGATGCTGATCCGGCAAGGTTGCGTGATAGCGTGATGGCATTGACAAAAGGGCGTGGTGTCGATGGCGTACTCGACCCTGTCGGCGGCGATCTTTTCATCGAATCGCTGCGCTGCCTGCGCCCGGAGGGGCGTATCGTGCCCATCGGCTTTGCCAGTGGGCACATTCCGCAGATCCCCGCCAACCTGCTGCTGGTGAAAAACATCGCCGTGTGCGGTCTTTACATGGGCTACTACAAATTTGATGCGCGTGAGCGCCATGAGGGCGAAGTGCGCAGGATTTTCGATCAGTTGTCGGCTTGGTTTGTCGCTGGTGTGATCAAACCTGAAGCCACCGCCGTATTTGCGCTGGAAAAGGTGCGCGAGGCGTTTGCCACGGTCTTGAAGCGCGAGCATATTGGCCATGTCGCGTTGCTGATGAACGAGATGTCACCTTGAACCACGAATCCACATCACCCCTGCACGGCATACGCGTAATTGATCTCTCCACGGTGGTGGCCGGCCCCTATGGCGCGGAGATGCTCGGCGAACTGGGCGCCGAAGTCATACGCATTGAGCCCGTCGCAGCGGCATCCGTGCCCGCGCCCAAACCGGATGCCCCCATCTCCGAGGCCGAGGGCTTTCACTGGGCCTTGCAACGCAACAAGCGCTCCATTTGCATCGATTTGAAGCAGGTTGACGGCCGGCAACTCTTTCTCGATCTCGTGCGCAAAAGTGACATCGTGTGGGAGAACTTCCGCCCCGGTGTCACCGAGCGCTTGGGCATTGATTATCCGCGTCTGCAACCGGTTAATCCGGGCATCATCGTGTGTTCCATTTCCGGTTTTGGCCAGAGTGACGCGAGCGGCCCGTGGAGCCGTGTCGGCGCGTACGACATCACGGTGCAAGCACTGTCCGGGGTGATGAGCATCACCGGCAGTGGTGCGCCGGACGCCGAGCCTTGCCGCTGGGGCGTGCCCATCGGAGATATCGTCGGGTCGTTATACGGGGTGACGGGTGTGTTGGCAGCGCTGGAGGAACGTGCGCGCACTGGCGTGGGCCAGCAGGTGGATATCGCGCTTCTCGATGCGCAACTGGCGTTGAACAGTTATCGCGTGCCGCAAGTGTTTGGCGCCAACATGGCATTTGCGCCCGCGTCGCCACGGCGTGGTGGCGCGGGCACCGTGCCCTACGGGCCCTTTCGTTGTGGCGACGGTGAGTGGTTGTCGCTGGCCCCATCGAGCAACTTCTGGCGGGCATTTTGCGCAGCGATCGGTCAACCGGCGCTTGCCGATGACGCACGCTTTTGCACCATCGCCGAGCGCCAGCGCAATCAGCCGGCACTCGACGCCTTGCTTGAGGAAGTCATGCTCTCGCGCCCGGCTGCCGAGTGGGAAGCGCTGTTTATCGCCGCCAAAATTCCGGTGGGCCGTGTGCTGGATATACAGGGCGCCTTCGCGCATCCGCAGGCGCAGGCGCGGGGCATGCAGGTTGAACTCACGAATCGCACAGGGCGCCGCGCGCCCGCTGCAGGGAGTCCGCTGCGGTTTGAAGGGGAGCCCGCGCGTGCGCAGAGAGCACCCTCGTTGTCGGGTTTAGACACGTCTGATGTTTTGAGCGACGTGTTGAACTTAACACCCGATCGCATCGCTGATTTGCAGGCGCGTGGCGTGATTGGCGTGCGCGCATCATGAGCCTGCAAGACACCATCTCCCAACTCGCGCGCCGGCCCGGGCCGCTCGCCGGCGTGCTGGTGCTCGAACTGTGCGGCGACGAACCCGCGGGCACCTTTGGCACGCAAATGCTGGCCGACCTGGGCGCCACGGTGATCAAGATCGAGCGTGTACCCGCCGATGATCCACCGCCCTTCACACCGCAGGCGCCCGTGCCTGAGGCCATCGCCTATTTCTGGGGCATGAATCGCAACAAGCTGTCGCTGGCGGTTGATGTGAAAAGCGATGCCGGACGCGCGTTGCTGCACCGGCTGGTGAAAATCGCCGACGTGCTGTACGACAACTTCCGGCCCGAGGTGATGCAACGCATGGGCGCGGACGTGGCCACCTTGCGTGCGGTCAATCCGCAGCTGATCTGCGCCTCGGTTACCGGCTTTGGCCGCAGCGGACCGCTGGCAGGTTACCCGGCCTACGATGCCACTATTCAGGCCATGGGCGGCGGCATGAGCATCACCGGTGCATCGGAAGCGGGCGCCATGCCGGTACGTTGCGGCAACCCCATCGGCGGCCTGGGTGGCGCGCTCTACGCCGTCATCGGCATACTGGCGGCACTCGCACGGCGACGCCGCACCGACGAAGGGGCGGCGCTCGACATCGCACTTTTCGATGTGCAACTGGCGATGAACGCCTATCGCGTGCCGCCCGCGCTGGGTGCTAACCGGCGCTACATCGCGGAGCCGCATCGCGGCGGCCATGGGGCGCTACCCTACGGCCCGTTTCGCGCGCGTTGCGGGCGCTGGTTTGTACTGGGCATCACCAAACAGTTTTGGACTCAATGTTGCGCCGTGCTGGGTAAACCTGCGTGGGAGCACGATGCGCGCTTTCGCACGGAGGATGATCGCAAGGCCAACGAACCCGCGCTCAACGCCGCCGTGTCGGACGTGATCGCCACGCGTGATGCCGATGACTGGCAGGCGCGCTTTATCGAAGCGGGCATACCCGGCGCACCCGTGCGTTCCATCCGCGAAGCATTTGCGCATCCGCACGTTGCGCCGCGTAATATGTTGATGGGTTTTGAGCATCCGCTGGGCCAGCATCTGCAAGTGGCGGGCGATCCCATCAAGCTCTCGGCGCATCCGCACACGCCGTTTGCGGGTGCACCGGGTTTGGGTGAACACACTCACCTCATACTCACGCGGTTGTTGCAACTGGATGAGCCTGAGTTGATTGCAGTGCGCGAGAGTCGAACCGCGTGGTGGCCCGATCATGGTTTGGTCTATGCGCGGCCCAGCGTGGTCTAATGACATTGAAATGTAAGTATATGATTTTAAATAATATTTTGTTTTCGGTCGCAGTGCTGGCCGGCAGCGCTGCACGCGCGCAAGAGGCCTACCCGATTAAGCCCGTGCGCCTGGTCGTGCCCTACGCTGCGGGCGGCACCACGGATATCGCCGGGCGTCTGCTCGGCCAGCGCCTCACCCAGATGTGGAAGCAAACCGTTGTCGTCGACAACCGCGTGGGCGCATCGGGCAGCATCGGCGCAGCACTTGTGGCAAGGGCCGCGCCCGATGGCTACACGCTGGTGCTGGGCGGCGGCGCGTCGCACGGCGCGTATGAACTGATCAACCCCAGGCTTGCGCCCTACAACTCGCAGCGCGATTTCACGCCGCTGTCGCTGCTTACCTTCATTCGCTATGTGCTGGTGACACACCCGTCTTTGCCGGCGCGTACCGCGAAGGAATTGGTTGATCTCGCGAAAACGCAACCCGGCAAACTCAACTATGGCTCGTCCGCCATCGGCAGCGCACCGCATATGGCGGCGGAATTATTCAAGCTGACCACGGGCGTTGATATCGTGCATGTGCCCTACAACGGCGCGGGGCCGGCGATGGCCGCGCTGCTGGGCGGCAACATTCAGGTGATGTTCTCCTCGGCGCCGACCACGGCGCAACAGTGGAAGGCCGGCAAACTGCGTGCGCTTGGCACCGCATCGTCGGCGCGCGCGTCGCAACTGCCGGACATTCCCACGCTGGCGGAAGCCGGTATCGCCGGCGTGGAAATGGATTCCTGGTCCGGTGTGCTGGGGCCGGCGGGGATGGCGCGCGCGTTGGTGACCCGGTTGAACAACGACATCGTCAAAAGCGTTGATGGCGAAGACACACGCGAAACCTTTGCCAAATTGGGTTTTGAACGCGCCACCAGTACGCCGGAAGCCATGACTGAATTCATGCGCAAGGAGCGCGAGCGCGTGGCGCGCATCGTCAAGCACGCGGGGATCAAGGGCGAATGATCGCC
>CADECM010000071.1:0-2360 GCA_902825845.1 uncultured beta proteobacterium
CTTCGAAAGTTCTGATGCCGTCGATCACCGCGATCCAGGTGTCCTGCACCACTTCTTCGGCCACCTCGCGGCTGGCGACGTAACGCAGCGCCATGCGAATCAGCGCGCCGTGGTGCTTGTTCACCAGGTCATTGAAGACGTGTGCGTCACCCGTGCGCAGCCGGGTAAGCAGCTGGCGTTCTGTTGCGGACGCGCCCGCTGCCGGCACAACAGCAGACGCTGTGCGCACAGACCGCGCAGCGGGCGTCGCTTCGTCATGGCACAACACCTGGGCGGTCATGAGCGGTCTGCGCCGCGCAGCAGTTGCCGCACAAAGCGGGGCGCGTGCAGCAGGGTGACTTCCGCGCGCGGAAATTCATTCAGCACCGCGGCGCCTTTGGCATCGACAAAATCAATGTCGGCGCAATCCAGTTCAATCTGCTTGTGCCGCTGCAGGTAGTCATGGCAAAGCGCCTGCAGTTGGCTCGCCCCCGGATGCGTGATCATGCCTTCGATCAGCAATCGGACACTGCGCTCGTTTTCGCCGGCTTTTGTGATTTTGAGTTTCATGTTGAATGCTCCTTTGCGTTGGTGTGACGCAGAGACACTCAGCAAAAGCAATGCCAGCTCGTGATCCAAATCACGGAAATATCATAACCGTATGTTTTTATTCAATATTTTATAAGGCGGCTGCGTACGCCGATGTCCCGCGGCACAGGCCGGCGTCCCAATATATTGGGACCGTCCCAAAGTTTTGGGTCTGTCTTTTTGGGACTAACTGAAAATGCGGAGCGAAACTACGACGTCGCGTTACGCGTAATGCCGTGTTTTTTCATACGCGCTTCGAGCGTGGTGGGCTTCAGGCCCAACAATGCGGCTGCGCCGGTGTTGCCGCTGACCTTCCACTTGGCCTGTTCGAGCGCATGCACGATATGCTGGCGTTCGAGTTGCTCAAGCGTGGGCAATGTGCCGCTTTCCGCCATCTGGCTGGGCGTGCTTAGCCAGTCCACCGCGGCAAGTTCGATCCCTTCGGTGAGAATCACCGCGCGCTCGATGACGTGCTGGAACTCGCGGATATTCCCCGGCCAGCGGTATTGCTGCAATGCCGTCCACAGCCTTTCCGGTATGCGTTCGATTTTCTTGCCCTGCGCGGCCGCATACTTTTGCACGAAATATTGCGCCAGCGGCCGCAAATCGCCTTCGCGTTCGCGCAGCGGCGGCAGATGCACGGGAAAGACATTAAGCCGGTAATACAGGTCGGGCCGGTACTGGCCGGTCTTCGTCAGCTGCGCAAGGTCGCGGTTGGTCGCCGCGATCACGCGCACGTTGACCTTGAGCGTCTGCGCCCCACCCACACGTTCGAATTCACCCTCCTGCAGCACGCGCAGCAGCTTGGACTGCACGTCAAGCGGCAATTCGCCAATTTCATCCAGAAACAGCGTGCCCTTGTCCGCGAGCTCGAAACGGCCGATGCGCCGGGCGAGCGCGCCGGTGAACGCGCCTTTTTCGTGGCCGAACAGCTCGCTTTCGACCAGCCCCGCGGGTATCGCCGCGCAGTTCACCTTCACCAGTGCGCGCGCCTTGCGCGGACTCAGATTGTGAATGGCGCGCGCGATCAGTTCCTTGCCAGTGCCCGTCTCGCCGGTGATCAGCACCGTCGAATCCGTGGGCGCCACGCGCTCGACGTTGCTCAATACTTTTTTCAGCGACGAAGACGAGCCGATCAGTTCTTCAAAATTGTGGCTGACCTTGATTTCTTCCTGCAGGTAAAGGTTCTGCGCCTCGAGCCGCTCCTTTTCCTGCTCCAGCAGCACGCGTTCGGTGATATCGAGAAACATGGTGCGGGTGTAGGTGCCGCCGGGATCGGGGCGGGACCACCATTGCATCCACAGCGGCTTGCCGTTGTCGTGCCGGCGCAATTCAAGCACCACGCCACTGGTGTCGGTGCCGCGGCCGACGGAGGCGAACGCCTCCTTGAAGCGGCGCTGCGCGTCCGGCGTGTCGGGAATGAAATCGCGGCCATAGAGATCCTTCACCTGGTCCGCGGTGATGCCCAGCGACTTCATCCCGGTGCGGTTCACGCGCAGCAGCTTGGAATCGAGTCCTTCGTGAACGTAGGCGACCGGGGCCTCGTCGAACAGATCGCGCATGCGTTCTTCGTTGTGTTTCATCTGCGCTTCGAGTTTCACGCGCTGCAACTCGGCCCCCGCTCGCGCGCCGAAAATCCTGAACACGGAAAGATCGATGTTATCCAGCGGCATCGGTTTGGTATCCATTATCGCCAGATGCCCCATGACTTCGGCGCTGG
Source organism: uncultured beta proteobacterium (assembly GCA_902825845.1). GTDB lineage: Bacteria > Pseudomonadota > Gammaproteobacteria > Burkholderiales > SG8-41 > UBA5216. The sequence continues at coordinate 2,288 of CADECM010000071.1, forward strand.
AATTGGTCACCGGTATCGCCAGATAGCCCTCGACCAACAGGGCATCAAGCTCTGCTTTGTGCAGCGGGAACTT
>CADECM010000071.1:2370-5548 GCA_902825845.1 uncultured beta proteobacterium
CGACACCCGTTCCGGGCAATGATACATCTCGCCGGCCAGCACTTTCGCGCAGGGCGTATCGGCAATCGTATATTCAAAATCGTCCAGAAAATGCGTGTCCGCCCAAAACGCCAGCGTGCGTACTTTTGTACAATCCGTGCAAAACTCGGTCAGGAATGCATACTTCATCTCCATGGCCACCGCGAGATTTCTCACCAGCGCGCGGAAGAATTCACCGCCCACTTCGCTGGCCGTGCCTGCAAAGATGGCGCGCAGGGTGGCCTCGCGCTTGTGCAGGGCGGCTTCCATCATCTGCCGCGTAATCTCCACGCCGGCGCGTTCACCAAACAACTTGAATACGGCAATTTCCTCTGGCGTCAGTAACATCGGCGCCACATCCATCGCCACCAGGTGGCCGATGATTTCGCCGCGCGGCGCCTTGAGCGGAACAGCCAGATAACTGGTCACGCCCAGCGCCACCAGATCCGCGTCGTTGGGAAACAGCCGTTGCACGTCCCGCGCGTAATGACAGGCCGTGCCCTCGATAACGGTTTTGCAGGGCGTGCCGTCGAGACCATATTCAACTGCTTCCAGGTAACCATCACCCTTCCAGAAGGCGAGCGGACGTATGCGTGATCCCGGCAGCAGGTAGCCCACAAAGGCATAGCGTATGCCCAGCGCCGCGGCCACATGCCGCACCAGCTCGCGCAGGAATTCGACACCGGTCGAAACAACCGTCCCCTCGACCAACGAACGCAGAAACTCGTCGGCTTTGTAGCGTGCATTAAGCGCCAGGTCCGGACTGAAGGTTGCTTGCGGCAAACTGGCGCGCGCGCGCCGCGCTTCCAGTTCGAGCATCACTTCATCGCGCAGTATACGCAGCGACTCCGCCTGCGCGCTGTCAAGCCGGCGCGGCACGCGGTCGAGCACGCACAGCGTACCCAGCGCATGGCCCTCTGTGGTTATCAGTGGGATGCCCGCATAGAAGCGGACCTGTGCCGGGCCGCTGACCAGCGGATGGGCGGCGAAACGCGGATCCTGCCCGGCGTCCTCGACGATGAACAAGTCTGACTGGCAAATGGCGTAAGCGCAAAACCCCGGGGCTTCAGCAGCCGCCTCATCCATCAGCCCATATTTCGCCTTGAAAAACTGCCGCTCGTCGGCGACAAAGGTAATTGCCGCAATGGGTGCACCACACAGTTGCGCCGCGAGTCGCGCAAGGCGGTCAAACGCCGCTTCCGGCGAAGTGTCGACAATCGCGTAGCCGCGAAGCGCCTGCAGCCGCTGCTGTTCGTCGGGCACACTATCCTCCTGTCGCATGCCATTTCCTTCCCGGTGGCGCTGCCGCGTCAGTGGTCGAAGCCGTAGTCGAGCGTCATGGAATTATGGCGAAAGCTTAACATTGGGGCACTGTCTCTACAACGTTCGCTGGCGCCGGAGACCGTGGCCAGTACCCGAATAACCCCTGCTGAATGGCGCCATGGGGCGCAGCGGAACGGGTTGGGACGCGATGCCGGTTGCCGCAATTCCGCGCCCAAGCGCCGATTCGTCTTGACGTCAAATGCCCGTTCCGGCAAACTGCGCGCCCTTCGACTTCAACAGACCAACTCCGGGAACGACGATCGTGAGCATGACGCGCACATCACGGGAACTCACCGCATCGCAGCCGATACTGCAAGGCGCGGGTGCGTTCGCGCGCGGCGATCTTTGCCATGCGCCGCGCCTGTTGCGTGCTGATTGTCGGGACCACAGCGGGTAGCCCCAGAGCCGCCCCACCCCAAGCCCGGACAGCGCGACGCTCTCCGGGCTTTTTGTTTTCCGGAATCAGTTCACAACCAGCAGGTCGGACAAGCCGCAATCCAGTGCTGTGAGCAGCGCGCCGACCACGGCGGAATTGAAGTGGCTGGATTTGCCGTCGATGATGCGACCCAGTTGGGATTCCGAGATATCGACGCCCAGCGCATTGAGCTTGCGGCTCAGGGCGGAGACAGAGCGGATACCGCGCTCCGCCATGACGACGCGGGCGCGCCAACGCAGACGGCACGGTTTGATGGATGATTTTGTTGCCATTGAGTCGACCCTCACAAATCGATGGGCGCAGTGTAGCGTTTTTTGCATTTTATGCAAGTTAATTGCATAAAATGCTTGACACGGTGATTTTCAGCCGTTAAAGTCGCGTCCCGAATAAGAGACGAACGGTCTCTTGATGATTTTCCCGAGACACAGCAGGTGAATACTTCCATGACAACCGCACTGAACCTACACATCGCGCAGCGGCCATTCGGCCGCAAGGGGTGCGTCGTGTGCGCTGCGTCTGCCCAGCCGTGGTGCGGCATGGATCGGCTCGCCGCCGCGTTCGCGGTCCGCTCGCCCAATCACGGTCACGGATTGGAGCGTGATGTGTCGAGCGCAAGTGCTTTTCGGGAGAAATTGAGGATGTAAGTCCGCCTCGATTTCAAGGCAGTAACAAGCCCGGATTGCACCGCAAGGTCTCCGGGCTTTTTGCTTTTGGACACCGCCCCGCTGACGGAAAAGGAATACGTGCCGGTCTTAGAAACCGGATTCTCCGAGTTCGAATCCCGGGTGTGGCACCCGTTTTTGCTGTAACCGCGCCGGCGCATCGCGACCGGACAACGCGGAACGATCTTTAACAATCGGGATGTGGTTAACCGTCTGTTGTCGCCCGGCGAGGCGAGCGGCCGTGTCATGTGCACTCGATACGGCCGCTTTGTCCCTCGCCGGGCCGGGCAGCGGACGTACTTCGAACCGTTCGACTTCGGGTGAGGTCACGAGTCCTTCAAACTCGCGAGATGGGTTCAACTCCCATACGGTTCGCCAATTTCAGGAAGGCAACCCCGGCGCGGGCCGGGCGCGGTTTCGAATACCGATAAGGCCGCAAGGCCTGGCGTTCGACTCGACCTGCCTTCCGCCAAATATTGTCCCCGTAGCTCAGCGGATAGAGCGGCGGATTACGAATCCGCAGGCCGCAGGTTTAAGTCCTGCCGGGGATGCCAGTTTACGGCGCGGCTGAATGAAGCCCGACCGGTCCTCACATCGGTCGTACCGGTAACGGTGGCGCCGACCATTCATGCGGCGTTGTTTCGCTGTGCCCTTGCCGCACGTCATCCGCGATACAGGGTGTTTTGCCGCGGCGCAATGCCACGAATTTTTTAGGGGCGTTAGCTCAATTGGCAGAGCA
>CADECM010000071.1:5648-32995 GCA_902825845.1 uncultured beta proteobacterium
TGCCGCGGCGCAATGCCACGAATTTTTTAGGGGCGTTAGCTCAATTGGCAGAGCACCCGCCTTGTAAGCGGGAGCGCGTGCGTTCGAATCGTGACCGACAGCACCAGCATTCTCAGCACCGAACGAGTACCTCAAGCTAATCAGGTGAAAGCGTCGGTTTGAAGCACCGGAGAGCGCGGCTCGATACCGCGGGGGTGCACCATCAATAAATAATCGGGGCGTAGCTCAACTGGCCAGAGCACGAGCCTTTGAAGCTCGCCGGTGTGCGTTCGAATCGCACCGCCCCCGCCATATTGATACCTTGGGTAGCTCGGCCTGGCAGAACGCGCGACCGATAATCGCGGGGACGTTGGTGCGAATCCAACCCCAAGGACCAGCAATACAGTGTGTAGCGCAGCCTGGCCAGCGCACCCGCCTTGGACGCGGGGGGTCCTGAGTTCAAATCTCAGCACACTGACCATTTTTGTTTCATCATTCAACCAACGAAAGGAGGCGTCATGCTTAAGAATCATTACGAACAATCCATGAAGGGCGTGCGCCTGTGGACCGGCGACATGGAGGTCGAGCAGCAAGCGCTCAAGCAAATCCGCAACATTTCCACGCTGCCGATTCTGGCGGGTCATATTGCCATCATGCCGGACGTGCATTTCGGCATGGGCGCAACCGTCGGCAGCGTGATTCCCACCCGCGGCGCGATCATTCCCGCCGCGGTCGGCGTCGACATCGGCTGCGGCATGGTGGCGATGAAGACACAGCTTTCCGCGTCGGATCTGCCGGACAATCTGAAGGCCGTGCGTCATCAGATCGAGCGCGATGTGCCGGTCGGCTTCAACTATCACGGTGAAACCGTTCGGCCCGCGCGCGAGGGTCTCGAAGGCCTGGCACTGAAGCGCCGCATCGATGCGCTGGCGCCGCGTTTTGGTGGCCTGCAGATCATGGCACGTGTTGGCAAGTTCGATTACAAGCGCATGTGGCTGCAACTGGGCACGCTCGGCGGCGGCAATCACTTCATCGAGCTGTGTCTGGACGAAGCGCAAGGTGTGTGGATCATGCTGCACTCCGGCAGCCGTAACGTCGGCAAGACGGTGGGCGAAGCAGCGGTTGCAACAGCGCGCGAGCTGGCGCGCCGCAACGAGACGCACCTGCCGGACCGCGATCTGGCGTGGCTCGACGAAGGCAGCAGCGAATTCGACGAGTACATCACCGCGCTGCGCTGGTGTCAGGACTATGCCGCGCTCAACCGCGACATCATGCTGCATCTGGTCAAGCGGGCGCTGGAGCACGCACTCGGCCGTACCATCGAAGCCGAGGTTGAAGCCATCAACTGCCACCACAACTACGCCAACCTCGAGGAACACTTCGGTGAATCCGTGTGGGTGACGCGTAAAGGCGCGGTGTCGGCGCGCGAAGGCCAGCTGGGCATCATCCCCGGCAGCATGGGGGTGAAGTCCTACATCGTGAAGGGCAAGGGACACGCTGACGCGTACGCCTCCTGTTCGCACGGTGCGGGGCGCCGCATGAGCCGTGGCGAAGCCAAACGCCGCTACACGCAGGCAGACCTTGCCCAGCAAACTGCCGGCGTGGAATGCCGCAAGGACAGCGGCGTGGTGGATGAGATTCCGGGCGCGTACAAGTCCATCGACGACGTGATGGCGGCGCAATCGGAACTTGTCGAAGTCGTGCATACCCTGAAGCAAGTGTTGTGCGTCAAGGGGTAGGCACCGCAGTACCTGCGTGCGGCGTTGGAGGCTTCGGCTTCCCGCGCCGCGCGCCATCTTCAGACCAGTAGTGCAAAGGCAAGAGCGGCGGTTTCCAAATCCGCAAATGGGGGTTCAAGTCCCTCCTGGTCTGCCAAAATTTTTTCCGGTCTGGCTTTCAGGGTGAAAGCGCGCCGCTGTTAACGGCGAACGAGAGTGGTTCGATTCCACTGGCCGGAGCCATAGAGTGCCCAACACAGTGAAACCCATGCGTCGTCGTGCCCAGAATCGGCGGTGGCGCGAAGGACAAGGAGACTCATATCGCGAATATGAGCGACGAGTCCGACAAAGCCACCGCCGATTTTGGTCACAACCCGAAGGGCTGGCGCGAGTTTTGCCCCAGAGCTTTGTCGCACGGCTTGCGCATATTCGCGATAAGCGCTGCGCCGCGCTTCGCGCCCTGAAGCAAAATCGTGCCAGCGACGCATGGGTTTCACTGTGTTAGGCACTCTCTCAATGTTGGCCGTAGCCCAATGGCAGGGCGCCGCGCTGTGAACGCGGAGGTGCCGGTTCAATTCCGGCCGGTCACCCCACACCGGTTTTCGGGTTCTTGGCCGAGAGGCGCGGCAGCGGACTTTTAATCCGCGCGAGGCAGGTTCGATTCCTGCAGGGCCCACCAGTCTTTACCGTCGTAACTCAATCGGACTCAGAGTGCCGCGCTTCGAACGCGGAGGTTGCAGGTTCGAGTCCTGCCGGCGGTGCCAAAACGTTAACCCCATCCCATGCTGCCGTCTTTTCGCGAAGACGGCAGACAGAATTCGTCACAGAACGCATTGTCAGCGGGTGAGGCTCGTGAGTTCCTCCCTGGTGCGCGCCTCCCATGGTTGGCGGCGCGCATGCCGCAGTGCGGGAACGACGGATGGCAGCGTGTGCAGCTCAGCGGCAGAGCGCGGGCCGTATGACTTTCGGCCCGAGGTCGTGAGTTCGACTCTCATCACACGCGCCTCTTTCCATGGCTCAGTGGTAGAGCAATCGGCTGATAACCGATCGGTCGCGGGTTCGACTCCCGCTGGAAAACCAAAGCCCTGCAAAGGCTTTTAACAGCAGTACCCGGGACCGGCTTCAGTGCCTGGCAGCAGCAATCGCCAGGCACACCGCCGCCCGACTTGAGCGCCGTTGGCGTTCGTACGCGAGGCAGCACCAGCCGCGCGTGATGGTGAGGCGCGACGCCAGCGGTAACGGGTCGGGCCGTAGCGATTGCGCGAGGCGCGGCGGCTTTCCCGTGCGAACCACACGAGCACCCGTCGGGCGGCCGGGAAGCCGGAACCATTGCTTTGATAACAAGGAGAACAAGATGTTGATCACCAAATTTCATGTGCGCAAGGATGAACGCGCGCTGCTGCTGCGCAAGGGCGACTTTGTGAGCGTACTGGGCGCGGGCGAGTACCGCTATTTCGACCCGCTGAAGCAGCTGACGATCGAAACATTTTCGCTCGCCCAGCCGTTGTTCGAGCATAAGCTGGCCGACTATCTGTGGCAGGCGGAGCCGGCGCTGGTGGCGCGTGAATTCACCGCCATCGCGCTGGGCGCAACCGAGCTGGCGCTGCGCTTCGAGAACGGCGTGCTGGTTGAGGTGCTGGCGCCGAATACGCGCCGCCTCTACTGGAAGAGCTACATCGATATCGCTTTTGAGAAGATCGATATCGCGACCGACTTCGTCGTGGCGTCAGCACTGGTGCCGAAAGTCGTGGCGCTGATTCTGCGTGGCGGGATCAAGCTCGCCGGCAACGATGGCGTGTTCGTGGCACTGGTGCCGGAGCACAGCACGGGCGTGTTGTACATCGACGGCAAGCTGCAAGGCCTGTTGCCGTCCGGACTGCACTACTTCTGGCGTTACCTGCGCGATGTGACAGTCGAGACGGTGGATTTGCGTCTGCAGGCGCTGGAGGTCGCCGGTCAGGAAATCCTCACCCGGGACAAGGTCAGCCTGCGCGTGAACCTGACGGCGGGCTACCGTTACAGCGATGTACAGACCGCCTTTGCCAAACAGGCCAAACCACTGGAGTTCCTCTACAAGGAGCTGCAATTCGGCTTGCGCGCGGCGGTGGGCACGCGCACGCTGGATGAGCTGCTTGAAAACAAGAGCACCATCGACGAGTTGGTTGCGGCGCATGTCAAGCGCCGCCTGTCGGGCCCTGGCCTTGAGGTTGAATCCGTCGGGGTGAAGGACATCATCCTGCCGGGAGAGATGAAGGCCATTCTCGCCAAAGTGGTGGAAGCGGAGAAGGCAGCGCAGGCGAACGTGATTCGCCGGCGCGAGGAAACCGCGGCCACGCGTTCTCTGCTCAACACCGCGAAGGTGATGGAAGACAACCCGGTCGCGCTGCGGCTGAAGGAACTTGAAACGCTGGAAAAGGTAACCGAGAAGATCGACAAGATCTCGGTATTCGGTGGCCTTGAAGGCGTGCTCAAGGACCTGGTGAAGATCCGGCCTTGATGGTTGAGGCCGGTGATTTACAGTGCGGCAAATGTACGTGGGGTGTGATGGAATCCGCTGCGCGCGCACGACGCAGCCACAATTATAACTTATTGATTTTAAATAACTTTTTGTGCTTGTGGCATGCTTGGCGGATTGCATCCTGCAGGCCGCCGCGCATCAGCGCCGCTATGTTCCGTATCGCTGCAATGGGCTACACTCATTTGCCCATGCGTTGCTTCCGTCGTCGCATGGCCGCGAACCGGAGGCCCTTCCATGCACCTGTTCAAGCAGCACGTCCCCGCGGACGAAGACGCCGCGGTTGCGCAGATTCCGATCATCGACTTCGGCCCGTACTTTGCCGGACGCGCTGGCGCGTTGGCGTCGCTCGCGGCCGAGGTGCGCGATGCCTGCGAGCGCGTCGGCTTTCTCTACATCAAGGGCCATGGCGTGCCCGAGGCACTGACCGCGCAGACGTTTGCCGAGGCCAAACGATTTCACGGACTGCCCATGGATGCGAAGCTGAAACTCTCGCTTGATCAGAACAATGTCGGCTATCTGCCGATGAACGCCAGCACGCAGCGCCACTCGACCGTGCATCAGGCGACGCGGCCCAACGAAAACGAGTCCTTCTTCGTCATCGTCGAGCGGCCGGTCGATCATCCGGATGTGCTCGCCGGCAAGCCGCTGCGCGGACGCAACCAGTGGCCCGAAGGCTTGCCCGCATTCAGCGACAACGTGATGGCGTACTTCACCGCGCTCAACGCGCTGGGACAGCGCATGCTGCCCGCCTTTGCGGTGGCGCTTGGCATGCCCGCCGATCATTTCACGCCGCTGTTCTCCGACGACAACCACGCCACGCTGCGCATGCTGCACTACCCGCCGACGTCAGCGGCGGACAATGCCTTCGGCCAGGGCCCGCATACCGACAACAGTTTCCTCACCATCCTCGCGCGCATGGATGTCCCCGGCCTGCGCGTGCAACTGCCGTCGGGAGACTGGCTGTCGCCGCCGCTGATTCCGGGCACGTTCCTGGTCAACCTTGGCAATATCATGCGGCGCATGTCGAACGACCGTTTTCGCTCGACGCCACACGGCGTCGCGGTCGACGGGCGCACAGACCGCTACTCGCTCGCGTACTTTCACAGCCCCAATCCGTACCGCATGATCGAGGTGTTGCCCTCCTGCATTGATGCGGATCACCCGGCGAAATACCCGCCCGCGCTGTATGCCGATCTGGTGCTGGAATTCTTCCGCGCCAATTACGCGCACCAGAAAGGCCACGCCACGGCGGCGATGCCGAACCGCTACGCGTAAACGTTCGGTAACCGTCGCCGGCCGTAATCGCGGATACCGACGATCAGAACAGCCCCTTGGTGCCGCCGCCATCGACCGAGATCGCGGCACCCTGAATGTGACTGGCGGCCGGGGACACCAGAAACACCGTCAATGCCGCCACGTCTTCGGGCTGGCCCAGGCGCCGCACGCCGGCTTTTTTCGCGGTTTCGGCGGCGACCTGTTCCACCGTCTTGCCTTCAGCCGCGGCCTGTTGTTTGACGAGCTCGGCATTGCGGTCGGTTTCAGTACGGCCGGGGTGGATGGTATTGACGTTGACACCGTCCTGAATGCCAAGCGTCGACAAGCCCTTGCTGAAACTCGCCATCGCGGCATTGACCGAACTGCCGATCAGATTGGCGGGATTCGGCGTGCGCGCCATGCCGCCGTCGATATTGATGAGCTTTCCCTGCGCAGCGGCCAGCATCGGCCAGAACAGCCGCGACACGCGCACCGCGCCGAAAAATTTCAAGGCGAACCCGTCCATCCACACCTCGTCGGACTGTTCGAGGAAATTGCCGGCCTTGGTGGCGCCGGCGGAGTTCACCAGGATGTCGCAGCGGCCGTGCGCGGCTTTCACCGCGTCGAACAGTGCCTGACACCCTGCGGCGGTGCCCAGATCAGCGGCCACAATGGTGGGCTTGGGCGCGTTGGTGGCGGCAATTTCCGCCGCAGTCTTTTTCAGATTCGCTTCCGATTTGGCGGCGAGCACCGTCTGCGCGCCCTGCGCGGCAAGCGACATGGCAATGGCGCGGCCGATACCGCGGCTGCCGCCGGTGATCACCGCCACTTTTCCGGTCAATTCGTTGGACATGGATTCGTTCCTTCCTGAACAGTTTCACCAAAGGGAATCAAGCAAGCCTGCCGGTCGAGGCACCTGCCTCAACCGGGCACTCGGGCGGCCTTTGAACAAGGCGCGGCCACGAGGCAGCGAGGATAGAGCATTCCAAGCCCCTGCCGCAATGATTCTGACGCCGCTGCAACGGGTGCCGCGCAAGCGGCCCAAGTCACTGAAGCGGCGCCGGTCGTTTTACAATCAGCCGGATAACCCGCAACCAAAACAGCAGGAGGCATGCGATGAAGGACGATATCCGATTGGACGGCAAGGTGGCGATCGTGACCGGCGGCGGGCGCGGACTCGGCCGCGCCATGGCGCTGGCACTGACGGAAGCCGGCGCGCGGGTGATCGCGGTGGACCTGATTGCGGACAATCTGGCGCGCGTGGAACGCGAAGCGCAGGCCCTGTCCAACGGCGACGCGCTCGCCGGCATCGCGGGCGACATCCGCAATGCGCAGGACTGCAAACGCGCGATCGACGCCGCGCACGAGAAATTCGGCGGACTCGACATTCTGGTCAACAACGCGGGCCTGCTGCCCGCCTACGCCTGGCCCGGCCGATATCTCGATGGCGCCGCGCCCGCGAAATTCTGGAATCTGCAAGACGACGTGATACGCCATGTGATCGACACCAACTACGTCGCGCACGACCGCATGACGCGCTACGCGGTGCCGCACATGATCGAAAAAGGCTGGGGACGCATTGTCAATGTGACCACGCGCCTGTCCACCATGAACCGCAGCGGCGGTTCACCCTACGGCGCAGCCAAGGCAGCGCTCGAAATGGCCTCCGAGATATGGCTGAAGGATCTCGCGGGCACGGGCGTCACGGTCAACATTCTGAATCCGGGCGCGGCAGTCGATACGCCGGGATTCGCGTCGCCGGAGGAAAAGCGCGTGGCCACGGCGTCGGGCCGTTTGCACATGATGCATCCCGACAAGATGCGCGCGCCGATCGTGTGGCTGGTGTCGCACGCCACCGATGGCATCAACGGCATGCGCTACGACGCTGTGGCGTGGGATGCCGATCGCCCAGCCGACGAGCAGGCGGCATTGCACGGGCGGCCGCTTGGTTTCGATCTGAAGCCCAAAACCGACGGCGAGCAGGGCGAAGTCCGCGACGACCGACCGGCCGTCGGCACTGCGGCGCGCATCAGCGCGGAACGTTGATCGAGGCCGCGCGCACAGCTTCAGCACACGGCATCATGATTTTATGGTCCGTCAGGCTATCGTGCGGGTAGAACCAGGAATGCCGCTGCGTTGAGCGAAGAACGCGGGGCCAACCATGTCGTTCCCGCCATGTTTTTATAAGTATTTGTTTTTAAAAGTATTTTTTGACGCTATGCTCGTCGCCGTGATCCCGGCTTGCTCCTGAAACAGGCGGCAGAAGTCGTGTCAGTTCCAATGATCGGGCGGAACCCCGGCATGATTGAATCAGCACCAATGCAACCGACGTCATGCGTGTCAAGCCATTCGCTGCCAAGCCGTCCGTCGAATGGTTGTCACCCGGATGCAGGGCACACCCGCTCCAGTGGCATTCGATACATCGCAGGCAACATGGTGAAGACCTTCACGCTGAAAATTCTGAGCAAGCTCGCAGCCGTCGTGGTGGCGCTGCTACTCTACGGCGTCATCGTGATTCTGCAGACACCGCGCAATACGCACGCGGCGGCAACGTCATGCCCCGCCGTCATTCAGCCGGGGAAACCCGCGCTACTTTAGCCCCACCACCTCGGCCAGCGCGTCGACCTGCTCGACATGGCGGCCCACGGGATTGACGAGCAGATGGTTCGCGCCGGCCGCGACCAGCGCTTCCAACTGTTCCCGCACCTGCGCCGGCGTACCGTGGATGTCATCGGCATCGGCCCCGCCGGGCCGGCGATAGACAATCGAAAACCAGCGGTCGAGTTCGGCCTTGGCGGTTTCGGCGCGCTCGGCCACCGATAGAAAAACCCGTTTTGAGATCGGAAACGTCGCGGGATCGCGGCCCAGTTTGACCAGCTCAGCGCGAAGAATCTGCACCGACGTTCCGAAAGCGCCGGTGGTCGACCCGCCCGCTGCAATCCAGCCATCGCCGAGCCTCGCCGCACGGCGCACCGCGTCGGGGTGGTTGCCGCCGAGCCAGATCGGCGGATGCGGCTTTTGCACCGGCTTGATCACCATGCCATCGCCTTCAAGCCGGTAGATGGTGCCAGGATAATTGACTTTCGGCTGTGTCCACAGCGCCTTGACGATATCCACGCCCTCGCGAAAGCGCGTCAAGCGATGTGCCTTGGGAATCTGGAACTCCGCGTAATGGTGGTCGCGGCCAAGCCCGAGGCCAAGGATCGCGCGCCCGTTGCTCACATAGTCGAGCGTGGCGAACTGGCTGGCGACATGGCTGGGGTTGTGTATCGGCAGCACCACCACCGCGACGCCGAGGCGAATGCGCGTGGTGACCGCGGCCGCGTAAGTGAGGATCAGCGCCGGGTCAAAGCTGAACACATGGTCCAGCGTGTTCTCCGTCACCCACAAGTCGCTGAAGCCCAGCGCTTCGGCGCGCTCGGCAACGCGGCGCACCGTGGCCATGTCGATGACATCGGGTGAACGATGCGGCAGCGACATGCCGATGGGAACAAGGTCTTTCAAGGCCATGATGTATGACTCCGTGCCGAATGTTGATCAACGTGCCTGCCGCATGACAGACGCCAGCCTGTCGAGCGTGGCGAGTGTGCTGGCCTTGTCTTCGGAAGGCAGCGAGAAGATGACGCGGTCGACGCCGGCATCCCGGTACCGTTTCAGAATGTCAGGCTCGGCCGGCGGGCCAAACGCGGTAATCGGGATTTCCGCCGGATCGCGCCCGGCCGCTCGGGCCATCTCGCGAAACGACGGCAAGTGGTCGAGGATACTGCTCTCGCCATACTGGGGACGCGCCGCGTGCGGCATCCACCCGTCGCCGAATGCGATGGCACGCCGCGCGCCGTAGGGGTACATGCCGCCAACGATGACCGGCAGCGGCTTTTGCAGCGGCTTCGGCCAGGTCATCATGGGACCGAACTTGACGTGGGTGCCATTGAACGCCGGCTTGGTGCGGGTCCAGATTTCGCGCATGGCGCGCACGCGTTCCTCCATCAGCTTGAAGCGGCCCTTGAAATCGGTGGTGCCGTGGTTGGCCATCTCGTCCTCGTTCCAGCCGGCGCCGATGCCGAACAGGAAACGGCCGCCGGAAATCTGGTCAAGGCTCGCCACCGACTTCGCGGTCTGTATGGGATCACGCTGCACCACGAGGCAGATACCGGTGCCGACCTTGAGCGTTTTCGTCACTGCGGCCGCCGCCGGCAGCGTCACGAACGGATCCATCACATCGTAGTATTTCTTTGGCAGATCGCCGCCCTGCGGGTAGGGCGATTTGCGGGTCAGCGGAATATGACTATGCTCCGGCGCCCACAAGCTTTCAAAGCCGCGTTCCTCGAGCGCGATGCCCATCTCGATCGGCCCGATCGAATAGTCGGTAAAAAAAATCGCCACGCCGTAGTTCATGTGATGCCTCCGCTTTCAGTCCATCGCCACCGCTTGTGCCGCACCCTGTGCGGCAAAAATCGATCGATAGCCGACCTGGTCCCAGCGCGGCGGCAGGCGCGCCGGATAGGGTTCCATGTGAACGTGCCGGGGCTCCTCGCCCCGCACCAGCACGCCGGTGCGCGTGGTGGGCGCGGGCGCCGGCGTGAGCGGCAGCGTGTCGGCCGACGAATAGACGTTGAGGAACAGCGGGCGCAGGCGCGACGAATGGTTGACGGCCGAGCCGTGTACCACGCGGCAGTCGATCAACACCACCGTGCCCGCCGGCCCGCACAGGTCGACGGCGCGGTCGGTCGGCAGCGTCGCCACGTCGCGCGCCGACAGTGCGCCGGTCCAGCGGCCGCTGTCATCGAACTGATCGAACAGCGGCCCGCGATGCGTACCGGGCAGCGCCGTGAGCGGCCCCTGCTCGGCGCTGGTATCGTCGAGATACACGCCGAACGTGAGCACGCTGAAACTGGTGTGCGGCCACGCCTGGATGTCCTGGTGCCACTGCACCGCGTCACCGCCGTCGGACCACTTGAAATTCAGCTTCGAGCTGTGAAAGCGCAGATCCGGGCCCAAAACGTCCGCGACCAGATCGACCACCGCCGGATCCTGCGCAAACGCCCACAACTCAGGATGCTGATCCACGGCCTTGCGCAGGCGGCGAATGTTCGGCTTGTCGGCGCAGTGATCCGGCGCCAGATCGAACTGATCATCGGAGGCCGACAGCGCCCGCGATGCCTCGACCTTGGCGGCGACAACGGCACGCAGCCGATCCAGCCAGGCCGCGCCAACATAGCCCGGCACCGTCAGAAAGCCGTCCTCGAAGTAGCGATTGCGCGCCCGCCGATCCAGCACCAGCGGAGCCCTCTCCAGCACCCGTTCCTCGAGCATCGCGAACGTCTCCTGCGTTGTATCGGAATTGCGTGTCAGCGCGGACCGTATGTGTGTCATGGGAACGCCAGACCACCTGCGGGCAGGGCCTTCCCACTACGAGAGCGCATCCTGCCATATTTTTAGCGTGATCGGTTGATCACGGCCAGGCGGGTACCATAAGGGGGCGGAAGGTCCAATCGAACCGGGACCGCGCGGCATCAATGGATGCGGACGTTCTACACCTTCGCCTCGGTGACGAAAGGGCGCGCCATCGGAAAATCGTAACGATCTGGATTTGATGGTGGCCAAGGGCGGAATTGAACCACCGACACACGGATTTTCAGTCCGCTGCTCTACCAACTGAGCTACTTGGCCCCGTACTACAGGAGGGACCGTATTTTATCGTACCCCGCATGCAGCGCAAACCATGGGCACAAAAACATTGTCATCCGGTCCCAAAAAACAAACCCCGCCGGAGCGGGGTTTGTTTTTAAGGCAGGGGAGGTTACGGAGGGAACCGCAGGTTCCCTCCGTTCGATCATCCCTCGGGGTGTAATTTTCGCGAAGCGAAAATCACATCCCCATGCCGCCCATGTCGCCCATGCCGCCGTGGGCATGGCCGCCGCCGGCGGATTCTTCCTTCGGCGATTCCGCAACCATCGCATCGGTGGTCAGGATCAGGCCGGCGATCGACGCGGCGTTTTGCAACGCACAGCGTGTCACTTTGGTCGGATCGAGAACGCCCATTTGCACCAGATCGCCATACTCGCTGCTGCCGGCGTTGTAGCCAAAGTTGCCTTTTCCTTCGACAACCTTGTTCAGCACCACCGAGGGCTCGTCACCCGCGTTCGACACGATCATGCGCAGCGGCTCTTCCAGCGCGCGCAGCACGATTTTAATGCCGGCGTCCTGATCGGGGTTGTCGCCCTTGAGCTTGCCCATGTTGCCACGAGCACGGATCAGGGCTACGCCGCCGCCGGCCACGATGCCTTCCTCGACGGCCGCACGGGTGGCGTGCAGGGCGTCTTCAACGCGGGCCTTTTTCTCTTTCATTTCGAGTTCGGTGGCAGCACCCACGCGGATCAGCGCCACACCGCCGGCGAGTTTCGCCACGCGCTCTTGCAGCTTTTCCTTGTCGTAGTCGCTGGTGGCTTCGTCGATTTGCACGCGAATGTTCTTCACACGGCCTTCGATGCCAGCCTTGTCGCCGGCGCCGTCGATGATGGTGGTGTTTTCCTTCTCGATCTCGATGCGCTTGGCGCGGCCGAGGTCTTTGAGCGTGGCTTTTTCAAGTTGCAGGCCGACTTCTTCCGCGATCACGGTGCCGCCGGTGAGGATCGCGATGTCTTCCAGCATGGCCTTGCGGCGGTCGCCGAAGCCCGGGGCCTTGACGGCGCAGGTTTTCAGGATGCCACGCAGGTTGTTCACCACCAGGGTCGCCAGTGCTTCGCCTTCGACTTCTTCGGCGATGATCAGCAGCGGCTTGCCGGCCTTGGCCACTTGTTCCAGCAGCGGCAGCAGTTCGCGGATGTTGGAGATCTTCTTGTCGTGCAGCAGCACGAACGGATCGTCCAGCACGGCGATTTGCTTGTCCGGATTGTTGATGAAGTACGGCGACAGGTAGCCGCGGTCGAACTGCATGCCTTCCACCACTTCGAGTTCGTTGTCGAGGCTCTTGCCGTCTTCAACGGTGATCACGCCTTCCTTGCCCACTTTGTCCATCGCATCGGCGATGATCTTGCCGATCGACGCGTCGGCATTGGCGGAGATCGAGCCGACCTGCGCGATTTCCTTGTTGGTGGTGCAGGGCTTGGAAAGCTTTTTCAGTTCTTCGACAGTGGCGGCGACTGCTTTGTCGATGCCGCGCTTCAGATCCATCGGGTTCATGCCGGCGGCAACGAACTTCATGCCTTCCGCCACGATCGATTGCGCCAACACGGTGGCGGTGGTGGTGCCGTCGCCCGCGGTGTCGGAGGTCTTGGACGCGACTTCCTTCACCATCTGCGCACCCATGTTCTCAAATTTGTCCTTCAATTCGATTTCCTTCGCCACCGACACGCCGTCCTTGGTGACGGTGGGGGCGCCGAAGCTGCGCTCGAGCACCACGTTGCGGCCTTTCGGGCCCAGCGTGACTTTGACCGCATCGGCCAGTACGTTCACACCGGCCACGATTTTGTGGCGGGCGCTTTCATGAAATTTGACGTCTTTAGCTGCCATGTTAATTTCTCCAGATAGGTTTCAGTGGCTTGTTCAGACGGGTTACTCAACCACGCCCATGATGTCTTCTTCGCGCATCACCAGCAGCTCGTCGCCGTCGACTTTGACGGTTTGGCCGGAGTATTTGCCGAAGAGCACGCGGTCGCCGACTTTGACGTCCATCGGGATCAGCTTGCCATCATCACCACGCTTGCCGGTACCGACGGCCTTGACTTCGCCTTGGTCGGGTTTTTCAGCAGCAGTGTCGGGGATTACGATGCCGGAAGCGGTCTTGCGTTCCTCTTCCAGCCGCTTCACGATGATACGGTCGTGCAACGGACGAATTTTCATAAAATTATCTCCTGTTGAATGGGTGACGGAATCTTCGGAGCGTCTGCAGCGGCCGCAGCTATGCGGTCTTGGAACCACAGGGTTGTTAGCACTCAACTCCGACGAGTGCTAATAGTAATGCCGTACCGCAACAATTTCAACAGATTTGTTGGGCCAAAATCGTGCCGCACCGTCGCCGATGGCCGCACAACAGCGGGAACCTGGCGCAAAATTAAATGTAATATTGTTTAAAATCAATAGGTTATATTTATAGATCACGCCAGTAAGTAGAACAGCCTATGCGCTGTGGGCGACGCGGGCCGGTCCGCGGATCGCGCGCCAATAAAACGGATACACGGTTGATTTCCAAGGTGCGGGTAATCAATCAGGGAAGCAATGCCATGCGTTGTCCGAGCAGTATTCTTGGCGAAGGCACCACCCGACGGCTACACACTGGCCCAGTGCAACGTCGGCACCAATGCCATCGCCATGTCGCTCTACGCCAGGCCGCCGTTCGATCAAGTGCGCGACTTTGCGCCGGTCACGCGCCCATCCCTGCAAGCTCAGTTTCCCGGCGGGACTCGCCGCCATTTCGCCGCCACTGTCGATGGCGTTGCTGAAGCTGATCGAGAAAACCGACGTCGTGCACATTCCGCACAAGGCCGGTCCGCAGGGCGTGTCCGACACCGTAGGCGGCCAGGTTCCAATCGGCGTTTACAACGTGCCGACGATACTGGAATCCAGCGTGTCCGACTACGTGGTGACCTCCTGTATGGCGTATGCGCGCCAGTCACCACGCCGGTGCCAGCGCTCGAAAAACCGAACGCCGACTTCGGCGGGGTGTTGCGCACACCGGACGTGCAGCGGCGGCTGGATGAACTGGTGGTGCACGCCGCGCCCACCACGCGCGGCGAATTCGATCAGTTCATCCGCTCGGAAATCACCCGCTGGAGCATTATGATCAAGTACGCCCGCATCCCGCAGCAGTAAGCTGCGTCAGGTACGTCAGGCGCGATTTGGCGCGATCAGCCGGGAACCTTGTCCTTGCGACGCGCCGGGACGGCAGTCGATGCTTCCTGCCCGGGCAGCGGCGAGGTGCCCCGCCAATGGCCCACATCGATGACCAGCCCCTCGGGCAGCTGATATTTCGATTCGTAGTATGCATCGCCAAGCGCGATGGGGTTGAGTTCCGTGGCGCCTGCCGCCAGCAGCCGCTGCCGGGCCGCATCGGCATCGTCCACGCTGAAACCGATGTGCTCGAAACCCGCCGGCCGGGTACGGCCGCGCGTGGTCGTTGGCAACAGCGTGATGTTCACGTCGCCGTCGGATAAATCGATCGGCCCGTGGTCCCGGCGCTGAACAAGCTGCAGACCGAACACCTGCTGAAATTGCGCCGCGGTTGCCTCGACGTCGTCGCAGCGGATCGCGATGTGCCGAATCTTCGCCATATGCAGTCTCCGTGAATGTCCGGTGGCATGATCGTAGCACGTGCCATGCACGTCATCCTGACGCAAGCAATTGCACCTGGAGCCTGGCCGCCCGGGGCCAGTCGGCAAATGCCCGCGTTATAAAATGCGCTTTACCTGTCCAGCAACCCTTCCTCGATCGCCTTGATCTGCAGCGCCACGAAGCGGGAAAAAATGCGGCAGTTGGCAAAGCTGCCGCCGACGAACCACAAGCCTTCCTGCGCGGTGCGCCGCCACATATTGTTCATTTCGCCGTCCGGCGCGAGGCCCCACACCGGGCCGACTTTTGTCGCGAGCGCTTCGCCCAGCAATTGCCTGACCACCATCTCCTGCGGCACAAAGCCGGTGCCGAGCACGATCAGGTCGGCGGGCTTGACCGATCCATCCTTCATCAGCGCGCCGCCGGGCGCGAAGCGTTCGATGTCTTCATACTGGACCAGCCCCACTTCGCCTTTGATGATGAGCTCGGAACACCCGGCGTCGAGATAATAGCCGCCGTAGCGCCGGCGGATCATCATGTTGTGCCCGGTGTGTTCCTCGCCGTCGTGCCACTTGAAGCCGCGCGCGATCAGGCCGTCGATGGTCTTGCGGTCGTTTTCGACCATGCGCGCGGTGATCATCTGCAGATTGCGCTTCAACACCGGCAGGGTATTGGTGAGCACCATCAGATCGCCGTCGTCGAGCGGCAGGCCCTGGTAGACGCCGTAGGTGAGTTTTGCACTGGGGTCGATGCTCAGCACCATGGTCGCGCCGCGCTGGATGATGGTGGTTTCCGCGCCATTGGCGTGCAGGTCCTGCGCCACATCGTGCGCGCTGGTGCCGGTGCCCAGCACCAGCACCTTTTTGCCACGCCAGTTCGCGCCGGTGGTAAACCCGGTGGTGTGCATCACCTCACCCTTGAATGCCTTCAGGCCGGGCAAATCCGGAATGTGCGGGTAGCCCACCAGGCCATTGGCGAAAATCAGATGTTTGGGATGAAGGGTGCGTTCGCTGCCGTCCGCGCTGTTACGCACCACTGCATTCCAGCGCCCCGCCGCGTCGTCGTAGCTGCCGCCCACAAGTTCGGTGCTGGTCCAGAAATTGATTTCCATCGCCCACGCGTAGGCCTCGAACCAGTCGGCGACCATGTCCTTGGACAAATACACCGGCCAGTTCGGCGGAAACGGCAGGTACGGCAGTTCGTTGAACTCGGTGGGGTTGTGCAGCGCCAGGGAGTGATAGCGCGTGCGCCAGCAGTCGCCCACGCGCGGCAGTTTGTCGATCACCAGCGTATCCACGCCCAGATGGCGAAGGCGCGCCGCCACGGTGAGCCCGGCCTGACCGCCACCGACCACCAGCACGGTGGGTTCGCGGTCGGTGTAGCGCTGATTGGCGAGGCGCTGGTCCTTCCAGTTGCTGCCGCCGAAATTGCGCGAATACGCTTCGCCGGTGGGCCGCCGCTTGCCGACTTTTTCCTCGAAACCTTTGAGTTCGTGCAGATTGGTCATCAGTTGAAACGCTTTTGCAGGGTCGCTCGCCAGCAGTCTCACCACGCCGTAGCCACGGCCTATTTCCGTTTCGTACTGAAAAATGCCCTCGATGACATCGATCCCGGCGCGCTGAATGCGCCGCGGCGGCGTGCGTCCTTCCGCGATGGCAAAACCACGCGCCTTGGTGGCCGCCTGCTTCGCCACCAGCAGGGCGGCGATGGCGTCGGCACCCTCGCAGGGCGTGATGCTCCAGGTAAATGCGAACAGGTCGCGCCAGTGGCCATTGGGCGCCAGCAGCGACGCCACGGCTGCCGTGCTTGCGCTCTGCAGCGCGGCATTGAAGCGGTCAAGCCATTGCTCGACCAGCGCGGTTTCGGACTGGACTGACGGCCTTTCGACAGCCGCTTGATTGGCGACGCTCATCGCTTGCTCCTTGTTCATTGCATTCGGCAGCGGGCCGCAGGTCGCGGGGAAAAGACCCGACGGCACGTCTACCGAAGATCCGGTGTCTGACCGGACACGGTCATTTTACAGATAGCGTTTGAGGAATTCTGCCTGGGTAACAAACGCCTCGGGGCCATTGTCCACATGTTGCCCCGGATAGGCGTGCAGGCGCTTGTCCGCGGCGCCCAGCGCATCGTACAGCGCCAGTTGCCCTGCCCGCTCAAACCGTTCGTCATCCCACTGCATCGAAAACAGCAGCGGCATGCGCACCTGCGGCGCATGTTTCCGGAAATGCACGTCGACGCCGCTGCGCAGCACGCTGGAGCCGCTCATGCCGGCCTTGCCCAGTACCGCCACGCGCACCCGCGGTTCGCCCGCCACAAAGGGCAGGCCGAACATGGTGCCCATCGATACACCCCAGTAACCCACGCGTTTGCCGTCGACGGTTTCGAGCCCGGTCAACGCGTCCAGCGTGGCGCGCCAGTCGGCGCTCATCTGCTCGACGACATCTGGCCGCTGCCACATCTCGCGATAGGCCGGATGTCCGGCATCGGAGACGGGCCCACGGTCGCCGTGAACCGGGCCGTCGATTGCGGCCGCGTTCCAGCCGTATTCACCGGCGAACAGCTTGCCCAGCATGGTCATGCGCGCGTTGCGCTTGTGGCCGCTGCCGCCGTGGCCCATCAGGATCAGCGGTTGGCGCCCCGCCGGCGCGGCGGGCTGCCACAACACGCCGGGAACGGTGTGGCCGTCGCGCCCAACTGTAAAAAGTCTTGCGCTGATACCGTCGATGGTTTCAGCGTCTTTTGTCCACTTCAGGTTTGCCATGGCTGTCTCTTGTTTCGTGTATTTGTCGCAGACGGGAGGTCAGTGCGCCGCCTGCAGCACGGCCTCCGCCGCCTTCTCCGCGATCATGATGGTGGCCGCATTGGTATTGCCCGAGGTGACCACTGGCATCACCGAAGCGTCGATGACACGCAACCCGGCCATGCCGTGCACGCGCAGTTGCTGATCGACCACCGCCTCGGGGTCGCTGCCCATTTTGCAGGTGCCCACCGGATGGTAGACGGTGAAGCCCTTGGCGCGCACGTAGTCGATCATCTGGTTGTCGCTGCTGCAATCGGGGCCGGGATCGCGCTCGGCGGTAATCCAGCGCGCCAACTCGGGCGATTCGCCCAGACGGCGAATCAGTTTGAGCCCGTCGAGCATGGTGGCAACGTCGGCCTCGCGCTCCAGAAAGTTGGGGCGTATCGACGGCGCATCGCCCGCATCACCGGAGCGGATTTCCAGCGCGCCGCGCGATTCCGGCCGCAGCTTGCACACTGACATCGAGAACCCCGAAAACGGATGCAGGCTGGGATCGGTGCGGTCGGCGCTGTAGGGGAAAAAATGGAACTGCACATCGGGCCGGTCGAGCTCCGGCCGCGTGCGCGCGAAGCCGCCGGCCAGCCCCGCATACCAGCTGAGCGGGCCCTTGCGCGTCAACGCGAACTTCATCCCCATCATGGCCTTGCGCCAGGGGCTTTGCATGATGTCGTTGACCGTGATCGGCTCGTTGCAGGTCCACACCACGCGTGTTTGCAGATGGTCGTGCAGATTGCGGCCGACGCCCGGCGCATCTTTCACCACCGCGATGCCGTGACGTTGCAGCAGCGTGCCGGGCCCGATGCCGGACAGCTGCAGCAATTGCGGCGACTGGATCGCGCCCGCGCAAAGCAACACCTCGCGCGATGCGAAGGCCTGCCGCTCCACGCCATCCACGCGATAGGTGACGCCCGTGGCGCGCGTGCCCTCGGTCAGCACGCGCGTGGTCAGCGCGTGCGTCACCACCTCCAGATTGGCGCGCTTCATCGCGGGACGCAGATAGGCCACCGCCGCGCTGCAGCGCAGACCGTTGCGCGCGGTGCCCTGAAAGTAGCCCACGCCTTCCTGCTTTTCGCCGTTGAAATCGTCGTTGCGCGGGATGCCCGCCGCCACACCGGCGGCAATGAACGCCTCGGCCAGCGGGTGGGTGTCTTTCACGTCGGATACCGACAGCGGCCCGCCGCTACCATGCCATTCGTTCGCGCCGCGCTCCTGGTCCTCCGACTTCTTGAAATACGGCAGCACGTCGTCGAATCCCCAGCCGGGATTGCCGAGGTTTTTCCAGTCGTCGAAATCTTCGTGCTGGCCACGGATGTAAATCAGCCCGTTGATCGAACTCGACCCGCCCAGCACACGGCCCCGCGGCACTTTGATGTTGCGGCCCTGCATGCCCGGTTCGGGGTCGGTCTCGAACATCCAGTTGACCTCGTTGTCGAACATGGTGCGCCCGAAGCCGAGTGGTATATGAATCCACGGGTTTGTGTCGCGGCCGCCGGCTTCCAGCAGCAGCACGCGATGCTGGCCCGACTCGGTCAGGCGGTTCGCCATCACGCATCCGGCGGATCCTGCGCCGACGATGATGTAGTCGTACTGCAGTTTGGCGTCCATGTTTGTGCCCCCCTTTTCCCGTTGCGCGCGATACCGTCTGTCGTGCGGTCTTGTTCCGCAACATCTTACCCCGATAGCGCAGGGGGAGCAGCCGATTCCAGTGCAGGCGATTTTTCCGCTTGCGCGCAGGCAACGGGACTAGGTCTGAATAAAACCGGGAATTACGCCGAGCGTGCGGTAGCGCCGGACGACGGTAGCCGGCAACGTAGCGACATGCCGCACCCAGCGCCGGCAGCGGGCGGCGCCGCAATTGCAGCGCATCTTCCACACGTCATCCACACCGAGCAGCGTGGAATAGTCGTGGGTCACTTCATCGCCTGCCGCGATGTCTGCAATGGCTTTGAGCCACAGCCCGCGATGCTGTTTGATGATGCCGGCGTTGGGATCGCAGGCATGGTTGGCATATTGGCCGATTTCGCCTTCCGGGTTCAGATAGCGCTCCGCGCTGTAGCGAAAACAGTTTTCGGCCAGTCGCGCTTCGGTCTCCCAATAGCGCCACACGGTCGCCGCGGAGACGATGCGGCCCTTGATCTGGCAGATGACGGCATGTTCGTGGAAGGATCTCAAAGCAACAATACCCAGCCCGTTGCGAACCGGTTTCACCGCCAGTCCTGACGGCAATCGACGCACCTTTAACACATCAGCACCCCAAAAAAATCGGGCGCATGGATGCATGCGCCCGACCGGACAATAACACGCAAGTCGATCAGTGGTGCCGTCGGAACTGGCCCCGAATCTCGCCGCTGCCGACGGCAGATGAGTGCACATTGACATACGCGAGGCCGGCCCGGATCGCGGCCAGCACTTCGTCCAGCTGCCCGGCCGTGATGAGTTGGGGAACAGGCCCGATGACATGGGCGGCGGTAATGGTACCGCTGACGGTGCCGTCCGGATCGGGGCAGGTGGGAACGACACTCGGGGGCGCGGTGACCGGCGCCGGATTGGTGGCCGTCTGGCACAGCCAGATGGCAATGCCGCCAGTGTTTTGCCGCGGACCGATATGGATATGGGATTGGGTCACCTTGCCCTGCAGCCCGGAATACGCCAGGGTGTAGTCGATATTTCCGGACACCGGATCAATCGTCGCCTTGAACGAGCCAGTACCCTTGGTGGAAACCGTGGGCACTTCGGCAAAGCCTGAAAGCCTGACCTGTAGCGTCATCGGCCCTCTCCTGTTGTCCTTGTCGTCGGCCCCTGCCACCCCCGCTGACAGCGCAAGCACGACGGCAGCAAGACTCGGCAATAAAGCATGCGCAGATACTTTCATTAAAGCCTCCTTTTACCGCGGTTAATTTATACAGGCGCCGAGTTTTTTCTGATTGCCACAAGTGCCCCGGGGCCATTCCGGTTTCAGGACCGCAGAACCCACCCCAAAACGTTAAGCGGTTCTGTCGCTCCAAGTGCGCCAACACCAGGCGGCGGCGCAATATTCCCTGATGCGGATTTCGCGCAAAAGGTGTGTCGACGATAGGGGAATTACCGGACGCCGCGCACGATGAGCGCATCCACCGCAACAATCCGGTTGCCGGTGCAAATCAGCGGATTGACATCGAGTTCGGTGACCGTGTCACGGTGATCTGCCGCGAACTCGGACAGCCGCACGATGATTGCACTGAGCGCATCGAGGTCGACCGCCGCCCCGCCGCGGAAACCATCGAACAATGCGGCGCCTTTAAGGCTTTCCAGCATGTTGCGCGCCTCGCGCGTTGTCACGGGTGCGAGCTCCAGCGCCGTGTCCTTGAGCAGTTCCACGAAGATTCCGCCCAAACCCACCACGATCAGTGGTCCGAACAAGGGGTCGATGCGCGCACCGACCATGATCTCCAATCCCGGGGGCACCATCGGCTGCACCAACACGCCGTTGATGCGCGCTTTGGGGGCTGCCTTGCCGGCATTGGCCATAACGTCATCGTAGGCCGCTTCCACCGCTGCGACAGAGTTCAGATTCAGCCGTATCACCCCGGCCTCGGTCTTGTGCGGCAGGTCGGGAGACTCCACTTTCAGCGCAACCGGGAACCCCAGCTTTTGCGCCGCAGTGGCCGCCTCGCGCGCCGATTGCACCAGTTGTTCCTGCACCACCGGCACGCCGTATGCGGCCAGCACCGCCTTGGCTTCGCGCTCGGTCAGCGTCTGGCTGTTCGAAGCGGCCATCAACCGCGCTGCGGTTTCCGTCGCGCCGGCAGGCGATACGCGCGCGCGCTTGCGCGGTCCGTGCTTTTCGAAATCGAGCAACCGGTCCTCGCGTTTATGCCACGCCGCCAACGTCGCAAAGCATCGGTCAACCGACTGAAAGCACTGCAGGTGCGGATTCATTTCCGACTCGAACATGCCGGGTCCACCGATCCAGCCGCCGGAAAAACTGAAGCACACCGGCTTGCCCAGCCGCTTGCCGACCTCGGCCATGCCCAGCGCGCGCGGCAGGCTACCCTGACTCAGGCTGCTGTGCGGCGCCACCATCGCGCCATAGGTGTCGCCCGTCAGCATCGCCTCCACCGCCTGGCCGGCGATGTTGTTGTCGCGCACCATCATCGCGGTCAGATCGCACGGGTTACGCAGCGCGCCATACTCGGGCACAAACGGGCGCAGGCGCTGCAGCATGTCCTGCGGCGGCTGCGGCATGGGCACGCCGTGCGCTTCGGCGGCATCGGCAGCGGCGATCAGCGCGCCGCCCGAGGCGCCGAGCGCTGCGACACCGCGCGACCTGGGCCGCCCCACCTTGGCGAAAAATGCAGCGGTTTCGATCAAGTGCTCAACCGCCGGCACCACGATGAATCCGGCCCGCTCGAACAAGGCCATGTACGCCTGTGTTGAGCCGGCGAGCGAACCCGTATGCGACAACGCAGCCGTAGCCGCCGCCTTGCCCTGTCCCAGTTTGCAAATGACGACTGCCTTGCCGGCTTTCCACGCCATCTCGCCCGCTTCCAGCAACTGCAGCGGGTGCGGCATGCCTTCGAATAAACACGCGATTGCCGCACAGTCCGGATCACCGGCGAGAAACGCGATTTCATCCGCGATATGCACATCGGCGCCGTTGCCAAAGGTCAGCACATGGCTCAGATTCACGCCGCGCCGCTCGGATTGCCCCAGCGCAAAGCCGACCGCCCCCGACTGGCTGACAATGCCCACGCCCGGTCCGCGTGGCCGGTTGACTTCCAGCTCCGCCGACGCAAACGACACCATCGCGGTCGTCGTGAAATTGACGAACCCCAGCGTATTGGGACCGATGACCCGGATGCCGGCCTCGCGCGCGATGGCCGTCAGCCGTGCCTGCTCGGCAACGTGTTCGGGCACGCCCGTTTCGGTGTAGCCGGAGGCGAAAATCACCGCGCCGCCCACGCCGCTGTCGGCACAATCGATGAGCGCGGCCTCGATGCCGTCGCGCGGCATGCAGAACACCGCGCAATCGGGCTTTTCCGGCGCAGCGGCCACCGACGGGTAACAGGGTTCGTCACCGATTTTGTCGTAGCGCGGGTTGATGCGGATGAACTTGCCCTGATACTTCGCCATGTTGGCGATGGTGCGCGCGCCCAGTGACGCCGCATTGGGCGAGGCACCGTAGATCGCTACGCTGCGCGGATTGAACAGGCGCGTGAGTTGGGCGTGGGTATAGACGGCGCGGCGCGGCTCCATCGCTACCGCCCCTTGAACACGGGCTTGCGTTTCTCGGCAAACGCGCGCTGTGCCTCGCGCGCGTCTTCGGTGTGCGAGAGCTGCTCGGTGATGTTCTGTTCGAAGCGATAGCCGTCGCGCTGCGGCATGTTCTCGACCACGTTGTAGGCTTCCTTGGCGAGCTTGATGGCGAGCGGACTCTTGGATGCGATGTTGCGTGCAATTTTCATCGCCTCCTCCATCAGCTGCTCGCGCGGCCCGCACCATTCGATCACACCCAGCCGGTACAACTCCGCCGCTGAAAAACGCTCGCCGGTGAATACAATGCGCCGCCCGCGCGATTTGCTGAACAGGCGCGAAATAAACGCGCAGCCGCCGGCCAGCCCGACGTCGATCTCCGGCATGCCGAAGGTTGCGTTGTCGGACGCCAGCATGATGTCGCAGGCCGACATCACGCCGAAGCCCGCGCCCAGCGCGGCGCCGTTCACCGCGGCGATCACCGGCTTTTTGCACTCACGGATCGCGTTGGCATACTCGCGCGCACCGCGATTGTGGCGCCAGTAGTCGCCCGGCTTTTTCACCAGACCGATGCGCTCCTTGATGTCCGCACCCGCGCAGAACACCTTGCCGGCGCCCGTCAGGATGGCCACGCGCACGTCGTCGCGGTCGCTGAACGAATCGAACGCCTCGATGATCTCCTCGCGAAATTGCGCGTTCTGCGCGTTGACCGGCGGGCGGTCCATGGTGACCACGGCAATGTAGTCGCTGACGTCAACCTTGATGCATTGAAAAGACATGACGGGTCCCCGGCAATAATGATCGCGCGATTATGCCGGACAATCGCGTCGCGCAGCCACCCTGTTCGTCAAAGCAGACAAGCGCCGGGGCGTTTATGATTCAGCCTTTTCCCACAAAGAATTCGAGGAGAAGCCGTGAGAGTAACCAGAAACATGATGGCGGCCATTGCGCTATGCGCGGCGCCGGCTATCGCAGGTGCGCAAAGCTACCCGTCCAAGCCCATCCGCATGGTGTTGCCCTACCCCGCCGGCACCAGCGTAAACGACGTGCTCGGCCGCGCGCTGGCGCAACGCCTGTCCACGCCGCTCGGCCAGCAGGTGATTTTCGACAACCGCGCCGGCGCGGCGGGCACCATCGGCTCGGACATGGTGGCGAAGTCGCCGCCGGACGGCTACACCCTGCTGGTGGGTGTGACCGGCGCGCTGACCATCGCGCCCTATGTGTATCCCAAGCTCGGCTACGACACGCTGCGCGACTTTGCGCCGGTGGCGATGGTGGCGCTGGCGCCGTACATCATCGTGGTGCACCCGTCGGTGCCGGCGAAGAACATGAAAGAACTCATCGCGCTGGCCAAGTCTCGACCCGGCGAACTGCGCTTTGCCTCGGCGGGCGTCGGCAGCACGCCGCATTTGTGCACCGAGCTCTTCCTGAGCCAGGCGGGCATCAAGATGCTGCACATCCCCTACAAGGGCGGCACGCCGGCGATGGTCGACACCATCGCCGGGCACACTGAAGTGTTGTGCACCAGCGTCACCAATGCCGCGCCGTTCATCAAGGCGGGCAAGATCCGCGGCATCGGCGTCACGCCAATCAAGCGCTCGCCGGTATTGCCCGATCTGCCGACGATGGACGAGCAGGGCCTGAAGGGCTTCAATGTGTCGCAGTGGCTCGGCATCGTGGCGCCCGCCAAGACACCGCAACCCGTGCTGCAGCGCCTGCACCAGGAAATCACCCGCGTCGTCAACAGCGCCGAGTACGTGAAATTCATCCGCGCGCAGGGCGCCGAACCGGCGCCGATGTCGCCCGAAGAATTCACCGACGTGATCCGGACGGATCTGGCGCGTTGGGGGAAACTGGTGAAGGCGGTCAAGGTGACGGCGAATTGATCGTGCCGGCAGCGGCAATGTGAAAATCGACCTGGATCAGGGCGTCAGTTCCCTGATATGAAAGATATTGCCCTCCGGATCAGCAACATTGCAGACCCTGAAGCGCGGCCCCGACCAGATCTCCGGCAGCACCACGCCGCCAAGCTGCGCTATTTGCGCGCGGGATGACGCCAGACTGTCCACCGTAAAGAACAGCTTGATCGCCGTGCGGTCGCGCAGTTCAGGTGGAGCGGTGATGGTGATGTGTTCCGCGACGGATCGCGGGTGCGTGTGAATGACCAGTTGCGCGTCTGGAGAGGCCAGCACCGCAAGGTCTGCCGTGGAATGGACAACGGTCATGCCCAGCACCGCCCGATAGAACGCCACCAGCGCATCGACGTGCTTCGCGTAGATCAGCGCACCTGCCCGGGCGGGGCCGGGTTCGCGTTCGGGCATGGGATGGCTCCAGAATTTTGACGTCGCCCGCGCATGGCGAGACAAGCGGAGATAAGGCCGCTCACGTTACCGCAGCCGCGTCCCGGTGGCACACGCTTCAATCAGCAAGGCCAGCCGGGTTGCTCTGGTTTCGACTTTCTTTGCGGTAGTCACCCAGTGCAGAACCACCTTCCTGTAACCCGGCGGCGTGGCCTCGAAGAAAGTCCAGGCCGCCTTGCGGCGCCGGAAGGCGCTCAGCTCCTTCGGCGACAGCTCGGCCGTTGCTGCTTGTTCATACGCATAGACCCGGGATTTCTCAGCCTTGCGATGTGCGTAGGCCTTGCTGCCGGCTGGCGTCATGCGGTCCTCGGCCTGCAATTTTTTGACCTTGGCGATGTTTATTGCGCTCCAGATTGACGTGGGTTTGCGTGGCGAAAATCGAATCACATACGACGTATCGTCGATACCCTTGCGCACGCCATCGATCCAGCCAAAGCACAGGGCTTCGTCGACAGCATCCGACCACGTCAGGCTGGATCGTCCGGAACCAACCTTGTAAAAGCCAACCATCAACGTCGTTGCTGTTGCGGCATGGGCCTGCAACCAGCGACGGAACGCGCTGGCATTTCTGAAAAACACTGGCACGGTCATTGGCGTTGGTATTGAAGATTGACGTTCGCCCGCACCACCACCGGGCAATTCGCGGGCCCCGCTTAATGGCTGAAGACAGCGCCAACCAGGCCCAACACAAGCAAGGTACTCGTCGGTATGACCGTAAGCAGGAAGCCGATCTGGCGTCCGGAGGGATCCGCGATGTAGGCCTGGCGGTAGACCAGTCGTCCAATAAGATAGACGGCACCGATACCCGCGACCAGCAATCCCGACCAGTACAGGCTGGCAATGTAAAGTGCAGGCAGAAAGCCAACCAGCTGCTCCAAAGTGTTCATCTGCACCCGGAACACACGTTCAAAATTCTCGTGGCCGGATACGGCGGGCGCCTTCACGCCATAGCGCACCCGGGCTCTGCCGACAAGGAATCCGAATACGAAGTACTGTGCAACCGCAAGCAGGGCGACGATATGGACAAAACGCATGGGTTCTCCGATGGCGAAACGTTTCGCCCACCATGCTAATTGAAAAGCGTTGCCCTGGCATGGCGGTTTTTCCCGGACATAAATATCAATAAAATCAATAGGTTATACATTAAACGCGGGGCGCGTATCGCGATTTGACGCTGTCATTGGACGCGTATAAATTGGCGCATCACCGGCACGGGCCATCGTTCTGTAACGCAGACATCCAGGAGCGCCAATGCAACGAATCTCCGAACCACGCCAGACCCTTGTGTGTGTTGTTGCAGCAGCGCTATTGCCGGCGACCCTGCACGCCCAAACTACAGCCACGGGCTTTCCCGCCAAAACGGTGCGCTACATTGTCCCCTACAGCGCGGGGTCTTCACCCGACATCGTCGCGCGCCTGCTGGCCGATCGCTTGACGCGAACATGGGGCCAGCAGGTCGTCGTCGAAAATCGTGTCGGCGTCGCCGGCGTGTTGGGCACAGCATACGTGGCCAAGGCGGCACCGGATGGCCTTACCCTGCTTCAGTGTAATGTGGGCTCCAATGCAATTGCCGTGTCGCTCTACAAAAGCGTGCCTTACGATCAGGCGCGCGATTTCGCGCCGATCACACGCATCGGCAACATGCCCAACATTTTTACCGTGCACCCGTCACTGCCGGTTCGCACGGTGCAGGACCTGATCACTTACGCCAGAGCGCACCCCGGCAAACTGAGCTACTCGTCGGGCCTGCCGGGCGTCTCACCGCAATTGTCGGTGGAGTGGCTCAAACTGCTGGCGAAGGTCGACATCCTCAACGTCCCGTACAAGCTCGGCGCGCAGGCCATCGCCGACACCATCGGCGGACAGGTGCCGATCAACAGCTCCAATCTCCCCGTCACCGTAGCCTATGTGCAATCCGGTCGGCTGCGGCCGCTGGCGGTCACCAGTGAAAGCCGCGCCGCGCAAATGCCCAAGGTACCGACCGTGCAGGAGTCGGGCTTCCCCGGCTACGTCGTGCAATCGTGGTACGGCGCCTGTGCACCGGCCGGCACCCCGGTGCCGGTACTCGAAAAAATTCGAACGGACCTGACCGCGGTGCTGGGCATGAAAGACGTGCAGCAACGGCTGTATGAACTG
Source organism: uncultured beta proteobacterium (assembly GCA_902825845.1). Classification (GTDB taxonomy): domain Bacteria; phylum Pseudomonadota; class Gammaproteobacteria; order Burkholderiales; family SG8-41; genus UBA5216. The sequence continues at coordinate 32,913 of CADECM010000071.1, forward strand.
GGCATCACAGTCGCGCCCACCACGCGCGCAGACTTCGATCAATACATCCGCGCGGAACTCGCACGTTGGGCGCAAGTGATCAA
>CADECM010000072.1 GCA_902825845.1 uncultured beta proteobacterium
GTCGTTGTTGACCAGGCCGAGCAGTCCCATGAAGAACGCGGTGGTCGCGCCGATGCCGTAGCAGCCCATTTCCATGATCTGCGATTTGCCGGCTTCGTCGAGGAAGGCCAGATTCAGTGCTTTCGCATACTTGGTGCGCAACTGGAAAATGTGGCCGACTTCAATACCACGGCAGATTTCAAGCTTGCCTTTGCCATCGGGGCTGGCGTCGCCGGACAGCACATTGCGGATGTCGGCAAACTGTGGCTCGGGAAAATCGCGGCCGAGGTTGGCGCCGGTGTAGTGCTGGTCGTTTTCGTTCGCGCCGATGACAAAATCGGCCATCGCGCCGACCGCGTGATCGGCGATGATGGCGCCGTTGAAGCCGACCGGACCCAGCGAACCAGGGTCCGCGCCAAACGCGCCACGGATGGCTTGCGGCGAGGAAAACGCGACCGGGCTCTTAAGTTGCGGCAGCTTGCCCGCCTTGATCAGATTCAGTTCATGATCGCCGCGCACCATCAGCAGCGCTGGTTGTCCATCGGCGCCGTCGACCACCACGGCCTTCACCGTGTGTTGTGCCGGCACCTTCAGGAAGGTGCACAGTTCGGCGATGGTCTTGACGCCCGGCGTGCGTACTTTGTGCATGGCATGCTGGGGCGCCGGGCGCGGCGTCTGCGGTGCAACCGCTTGCGCCAGTTCCACATTGGCGGCGTAGTCGGAATCGGGGCAGTAGGCAATGGCATCTTCGCCGGAGTCGGCAAGCACGTGAAACTCGTGCGAGCCGGTGCCACCGATGGATCCCGTGTCAGCGGCCACCGCGCGAAACTTGAGCCCCAGCCGCGTGAAGATGCGCGAGTAGCAATCGTACATTTCGCGGTAGGTCGTCTGCAGATCGTCATACGACGCGTGAAACGAATACGCGTCCTTCATCACAAACTCGCGCCCGCGCATCACGCCAAAACGCGGGCGGATTTCGTCGCGGAATTTGGTCTGAATCTGGTAAAAATTCAGCGGCAGCTGGCGATAACTTTTGACCTCGCGGCGAACCACGTCGCTGATGACTTCCTCATGCGTGGGACCAAAACAGAAATCGCGGTCGTGGCGGTCCTTGAGGCGCAGCAGCTCGGGACCGTATTGTTCCCAGCGGCCGGATTCGATCCACAGCTCGGCCGGCTGCACCGCAGGCATGGACAATTCGATCGCGCCGCTGCGCTCCAGTTCTTCACGCAGGATTTTTTCCACGCGGCGCAAAACGCGCAGACCCAGCGGCATCCAGGTGTAGACCCCGCTGGTCAGACGTTTGATCAGCCCCGCGCGCAGCATCAACTGGTGGCTGACGACCTCAGCCTCCGAAGGCGCTTCTTTGAGCGTGGACAAAAAGTATTTCGAAGCGCGCATGGCTGTCAACCGCTGAAAAAAAATCGTATTCTACCGGACATGGAAAACGATCCGCCGGAAATCATGAATCTGTCAGGGAGTTGGCGCATCCGCAAGCCCGCGGATGACGAAGAAACCGTCTACATCAGCGAAAAATTCGGCGTGCGTTCACTGCACATCGGCAGCGATACCATTCAGAGCGCCATGCGCATCGCCGCGCCCAACGAGCTGGAACTGTCCTACACGCGCAGCATGATGGGATTCCTGCTGTTTAACGAGGCGCCGAAATCCGTACTGATGATCGGCCTCGGTGGCGGCTCGGTGGCAAAGTATGTTTATCAACACATGCCGGACACGATCATACGTGTGATCGAGATCAGTGAGCGCGTGTTGACCGTGGCCCAGCGCTATTTTGAGGTGCCGGAAAACAATGCGCGTTTCGAGGTGATCGTGGGTGACGGCGCGGAGTTTGTGTCGCGGCCGGATGTGCACGCGGACCTCATCATGGCGGATGGCTATGATGGTAAGTCGCACGTGGAGGCGGTGTCGACGCTGGCGTTCTACCGCAATTGCCGCGCGCGCCTGAACCCGGGCGGCATGCTGGTGGTGAATCTGTGGGGCGGTGACCGCGCCTTTAACGACACGCTGAAACGCATTGAGCAGGCGTTTCCCGCCGGCACCCTGTGTCTGCCCGCGGAGAAGCTGGGCAACGTGATCGTTTTCGGCTTCCGGGATGCGGCAGGACCGGTAAGCTGGAGCACGTTGGAGGAGCGCGCCGGCGCGCTGGAAATGCGTTATGAACTGGAATTTGACCGCTTTGTCGCGGGCTTGCGCAAGATGAACCGTCACGATGATAACGCCCTGATAATTTAGCGCGTGCCCGTGCTTTCATTCGCGCCCAATTTGTGGAAGAATCGGCGCAACGGATGAATTTGTGGGGTCGAGATCGTGATAGACCGCGATGGGTACCGCCCCAATGTAGGCATCATTCTTTGCAACTCAAAGAACGAAGTATTTTGGGGTAAGCGGGTGCGTGAGCACTCCTGGCAGTTTCCGCAAGGCGGCATCAATCCGGGCGAGTCGCCGGAAGTTGCCATGTATCGCGAACTGCATGAAGAGGTCGGGTTGCGCCAGGAGCACGTCAAAATCCTCGGCCGCACGCGCGAGTGGCTGCGCTATGAAGTACCGGACCGATGGATACGCCGCGAGTGGCGCGGTAATTACCGCGGCCAAAAACAAATCTGGTTTTTGCTGCGGCTGGTTGGCCGCGATACCGATGTCTGTTTGCGCGCGACGGAAAAACCCGAATTCGATGCCTGGCGCTGGAACGATTATTGGGTGCCGACCGAAGCCGTGGTCGAATTCAAGCGCGAAGTGTATCAGCGTGCTTTGGCGGAGTTGGTGCGCTATCTGGAGCGCACGCACAATGCGCGGTCGCGCCGCCGCAACGAGGACGTTCCGCTAAGGCGCATCGCGCGTGGCGCGGCGGAGGAGCGCGGCTGACGCGGTTTCCGGCAGTCGCCGCCGCACGGTGGCCAGTCGCATCACGAACAACGGGCAGACAGGTTGCAGCAGCGTGGCCGGTCACCATGTTTGACAAACAGACGGTGACCTTTTATATTCAATCCACTTATTAGATCAAGTCCAAAGTGTCTGTCAGGGTATCGTATAGGGCGTGAGTAGCGCGCATTCGGTATTGCCGTTCCGTCTCACGGATCGTCCAAGAGAATGTTTTAAATAATTGTTTTTAAAGGAGAATGTTATGAACCTCAAAGGATCGAAAACGCACGGCAACCTCAAGGCAGCGTTTGCCGGTGAATCACAGGCCAATCGCCGTTACCTGTATTTCGCAGCGAAGGCGGACGTGGAAGGCCAGAATGATGTTGCGGCATTGTTTCGTTCAACCGCAGAAGGCGAAACCGGGCATGCGCATGGCCATCTGGAGCACATGGAAGCCATTGGCGACCCTGCCACCGATTTGCCGATCGGCAGCTCGCGCAATAACCTGAAGGCGGCAGTAGCCGGCGAGACGCACGAGTACACCGACATGTACCCGGGCATGGCCAAGACCGCGCGCGACGAAGGCTTCGGCGAAATCGCCGACTGGTTTGAAACGCTGGCCAAGGCCGAGCGCTCGCACGCCAACCGCTTCCAGAAAGCATTGGACGCGCTGGCAGACTAATAATACGTGAGGCATGAAACGTGAGGGGTAAGGCGTAATGGCCACCCCTCATTTTTTTCGCCTCACGCCTCTTGACTGACGATCCCATGGCCATCACCGTTAAAGAAGGCAGTCTGGAGAAGCCGACACGCCACGCGCTCGACTGGAAATCTCCTGCGTTTTACGACGAATCCGCGCTGGACAAGGAGCTGGAACGTGTCTTTGATATTTGCCACGGCTGCCGCCGCTGCGTGAGCCTGTGCACCGCATTTCCGACGTTATTCGACCTGATCGACAACAGTTCCACGCTGGAAGTCGATGGTGTGGCGAAAGCGGATTTCGGCAAGGTGGTGGACCAATGCTACCTCTGCGACATGTGTTATATGACCAAGTGTCCGTACGTGCCGCCGCACGACTGGAACGTGGATTTCCCGCATCTGATGCTGCGCGCCAAGGCGGTCAAATTCAGAAAGGGCGGGGTTGGCTTCCGGGACAAGCTGTTGTCGAGCACCGATGCCATGGGCAAGCTCGCGTCGATCCCGGTGGTGGTGCAGGTGGTGAACGCCGTCAACAAGAACAGCGCCGCGCGCGGCTTGATGGACAGCATGCTCGGCGTGCATAAACAAAGGGTGCTGCCCGAATACGACAGCGCGAAATTTCGCAGCACCGCGCGCGCCGATGCCTCATTCGCAGTGCGTGACGGTGCCACAACGCCGGGCAAGGTTGCGATCTATTCGACCTGCTATATCAACTACAACGAGCCGGGCATCGGCCATGATCTGCTGAAGATACTGGCGCACAACGAAATTCCGGCGAAGCTGGTGGAGAAAGAGGCCTGCTGCGGCATGCCCAAGCTGGAACTGGGCGATCTTGAGGCCGTCGCGCGCAACAAGGCCATCAACATCCCGGTGCTGGCACGGCTCGCGCGCGAGGGCTACGCCATTCTCGCCGCGGTGCCGTCCTGTGCGCTGATGTTCAAACAGGAACTGCCGCTGATGTTCCCGGAGGATGCTGATGTCAAGGCGGTGGCCGAGGCCATGTATGACCCGTTCGAATATTTCGTGATGCGGCAGAAGGATGGCTTGCTGAAAACCGATTTCAAGTCGCCGCTGGGCAGGGTGTCATATCATATTCCCTGTCATCTGCGGGTGCAGAACATGGGTCAGAAAACGCGCGAAATGCTGGAGAAGATACCCGGCACCGACGTGACAACTGTCGAGCGTTGCGCGGGCCACGATGGCACCTGGGGCGTAAAAAGCGAATATTACGAAAACTCGATGAAGATCGGGCGACCGGTGTTCAGGATGATGAATGACGCAAAACCCGACTACATCAGTTCCGATTGCGCCATTGCCGGGCGGCATATTCAGCAGGGGATCAGCGAGAGCGACGCCGGCAGCAAGGCCGAAAAGCAGCATCCGGTGACGTTGCTGCGCATTGCCTACGGACTATAAGAGACACCGAGCACCGCCACGGATTGATATGCCCAAAATTACCCGCGACAGCCTGATGACCCTGGAAGCCTACGCCCGGGTGCGCAACGATTTTCGCGCACGGGTCATCGACCACAAGAAAGCGCGGACCGTGAGTCTGGGGGCCAATATCACACTGATCTTCGAAGACGAACTGACCATGCGCTATCAGGTGCAGGAAATGTTGCGCGTGGAGAAAATTTTCGAGGAGGCGGGTATTCAAAGCGAACTCGAAGCCTACAATCCGCTGATTCCCGATGGCAGCAACTGGAAGGCGACCATGATGATCGAGTACCCGGAAGTGGAGGAACGCCAGCGCATGCTGGCGCAGCTCGTCGGCATAGAAGACAAGGTATGGGCACGCGTTGCCGGCCACGAATCGGTGTATGCCATCGCCGACGAGGATCTGGATCGTTCGACCGAAGACAAGACGGCTTCCGTGCATTTCCTGCGGTTTGAATTGAATGACGCCATGAAGCGCGCGCTGCAATCCGGCGCGGCGCTGGCCTTTGGCGTTGATCATCCCATCTACCGGTCAACAGTTGATCCGGTGGCGCCGGCCAGCCTTGCTGCCCTGCTGCAGGATTTAACGTAAGTATCTGTTTTTATTGAATTTTTAATATGACACCCCTGCGCCTGTGCCAGTGCTGCACGTTGATCGTCGCGATGCTGGCGGCGTTGCCCGGCGCGGCGCAATGGAAGGCGTGGGACTACGAACTGGATCAGGAGAAAAAGCCGTGGACGGAACTGCAAACCCGGCTGCCGCCCCATCCCAAGCCGGATAATCTGCTGCCATTTGATCTGGGTTCGAACACCGCCAATCGCTACTTCGTCGATGCCGCATCGGTATCGGTGGGCGAGGACGACGTGGTGCGCTATACGCTGGTGGTAAAAAGCGGGGGCGGCGCCACCAATGTGTCGTTTGAAGGCATACGCTGCAAGACGCGTGAGTATCGCATTTACGCTTTTGGCCATGCGGACGGCCAGTGGTCACGTGCGCGCAATCCGGGCTGGCGCGAGATCCGGGGGCGCGAGATCAACGGCTACCACTTCGCGCTGCGCCACGACTATTTTTGCTGGACTTCGAGCCGTACCTCGACGCTGCCGCTGAAGGTGATTTTGAACAACCTGAAATACGGCCCGGAACGACCGCCATCCGAATGACGGTTCGCGAGCGCGATCTACAGTAGTACCAGGTCGTCGCGGTGGATCAGTTCGGCCTCGCCGACGTAGCCCAGCTTGGCCTCGATTTCGCCGGACGGCGTGCGCAGGATGCGCCGTGTTTCCGCGGCGCTGTAGTTGATCAGGCCGCGCGCGATTTCGCGGTTGGATGCATCGTGGCAACTCACCACTTCGCCGCGGCCAAAATCGCCTGAAACCGCGTACACGCCAATGGGCAGCAGGCTCTTGCCGCCCGATTGCAGCGCCTTCACCGCGCCGGCGTCGAGCGTCAGCTGCCCGCGCAGTTGCAAGTGATCGGCGAGCCACTGCTTGCGCGCCGCGAGCGTGGCCGACTTCGCCAGCAGCAGCGTGCCAATGCGCTCGCCCTGCGCGATTCGCACCAGCACGTCGGGCTCGTGTCCCGAGGCGATCAGGGTGTGGGCGCCGCCGCGAGCGGCGCGCTGCGCGGCGGTGATTTTGGTCAGCATGCCGCCCAGACCGATTGCGCTGCCGGCGCCCCCGGCCATTTTTTCCAGGGCCGGATCGCCGGCATCTGCCTCGGCAATCAGCGTGGCATCGGTATTGCGGCGCGGATCCGCGCTGAACAGGCCCGTTTGATCGGTAAGAATAATCAACGCATCGGCTTCGACCAGATTGGTGACCAGCGAGGCCAGGGTGTCGTTGTCGCCCACCCGGATTTCATCGGTGGCGACCGTGTCGTTCTCGTTGATGACGGGAATCACGCCCAGGCTCAGCAGCGTGCGCAACGCGGAGCGCGCATTGAGGTAACGCTTGCGATCGGACAAATCATCGTGAGTCAGCAAAATCTGCGAGGTCAACAGGCCATGTTCGCGAAAGCAGGATTCGTAGGCTTGCGCGAGGCCCATTTGCCCCACCGCCGCGGCGGCCTGCAATTCGTTGACCGCGTGCGGCCGCTTGCGCCAGCCCAGCCGCTGCATGCCTTCGGCAATGGCGCCGCTCGAAACCAGCACCGCCTCGCGGTTCAGTTTGCGCAACTGCGCGATCTGCGCCGCCCAGCGTGCAAGCGCGGCCCGATCCAGGCCCTGTCCCTGATTGGTCACCAGGCTGGAACCGACTTTGACCACCAGGCGTCGGGCGGTCTTCAGCGGGGAGGTCATGGCGGCGTGCTGCGTCAGGCGGTTACGGCCGCGCGATCGTGCGGGCCGCCCGGTGTTGCCGCATTGGGCAGGGCGTCCAGATAGGCCATGACCGCCTGCACCAATTCGTTGCATCCCGCGCCCGAAATCGCCGAAATCACGAATACCGGACCTTTCCAGCGCAAGCGCCGGACGACGCTCGTGGTGAGCTTTTCGCGCGTATCATCGTCCAGCAAATCGGCCTTGTTCAGCACCAGCCAGCGGGGCTTCCTGTAGAGCGCCTCGTCGTACTTGCGCAGTTCGGCAACGATGGCCCTGGCGTCGCGCACAGGATCAGCGTCCGTCTCCAGCGGTGCCATGTCGATCAGGTGCAGCAGCAGTCGCGTGCGCGCCAGATGGCGCAGAAACTGGTGCCCCAATCCGGCGCCTTCTGCCGCGCCCTCGATCAGGCCGGGTATGTCGGCAATGACAAAACTGCGGTTCATGTTGGCGCGAACCACGCCGAGGTTGGGGTGCAGCGTGGTGAAGGGATAGTCCGCGACTTTGGGCTTGGCCGCCGATACCGCACGAATCAGGGTGGATTTTCCCGCGTTGGGCATGCCGAGCAGTCCCACATCCGCCAGCACCTTCAGTTCCAGCTTGAGCATGCGGCTTTCGCCCGGGTCGCCGCGCGTGAACTGGCGCGGCGTGCGGTTGGTGCTGGATTTGAAATGCAGGTTGCCGATGCCGCCTTTGCCGCCGCGCGCGATGAGCGCGCGTTGCTGATGGCGGGCCAGGTCTGCGATCTGCTCGCCGCTTTCTGCGTCGGTGATCACGGTACCCACGGGCATGCGCAATTCGATGTCGTCGGCGCCCCGTCCGTAACAATCGGCACCGCGGCCCTTTTCGCCGTTCTTCGCGCGGTGAATGCGCGCATAGCGATAATCTATAAGCGTGTTGATGTTGCTGTCGGCTATGGCGTAAATGCTGCCCCCGCGTCCACCGTCACCGCCGTCGGGACCACCGAAGGGTATGAATTTTTCACGCCGGAAGCTGGCGACACCATCGCCGCCCTTGCCCGCGTGCACCTCTATGGTGGATTCATCGATGAATTTCATGGTGTTAGCATACGTCAGTCGCTGTGTCAGCGGGGCCAAAAACAAAAAGCCCTGTCGGCGACAGGGCTTGTAGCCGGCGTTGGTGCCGGATCAGGCCGGCAGCACGCGTACAAACGTGTGGTTTTGCGGGCCTTTTCTGGTGAAGTCGACACGTCCGGTCACCTTCGCGAAAAGCGTGTGATCGCGCCCCATGCCGACATTGTCGCCGGCGTGCATGCGCGTGCCGCGCTGCCTGACGATGATGCTGCCCGCAGGGATCAGTTCACCGCCGAAGGCTTTGACACCCAGTCGTTTGGATTCCGAGTCGCGGCCGTTGCGTGAGCTGCCGCCTGCCTTCTTATGTGCCATGGTGCAATTCCTTATGCGTGCAGGGGTTAACCGTTGATGCCGGTAATTTCCAGCTCGGTGTAGTTCTGGCGATGCCCCTGCTGTTTACGATAGTGTTTGCGGCGGCGCATTTTGAAAATATGCACCTTGTCACCGCGCCCGTGCGCCACCACTTTGGCGGTTACTGTCGCACCGGCCAGCAGCGGCTTGCCCAGTCTGACCGATTCACCTTCTCCAACCGCCAATACCTGATCCAGAACCACCTCGGCACCGACGTCCGCAAGTAATTGTTCTACCAGGACTTTTTGACCACTGCTAACCCGGTACTGTTTGCCGCCTGTTTTTACGACCGCGTACATGTGTAACCCCGTTCTGGGCAGGCCGGATACACGAACATTCGCGCCGATGCCTGCAACCCGGAAAACCCCGCATTCTACGAAAAATGCGAGGCGGTGTCAAAAGTGCGTGCCGCAAGGCGAATATCGACACTCGCTTGAATTGTGTCTGATTTTTGACAGCCTGGCGCCTGTTGTAGCAAGACGGGACGGGACAAGGTCACGGCGGGATACGGTATCATGTGCAGTTTTCGCGGTGCAAATTGTGTCCATTGAAGTCATCCGCGAGTTTATTGCCGCGGATATGCAGGCGGTAGACTGCGTCATCCGCTCCAGGCTGCATTCGGGCGTGGCGCTTATCGAGCAGGTTGCCGAGCACATCATCGCCGGCGGCGGCAAGCGGCTACGGCCTGCGCTGGTGGTGCTGTCGGCCGGCGCTCACGGCTATCGCGGCACGGCGCATCATCAACTGGCGGCGGTAGTCGAATTTATTCATACCGCGACATTGCTGCATGACGACGTTGTCGACGAATCGGCAATGCGCCGCGGGCAACCCACTGCCAACTCGCTTTTTGGCAATGCAGCGAGCGTGCTGGTGGGTGACTTCGTGTACTCGCGCGCCTTTCAGATGATGGTTGAAGCCGGCAGCATGCGCATCCTTGAAGTGTTGGCCGAGGCGACCAACATAATTGCGGAAGGCGAGGTGCTGCAACTCATGAATTGCCGCAATCCCGACATCGAAGAAGCGGCATATTTGCAGGTGATACGGTGCAAAACCGCGAAACTGTTCGAGGCGGCGACGCGTATCGGCGCACTGTTGGCGGGCGCCGACGCGACGGCGGAAGCGGCCATGGCGCGTTACGGTGCGCATCTCGGCACCGCGTTTCAGTTGATTGACGACGTGCTGGATTACAGCGGCGACCACGCCGTCATCGGCAAGAATGTCGGCGACGATCTTGCCGAGGGCAAGCCGACGTTGCCCCTGATCCACGCGATGCGCCGAGGCACGCCGGCGCAGGTGGCGGCCGTGCGCCGGGCAATCGAGGCGGGCGGAATCGATGAGTTGCCGACCGTATTGCAGGCGATTCGGGAGACCGGCGCACTGGACTATGCGCGGCAATGCGCGTGTGCCGAGGCAGGTCTTGCCGCTGAGGCACTGCACGGGCTTGCGCCCAGCCCGCAACGGGATTTTCTGATACAATTAACCGACTTTGCAGTATCGCGAACGTATTGATTGGCCCGGGTAATGCAGTGCGTTTGCGGTGGCAGGCGGTGTCAAATGAAAGACGAGATCAGCGCGGCGCGGCCGCGTGTTTTTTTCTGTGGCTCCCGGACACTGCCCGCGGCGATGTGGTTGTACGTGATGCGTTTCAAATCGGGGTGTAGCTCAGCCTGGTAGAGTACTGCGTTCGGGACGCAGGAGTCGGAGGTTCGAACCCTCTCACCCCGACCAATTGCTGGCGCGCGGAATTGCCATGGAAGCCGCGCAACTGATGGTGCCGGAGCACCCGCGGCGTCCTGCGCCCACACCGGCAAGCGCGAACTCGACGGCGGCCGCGGAATGCGGCAGACTCGCCTGATATTCTTAGATCGGCAGCGCCTTATGGGCAAGTACCTATTGTTGATCGCGGGCGTGTTGCTGGTGTATTGGTTCGTGCGATCCAGGGCGCGTCGCGGCGCCCAGGGCCGGCCTCATGATGAGGCTGCTGCGGAGAAAATGGTCCGGTGCGCCGATTGCGGTATTTATCTGCCGCGCGGTGAGAGCCTGTTGCAGAGTGGCCGCTTCTACTGTTGCGCCGAGCACCGACAGCGCCATGATCCCGACCGCTGACAGCCAATGAAGGTGCTTGAGGAGCGGCGTTCGCGCCGCACCACGGATACCGGCGCCACGGTTGCGGCGGGCTATCCCGACTCGTTCTGGCGTTCACTGCTGTATTTCAATATCTACCGGTTGCTGACAGCGCTGGTGTTGCTCGGCGGCGTGCTGTACGGGGACAGCGCGTTTCAGTTGGGCACCCATGACCGCGAGCTGTTCATCGAGGTGGCTGTACTGTACCTGCTGTTTGGCATGGCGTGCATCGCGGCGCTGCGCACCCGTTGGCGCTTCAATGTGCAAATCGCCGTGCAGGTAGTATTGGATATCGTGTTTCTGACCGTGTTGATCTACGCGAGCCGTGGCGTGAGCAGCGGATTGGGGCTGTTACTGTTGACCACGCTGGCGGGCGCAGGTCTGATCAGCCGCGGGCGCCTGGCACTGTTTTTTGCGGCGCTGGCCAGTATTGCCGTGCTGCTGGAGCATGGCTACGAGGTGCTGACCCTGCAGGAGAGCGTCTCCCAGTTCATTCAGGTTGGATTTCTCGCCATCGGTTATTTTGCGACGGCGCTGGTGGCGCAAACACTGGCCCAACTGACGCGGCAAAACGAAGAAATCGCGGCGCAGCGCGCGAGCGACGTCGCCAATCTGTCGGAAGTGAACCGGTTGGTGATTCAGGACATGCCGGATGGCGTGCTGGTGGTCGACGGCGACGGTGTGGTGCGGCAGGTCAATACCCAGGCCGAAGTTTTTTTGGGCGCGCTCGGCGCACGCAACGGGAGCGACAATTTGCCGTTGGCAGAGTATGCCCCCACGCTGGCGGCGCGCCTGGCCAGCTGGCGAGAGGGAACATCGGATGCCTATGCGCATGCGGGCCATTCCGCGTCCATGGACGACCGCTACGGATTGCGCTTTGTGCCGGTCGGACCGCAGCCTGGCGCCGACACGGTGATATTTCTCGAGGATCTGACACGCGTGCGCGAGCAGGCGCAGCAGATGAAACTCGCGGCGATTGGCCGCCTCACGGCGAATATTGCGCATGAAATCCGCAATCCGCTGGGCTCGATCAGCCATGCCGCGCAGTTGTTGAACGAAGAACCCGAGACCTCGCCGGGCACGCGCCGCCTCCTGCGCATTATTTATGACAACACGCAGCGCTTGAACCGCATGGTAAACGATGTGCTGGGTCTGAATCGGGGTCAGTCGGCCTTGCTGGAAACCATAGGGGTTGAGGCGTTCGTGCGCCAGTTTGTGGCGGAATTCACGGAGACGGAACAAGCCGAATCGCGAATCTTCGTGGTGCGCGCCGACGGCAATCTGCAGATGCAGTTCGACCGCACGCATCTGAACCAGGTGCTGTGGAATCTGTGCCGCAACGCCTTGCGCCATTGCCGCGGGCGTGCCGGCAGCGTGCAAATTCTGGCGCAGCGGGTGCGTGGCCGCCGTGCGGTAAAATTGGATGTCATTGACGACGGTCCGGGCGTGCCGCCGTCCGTGCGCGGTGGCCTGTTCGAACCGTTTGTTACCAGCGCGCCGGGCGGCACCGGCCTGGGTTTGTATATCGCGCGTGAATTATGCGCGGCCAATGGCGCCGAGCTGGAATATGTCGAAAGCACTATCGGTGCGCAGTTTACATTGACTTGCAGGGCGGTTACATGAACGCAAAGAGCCATGTGCTGGTCGTGGATGACGAGGCGGATATACGCGAATTGCTGGCGATGACGCTGTCGCGCATGGGTATTGAATCCCACGGCGCGGCCACGCAGTCGGAAGCGCTGGCGCTGCTCGCGGCCAACCGCTATGACTTGTGTCTGACCGATATGCGTCTGCCCGACGGTGATGGGCTCACCGTGCTGGATTATGTTGCGCGGAACCAGCCGCAAACCCCGGTGGCGGTGATTACGGCGCATGGCAGCACGGAGAACGCGGTGGCCGCGCTCAAGGCCGGGGCGTTTGACTACCTGGCCAAACCTGTCTCGCTGGAGCAGTTGCGCGCGCTGATTCGTTCGGCCTTGAACCTGCCGCCTGTAGTTCGCAACGGCCAGCCGCGCGAGGCGGATGGCGAAACCCAGCCGGGCGTAAACGATGGTCCCGTGCTGTTGGGCAATGCGCCGTTGATGCGGCAGGCGCGCCTGATGATCGACAAGCTCGCGCGCAGCCAGGCGCCGGTGCATGTTACCGGCGAATCCGGCAGCGGCAAGGAACTGGCGGCGCGGCTGATACACGACAAGGGCTCGCGGCAGTCGGCGCCTTTTGTACCTGTCAACTGCGGGGCGATTCCGGAAAATTTGATGGAGTCCGAGTTCTTCGGCTACAAGAAGGGCGCGTTTACCGGGGCGGCGGCGGATCGGGACGGATTCTTTCAGGCAGCCACGACGGGCACGCTGTTTCTGGATGAGGTTGCGGATTTGCCCTTGGCCATGCAGGTGAAGCTGTTGCGCGCCATTCAGGAGAAAAAGGTACGCAAGGTCGGCTCCCCCGCCGAGGAAAATGTCGATGTACGCATCATCAGCGCGACCCACCGCAATCTGGCTGATGAAGTGAAAAAAGGCGGGTTCCGGCAGGACCTGTATTACCGGCTCAACGTCATCGAGTTGCGCATGCCGAGTTTGCGTGAAATGCGCGACGACGTGCCGATGCTGGTGGCCATGCTGCTTGCGCGTCTGTCGGGCGCCGCGCCGCCGCCGCGGCTGACGCAGGATGCGTTACAGGCGTTGCAGGCGTACGATTTTCCCGGCAATGTGCGCGAACTCGAAAATGTTCTGGAACGCGCGCTGACGCTGGCCGGCGGCGCGGAGATTACCGCTGCCGATTTACAGCTCAATGGCGGCCAGACGGCGGACCCGGACGGGCCGGCGGACCTGGATCTGTCCGGATTGCCGCTGCCGGAGAAGCTTGAGAATATCGAGCGGCAGGCGATTTTGGAGGCGCTGGAAAAAGCGCGCTATAACCGCACTGCGGCGGCGAAGCTGCTGGGCGTCAGTTTCCGCGCGCTGCGCTATCGCATGGAGCGGCTGGGAATCAAAGATGAACTCGATGCCAAGAAATAGCGGCGCGCCGGGCCATCGTGGCGGTCGATAGCTCCGGTGCGCATCAGCAGTGACGGATACGCTGAGGGCGCATGCTGGCTGCCGTCGCCCAATTGCGACGTGCGCCCCGCGGACGCGCGCATTGAACTGATCGTGCTGCATAACATCAGTCTGCCGCCGGGCGAATTTGGCGGTCCCGGAATCGTTGATTTGTTCCTGAATCGTCTGCAGCCTGACGCGCATCCCTATTACAGTGGCATTGCGCATCTGCGCGTGTCAGCGCATTTTCTGATACGGCGCGACGGCGCGCTGCTGCAATTCGTGTCATGTCGGCAGCGTGCCTGGCATGCGGGGGTTTCGACGTGGCGCGGACGCGACCGCTGCAATGATTTCTCCGTCGGTATTGAATTGGAGGGTGCCGATACGACGCCCTATGAAGACGCGCAATACGCGCGCCTGAAAGCGCTCGTTTTGGCGCTGCGCGGTGCTTATCCCATAGCGGGTATCACCGGACACGCCGACATCGCGCCAGGACGAAAAACCGATCCCGGTCCCTCGTTTGATTGGGATCAAGTAAATTTGCAATAAAATCAAATAGTTATATATTTTTGGCGCACTTCGGTGCACACAGTGGCAGGAATGTGAAAGTGGGCCGCTAAAGCGGTTGCACTTGGCACTGGAAATCCGTGCCTGCGCGCTGCGCGAGGGCAGTGCCACCCCGATGCCTGCTCAATTTTTACGCAATGAATCCGTCTGTTAGCGATGGTTCTTGTTGTTTTTCAAGAGCTTTTCAGAAAAGCGTAAAAATCTGTTGCTTAATCAAAATCACGCCACTAGAATTCGACAAAAGTCGGGTCTGAACCACTATATGTAGTAGGTGGTAGTGGCAGGCACGGTGGCAGACTGCTCAGGGAAGTTCTGGCAATTGTCCGCGTTGGGTATGTTTTCGGGTCGTTGGGGTCCTGAGAATCCGTAGATATTTTGTGGTCTTTGCGGGTTTTGCAACCCTTATCCCACCAAAGCGAATATTTGCGCCGGCAAATTCTTACGGCTGCGTTCCGTGCCAATCCTGCAAGTGCATTGTGAATTGACGTGACTTTGAGGCGCATAGTCCGCTAAGAACCAACGAGAAAATTCGCGTGGCAAATAAAAATCCATAATGAACAAGGGCTTAACAATGCTAACCGTGAACCCCGCAAGCACCAGTGTGCAACTTTCAGACCCTCTGGGCCATGTATCCGGCGCGTCGTCTTATGCCGCGGCGGGCGTAGAGGTTTCTCCCGAGCGGGCAGAGATCTACGCGCAGTACAAAGTGATTCGGCGCAATGGCGCTGTGGTCGGCTTTGAGCCGCCCAAGATCGCCATAGCGGTCACCAAGGCATTTATCGCGGTCAATGGCGGGCAGGGCGCGGCTTCGGCCCGGGTGCGCGAGCAGGTGGCGCACTTGACCGAGAGTGTGGTCAATGCACTGATGCGCCGCCAACCCTCGGGCGGTACATTGCATATCGAAGACATCCAGGATCAGGTTGAGCTCGCCCTGATGCGTGCCAGCGAGCATCAGGTGGCGCGCGCGTATGTGCTGTATCGGGAGGAGCGGGCCATCGAACGCGCGCGCCAGCGCGAGGCGCAGCAGGCGGCAGCGGCCTCGGTCAATCCCGGCATCAACGTCACCGAGAACGGTGTCCTGCAGCCGCTGGACGTCGCGCGCATCAGCGCGCTGGTGAGCAGTGCTTGCGACGGGCTGGGCCGCGAAGTGAGCGCACAGGCGGTGATGGAAGGCATGCAACGGGACTTGTATGACGGCGTGCCGATGGAGGAGGTGCGCAAGTCGCTGATCCTTGCCGCGCGCGCCCTGATCGAGCAGGAGCCGAGCTACTCGTATGTCACGGCGCGCCTGTTGTTGCATACCCTGCGCATGGAGACACTGGGCGTGGAAGCCACGCAGGCCGACATGAAGGCATTGTATGGCGCCTACCTGCCGGAATTCGTGAAAAAGGGCATTGCCGCCGAGCTGCTGGACGAGCGTCTGGCCGAGTACGATCTCAAGGCGCTGGGCGCCGCGCTGGACGCGAGCCGCGACCTGAAATTCGCCTATCTCGGTCTGCAGATCCTGTATGACCGCTATTTCCTGCACATCGAAGGCCAGCGCATCGAACTGCCGCAAATTTTCTATATGCGGGTTGCGATGGGGCTGGCGCTGAACGAACCCGAGGGCAGCCGCGAGGCACGTGCCATCGAGTTCTACAATGTGCTGTCGTCTTTCGATTTCATGAGTTCCACGCCCACCCTGTTCAATTCGGGGACGCGGCGCTCGCAATTGGCCAGTTGTTATCTCACCACGGTGGCGGATGATCTGGACGGCATCTACGAAGCCATCAAGGAAAATGCCCTGTTGCAAAAGTATGCCGGCGGTATCGGCAATGACTGGACCCCGGTGCGCGCGCTGGGCGCCTACATCAAGGGCACCAACGGCAAGTCGCAAGGCGTGGTGCCGTTCCTCAAGGTGGTGAATGACACCGCCGTTGCCGTGAATCAGGGCGGCAAACGCAAGGGCGCGGTGTGTTCCTACCTGGAAACGTGGCACCTCGACATCGAGGAGTTTCTGGAACTGCGCAAGAACACCGGCGACGACCGCCGCCGCACGCACGACATGAACACCGCCAACTGGATACCCGATTTGTTCATGAAACGGGTGATGGAGGCGGGCGAGTGGACGCTATTTTCGCCGTCGGACGTACCGGACCTGCATGAAAAATTCGGCGCTGCGTTCGAAAACGCCTATGTCGAATACGAAGCGCGATGCGCGCGCGGCGAATTGAAACTGTTCAAGAAGGTGCCGGCGCAGCAACTGTGGCGCAAGATGCTGACCATGCTGTTCGAGACCGGGCATCCCTGGATCACCTTCAAGGATCCGTGCAATCTGCGCTCGCCCCAGCAGCACACGGGCGTGATCCACAGTTCCAACCTGTGCACCGAGATCACCCTCAACACCGGGCCGGAAGAAATAGCCGTGTGCAATCTGGGGTCGGTCAACATGCCGGCGCATCTGGATCTGGCCACGGGCAAGCTCGACATGGAGAAGTTAAAGCGCACGGTGAGCATCGCCATGCGCATGCTCGACAACGTCATCGATCTGAACTTTTACAACGTCAACAAGGCGCGCAATTCCAACTTCAAGCACCGCCCGGTGGGTCTCGGCATCATGGGCTTTCAGGATTGCCTGCACTTGTTGCGCATACCGTATGGTTCGCAGGCGGCGGTGGAATTTTCCGACCGCTCGATGGAGCAGGTCTGCTTTACCGCGTATCACGCATCGGCCGATCTGGCTGAGGAACGCGGCCCGTATTCGACGTTCCAGGGATCCCTGTGGGCGCGCGGCATATTGCCGCCGGACACGCTGAAGCTGCTTGCGGATGAGCGCGGCGGTTACGTGGAGTGCGACGGTTCGTCTACGCTCGACTGGGATGGCCTGCGCAAGCGCATCAAGCTGGTGGGCATGCGCAATTCGAACTGCATCGCGATCGCGCCGACGGCCACCATCGCCAACATCACCGGCCTGTCTCAGTGCATCGAGCCGACATACCAGAATCTCTATGTGAAATCCAATTTGTCCGGCGAATTTACCGTGGTCAACGAGTTTCTCGTTCGCGATCTGAAAAAGCTCAATTTGTGGGACGAGGTGATGATCGCGGACCTGAAGTACTTCGACGGCTCGCTGGCGAAAATCGACCGTATTCCGCCGGATGTGCGCAGCCTGTATGCGACGGCATTTGAGATCGAGCCGCAGTGGCTGGTCGAGTGCGCGTCGCGGCGCCAGAAATGGGTGGATCAGTCGCAGTCGCTCAATATCTACATGGCGGGCGTTTCGGGCAAGAAACTGGATGAAACGTACAAGCTGGCGTGGCTGCGCGGCCTGAAGACGACGTACTATCTGCGCACCCTGGGCGCGACGTCCACGGAAAAATCCACCGGGCGGTCGGGCCAACTGAATGCCGTGCGGTCCGACGGCGCGGCGCCGGAGACACCCGCCACCGACGCGAAATTTTGTTCGATCGACGATCCAGAGTGCGAGTCCTGCCAGTAAGCGGGCATGACTGGCACGCAAAAGGAAACGAAGCCCAGGGTTTGCTGTAACGGCGCGTAGTGCACCAGCAGTCGGTGACACCTACATCCCATAAAGTTGCCGCCGCGCCGGAAGGTATCCACCCAAAACGCCAATAAAGGAGACTGAAGATGTTGCAATTCGAAGATGCTGTTGTAAACAATCCCGCGCCGGGCCTGCAGCCGGCTGTAGCCGATACCGCGGTGGCGTACGCCGCGCGCCCGCAGCAGGCGCAGTATGCGCCGCCGCCGCGCCTCACGGACACCGCGAAAATGCGCCGCGTCAATATTGCCGACAAGCGCATTATCAACGGCCAGACCGACGTCAATCAGCTGGTGCCGTTCAAATACAAGTGGGCATGGGACAAATATCTCTCGGCCTGCGCCAATCACTGGATGCCGCAGGAAATCCAGATGAGCCGCGATATTGAGTTGTGGAAATCGCCGAACGGGCTGACCGAGGACGAGCGCCGCCTGGTCAAGCGCAACCTCGGGTTTTTTGTCACTGCCGATTCGCTGGCCGCCAACAACATCGTACTGGGCACTTATCGCCACATCACCGCGCCGGAGTGCCGCCAGTACTTGCTGCGCCAGGCGTTCGAGGAGGCGATCCATACGCATGCCTACCAGTACATCGTCGAGAGTCTGGGGCTGAACGAGGGCGAGGTGTTCAACGCCTATCACGAAATCGCCTCGATCCGCGCCAAGGATGAATTCCTGATACCGTTTATCGACACGCTGACCAATCCGACGTTCAAAACCGGCACGCTGGAAACGGATCAGGCGTTGCTCAAGAGCCTGATTGTATTCGCGTGCCTGATGGAAGGCCTGTTCTTTTACGTCGGGTTCACGCAGATACTCGCCCTCGGCCGTCAAAACAAGATGACGGGCGCGGCGGAACAATACCAGTACATCCTGCGGGACGAATCGATGCACTGCAACTTTGGCATTGATGTGATCAATACCATCAAGATGGAGAACCCGCACCTGTGGACCACCGAGTTTCGTGATGGCATCCGCGAGCTGTTCAAGCAGGGCGTGGAACTCGAGTATCGCTATGCCGAGGACACCATGCCGCGCGGCGTGCTGGGCCTGAATGCCGCCATGTTCAAGGAATACCTGCGCTTTATCGCCAATCGCCGCGCGCAGCAGATCGGTCTGGACCCGATGTTCGACGGCGCGAGCAATCCGTTCCCGTGGATGGCGGAAATGATCGACCTCAAGAAGGAAAAGAACTTTTTCGAGACCCGGGTTACCGAGTACCAGACGGGTGGCGCACTGAATTGGGATTAGGCCGCGGCGACGCGGATGGCAAGGCGGCGGTTACCGCGCCAACAACAGACGGAGCAGCAAACTGGGACCCAATTGCGCTGTGCCAGTGTACCGGCGGCTACAGACCCCGCATGCAGTGCGGAGAGGCTGTGCCGCCGGTTTTTTTTCGCGGGTGGTTTCGTCACCCGGCATCACAGATGCGGGAGCGCTGCGATACCATGGCCTATAGCCTGAAACATCGCCGCTATCGCAGCCGCGGGGCAGGCGTGCATACGGTTACCGAGTTGCGTGCCGAAAGTGACTATATGCTGTGGTTGCGGTTTGAAGACGGCCTCGAAGGTCATGTCTACCTGGGGCATTTGATGACGACCGCGGCCTATGGCGCACACGTCGATGAACAGGATTTTTTCAAGGTGGCCGTGGATCCCGTTTCACGTGCCGTGATGTGGGAAGGCGGCGTGCACCTCGATGCCGACATGCTGTACCGCAATCTTGCGATTCAAGGCAATGCGGCGTTGCATTAGAAGCAAAGAGCAGGAACCCGTGAACTGAACCCAGCAGACGGAGGTTCTTATGGCAAGCAAGAAAAAAGCGGCGAAAAAGAAGACAGTAAAGACCAAGGTGGCGCGCAAGCGCAAACCAGCGAAAAAAGCCGTCCGCAAACCTGCTGTCAGCCGAAAGTCGGCGGCCAAGGCGAAAAAGCCGGCGGCCGCCCGAAAATCGGCGGCAGCCAGAAAGCCAGCCAAAAAAAAGCCGGCTAAAAAGCCGGCTATAAAAAAAGCAGCAAAGAAAAAAACAGCTAAACCTGCTTCCCAACAGCGCCCGGCGCCAAAACCTGTAGCAGTGGTTTCAACGCCTGTGGCGCCTAGACCGATCGCGGTACCGGGTGCATGGCCATTTCCCATGGCCAGCAAGCCCTAGCGACTACTGTGCTCAACCTCAGGTGGCTTTCCGTGGAAGGCCTTCCGAACTCTCCCACAGTGAACACGCGACTGGCTGGTCGGCAGGGAGTGAAAGATACCCAATCTGGCTGGCAGCAGCAAGGTACAAATTTTTCGCAAAAGGGCTGGTATTCGAATTAAAATATTAATTGTTTAAAATCAACAGCTTATATTTATAATTCGGATTCTTTCCTGCGTCGGGAAAAGTTTGTGCATACTAACTTTTGTCGTATGGTGGAACCTGGATTCGCCGGCTTGAACCTGCAAGAACGGGCAGATCGCGCAGATCGGGTCGACGGGGGTCGTGCATCGCTTTTCGTCGTGCCGTGCGCGCAGGCGGACCATATAACGTGCACCGATGCTGTGCATGCGCCGCCCAAATCGGTGTCGCGTGCGCATGAGACGCGCCCGCCGTGGTTTGCGCGCAGTGTGCGGCACCGCTAGTGTCAATCTGCGACGATACTGCAGACCATGCGTTGCTCACGATCGGGCGGTGACGTAAAGTCGTGACGTGAACGTAAGGTACATTTTGAATAAGCGCAGATCGCGCGGCGCCGCCTCGAAACCATGACGGATGACAGCTTGAAAGTCTGGCGCAAAGCCGAACGCGCGCGGCTGGTCACCGAGCGGCTTGCTTTGAGCGCGGCGCAATGTGCCGCCTTGCGTGAGGCGATCGATACCCACCTCACGCGGGCCTTTCCCGGACTTGCAACGCATCTCGTGGCTTTTTGCTGGCCGTACCGAAACGAATATGACGCGCGCCATTTGGCGCGCCGCCTGCGCGAACGCGGGGCCAGGACCGCGCTGCCAGTCGTGGTGGCAAGCGGCCAGCCGCTGATTTTTCGCCTATGGCAGGCTGGCGACGTACTGGCCAAAGGCGTGTACGACATTCCGTATCCGGCGGCCGGCGACGCCGTGGTTCCCGACGTGGCGCTGGTGCCGATGAACGGCTTTGACGCCGGCGGTTATCGGCTCGGCTACGGCGGCGGATTTTTCGACCGCACGCTGGCGGCGCTGCGCGCCGGCGGCACCGCGGGTCCGGTTGCGATCGGTGTCACCTATGAACTGGCGCGCATGGATACCATTCGCCCGCAACCGTATGACATACCAATGGACTATGTCGTCACCGAGCGCGGCGTGTATCAACGCATGAGCGAAGGCCTGGTGTTTCTCGATGCGCCGCGCGCCGCAGCCGCGCCGTCGGGTTACAGTTCGCCGGCTTGTCTTGCACATGAAATCGCGCCAGGCTACTTCGGCGACAAAGCGACGCGCGCGTTGTAGAACCGCCAACCCGCCGATGTGGCGCGAGCAACAGCGTAGCGTCGCAGCGTGATTCGAATGCGGCGCGTTTCAGTGCAATCCGCAGCGTTGCCGCCATTTCCCGTTGTACCCGCCGCGACCGCGCTGCGCGTCAGCGCAAGTGGTTTATTGTAAGTATTTGTTTTTAAACAATTATTTTTATAGATTGCGAAGCATCACCGGCATGCCGCCACGGCTGCGATGGCGGCATCGATATCGGCGGCGCCGATATGCCGGTGCGTCACAAAACGCAGCGTCGTCGCCGAGGCGGGGCTGACGCGCACGCCTTTGCCGTGAAGTGCTTCCGACCATTGCGCGGCACTGCGCCCGCTGCAGCCGATATCCACGCGCACCAGATTCGTTTCGACGTCCCGCGGGTCGGCCAGGCGCGCATCGATGCGCTGCAGTCCCGCCGCAAGCCGTTGCGCGGTGGCGTGGTCTTCCTTCAGTCGATTCACCATGGTGTTGAGCGCCACGATGCCCGCGGCGGCGAGTGGTCCGGCTTGCCGCATATTACCGCCCACCAGACGGCGAAACGCGCGCGCACGTTCGATAAACGCGGCGCTGCCGCATAACACCGATCCCACCGGCGCACTGAGCCCTTTGGACACGCAAAAGCACACCGAGTCGGTGTGTTGCGCAATGGTTTTGGCATCCACATTGAGCGCCGCGGCGGCGTTGAACAGGCGCGCGCCGTCTGTGTGCACCGGCACGCCGTGTTCGCGCGCCAGCGCATGCACCGCCTGCATATGCGCCAGCGGCAACACGGCGCCGCCCGCGGCATTGTGGGTGGTTTCCATGCAGATCAGCGCGGTGGCGAAATTGTTGCGCGTCATCGGCCGGATTCTTTCCCGCAGCTGGCCGAGATCCATCGCGCCGCGCGTGCCGGCAATGCCGCGGTGAAACGACCCGGACAGGCTGGCGATACCGCCGAGTTCGGAATTCAGGATGTGCGCGCCCTGCTCCAGCAACACTTCGCCGCCGCGCTGCGTGTGCGTCAGCACCGCGACCAGATTGGTCATGGTGCCGCTGGGCATGAAGGCGCCGGCTTCCTTGCCGGTGCGCTCTGCTGCAAGCGCTTCAAGTTGCATCACGGTTTCATCGCCGTCACGCGAATCGTCGCCGTAACTCGCCTCGCGCATGGATTCGAGCATGGCCTCGGTCGGGCGGGTGATGGTATCGCTGCGTAAATCGATCATCGGTGGCACTCCAATGGAATTCCCGTGGCAGGGTGGCAGGACGCGGATTATAGCGCCGTCGCGCGCCGCAGCCGGGAGCGCGCAGTCCTGTTTGACGCCGTGCGGCTGCCGTTCGCCGGCGATGGGTCCGGCAGGGAATTTCCGCAACCTTTGCCGGTCGTAGAAAGCACGCTGCCTACGTGAGGCGTACCGTGACACCTGTCACACGGGGATGCCGATTGGGCGCGCGGCGTGTTGACCCGCGGCGGCAAATGGCCGTACAACGAGTTTCCGCCAGCGCCGCAAGGCGTTGTCGTAATATCACAGGTTTGGTTTCATGACCGGAGCGACCCTATGCCATACGTGATCCGCGACAGCACGGGCAAGATTGTGCAGGTGATCGAAGAAACCGTATCCGGGGCGAACGAAACGTTGCCGGCAGACTCGCCCGAACTTCAGGAATATTATGAAGGACGCGAACTGGGTCCCGAAACGCTGCGCATGCAACTGGTGGAAAGCGACCAGGGCATGGCGCGCCTGGTCGAGGATTTGATTGACGTTTTGATTGCCAAGCACGTCATTCAATTCACCGATCTGCCGCCGGCCGCCGGTGCCAAATACCTGCAGCGGCAGGGCAAACGCGAAAAGCTGGGCGCCCTGAAAAACCTGCTGACCGACGAAAAAGACATTCTTTGAGCGCGGTGGCGCGCCGTGCGTGTTCTTCAAGGCCGGTCATTCACCCGCTGCCGGCGCGCGTCCCCAGGCTTGCACTTACGCCGTGCCTTCCACCTCCACCATCGCCCACACGCGGCGCATGGGTCCGCGCGAGCGGATCAGCTCAGCGGCGGCGTCCTGGGCAAGCTGCGGGTCGATCCACTGCGGTTTGCCCAGCGTGCATGACAGATACGCGCGGTGCGCGTTCTCCTCGAGGAAGAACGCGCCCGCGACACAGGCTTCGATGTCCTCGCCGGTGACCACGCCGCCGTGTGCATAGAGCAGCGCCGCGCGGCGGTGGCCCAGTGCCTGCGCCAGCGCCACGCCGCGTTCGGTGGTGCTCACCAGCCGCGGATCGGGATAAATGGGCAGACCATCCGCGAACAGCGTGCCCATCAAGTGTATCGGCCGCAGCGTGTGTTGCGCGCTGGTGGTGAATGCCGTCGCATGCATGCCGTGATAGTGAATGACGCTGTGTACATCCGGGCGCGCGCGGTAAATCTCGTGGTGAATCGGCGCCTCGCCCGGGCGCTCGCCCTTGCCGCCGAGTTTGCTGCCGTTCATGTCGTAGACCAGCATATCGTCGGGTACGATGTCGCGGCCGAGCGAGTGGCGCGTCAGCAGATAGGTATCGGTGCCGGGCACGCGCACGCTGAGATGGCCGAAGCCTTCGATGAACCCGCGGCGGTACAGAAAGCGCCAGGCCTTCATGCACTTGTCCATCAGCGTTGCTTCGGCGGAAGGCATGCGTGTATCCCTATGTGGAGGGGGTGGGTGGCGCGGGCTGTGGATTGAACCCAAAACGGATCGGCACGTCTTCGGCATGGATCGGTTCAAACCGGACAGTGCTGTCGCGAAACCGCAGCCACAGCGGGATCGGCTGCTGGTGCTCGATCAGTTCCACCAGTTCGTCGAAAACGTCCTCATTGATGACATTGCCGTTCACATCGATGATCGCTGCCAGCAATAACGGATCCAGATCCTGATCGTGAATGATGCCGGGGCCGCGGTCGGTGTGCAGCACAACGGCTCCCTGTTCGTCGATCCACGCGCCGTGCAGGATGTTCACAGGCAAGCCGCTGTGTGTGGCCAACGCGAGCGGTGCGTTCAGGCCGCTGGAGACGCGATAGATGTACGGCGTGTAATCCAGATCGACAAACACGCGCTGCGGGCCGTTCTGAAAATACCAGTTGCCGGCATCGTCATGCAGATAATTGCGGCTGATGAACGCATTGAGCCCCTCATTGCCGATGGTTTCGCGCTTGAGCAGCCAGTTGCCCCGCCGGTCCAGCGCGAGCCAGCCATACACGGCGGGCACGTTGGGCCATTTGGCCATGGCGCGCAGAACGGTTTCATCCATGATCCGGCCGGTGCGCTGCGTGCCGCTGGACAACCTACTTCATGAACGCCTTGACCCAGTCCTTGTACTGCGGATTGTGGGTCATCTTGTCCATTTCCTCATTCGAGGCGATTTTGGACTTGAGCTCTGCCGGATTGCCGCCGTTGTACAGATGGCTGTAAATTTCGCGCAGCACCTTGACCGCCCCAGCGAGCGGTTGATGGCCTTGCAGCACCACGCGCGCGCCGGCAGCGAGAAATTGATCGCGTGTGATGGCGGCGGGCGCCGAGCCGCAGATGATCGGCAATTTCGACGCTTCATGGATGGCCCTGATCTGTTCGATCGAGTCCGAGCCGACCACGAAAATGCAATCCACACCGCAGGCCGCGTAGGCCTTGGCGCGCGCGCACGTGCCTTCGAGTCCTTCGACCTTCAGCGCCGCCGTGCGGCCGGCGATCACGGTGGCGGGGTCTTGCTTGGCGGCGACGGCGGCTTTCAGCTTGCCGACCATTTCGGGCAGTGAAATCAACTCGTCCTTTTCCTGACCGAAGCGCAGCGGCAGCGCGGTATCTTCAATGCTCATTGCCGACACGCCCGCATGTTCGCATTCGATCACCGTGCGCATCACATTCAGGGCGTTGCCGTAACCGTGGTCGGCATCGACCAGCAGGGAGATATCCGACGCGCGCATGATGCGGCGAATCTGGTCGGCGAACTCGGTAAGGGTCAATACGATCAGATCGGGCGCGGCCAGCGTGCTGTTCGACGACACCGAGCCGGCAAGGATGCCGAGTGTATAGCCCACATCCTGCGCGATACGCGCGGAGAGGCCGTCATATACGCTGGCGGGAGACAGGCACTGGTTGCCGTTGAGGATGGCGCGCATCTGATTGCGCTGTTCGGTTGGGCTTTTCATGATTGTCCATTAAAAAATTCAATAAAAACAGATACTTAAATTATTTTCCGCATTGGGGCGATCGCTACAGCGATTTATGCGTGCCGTCGCAGAACGGCGCATTCTTGCTGTGTTTGCAGCCGCACAGGCGCCGGGTTTCGGCCTGCGTCACGGTGAACTTCAGCGGCGTGAAGCTCGTGCTCTTGTGCGAGCCGTCGCAGAACGGCTGTTTCTTCGACTGGCCACAGGCGCACCACCAGTAATCGCCGGGGGCGAGGTCGACGGGATAGGATGCCTTTTGTGCGATGACGGGTTCAGCCATGATGCTCCTTTCGTTTGCGTGGCGTTAATGCACGGTTGGGCCGTCGCCGGCCACGGTCGTGCGATGCAGGATACGCGCATGTTCGGTAATGGCATAGGGGCGGGCGCGGTGCAGCGCCGCGCGGTTGTCATACATGACCAGATCGCCGACCTGCCAGTGGTGCATATAGGTCCATTCCTCGCGCGTGGCGAAGGCAAGCAATTCCTGCAGCAGCGCGCGGCCTTCCGCTTCGGGCATGCCGGCGATATGCGAGGCATGCGAACCGACGTACAGCGCCTTGCGGCCATTCACCGGATTGGCGCGGATGATCGCCTGCGCCACGGGCGGAAAACGCCTGTCTTCGTCAGCGTTGGTGAGTTGGATACCATCGTTGCGGCGCGAATAGGCGTAATGATGTATTGCCGCCCTGCCTTCCAGTTCGCGCTTGCGCGATTCCGGCAGCGCATCGTATGCCGCGCGCAGGCTGGCAAATTGCGTCTGCGCGCACGCGTTGCTGTTGGGCGGCAGCACGCGCGCGTACAGCAGCGAGGCCTTGGCCGGTACTTTCTTGAATGAGCTGTCCGAGTGCCAGTTGCGCTGGCCGATGCGGTAGATCAGGCGCGGGTCGTTGGAGGCCATCAGCCTGCCGTCGGGGTCGAGATTGGAAATAACCGACACCTGTTTCACGGTGAAGTTATTGGCGATGTGGCCCTGCGTGGTTTCCAGTGCGCCGAAGCGGCTGCTGAACGCAATCTGGCTCGCGTCGTCCAGCGCCTGTTGGGGAAACACCAGTACTGAATGGGTCTCAAACGCGTTTTCGATGTCGGCGAAGGTGGAATCATCCAGCGGGCGCGTGAGATCGACGTTGGTGATCTGCGCGCCGAACACCGGTGTGAGCGGTCGTACGCTGATGGACATGGCGGCTCCTTGCGGGCAGGCGAGGGTGAGCGGTGCTGCAAATATGATAGCACCGAGCGGCATGCAGGCCATGCCGTGCAAGGCCAGCGGGCGAATCACGCAGTAACGATATTCCCAGCGGCTACACCGACCGTACAGCGTGTCTGCCTGCGGGCAGGCGGCAGGCTCGCAGCATGGATCAAGGCGGCCTCCACGCCCGCTTGCCTCACAGTGTCTTGATCTGCACCTTGCGCCACTTGATCGTGCCGCCAGGTTCCTTGCCGCGATTGCCGAACTGCAATGCAATCGGCCCTTGCTTTAACTTGCCATCGTTACTTTGTGCGGTCACCGTGCCATTGAGTTCGACTTTCAGCGCTGTTCCATTCGCGGTGATGCGAAAGGTATTCCAGCCGCCATTGGTCTTGTAGACCGTGGGTACCGGCACTTTGGCGACGTTGACGATGGACCCCGTGCGATATTCCTGTCCCGGGCGTTTGTCGAAAATATTGACCTCGTAGCCGTCGGTAGCGGTGACCTTGTTCGGATCAGTTACACGCAGGAACACGCCGCTCTGGGTGTCTTCATTGGCCCAGAATTCGACGTAGAGCTCAAAGTTACCGTAAGACTTCCTGGTTACCAGATAGCCGCCCTTGCCCTTGTCCGCGACGATAGCGCCACCCTCAGTACGCCAGTTGGCATCGCCGATCCGATTGAAGTTCTGCAGGCCTTTGTCACCATCAATCAGCGTCTCCCACCCCTCTCCGCCAGGGCTGGCACATCCGAAAATGCTCAATGCAATGAATAGCACTGCCGTGACGGCAGCGAAGCGGTTCTTCATGATTGCTCCTCGGGTCGTTTGGGTGGGTGGGGCGTTTGCCGCGACGTGTGTTGCGGGGGGAACGGTATTGCAGGAAGAAAAATCGGGTTCGTGGCGGCATCAGCTGTGTCATCCAACAGCTGCCACTACCGGCAATCTATTCCCGGTCCGCCGATCCGTCAATCGCCGGCTGGGCGGCGCGGCGCGGTGGCGCTTGCCATGCGCTAGCACCAGCAAGCGATGGGCAGCGGCAAATGTTCATTCTCCGGAGGCGCTGCCTCGGAACACTAGAACATTTCGATGGCGCCGGTCTGAATTTCGGATTGCGAGATCAATCCCTGCTGCACCAGCTCTTCGTAGACCCGAATCTGGTTGCGGCCATTCTGCTTGGCGTAATAGAGTGCCTGGTCCGCGCGGTCCATGGCGGTGCGCGGCAGCTTGCCCGGCTGCAGCAGGCAGGCGCCGATGCTGACGGTGATGCCGCCGATCTGCGGAAAGCGGTGATGCTCGACCGCGCTGCGGAACCGTTCGAGCGCCGCGTGGATTTTCGTGAAATCGGTATCGGCGATCAGCACCACGAACTCCTCGCCACCGAAACGGAACAGCAGATCGTTGTCGCGAAATGTTTTTTTCATCAGGTCCGCGAACAGCAGCAGGACTTCGTCGCCGTAGATATGCCCGAAATTGTCGTTGACCTGTTTGAAATGATCGATGTCGAGCGCGGCGATGCAAAACTGCCTGCCGCCCCAATCGTCGCCCGCGCCCTGCACATTGCGGTGCGCGGCAAAGATTCCGGAAATGCGCTGGTCGAGGGTTTTTCGGTTCAGCAGGCCGGTCAGTGCATCGCGTTCGTTATCGTCGAGCAAGGTCAGAAAGTTGGTGTAAAGCTCAAGCAGCAGGGTGAGAATGCGACGGGTATTGGCATCATTGCGTGCGTGTTCCAGCCGGCAGAAGCGGGTGACGTTGCCGTTGGCGCCGCGCAACGGCAGAATCAATTCTGCCGCCATGTCGCCTGATGCAGCCGGTGCATTCGCGGGATAACGATCGCGCAGCCGCTCAGCCAGATGCGGATTGCCGGAAAGCGCAAACGGTTTCACCGGCACGCTGCGCGGCGACACCGGCAGGCCGCCGGACAAATGCGACACCGGTATCGCGATGATGTCGTCGTCTTTGGTCTCCAGCTGAAATATCGTCAGCGTGCGCGCGTCGGTCAGCTGCAGAATCACGCGATTCATGCAGTCCTCCAGGGCAATACGGTCGCGCTGCTGGGTTACCTCGACAATGGAGGCAATAAGCGCCTCCAGCTGCCGGATATCCGCGGCTGCGTGAGCTGTATCCTGTGCTGCGGGACTATTCATGCGGGTTCGCGAATCCACTGAAATTTCCCGCGTCAGGCGGGTACGTGCGCTGGTGCCATGGCAGCAAACGCGGCAATATACCGCAGTTCCCGCCGGACTTGATCGTGCAGACAGCGGGTGATTTCCGTGTTATTTGAAAGGGGAAGCGGGTGCGGAATTCGTTCACTTTTTTTGTTGATCGGGTTATTTATTCTATCGGCATGGTCGGCCATGGCTGATGCCACCACGTCCGCTCTCAAATGGGTGGTGAGCTGGGCGGCGTCGATGCAGGGGCCGTATCCTACAGGCAATCCGACCGCGATGCCGGACATGAGCCGCGTGTTTCCGTTGCCTGAAGCCGGCGCGCGCGAGCAGTCGTTTCGGCTGATCGTGCGGCCCACGCTGTGGGGCCGCGAGACGCGCATTCGCCTGTCCAATGCACTTGGCGCGCGCCCGATACATTTTGATGGCGTGTACATCGGCCTGCAAAGCGCGGCGGCCGAAGTCATGGCCGGCAGTAACCGCGCCGTGGCCTTTGGCGGCGAAGCAGGGGTGACGGTTGCCCCCGGCGAAGCGGTGTGGAGCGATGCCGTCACCTTGCCGTTTGTGCGTGATCCCGCCTCAAACGAACTGGCGGGCCGCAAACTCGCGGTGAGCTTTCACGTGGCGGGCGAGAGCGGGCCGATGAGCTGGCACGCCAAGGCGCTGCAATCCTCGTATGTGACGTGGCCGGGCGCGGGTGCGCAGGGCCATGAGGAGCGCGAAACGCCGTTCGCCTTTGCCACTGCGGCCTGGTACTTCCTCGATGCGCTCGACATGCGGGCCACGGATGACGCGTATGCGGTGGTGGCATTTGGTGATTCGATTACCGATGGCACGGCATCCACCATCAACGGCGACGACCGCTGGCCCGACGTGCTGGCGCGGCGGCTGCGCGCGGCGCATGGCAATCGCATCGGGGTGGCGAATGCGGGCATCGGCGGCAATCAGGTGATCGGCCCGCCGGTGTATCCACCGTCCCCGCCGCTGCCGGCGTTTCCCGGCGGGCCGTCGGCGCTGTCTCGTCTTGAGCGTGACGTGCTGTCGCTGTCGGGCGTGAAAGCCGTGATCTGGCTCGAGGGCATCAATGACTTCAGCCGCAACGGCAACGCCAGCGTCGAGGCCGTTGCCGAGGGCATGCGCGCCGGTGTTGCGCGCATGCGCGCACGCATTCCCGGCGTGCGCGTGATCGGCGCCACGGTGGTATCCGCGCTGGGCGCCAGCAGCCCCGCGCACGGCCATGTCGAAGAGGATCAAAAGCGCCGCCAGCTCAATGCCTTCATCCGCGATTCCGGCGTGTTCGATGGGGTGGCGGATTTCGATCGAGTGATAACGGATACGGCGACCGGGGAGATGGGGGCGGCGTTCGTGCCGGACAATGCACTGGGTGGGCCCGGCGACAAACTGCACCCGAACCGGCTGGGCTATGCCGCGATGGCCGCCGCCATCGACCTCGCACTGCTGGCGCCGGCGTGAACCGGAAATTTTACATAAGTATATGTTTTTAAACAGTTTTTGGAGAATGATATGAGGCGACTCGCAAGCTTGATCGGCGTCGTGGCACTCGCCGGCTGCGGTGCTGAAGTGGCGACCACCGCGGCCACCACCGCGGCAATGAAAAAACAGGAAGTCGACGCCGCGCAGCAAACCAAGGCGATGGCACAGAAGAAAATCGATGCCGCTGCCCAGGCCATACAACAACGCGCGGAGCAGCAAAGCAACGCCGGCAAGTAGCTGTTTCCAGGGCTACACCGTATCGGTGCGCACACTGGCCGCACGCTCGCAGTCTACTGCCGCGCAATCCCCGCCTCGCGCGCGGCCGCTGCCCAGGATTGCACCTGGCCCGTGATGAACGCCGGCAGTTCCTGCCGCGACGGCGCGTTGCCCGTATCGAAGCCGATTTTGGCGAACCGCGCTTGCGCTTCGGGGCGCTTCACCACTTCGCTCACTTCACGCTGCATGCGCGTCACCACGGCAGACGGCACTTTCGACGGGCCGAACAGTGCAAACCAGTTGTAAATCGAAAAATTCGGCACGCCGGCCTCGACGATGGTGGGCACATCGGGCGCGGGCGGTGTGCGCGCGCGCGTGAGCGCCGCCAGCGCGCGCAAGCGGCCCTCTTTCACATGCGGCAACAGCGCATTGGTGCCGCCGGTGAGTATGTGCACGCGCCCGGCTAGCAAATCGGGCAACGCGGCGACGTCGCCCTTGTACGGCACGCTCAGCATATCGAGCTTCGCCACCGCCTTGACCTGCGCCATGGTGAATATTGTCGGCGGATTGGCCGCAGCGATGGTGAGCTTGCCGGGATTCGCTTTCGCGTATTGAATCAGTTCGCCCAGCGTTTTCGCCGGCACCCCGGTATGCAGCACCAGCAGATTGCTGCTCCACGCGACAAAGGTGATCGGCGCAAAATCCTTTGCCGTGTCGAACGTCAGGTTCTTGCGCATCGCCGGCACCCCGGCAATGTTGGCGGCATTGGCGAGCAGCAGGGTGTAACCGTCGGGCGTGGCGTTGGCGGCCATTTCCATGGCGATGGCGCCGTCGGCGCCGGGGCGGTTGTCGATCAGCACGGTCTGGCCGAGGGCTTGCGACAACGGTTGCGACACGATGCGCCCAGCGGCGTCGGTCGGGCCGCCCGCCGGCCAGCCGATCAACACGCGTATGGGACGCGCTGGATAGGCCTGTGCGTGTGTCAACGCGCTGATGGCCGTCAACCCCACGCCGGCAAGACTGCGAAATTTCATGGGCATGACACGCTCCTCGTTTGTAGTATCGATGGCGTGCAAAGTGTGCCTGCAGAAAATCGCCGCGGCCATACCCTCGACGGGCTATCCACAAGGATATAGAGGCCGCGGTACGGCTCCGCACACACGCCACCGTGGCGCATCCGGTGCATTGGCGGCAAGCAACAGCGGAGATTGCCGGATTGCCGTCAGTGATGGCGCGCGCTTGCCGGCGGCGGCCGGGCGCATGCGTGCGGCTTGCAGTGTCGCGGGCCTTGAGCAGCAAATTGAACAGCGCGCCCGTCTCGCGCTCGATGCGGGTAATCAATTTCCCGCCGTTCACGCCATGCAACAACGCGCGGGGCAGCAAAACAACGCCGGCAAGCAGCCGCTATGCCTCGTCGGCGCGAGCAGTCTTCGCGTGCTGGTCGGTGAGCTGCTTTTGCAGCGTGGCGGACACCGGTTCGTAGTGCGATAACTCGATCGAAAACGAGCCCTGGCCGGCGGTGAGCGATTTCAGCCGCGTCTGAAAGTCGGTGAGTTCGGCGAGCGGCGCGTGGCCCTTGATCGACAGCATGCCGGCGGCGAGCGTGTCGGTGCCGGAAACCTGTCCGCGCCGCGCGGCGATATCGCCGGTCACGCTGCCCATGTTGGCGCCGGGCGCGGCAATGTCGACGTTGACGATGGGTTCGAGGATGATCGGCCGTGCCTTGCCGATTGCATCCATGAAGGCGCGCCGGCCGGCGGCGATGAATGCGACTTCCTTGGAATCCACCGGGTGGTGCTTGCCGTCGTAGACGATGACGCGCACGTCGTGCA
>CADECM010000073.1 GCA_902825845.1 uncultured beta proteobacterium
ATACGATGGCGGCGATTGCCGCACACTTCGATGTGCATTACACGACGGTGAGCCGCCTGGTGAAGGCCTACGAGGCTGCCCGGAAATGACCATGTATGCGCTGGATGCTGATAAATACAATCATTTAAAATCAGATACTTACGTTTGTTAGGCCGATTCGTATCGGGCATGTACGGCTTTGCTGCCGCCACTCCAGCCGTGACAGATCGCCGTGCACGGTCCCCAGCCGCCGGCCACGATCAACTGCAGATCGTCGGGGTCCTTGATCGCCGGAATAAAACAATCATCATCGTCGGGATCGACTGTGATCGGAAACGCCAGTGCCCGTTCGCGGCGCCAGTTGCCGCCGCCCTTCAAATCGCGCACCTTGCGTCCGGCATGCTCGACCAGCCACGCGTGCACGTCGGCGCGGCGCATGCCGGCTTTCGCGCAGATCGATGCGTGCTGCGGGCCCATCGCCACCACCATGTCGGATCGCGCATGCATGTTCCACGACCCCATGGCCACCATCGAGTCCGCGATGCCGGTGAGCAGGCGCAACGGTTCCTGGCTCACATCGTCGAACATCTGGCGCGGACTTTCCACCATCACGCAGGTGATCACGTCGTCGTCGGGCGCGTACCCCTCGGACACTGACAAGGATTCCCACGGACTGCGTTCGATGTTCTCGGCGATGCACGCGGTGTAGCGCAGGGGCGTGGCAAAGATGGTCGCCGAGGCCACGCCGGCGATGCCGCCGCCGAGGTTCATCAGCAGCAGCCGTATCGCGCGCCCGATCGACGCATTGGCGCGAAAGCCCGGGCCGAAACAGCCGTTGCCGCCGTTGATGCCGATCGTCTGCGCGTACGGCCCGCTGACGATCATCAGCGGCGCCGCCCCGTTCATGGTGCCCTGCACCCCGTTCATGTTGAATTCATCGCGCAGCATCAGCTTGAGCGCGCCCAGCACCACCGGTAGATACGCGGGTTTGCAGCCCGCCATCAGCGCGTGTATGGCCACCGTGCGCACGTTGGCGGGCTCCATCATCGGCGGGATATGGCCGATCAGTTCGTCGGGGTCGCGGGTGGTGCCGCCGAGCATGCTCGCCACCCGGGCTGCGGTGGGTGTCACCACGGGCAGGCCGTCGGACCATGCTTTGTCGAGGAAGAATTCGAATTCGTCTACGGGCATGGGTCTAGGCCTCGTGGCAAATCATATCGCCACGCGCGGCAACCGCAATTGCCTGACATGCTTGCGCGGCTGCGCATGATGCCCGTTGCGTTCGTAACGGCGGCGCGGCGTATGCGCGCGTTGGGGAAAGAGCATGGCGGCGTTCCGGCGATCGATGGCCTGATCGTATCATTTCCCGTGCGCCGGCCGCGGGCGGCGCCGTTGACGCGTGATATTCTGCGGCGGCGGCGCGCGCGCGGCGCGCCTGCAACGCCAATCAAGGGATCTGACATGCTCGTCAATTGCTACGCCTACGAGGAAGGGAAGCGCGTCGCCGATCAGGTGCATCCGGCCGACATCTCGCGCTATATCGGCCGCCCGGAATGTTTTGTGTGGGTGGCGCTGAAGGATCCCGAGCCGGGTGAATTCGGCCTGCTGGAACAACAGTTCGGATTGCATGAACTGGCGATCGAGGATGCCAGCCACGGCCACCAGCGCCCGAAAATCGAGGAATACGGCGACTCGCTGTTTGTGGTCCTGCACATGATCGAGGTCGTCGACAACGAACTGACGGTCGGCGAGGTCGACATTTTTGTCGGCCCCAACTACATCCTGTCGGTGCGCAACCGTGCCGAAAAGGGCTTTGCGGAAGTGCGTGCGCGCTGCGAACGCGAGCCCGACCTGCTGCGTCTGGGATCGGGTTTCGTGCTGTACGCGCTGATGGATGCGGTGGTCGACCGCTACATGCCGGTGATGGATGCACTGGACAGCGAGCTCGAGCAGCTCGAAGGGCGCATGTTCAGCGGCGGCGCCGCGCGCGCCAACATCGAAGCCATGTATGCCCTGAAGCAGAAACTGATGGTGCTCAAGCACGCGGTGGCGCCGCTGCTCGAAGGCGTGGGCAAGCTCTATGGTGGCCGCGTGCCGAAGCTTTGTGCCGGCACGCAGGAATACTACCGCGACGTGTACGACCATCTGATGCGCATCAACCAGTCGATCGACGCCCTGCGCGAGATGGTGACCACCGCGCTGTCGGTCACCCTGTCGCTGATCACGGTCGCCGAAAACGAGACCACCAAGCGTCTGGCGTCGTGGGCCGCGCTGGTGGCGGTGCCGACCATGGTGGCGGGCATCTACGGCATGAATTTCAAAGTGATGCCCGAGTTGAACTGGAGCTTCGGCTATCCGCTGGCGGTGGCGGTGATGGTGGTTATCGATGTCGTTCTGTATTTCCGCTTTCGCCGCGCCGGCTGGCTGTAGGGCGGCTACGGGGCGGCAGGCGGCAGCGGTTCCAGCGGTTCCGAGCCAACCACCTGGTCCGCGCGCAGTTGCATGATCGCCGCGGCGTCGTAACCCAGTTCCCCCAGCAGCGCATCGGTGTGCTGCCCCGCCAATACCCCTGCGCCGCAGTGCGGCGGACTGTCGGAAAAGTGCAGCAGAGGGCCATGGCGCAGATAGCGGCCGTAGCGCGCGTGCTCGCGCGCCAGCGCAAAGCCGTTGGCCTGCACGTGCGCGTCACCCAGCCAGAAATCGCCGGCAACCCCGCCATCGGCGCGCACGCAGCCGGTGCCGGCGCGGCTGAGTTGCGTTTCCCATAGCTCGGCATGGGCGCCGAGGAACGCGGGCGCCAGTGCCGCGGCCAGCGCGGTATCGTTGGCGCGGCGGCCATCCTGATCGACGAAGCGCGGATCGTGCGCCAGCGCCGCAAGGCCCATGACGCGGCACAGGGCCGTGAATTCGGCATCCCCGTCCACTGCCAGAAACACCCAGCTGTCGCGGCAGGGATAGAGGCGGTACAACGCGTGCAGGCCATACAGGCCGGTGTCGGCCTGTTGCCGGGGCGGCTTGCCGGCGTAGCGCACGGCATCATCGAAGTTGGCGTAGACATTGGCCAGCATCATGTTGACGTTGACGCGCTGTCCGATGCCAAAACGCTCCGCCGTGAACAAGCCCATCAGCGCGGCGGTGGCCACCAGCATCGAGGTGCTGGGGTCGGGATTGACTTCATTGGCGCGCATCAGGCGGCGCGCGGTGTCGGCCAGCGTTGCCCTATCCGTGCCATCCGCGCCGTCCGCGGCGGGCATGCCGGCGCCCGCCTGGTGCAGGGCACCGCCGCACTGGGCACCGGCGATCGGGTGCGAGCAGGGGCGCTGCGCGCCGGGGGATTTCGGGTCATAGCCGTTGGCGGAGAGCCACACCACTTTGGGATTGAAACCGCGCGCTCGCTCGTAACCGAAGCCGAGTTTGTCCGGCACGCCGGGGCGAAAATTGTGAGCGATGAGATCCGCCTTGGGCAGCAGCCGGTCGAGGATCTCGCGGCCCCGCGGCGATTTGAGTTCGATGCAGATCGATTCCTTGCCGACGTTGTACTTGACCGCGCCCAGACCCAGCGCCAGGGCGCCGCCGACACGGCGGCCCGGATCGCCGCCGATGGGTTCGATCTTGATCACGCGCGCGCCGAGGTCCGCCAGCATCGAACAGCCGAGCGGCGTGGCGATGATGCTGGCGAATTCCAGCACCGTGATGCCGGCCAACGGCGGGCCGCCGGCGATGGGCCGCCGCGGCGAGGTGAAATGGACGGCGCGCGCGGCGGCGGCCGGCGGCGTCGCGCCCGTGCGCGCCGGCGTGGCCTCCAGCGCGGCCGCGGGACCGAGCCAGCGCACCGTGCCCAGCGTAGGATGCCGGCCGTCCACCACGTCGCCCGCCAGCACCAGGTCGGGATCGTCCAGCGCCTGTTGCGTGGTCTGATACGGCGCGGCCGCCACGTTGCCGTTGTCGCGGAACAGGTCCAGCCACTGCGCCGCCGGACGTTCGCGCATGCGCGCCAGCATTGCCGCGCGCACCTGTTCGATGGTGTGCGCGGGCCACGTGGCATTGGGCTTGCCGCGGACTTCGGGCGGAGGCACGTCGGCCAGTCCGGTCACCTTGAGATAGTTGCGGAACAGGTGATCCAGCAGGTTTCCCAGTTGCAGCCACTTGCCGTCCTGCCCCTGTACCGGCTGGTACGGCAGCGTGTGCTGCTTCGCCGCCGGTGGATCGGGCGGCAGCAGGTGCGGATAGCGCGTTTCGAACTGCGCGCGCACCAGTCCCTGCGTGTCGTAGGGAATCATGCCCTGCAGCAGGCTCGTTTCGATGCGTTCACCGCAGCCGTTGCGGGCGCGGCTCATCAACGCTGCGAGTATGCCCTGCACGGCGATCTGCGCAGTGCCAAAGGTCGCCACCTGCACGGCGGCATAGGCCGGGCCGGGGCGCGGCGCTTGTCCTTCGAACAGGGCCATGCGCCCGCTTTTCGCCGCGACCAGGCCTTCGCGCATGGGATAGCGCGCGTACGGGCCGCGTGTGCCCCAGCCGGAAATATTCAGATGAATCTGCCGTGCGGCGCGGCGCGGTGCGGCGTCATCCGGACCCAGCGTCGTCAGCAGCACATCCGCGTCTGCCAGGGCTTGCTCGTACTCGCTGCCGCCCGCCGCGTCCAGCACGTGCTTGCCGCGCAGCAGCATCGGCGCCGCCGGATGGCTGCTGAGCGCCTTGCCCGGCACGGCAACCACCGTGGCGCCAAAATCGGCCAGCACCATGCTGGCCAGTGCCGCGGCAGGATGCCGGCCGATATCCAGTACACGCAGTCCAGCCAGTGGCGGATCATGTTGCGTCACGCGAAAAGCCTTTCCGTCATCAATGGTCGGTTACTTCTTTTTCGGCCAGTCGTCTTCGTCGGTGATGATGTTGATGACCCGCGTGCGCTTGGGCCCGGCATAATGCTCCATCTGCACCAGCACCGGAAACAGTTCCGCAAGCCGGGCACGCGCCTTGGCTTCGTCGTCAAAACGCAGCAGCTCGCCGTTGGCGCCTTTTACGTCATGCCACACGCGCGCATCGTTGTCGTCGTCCTGCACCTGCAGTTTGAACATCGGCGTTGCTCCGTCCAGGGCATGGCCGTGCCGCAGGCCATGACGGGCTGAAAATTTATAAACTATTA
Source organism: uncultured beta proteobacterium (assembly GCA_902825845.1). Lineage (GTDB taxonomy): Bacteria > Pseudomonadota > Gammaproteobacteria > Burkholderiales > SG8-41 > UBA5216. The sequence goes on from CADECM010000073.1 coordinate 5,126, forward strand.
TTTTTAAACGATATTTTTTGAACTCCTGCAGCGGGCCGCAAGCTCTGTTACGCCTCGTCCGGCGCGTTCCATGCACTGCGTGCCGCGGTGCCGGACGTCTTAAGCACCCACAATCAGGAGGCAAACGCTCAAGCGCACCATCATAGCCCAGTTCACGCGGCCCAAGGATAAGGACTGCTCTACCGTCCCGGTACGCGCTTGAACGGCTCGTCGCCAACGGATGGCGTGCGCGATGCGCCGAGTACTTCGAACCGCGCTTGCGCAAGCCCGGCGCTCAGCATGCCCAGCAAATGCGCGGCGCCGGCCGAGAGGTCGGCCACGCGGCTCGCAACAAAGGGCCCGCGATCATTCACGCGCACCACCACGCTGTGGTTATTGCGCAGGTTGGTGACGCGCACCAGTGTGCCGAACGCGAGCGTCTTGTGCGCCATGGTTAGCGTTGCCGGATCAAAGCGCTCGCCGCTGGCGGTGCGGCGGCCGGCAAACTCGCGCCCGTAGTAGGACACCATGCCATGGAAAGTGTCGGCGACTGCCGCCGCGGCATGCACGACAGCGGCCGCGGCCTGTGCCACTGGTGACTCGGTCGGCACACTGGACGGTTCCGCGGCAACGTCGGTGGCAGCAGTCTCATCGGCGTCCTGCGCCGCGGCGGCAAACGAACAACTTAGCGTCAGAGCCATCAGGCTCCATGTCAGCAGTCGAATCAACATGGACCGGTTCAGGTGTTGTGCGGGAGCGCGGATTGTAGCGCGTTTCGCCGCGCGAACGGGGCACCCGGCACGCCAATGGCGCGCGGCGTGCCCGCGGCGCCGGCAGCGGTATTTGTTCACTTGACAAATCCACAAGGCGTCGCGGCGCCAGCGGTGCCTGCAGAAAAGCGATATGCTTTACCCCGCAGTGGATCGCATGCGATGCTGAACAGGCGGTGACCGTGATGTCTAACGAGGAGAAAAAGATGCTGGACAGGCAATTCGCCTCTCGGCTGGCGCTGGCCGGCGTGGCGCTGCTGGCGATGACGCCGGGTGCCAATGCACAAAGCGGCGTGCCCGGCTATCCGGCCAAGCCGATTCGCATCCTGGTGCCGTTCTCTCCGGGAGGTGGTGCCGACCTGATGGCGCGGCTGGTCACGGTGCGCATGAGCGACAAGCTGGGTCAGCCGATGGTGGTGGATAACCGCCCCGCGGCCAGCGGCATTGTGGCCACCGAACTCGCGGCGCGCGCCAGTCCCGATGGCTACACGCTGCTTACCAGCACCAGCGGACACGCCGCGTATCCCTGGCTGCGCAGCAAACTGCCCTTCGACGTGCGCAAGGATTTCGAATTCGTGACGCAGGCCACGTTGTCGCCGCTGGTGATCGTGGTACACCCGTCGGTGCCGGCAAAAACCATGCAGGAATTCATCAGCCATGCGCGCAGCAACCCGGGGAAAATGAACTATGGTTCGTCGGGGCCGGGCGGTCCGCCGCACATTGCCGGAGAGATGTTGAATTCAATGGCAAAGATCAACCTCACCCACATCGTCTACAAGGGCGTGGCGCCGGCGCTGACGGCAGCGATCGGCAACGAAGTGCAGATGACGTTTACCAATCTGTTTTCGGGCCAGCCGCATATCAAGGGCGGACGCCTGCGCGTGCTGGCCATCACCAGCACGAAGCGGTTGCAGGTCGAGCCCCAATGGCCGACGGTGGCCGAATCCGGCGTGCCGGGCTACGAGGCCAGCATCTGGTACGGGTTCATGCTGCCGGCCGGCACGCCGAAGAATATTGTCAACGTGCTCAATCGCGAGATCACCGCAATTCTGCGGCTGCCCGACGTGTCGCAAACCTTTGTGCGCCAGGGCGGCGAGGTCATCGCCAGCAGTTCGCAGGAATTCCGCAATGCATTTGAGCGGGACGTGGAACGTCTGGGCAAGGTCATCCGCGAGGCCGGCATCAAGGTGGAGTGAATCGCGATGCTTGAAATAATACCCAGCGGCAAAATCCTCGGCGCGACCGTGGCGGGGCTGGATCTCGGGCAGCCGCTGAATGACGCCGATTTCGGCGCGGTACGCAGTGCGCTCGGCGAGTATGGCGTGCTGCGCTTTCCGAAACAACAACTTACCGCGCAGCAGGTGGCGACCTTCAGTGCGCGCTTTGGCAAACTCGAAATCAACGTTGCCAATGCCTTTCAGGTTGCGGGCCTGCCCGAGGTGATGGTGCTGTCGAACATGGTCGAAAACGGCAAGCCCATCGGCATGTCCGATGCCGGTCAGAGCTGGCACACGGATATGTCGTACAGCCGGACCATTGCCTTTGCCAATGTGCTCTACGGCATCCGCATTCCGCGCCGCAATGGCCGGACGCTGGGCAATACCGAATTCTGCAGCATGCATGCGGCGTATGACGGCCTGCCCGGCGACCTCAAACGGCGTCTCGAGGGCAAAACCGTGCTGCACGATTTCAACAAGTTCTGGGAGATGATGCGGCGCGAGAAAGGCAGTCCGCGCCCGCCGCTCACCGACGCGCAGCGCAAGGCGAAGCCGCCGGTGTCGCATCCGATTTTTCTTGAACATCCGCTGACGGGACGCAAAGTGCTGTATGCCAATCCCGGCTATTCCATGCGCATCAACGAGTTACCGCAAACGGAGAGCGACGAAATCCTGGCGTTCTTGTTCGAGCACCAGACCCAGCCCGCCTACCGCTACGCCCACGTATGGGAGGAAGGCGATCTCATGCTGTGGGAAGACATCGGCACCATACACAATGCCGTCGCCGACTATGGGCCTGATGAGCCGCGCCTGATCCAGCGTTGTCAGGTGATGGCGAGCGCTTTCGGAGAGCATTTCGCGCAATAACGGGGTTCGCGCGCCCGGCCCGCGCCGCGTGCGGCAGCGCCGCGCCCATGCTTCGGCCCGCGCCGTAACACTTTTGTTCGCATCCGCTCATAGTGTCGCAGTGGATGACTTGATGGGTAACGACTGATGAGCGGTGCAAGGCAGGCGCGCGGATTCTACGGCTGGCGTGTGGTGCATGCGGCGTTCGTGCTGGGACTTTTTGGCTGGGGTCTCGGCTTTTACGGTCCGCCGATCTTTCTTGGCGTGATCCACGAAGCGCGCGGCTGGCCGCTGGTATTGATTTCAGCGGCGGTCAGCGTGCATTTCTTCACCGGCGCGCTGACTGGCGCGAATCTGCCCGCGCTGCACCACCGCCTGGGCGTGGCATGGGTTACCCGGGCCGGCGCCATCGCCATGGCGCTGGGCATCATCGGCTGGGCGCTTGCCGGCGCGCCGTGGCAATTGTTTGTGGCCGCGGGCCTGAGCGGCACGGGCTGGGGCACGATGAGTGCCGCGGCGCTCAATGCCATCGTGTCGCCTTGGTTCGCGCGCGGACGCCCGGCCGCGCTGGGCATGGCGTACAACGGCGGCAGCGTCGGCGGGATCATTTTTTCGCCGCTGTGGGTGGCCGCCATCAGTGGCGTCGGATTTCCGCTGGCGGCAACCCTGATCGCGGTGGTGATGGTCACTACGCTATGGCTGCTGGCCGGGCGCGTGTTCTCGCGCACACCGCAATCGATGAATCTCACGGCGGATGGCGACGCCCACGGCGCGCCGGCGGCTGTGGCCGCTCCGCCATGGGTACGGCCGTTGCCCGGTGCGCTGTTGTGGCGCGATCGCCGTTTCGTGACCTTGTGCAGCGGCATGACGCTGGGGCTGTTCGCCCAGATCGGCTTGACCGCGCATCTCTACTCGCTGCTGGTGCCCGCGCTCGGCGCGCAACAGGCGGGGCTGGCGATGGGGCTGGTGACGGTGATGGCGATCGCCGGCCGCACGCTGCTCGGCTGGTTGATGCCCATGGGGGCCGACCGGCGGCTGGTGGGCTGCAGCGGTTACCTGATGCAATTGAGCGGTTCCGTGGTGTTGATGCTTGCCGGCGGAACAAGTATTCCGTTGCTGCTCGCGGGCGTGGTGTTGTTCGGCGCGGGCTTTGGCAGCGCCAATTCGTTTCCGCCGCTGATCGCGCAGGTCGAATTCGTGCCGCAGGAGGTTCCACGCGTGGCCGCGCTGATCGTTGGCATTGCGCAGGCGGGTTACGCCATCGCGCCGGTGGCGTTCGGGCTGATCCGGGTGGCCGGCGCGCCTGCCGCCGGCGCGGCGCCCGGCGCAGCGCCAGCCGTATTCGCCGCCGCGGCGCTGCTGCAAGGCTTGGCGATCGTCGCGTTTCTGTCGGGAAGACGCCGTTAAGTCACGGCCCGCGCGGTGCGGTTTATGAACGCAACAAGGCGACGGTCCCCAGCCCGCCATCGGCGCAGATGCTCACCACCGCGCGCTTGCCGGCGCCCATCGCGGCCAGTTCCTTGATCGCCTGACTCAGTATGCGCGCGCCGGTGGCACCGAACGGATGGCCCAGCGCCACGCTGCCGCCGTTGGGATTGACGCGGTCCCAGGGGAAGCTACCGAAGGTCGCGTCGACGCCCGCTTTGTTTTTGACGAAGCTTGCGTCTTCGATGGCCGCGACATTGCACAGCACCTGCGCGGCAAAGGCTTCATGGATTTCCCACAGGTCGATATCATCGAATGTGAGCTGGTTTCGTGCCAGCAGGCGCGGGATGGCGTACGCCGGTGCCATCAGCAGACCTTCGGTTTTCAGATCCACTGCGGCCAGTTCCCAGTCGGTCAGGCGCACGCGCGGCAGGTGTTGCGGCAGCCGCTTCAGGCCGGTATCCGTCGCCACCCACACGCCGGCCGCGCCGTCGGTGAGGGCAGACGCATTGCCTGCAGTGATGGTGCCCTTGCCGCTGGATCTGTCGAACGCCGGCGCGAGTTTCGCGAGCCGTTCGAGCGAGGTGTCGGTGCGTGGCAGACTGTCGCGCGTGACATCGCCCACCGGCGCGATCAGATCGCTGAAGAAGCCGCCGGCCATGGCGCGCAGCGCGCGTTCATGGCTGGCATACGCGAGCCGGTCCTGCGTTTCGCGGGCGATATTCCATTGTTTTGCCATTTCCTCGCAGTGTTCGCCCATGCTCTTGCCGGTGCTGCGATTGGTGACCGTGGGAATGAACAGGCGCACGTCGCGCGCCTTGACTTGCGCAAAACGGTCCAGCCGCTGTCCCAGCGTGCGCGCCTGAAACAGCCGTCGCATCCAGTCGGAAAAATTCTGGCTCAGGCCGAATTGCACGCGGCTCATGCTTTCGCTGCCGCCGGCGAGCGCCAGTTCGCGCCCGCCGCTGCCAAGCATGCTGGCAGCTTCGAATGCCGCCACCATGCTGGTGGAGCAGGCAAGCACGGTGGAGAACGCCGGCGTGGCCGCATCGAGTCCGGCGTCGAGCACGGCCTCGCGCGCGATGTTGCTCATGCCGAGACTGGGCATCACGGTGCCCCACACCACGAAATCCGGGCGCGTGCCGGGAGCGAGTTGCCGCGCCATGGCCTTCACCACCGGCACCGACAGCGCAATCGCGTCGAGGTGTTTCAGGTCTCCGTCAACGCGCGCGAACGGCGTGCGCAGGCCGGCGGCAAGCCACACGGATTCAGCATTCGGGTTCATCGTCGCCTTTGGATTCTGGCGCCGTCATGCGCGCTTGCCCCTCATCGCCGTCCTCATCGTCGTTGATGCGCGCCCGTATCCAGTCGAGTACGCCTGCCAGCCGCGGCGGCAGCAGGTCTTCCGCATCGTCGCAGGTCACCCAGCGCCATTCGTGATGTTCCGGGCGGCCGAGTTCCGCGGATACCGGCAGCGTGATGTCCGCCGTGCGTGTTTCGGCGACATAGTAGCGCGCCACTTTGTTGCCGGCATAGGGCACGGTCTCCTTGTAATCCTCGCCGAACACAAAGTCGAGATCGTCGATGCCGGTTTCTTCCAGCGTTTCGCGCCTGGCCGCCTCCAGCGGATCTTCGTCGGATTCGACGATGCCTTTGGGAAAATCCCAATTCTTGTAGGCGCGCAGCACCAGCAGTTGCCAGTCGCCCTCGGCAAATCGCACGGGCACCACACCACAGGATAAAATTTTGTTTAAAATCATATAGTTACTTTATTTCCACAACCACGCTGCGCCGCGCACGCCGCTGGAATCGCCGTGCACGTTACGCGCCAGCCGCGTGCGCACCACGTCCGAAAACACCCAGCGGCCCCACAGCGCGGGCACGTTCGTATACAGCCGCTTGATATTGGACACGCCGCCGCCCAGCACGATCACTTGCGGATCGAGCAGATTGATCACCGAAGCCAGCGCACGCGCGCAGCGGTTTTCGTAGCGTGCGAGCGCCGCCGCCGCGGTGGCATCGTGCTCGATGCGCACGGCGACCGCTTCGGCACTCAGCGTCTTGCCGCTGAGATAGGCATAGTCGCGCGCCAATCCCGGGCCCGACAGAAAGGTTTCGATGCAGCCATGTTTGCCGCAGTAGCACGGCGCGCCGGGGCGTTCCTCGTCCTCGGGCCACGGCAACGGGTTGTGACCCCATTCGCCCGCAATGGCGTTGGGGCCGTCGATCACCTTGCCGTTGATGACAATGCCGCCGCCGGTGCCGGTGCCGAGGATCACGCCGAACACCGATGCCGCGCCGGCCGCGGCGCCATCAACAGCCTCGCTCAGCGCGAAGCAGTTGGCATCGTTGGCGAGCCGCACTTCGCGGCCCAGCGTGTGTTCAAGGTCCACTTTGACCGGCTGTTGGTTCAGACAGGTGGAATTGGAATTGCGCATCAATCCTGTCGACGGCGAGAGCGCGCCCGGCGTGCCGATGCCGATGGTGGCCTGCGCGCCGAGTTCGCGTTCGGCATCGGCGATCAAGCGCGCGATCAGCGCCAGCGTGGCGGCATAGTCTGTTGCAGGTGTCGGTTCTCGCCGCCGTAGCAGTTGCCTGCCGTGTGCATCGAACGCCGCGATTTCAGTCTTGGTGCCGCCCAGATCGATGCCGATTCTAAACATGGGCGGCGTGTGCATTGCTTATTGCGGCTTATACCCCAACCGTGCGGCAATTTTGTGGGTTTTCTCGATATCGGCCTGCACCAGTTTGGTAAATTCCGCGGGCGACTGGGTAAACGCTTCAAAGCCCAGCTCGTCAAAGCGTGCCAACACATCGGGCGCCGCCACCACCTTCACCAGCTCGCGCTGAAATTTGTTGACGTATTCCGCCGGCGTGCGCGCCGGGTACCAGAAGCCGAACCACGCAAAGAACACATAGTCTTTCACGCCCGCTTCAATCACCGTCGGCACCTCGGGCAATTGCTTCCAGCGTGTGGCGCCGGTCATCGCCAGCGCCCTGACCTTGCCGGTCCTGACCATTCCCACAGCGCTAGAGGTGGTCAGAAGCGACATGTCGATATGTCCGCCCGCCAGATCCGTCACCAGCTGGCCGATGCCTTTGTACTGCACGGTGGTCAGCTTGATACCCGCCGCGGCATTGAACATTTCGGTGCCCACATGCAGTACGCCGCCGATGCCTGAGTTGCCGTAGTTGAGGCGGTCAGGCTGCTTCTTGGCGAGCGCGATCAGTTCGGCCACCGATTTCACCGGCACCGACGGATGCACCCCCAGCACGTAGCCCACGGTACGGCAGGCGGTGGATACCGCGGTGAAATCACGCACCGGATCGTACGGTAGTTTGTTGAAGGCCGGCAGCATGCTATGGCCGCTCGAGGTGTGCAGCATGGTGTAACCGTCCGGCGCCGACTTGGCGGCGATTTCGGTGCCGATGATGCCGCCGGCACCCGAGCGGTTGTCGATGACGAAGTTGTGCCCCCACGCGGCAAGCACCTTCTGCCCGACCAGGCGTCCGATCACGTCCATTGGGCCGCCCGCGAAGTAGGGCACGATGACGCGGATGGGCCGGGTTGGATAATCGGACGCGGCCTTTTGTGCGAAGGCGGTGTTGGCGGCAGCAACACACAAGGCCGCTGCAACGATGGTGCGGTGCTGACGCGCGGCGGTGAAGGTCATGGTTGGTATTCCTTGCCGGTACGCGGCGGGTGATGCCGCGCCGCTGACGTTTATCAGGGTGCCGCGGGGGGCTGCCCTCGCACCACCTGCACTTTTACGGCAGCTGCAACTTGCCGCCACCGCCGAGTCCGCCCATGCCGCCGCCGCCAAGCCCGCCCATGCCGCCCGCGCCCGGCACCACGATCGACGACTGCTGCTGGCGGCGCAGTTCCTGCAGCTCGCGTACGGTGCGTTCGACACCTTCCTTGGCGGCCTCGCCAAAACCGGCGATGGCGCCGGCAAGATTCGCGGCCTCGATTTCGAAATTGATGGGCAACGGGCCTGCCTGCGTCATGATCTGCGCTTCGCCGATAAACAGGGTGGGGCGTGCGCCGTCGGCCGAGCCATCGCTCTTGATCGGCGTCATCATGCGCAGCGTGCCGACTTTGCGGTCGGTGACGATTTCTTCACGGTACAGGTTGTCCGCGTCCATCTGCGCGTCAGTGCCGCGTTCTTCGGGGGGGCGTAGTGCCATGGCAGCCTCGTTTGAGTCGGTGAATAAAGGCGAAGGTTATCAGAAAACCGCAGCGGGCCAGAACTCGAGCGGCCGGGCGCAGGCGCCGCTGGCTACCGCGCGCGGCAGCACGCACAGATTCCATGGGTCATCGGCCGCCTGGCGCGCCGCTTGTGCCGCGCGCGACGGACCGGTGGATTCGCGCGACGTTTCGACCGCGACGGGAACGATGGCGGGCCTGCGCTCCACCAGATTGATGCGCAGCCATTTCAGCATGTCGCTCCAGACCTGCGCGAGTTCCCGTTCAGTCGGCATTTTGAGCGCGTGCGGCAATTCGAGCGTCACCACCGGTATGCCTTGCTTGAGGCCGCCGAAGTTGCCCAGCGAGCCTGGATAAACGCCGATGCGATGCAGATGCAGCCGGCCGAAGCGTGTGGGTGCCTCGACACCCGTAGCGCCCGGTGGCGGCCCATCGAAATCAAGCACGCCAAAGGGCGCATGTATCGATACGATCACGTCCGGCCGGAAGCGGGAAATTTCGTCGTGCAGCCAGCGCGATTCCGGCTCGGACAAGGGTGCGGTGCCCGGATAGCGGCGCGGGTCGCGTCCGGTTTTTGCGGTCCAGTGGTGCGGCGCTTCGCGCCGCCAGTTGAGGGTTGGAGAATTCCGGTTCAGGTCCACGCCGTTGGCGTTGACGCGCCGCGGCGGCTTACTGAGCAGCCCGTCCGGGTTCAACACCGGAATGACCTTCCAGTGATAAAACGCCGCTTCGCCGCCGGACTTCTGCAACAATTCCATCCAGCGAAACACGATCGAGGCGGACGTCAGTTCGTCGCCGTGAATACCGCCGATCACCAGCACTCGCGCGGCAGACTGCTGTTCGGGCTTGAACTCGCGCAGCATGATCGGGCGCCCTTTGACTGACGTGACAGCAACCGGCGTCAGCTCGGCCTCCACGCACGGGTTCAGCTTGATCTGTGGTATGGCCAGCGTGACCTTGTTGCACCAGTCATGCACCGTGTCCGGGTCAGAGTGGATGACGGCACCCGGCCGGGCGTTCAGGTCCGCGACGGAAAACAAGCCCAGCAGCGGCAGGAATTTCAGTAATTTCAATAACGTGCTTTTCATAGTGGCTGTGGATCGACCGTCGCCCCGGCGTGCTCGCCACAACGTCAATACAGACGGTGTTTGCCGCATGCGCGAACCCGGCGGCAGATCAGGCCGGGAAGGCGAAGATTATCAGAGTTGGCTTCACGCCTGAAGCCGCGCTGCCGGCGGCGTGACGCCGCCTTTCGGCAACAGTGGGTTTGCCGGCGGACCGGCCCGGGTCAACGCCGGAACACGGGACGGCGCGCGCGCGGCCGGCGCCGGCCGCGCAGCAAGGTAAGGCCGATGGCAAGCAGCGTGGCGCCTACAGTCAGGGAGTGAAATTTCGAAGTCATTGTCGTCAGCCGTGGGTGGTTGCGGGTGAGTCACGTCGTGAACAGCGGTGCGCCGGTACCTGCAGCGCCCGCCGTGGAGGAACGCAAGTTCAATGCCAGCAGCCGACGGGTTGAGAGGGTAATTATAACTAATTGATTTTATTTGTATTTTTTTATATTCGAGGATTGTCCCGGCGTATGCAGCCGGCCGCCTGTCAATTTTTCCGACGCGCGCAAGGCGCGGCCGGCATTGCGCTTGGTGAATGGCGCGTGTATTGCCGGGAATTATTCAGGCGTACCCGTATTCCGCGGCGTGGCGAGCGGCGTTCGGGTTGTCAGATTTTTCGACAGGGGTTGCGGCGTTTCCAGCGGCAACTCCAGATTGACCTTGATCGTCATTGAAATCGCCCGCCCATCCTCGTCCTCAAGCACGGAGCGGGCCGGCGAGGTAAACCGCGCTTCCATGGATAGCGTGTCGATCGGCGCGCTGTAGAGATAGCCCTGATAGGAATCGCATTCCAGCGTGCGCAGGAACGCCAGCTGCGTCGGCGTTTCGACGCCCTCCGCCACCACGCTCAGTTCGAGTTCCTTGGCAATGGCGATAATGGCGCCGATGATGGCACAGGCGCGGGCGTTGTTGGCTTCATCGTCGATGGCGCTGACGAAGCTGCGGTCGATCTTGAGCGTGTCCAGCGGCAGGCGCTGCAGCACGCTGAGCGAGGAATAGCCGGTGCCGAAATCGTCCATCGCAATGCGGATGCCGAGTTCGCGAATGCGCCGCAGGATGGTGATCGCTTCCTCGACCCGCTCCATCAGCATGGTCTCGGTAATCTCCAGCATCAGCCAGCCGGCTTCTATGCCGTGCTCGACCAGCGCCTGGCGCACGGCATCCACCAGCCCGGCGCTCAACTGCGCCGCGGAGATGTTGACCACGATATACGGTACGTTCACGCCGCTGGACCGCCAGCCCTTGATGGTGGCGCAGGCGTGGTTCAACGTCCATTCGCCGATCGCGACGATGAGGCCGGTTTCCTCCGCCACCTGGATAAACTCGGCCGGCGGCAACAGTCCGCGCACCGGATGCTGCCAGCGGATCAGCGATTCCGCACCCTGAATTTCGCCGGTGGCAAACGACACCTGGGGCTGGTAGTGCAGGACGAATTCCCGGTTTTCGACGGCGTTGCGCAGTTCCTGTTCCAGTTGCAGGCGGCGCATCCGCCGCTGATTCAATTCCTCGGCATAGAACTGATAGTTGTTGCGGCCCAGCGTCTTGGCCTGGTACATCGCGATGTCGGCATTTTTCATCAGCGCCGTCACATCGCGGCCGTCCGCCGGGTAAAAGCAGATGCCGATGCTGGCCGAGGCCCGCGCGTGATGCCCGAGCACATGGTACGGGGTGCCCAGCAGTTGCAGCATGCGCTCCGCGATCGGTGCGACGATGGCGGTGTCGGTGAGCTGCGTCAGCAGCACCACGAATTCGTCGCCGCCAAGGCGCGCCACGATGTCGGCGTCGCGGACGCATTCCACCAGACGCCGCGCGCAGTCGCACAACAGCGCGTCGCCGGCCGCATGGCCCAGCGTGTCGTTGACCTCCTTGAATTCATCGAGGTCGACGAACATCACCGCGATCCGGGTGCCGGCGCTTTCGGCGCGCACGATGGCGGTTTCCATCTGCTCCATCAGCGCGCTGCGATTGGGCAGGCCGGTGAGCGTGTCCCGCGTCGCCAGCTGCTCGATGTGGCGCGCCGCTTTCACGCGTTCGCTCACGTCGCGCATGATGCACGAGACGAACAGCACTTTTTTTTGCGCGTCCTCGACCGCTGACAGGGTGGTTTGCACATGCACGTGCGAACCGTCCTTGCGCGCGCGGATTTCCTCGAACCAGGGATGATCCTCGCCGCGCAGGACCTTCTCGAAGCGGCTGTCGGACTGGTGCGGATCGGGCGCCAGCAGGGCGCGGAACGAGGCACCGATCGCTTCTTTTGCGCTCCACCCGAACATGCGCTCGGCGGCGGCATTCCAGCTGATGATGCTGTCGTCCGGCGCGCGCCCGATGATCGCATCGTCGCTGGACTCCACGATGGCCGCGAGCTGGGCGCGCGTGCGTTCCGAGCGTTTGCGCTCGGTGATATCGCGGAAGATCACCGCCACCGCGTGGGTGCTGCCATCGGCATCCCGGATCGGCGAGGCGCTGATGGAAACGTCGATGAGACGGCCGTCCCTGGCGAGCCGCACCGATTCGTGCGAACGGGCCGCGAAATCCGCATTGGCCTCGCTGCCGATTCTGAGCTCATGTTGCAGTTCCGGCGGCACCAGCATCCTGATATTGCGGCCGATGGTTTCCGCCGGCGTGTAGCCGAACAGCCATTCGGCGCCGCGGTTCCAGCTCAGGATTTTTCCCGTGAAATCGCGGCTGATGATGGCATCATTGCTGGCGTCGACGATCGTCGCCAGGCGGCGGCGCGCCGCATCATCGCGCAACAGCCGGTACAGCAGGCCGAACAGCAGCCCCAGCAGCAGCACCGAACACACGCCCGCAACCCATGCGCGCTGCCGCCAGCCCGCGAGGACCGCGTCGCGCGCAACACCCACGCCCACGAAGAACGGATAGGGCTGCAGCACGCGGCGGCTGTAGATGCGCGTGCGGTTGTCGCTGCTCGCCGTCATTTCGAAGGTGGCGGTCCGGTCCGGTCCCGGCATCACCGAACGGCCCGGGCTTTGCGGCGGCAGCGCGGCGTTGTGGGCGCCTTGCGTTTTCGGCCAGCGCACGACCCTCGCAAAGCTGTCGCTGCGATAAATGGATACCACGCTCCCCGGCCCGACCTGCAGCGACTGGAACAGCTTCTCGAAATGGTCGAGGTCGATCAAGGCGCTGACGACGCCATGAAAGTTGCCTTGCGCGTCGCGAATGGCCCTTACCATGGGCACCGACGGGCGTCCCGTGGTGCGCGCGGTGACCACCTCCGAGAACACCAGTTCGGCGCGCGGGTCGTCGCGCAGCGTGATGTAGGGGGGGCGATCCGCGATATTGGCGCGCGTGGCGCTGCTGGTGGTGTAGCGCAGGTCGCCGTTGGCGTCGAATACGTTCAGTGCCGCGAGTTCCGGAAAGTTGATCATGCCGGCGCGCAGCAGGGCTTGCACCCGCGGGTTGCGGGATACCGCATCCGGCGCCAGTGCGGATGGCGGTATTGCCTGCGCCAACTGCTGCAATTCGGCGTCGGCGTGACGCAGCGTGGCGTCCAGGTGTCCTTCCAGAATGGCGGCATAGCCGCGCGTGGTGGATTCCGCGGCACTGATGGCTTCGCGGTAACCCGACCACAGCAGGTGCGCGACCAGCGCCATCACGGCAAGCGTGCCCGCGCCCAGCGCCGTCAGCAGTTTAAGGCGCCCGCTCATTGTCCTCAGTCCGTGACAGGGGATTCGCTTCCCCGGCGACGCCCGGCACCAGCACACAGGCCCCGCGGTTTGCGATCCCGTGTGTAACGGCGCGGGGTGGTCCCGGTATCATTGCGGCATGCGACAGGTTGGCCCTCGCCGATGGCGATTTCGAAGTTGATGAGTCTACCCTTATCGCATGCCGTATATGGGTGCAGATGTTGCATAGTTCACATGTCGCGCATCATCAGGCGTCACAACGGTCCGCGAGCGCGTGCAGCGAGACTGCCGATTGGCGGGCGCGGATTCCCACATGCGCATCAACTGTGCCTGTTTCATGGCGGGTCAGGCAATTTCGTGCGAATCCCCAGTTATACTGGCGCCCCAACAAGTCCTTTTTTGCGGCGCAACAAAACAAGAAAGAGCAGCTACGTCGTGAATGTACCAACGGAAGGTGGCGCGGCATCGGCTTCCGGCATCGGTGTGTGGGAATGGAACCTGGATGGCGAATTCCGACTGTCGCCGTTATTGGAAATGGCCCTGGGGTTTCCCGCGCGTTCGTTTCAAGGCACGCTGGAGGCGTTTGTCGCCTTGCTCTATCCGATAGACCGCGAGCGCGTCATGGCCGACCTGCATGCCGCCAGGCACAATGGGCGCGCGATGTCGACCGAGTTTCGCATCGTCGGCGGCGACGGACAGTTCCGCTGGTACGCGGCGCAGGGTGAAGTGTTGCCCGCCGGCCCCGGTGCCGCCCCGTGCATGGCCGGTGTTATTCAAGAAGTCGGTCCGGTGGTGGTGACGGAGCGCCGTATGCGCCGCCAGCAGGACGCGCTGCTTTCCCTGGTGACTTACCCGGCGATACGGGAGATGGCGCTGGAAGCGGCGCTGGATATCGTGGTGCGCATCGCCGCCGATACGCTGGAGGCCAGCCGTGTCGGCATCTGGCTCTACGACGCCACCGGTGGCGTGATGAATTGCGCCAAACTGCACGATCGTGCGCAGGGATGCACCGTGCCCGGCGTGTCGCTGGAGAAAGCGCGCTACCCGCGCTATTTCCAGACGCTGATCGAGAGCCGCGCGCTGGCCGCGGCCGATGCGCGCAGCGATTCGCGTACCGCGGAACTGAACGACAGTTATCTCAGTCCGCAGAATATTGCGTCGCTGCTGGACGCGGCGATTCGCGGACGCAGCGGCAACGCCGGCATCGTTTGTTCGGAGCAGATGGGCCTGCCGCGGGTGTGGACGCTGGACGAGCAGGGATTCGCGGCGTCGATTGCCGATTTCGTGGCGGAATTGATCGAGACCGATGCGCGCCGGCAGGCTGAGATTGCCTTGAGAAGCAGCCGCGAACGCTACCGCGCCTTCATCGAGCGCAGTGCCGCGGCGATCTGGCGCGTGGACATTGACGATCCGGTGCCGACCTCCCTGTCGCCCGATGCGCAGGTACGCCGCATCGCGGCGTCGGCGCGGCTGGTGGAAGCCAATGCCGCGGTGGTCAGCATGCTCGGATTCCCGCCGGGCAGCGTGCTGGTTGGCCGGCGCATCACCGATTTGATCGGGCAGACCCATATGTCTGCCATTCTCAATATCTGGAAGGATGCCGGATTCCGCCTTGAGGATCATGAATTGCGTGCGCGCTTTGGCAGCCGCGAGCCGCGCTGGATTTCCATTTCCATGATGGGCGTCGCTGAAGCGGGCGCATGGGTGCGCCTGTGGGGCGTCATGCGCGACGTGACGGACCTGCACGATGCGGTGGCCGCGCTCAGCCACCAATCGCGGCACGATGCGCTGACCGGACTGCCCAATCGGGTGAGCTTTGCGACGGATGTGGCGCAGGCCATCGCAAACGCAAGGCAGCAGGGCCGGCGTTTTGCGCTGTATGTGATCGATCTGGATCATTTCAAGGAAATCAACGATACGCTGGGGCACCCCGTCGGTGACACGATGCTGACCCTGCTTGGCACGCGTCTGGTGGCGCTGCTCGCACCCGAACGCGGCACCATTGCGCGCATGGGCGGCGACGAATTCGCCGTGCTGCTGCACGACGTGGATGACAGCGGTGCCGCCGAAGCGCTGGCGTCACAATTGCTCGCCGCAATACGCCAGCCCTTTGAGGTGAATGGCGCGCATCTTGAAATCGGCGCCAGTATCGGCATCGCGTTTTATCCCGATGATGGCGGGGATGCGTCGACGCTGCTGCGCCGCGCCGATATTGCCATGTATCTGTCGAAGAAGTCCCGCAACGGCTTTGCCGTGTACCGCGCCGAGGACGATCAGTACACGGTGCGCCGGCTGGATTTGCTGAACGAACTGGGTTCGGCGATCCGCGCGCGGCAGATCGTCACTTACTTTCAACCCAAGATCGACCTCGGGACCAATGCCGTGTGCGGACTGGAGGTGTTATGCCGCTGGAACCATCCGCGGCACGGCATGGTGCCGCCGGACGAGTTCGTGCGCCTCGCCGAAATGGGCGACCTGATCAAGCCGCTGACCGCGCTGATCGTGGACGAGGCGCTGGCGCAGTGGGTGCGGTGGGCGCAGGCGGGTTTCGTGACCAAACTCTCCATCAACCTGTCGCCGCGCAATCTGATGGACGATGCCATTGTGGCCGACGTGGCCGGGGCGCTGAAGCGCCACGGCGTGCCGCCCGACTGCGTGGAACTGGAGGTCACCGAAGGCGCGTTCATGCTGGATCCCGAGCGCGCGCTGGCGCTGCTGGGGCGCCTGCGCGCGCTCGGCGTGTCGCTGTCGATCGATGATTTCGGCACCGGCTTTTCATCGCTGGCCTATCTCAGGCGCATGCCGATCAGCGCGCTGAAAATCGACAAGTCGTTCGTGCTGGGCATGGCTGAAAACAATGCCGACAGGACCATCGTCAACTCCACCATCCATCTCGCGCACAACCTCGGCATCAGCGTCATCGCCGAAGGCGTGGAAACCCTTGCGCTGCGCGACATTCTGATCGAGCTGGGTTGCGATATCGGGCAGGGCTACTGGTTTGCGCGGCCGATGCCGGCGCACGACGTGCTGCCGTGGTGCGCGCAATTCGCGGCAGCGGCCCGGAGCTGAAATTCCCGGGTCGCTGCGGCCGCTGCGTTACACTAAGGCCATGCCCGACATTCTGCTGACCACCATCAATGCGCGTTACGTGCACGCGGCGCTCGGCCTGCGTTATCTCGCCGCCAACATGGGCGAGCTGGCGCCGCGCACAAGGATTGTCGAATTTGTTCTGGGCCAGCGCGCGTTTGAAATCGTCGAGGATTTGCTGGCGCTGCAGCCGCGCATCATTGGCATCGGCGTGTATATCTGGAACGTGGACGAGTGCACGCGCGTGGTGGCGCTGCTGAAGAAAGTGGCGCCGCAGGTCACCGTGGTGCTGGGCGGCCCGGAGGTCAGTTACGAGACGGCGGATCAGCGCATTTGCGCGCTGGCGGATTACGTGGTGACGGGCTGGGGCGATGTCACTTTTCCCAAGCTCGCGCGGGAGATCGTCAACGGCGCCGCGCCATCGTCGAAGATCGTCACGGGAGAGCAGCCGCCGCTGGCGCAGCTGGCGCTGCCCTATGCGCAGTACAGTGATGAAGACATCGCGCGCCGTTTCATTTATGTCGAAGCCTCGCGCGGCTGCCCGTTCAAGTGCGAGTTTTGCCTGTCGGCACTGGACAAGACCGCGTGGCCGTTCGAGCTGGATGCATTCATGGCGGCGCTTGAGCAACTCTATCAACGCGGCGCGCGCAACTTCCGCTTTGTCGACCGCACGTTCAATCTTAAAGTGGCGGCGAGCGAGCGCATCCTGGAATTTTTTCTCGCGCGCATGGACGACAATCTGTTTTTGCACTTCGAGTTGATCCCCGATCACCTGCCGGACCGGCTCAAGCGCACGATCGCGAAGTTTCCGCCGGGGGCGCTGCATTTCGAAATCGGCATCCAGACCTTCAACCCTGAAGTGCAAACGCGTATTTCCCGCAGGCAGGACGATGCGCAGGCCGAGGCAAACATCCGCTGGCTGCGAGAACAATCGGATGCGCTGATTCATGTCGATCTGATCGCCGGCTTGCCCGGCGAGGACCTCGCCAGTTTCGGTCGCGGCTTTGACCGTCTGCATGCACTGAAGCCGCATGAGATTCAGGTGGGCATTCTGAAACGGTTGCGCGGCGCGCCCATCGACCGCCACACCGAAGCGCATCAGCTGCGTTACAACCCCGATGCGCCGTATAACGTGCTGGCGACCGATTGCATCCCGTTTGCCGACATGCAGCGCATCTCGCGTTTTGCGCGCTACTGGGATCTGGCCGGCAACTCGGGGCGCTTTCGCAACGCGATGCCGCTGTTGCTGGGCGTTGCACCCTTCGACAACTTCATGCGATTTGCCGATTGGCTGTACGCGCAGACGCACAAGACGCATGAGTTTGCGTTCGAGCGGCTGTGCGAGTTTGTGCATGTGCACCTGACGCAGGTAAGCGGCGTTGAAACCGCAGTGGCCACCGCGGTGGTGATGGCGGATTACGAAGCCAGTGGTGCGCGCGGCCGGCTTGCCTTCATGGATGCCGGCGTGCGCCCGCGCGATGCCGCGGGCAACACTGCGCGGGCGCGCATGCGGCAGGCGCGACATGTAACGATGAATTAACGTAAGTATATGTTTTTATTGATTATTTGTAGAGGCAATCATGCGGCGATTCAACCCCCACGAGCATGCACGCAATGTGCTGGGCGAAAAGCTGCAGTCGTGCAGCGAAGATCCGGTCACCGGTTTTTACCGCGACGGCTGCTGCAATGTCGGGCCCGATGATGTCGGCGTGCATTCGGTGTGCGTGCGCGTGACCGCGGAGTTTCTGGAATTCAGCAAGGCGCGCGGCAATGATCTGTCGACGCCGATGCCGCAGTTCGGATTTGAAGGCCTGAAGCCCGGCGATCAGTGGTGCCTGTGCGCGGCGCGCTGGAAGGAAGCGTTCGACGCCGACAGGGCGCCGCGCGTGGTGCTGCGCGCCACGCACGAAATCACGCTCGAGGTGGTGCCGCTCGCGGACTTGAAAAAGTTTGCAGTCGACCTCAGTTAAATTCATTCACCCAGGAGACGTCATGGCCGACATCGACGCAAGAACCCAACTCACGTTGCCGGGCAATAACCTGGTGACGCTGACGCACGTGGTGTACGGGCTGCACGCGTTCAGCGCCATCGTCGGACTCACCTCGGCGGCTTTCGTGGTCACCGCGTTCCTCACCGGCTGGCCGTCGATCATCGCGGTGATCATCAACTACGTGAAGCGCGGCGACGTGCGCGGCACGTTTCTCGAATCGCATTTCTCGTGGCAGATACGCACCTTCTGGTGGGCGCTGCTGTGGTTTGTGATCGCCGGCCTGTTCATCATCACTTTCGTTGGCATGGTCATCGGTTTTCCGCTGCTGATTGTTGTCGGCATCTGGGTGCTGTATCGCATCGTGCGCGGCTGGCTGGCGCTGTTCTCCGGCAAGCCGATGCCGATGTAGCGTGCGCATCGACAAGTGGCTGTGGGCGGCGCGTTTTTACAAGACGCGCTCGCTGGCGCAGCAGGCGGTTGAGGCGGGCAAGGTGCGCTTGAACGGCGAACGCGTGAAGCCGGCCAAAGATGTACGTGTGAACGATCGGCTTGATCTCAACCTCGCCGCGCAGGACTGGACGATTACCGTGCGTGCGCTGAGCGACAAACGCGGTCCGGCGTCGGTGGCGCAAACGCTGTATGAAGAATCCGATGCCAGCCGCGCGCGCCGGGCTGAACAAACTGCGCTACGCAAACTCGCCGCGGAACCGGCGCTGGAACGCCACGGGCGACCCACCAAACGCGAGCGGCGCCAGCTGGATCGCTGGCGTCAGGAATAATATTCAATAAAAACAGTTAGTTACGAAATAATGCCTCACCACGGGGCCTGCACCACCTCGCCCTTGATCGTCGTGCGATGCATGATGCGCCGCTGCGCGACATCGATTTCGGTGCGGTAGTGCATGCAGCAGCGGTTGTCCCACAGGATGCAATCGCCGACTTTCCAGTGGTGCGTCCACGCGTATTTTTCCTGCGTGGCATGGGCCCACAGCTTGTCGAGCAACGCTTCGCTGTCTGCGTTGGACAGGCCGATGATGTAGTTCGACGGCCACACACGGCGCCGGCCCAGATACAGCGCGCGCTTGCCGGTCACCGGATGCACGCGCACCAGCGGGTGCGGCGGTCCCTGAACGTCTTCGGGTTTTGTGGGCGATGTGACGCCGGGACGCAGCACGCCGGCGCTGTTGCGGCTGGAATCGTGCACCTGCGATTTACCTTCAATGGCCTTCTTCAGATCGTCCGGCAGTTCGTCGTACGCCTGGTACTGGTTGTTGAATGAGGTGTCGCCGCCGCCACTGGTGGGCACCACCAGCGAATAGAGCATGCTACCTGCGGGCGGCGTTTGCACATAGGAGTTGTCGCTGTGCCACACCACCTCGTAGCTGCCGAGTCCGCCGTTGTCCATCACCGGCTTGCCGTCCTTGCCGATGTTGGAAATGATGCTCACACTCGGGTGGCGCGAGATCATGTATTCATCGTCGACCGTCTCGCCCTGCGCGAGATGGTATTTGCGTGCCGCCGCCGTGTGCGGCGGCCCGAACACGGCGGATACGGCCATCAGCTGATCATCGTTGATGGTCTGCCCGCGCCAGAAAATCACCATGTGATCGGCCCATGCCTTGCGCAGCGCCTCGCCCACATCGTCCGGAATCGGCAGCGACAGATCCATGCCCATGATCTCGGCGCCGACGGCGGCGCCGGTGGGCACGACTTTGAATGCGGCAAGGGTATTTACGGCGCTGGCAGGGCGGCTGGCGGTGGCGGTCTGGGCTGCGGTTGGCATGCGTATTCTCCGGTGTGCGAAACAATTTGCGGTCGATTTTGTGCCTGAGGTAAAGCGGCGTCAAGGCGCGTGTTCCGCGTCCATCATTTGCCCGTCAATGTAGTACCAGCGCCCGTCGTGTCGCACGAAGCGGCTGGTCTCGTGCAGGCGTTGCGCGCGGCCGCTGCTGTCGCGCTGCCGAGCGACAAATTCCACCACGCCCGCGTCGCCGTGCGCCTCGGCGTGGCGCACTTCCAGCCCCAGCCACTTGACCGGCCACAACTCCAGTTCGCCGGGCGCGGTGGACGGATGCCAGGTGGCAAGCAGATAGTCGATGAGCCCGGCCACGTACGCGCTGTAACGCGAGCGCATCAGCGCCTCGGGCGTGGGCGCATGACGGCCGGCGGCAAGACCGTCGTGCCACGGGCCGCAGCAGGCGGCGTAGGTTTCGCCACTGCCGCAGGGGCACGGGGCATGGGGTTTGGGTGGCGGCATGGCGAGCGGGATCAGGGGCGGGAAAGAGACGCCACGATACACGCATCGAGGCTTGTTCTCACGAAGCGTATGGGTATTTGCCCAAGTCCCCTCTCCCCGCTGAAGCGGGGCGATGGAGTCCCAACGTCGCGAGAGGTGTGCAGCCAAATGTAATCCGAAGAACG
The DNA here is from genome assembly GCA_902825845.1 of uncultured beta proteobacterium. GTDB lineage: Bacteria > Pseudomonadota > Gammaproteobacteria > Burkholderiales > SG8-41 > UBA5216. The sequence continues at coordinate 25,825 of CADECM010000073.1, forward strand.
AAGGGAAATTCCCGCAGGCCGGTTCCAGAGTCGGGTGGCGTCAGGGACTCGCGGGAATGGAATATCATACGGGTCCGATTGTCCTGAACTGAAAGGAACACCGCATCATGGATACCGGCCTTAAAGGCAAAACCGTACTGATCACCGGCGCAAGCCGCAACGTGGGCCGGCTGTCGGCGGAATATTACGCGCGCGAGGGCGCAAATCTGGTGATTTGCACCAGCAGCAAGATGGACGCGCTGGAAGAAACCGCGGCGCTGGCGCGCGAGCGCGGGGCCGAGGTGCTGGCGGTGAAATGCGATGTGACCGATGGCGCGGCGGTTGCGCAAATGGTCGATGCGGCGGTGAAAAAATTCGGCGGCGTGGACGTCGCGGTGAACAACGCGGTCTACCGCTCCGACGTCAAAGGCAAGGGCTTTCTTGAGCAGCCCTTCGAAATCTGGCAGCGTAACATCGATGTCAATCTCACCGGCCCGTACCATGTCTGCCGCGCCACCATCCCCCACATGAAGAAAAAAGGCTGGGGCCGCATTGTCAATTATTCCGGCATCGCGCCGTTTCTCGGCGAGGGCGCGGCCAAGGCCATGGTGAAAATCGGCATCGTGGGCTTCACGCGCGGGCTTGCCACCGAATTCGCCCCGCACGGCATCACCGCCAACTGCATCGGCCCCGGCACCATCGCCACCGAACGCGAGGCGTATCTGAGGGAAAAGGCGCTGCACGCAGAGCAACCGATCCGACGCATGGGCAAGCCGGAGGAGATCGCCGAGCTCGCGGTTTACCTGTCGAGCGAGCAGGCGGCGTTCATCACCGGGCAGTGTTATCTGGTGAACGGCGGGTTGTATTACCAGTAAAAAAGCCGAAGATTTGCCTGGCGAACGGTGCGCGGCAGTTTGTGCCAGCCGGACACGGTGGGCGTGCAATCACGTGCCGCGCACAACACGACTTATTCTGCAGGGACTGGCCACGCCACGCATACTTTGCGGGCATTTCGATTTTATTCAATAAAATCATATAGTTATAGGTTATCTTGCTGTGGTCGCGACGCGACGGTATTGCGCAGCCTTGCTCCTTGGCAGCATCGCCAACTGCATCCGGGCCCGGCACCATCGCCAGAAGCAGGCGCTGAAAGATGATGGATGGCTTATAGCAAGCCCAGCCTACATTTTGGCGTGCCTCGCTTGCGTTGCCGCGTCAAAAAACATCAGCTTGTTGCGCCCCGCCTTCTTGGCTGAATACATCGCCATATCGGCGAACTTAAGCGATTCGCCGGCATTCTGGTTCTGGCCGTCAAACATGCTTACACCTACGCTGGCGGTGCAACGATGTTCGTACCCATCCAGTACGTAAACCTGGCCTAGGTGCTCCACGATCTTTTCGCCAATCACGGCTGCCCGTGCCGCGGCGAGCGCGCCATCGTTGCCCAGGTTTGCCAGCATCACCACAAACTCGTCCCCGCCCAAACGGGACACGGTGTCTTCACCCCGAACCAGTGTGCGCAAACGCTGGGCCGCTTGCTGCAATAGCAAGTCACCGGCTTCATGACCTTTGGTGTCATTCAGGGTTTTGAAGTTATCGAGGTCGATAAATAGCAGCGCGCCAAGGCTGCCGCTCCTGGCGCTGGACGCCACAGTCTGTTGCAGACGATCCATGAACAACCGACGATTCGGCAGATCCGTCAGCGCGTCGAAAAACGCCAGGCGCTCAATCGCTTCCTGAGCCTGCTTGCGCTCGGTAATGTCGCGGGACAGCACAATAAAACGCAGGCCTTCACTCGCCTTGGTATCCTTGCGCGCAATTGAAATCTCAAACCAGCGCTCACCCGACGGCGTGGGCAACTGTATCTGCGTTCCCTCGGAGCTGCCTGCCGATGTCGCCTCGGCCAAGGCACCCATCACGGCGCGCGCGGCTGCGATGGGCATGACCTCAAATACGGTATGACCCAGCAGATTTTCTGGAGGCGCCACCAGGCGCTCCGTGCGCCGGGCGCGAAAATCCCAATGACGACCGTCAGCATCCAGCTCAAACATAAGGTCAGGTATGGCAGCAAGGGTGGCGGCCAAATGGGCGCTCGATCCCATGTTGGGGTGATCTGCAGTGCTGGCCCCCGGTCCCAATTCATCTGTATTGGCTGATGCGTCACGCCGTGTCGCGCGGCGACACCACGATTTTATGCGCGCCAATAGAGGTTGATGATCGGCCATGTAACAACGAACCAAGTTTCGACGTGCAGGCGAACATTCTAAACCAATGTGACGTGCGCCGGGCCTGCGACAGCCTGGTTCTACAACAATGCTTTCTACATGGTCGCTATACCGCGAAGGTTTCGCTTTTACGCGGTACCCGGTTTAGAATCGGACTTATCGCATTGATCCGCAACCGAGGGAAACTTATGGAACAACTCGAACGTCCGTTGCCGGCGCCGCTGGCGCCTGAGGCGAAGCCGTATTGGGAGGGCCTGAAGCAAAACAAGCTCATGCTGCCAAAATGCAATGACTGCGGGAAAGCGCATTTCTACCCGCGCGTCATCTGCCCGCACTGCCACTCCCGCAACCTCACCTGGATCGAGGCCAGCGGTCGCGGCAAGCTCTACGCCTTCGAGATCCTCCATCGTTCGTTCAACCCCGCGGTGAAGACACCCCTGCCCTATGTGCTCGCGATGGTCGAGCTCGAAGAGGGGCCGCGCATGTTGTCGAACCTGATCAACATCAAGCCCGATCCAGCGCTGATCCGCTGCGACATGCCGGTGCAAGCCGTCTACGTGAAGCAAAATGACAACTTCACCCTTGCGTTCTTTCAACCTGCGGAGGCGAAGTAATCATGGCTCAACATGACACCATGCGCGAGCTTTCAAACTCGTGCTGCATCGTCGGCGCAGCCGAGAGCGACGAAATGGGCGTTCTGCCGCACAAGAGCCAGATGGCCCTGCACCTGGAGTCGATCACCAATGCCGTTGCGGATGCGGGACTCAAGGTCAGCGACGTGGACGGCATTTTCACCGCCGGTGCGCATTCACCGGCACTGATCGCCGAAGCGCTGGGCGTCACGCCGCGCTACGTCGACGGCACCAGCGTCGGCGGCTGCTCCTTCATCATCATGGTGGAGCACGCGATAGCGGCGCTGCACCACCACCTGTGCGATGTCGCGGTCATCACCCACGGCGAAAGCGGCCGCTCGCAGGTGGGCGTGACGCGTGTGCGCGACACCAGCATCGCCGGTTGTTACGAAATCCCCTACGGCTTCGGCGCGCCGCCGACCTGGTTCGGCCTCATCACCACGCGGCACATGCATGAGTACGGCACCACGCTCGAACAGTGGGCGCAGGTGGCGGTGTCCACGCGTCAGTGGGCGGCCTTGAACCCGAAGGCCATGTACCACGACCCGCTGACGATCGACCAGGTGCTCAAGGCCAAGATGATCGCCTGGCCGTTCACCGTGCTGAACATCTGCCTCGTCACCGATGCCGGCGGCGCGCTGGTGCTCACCCGCGCGGATCGGGCGCGTGACTGCGCCAAGAAGCCTGTTTATGTGCGCGGCACCGGCGAGGCCACCGAGCACGTGTCGGTGACGCAGATGCACGGCCTGCCGTTAAGCAAGGCCACGCGCATGTCCGGCGAGCGAGCCATGAAGATGGCCGGCGTCAGCCATGGCGACTTCGATCACCTGATGCTGTATGACGCGTTTACCTCCGGCCCGCCGATCATGCTCGAATCGATGGGCTTCGCGAAGCCCGGCGAAGGCGTCTCGTTCTTCGAAAACGGCAAGTCAACACCGGGCGGCAAACTGCCGATCAACACCAACGGTGGCGGCCTGTCGTATACGCACACCGGCATGTACGGCATGTTCCCGCTAATCGAGGCCACGCGTCAGTTGCGCGGCGAATGCGGCGCGCGGCAGGTGCCCAACGTCAAGCTGTCGCTGGTCAACGGCATGGGTGGCATGCTGTCGGCAGCGGGCACCTGCGTCTTGTCGAACGAGAAGTAACGGCTAGCAGGACCGATGCAGCAGATACCTCACAGGGTCAAACCCTGTGAGGCACTGCCAACGGGTGCGCATCAGCAGTGCCCGGATGCCGAACGACAGCTGGCGTATTTCGCCACCGGAAATGCGGCGCTGACAAGCGACGCATGAACCGGTTAGAGGAGAGACTATGTTGATCGTCGACGCGCAGGTCCACCTCTGGAATGCGGGCAACCCTTCCAGCCCCTGGCACCGGCAGGTGCCCGCCTACCTGAAAGACGACGCGCTCAAGGAAATGGACGCCGCCGGGGTCGATGCCGCGGTGCTCACACCGCACACGCCGTGGGATCCCAACGCGAACGAGCTCTGCATCGAAGCCGCCCGCCAGCACCCCGACCGGTTCGCGATCCTCGGCAGCTTCCCGCTCGACAAGCCGGAGAGTCGCGGGCTGGTGGATTCGTGGAAACAACGTCCCGGGATGCTCGGCCTGCGCTACACGTTCAACGATCCAGCACAGCTACCCGACGGGGCCTTCGATTGGCTGTGGCCGGCGGCGGAGCGGGCAGGACTGCCCATTGCACTGATGGCAGCGAATTTCCTGCCGAAGGTTGCCGATGTGGCGCAGAAGCATCCCAACCTCAAGCTGATCGTCGATCATCTCGCCCGGCCTAGAGGAACCGTGCCGCTGCCGGAGCGGTGGGCGAATCTGCAGGAGGTGCTGGCGCTCGCAAAATATCCCAACATCGCCATGAAGGCCACGGGTGCACCGAGCTACTCTGATGAGCCGTACCCTTTCCGCGATATCCACGACAACCTGCATCGGCTCTACGACGCGTTCGGCCCGGCGCGCTGGTTCTGGGGCACCGACATCACGCGCATGCCCTGCCCGTGGCGTCAGTGCGTGACCCTGTTCACCGAAGAACTGCCGTGGCTTAAGGGGCGTGATCTCGAGCTTGTCATGGGGCGTGGCATTTGCGACTGGCTCGGCTGGAAGCGCTGAAGGCCGCGCTATCCTGACATCCGAGGCCCGCTCGCGAAAATATTCGGCGCGCCGGGAATCGAGCGCTGTCTCTGGCGAACGGACGGGACACGCACATTCTTGGTGGTCAACTATGAAAATGCCGTCAAGCCTTTCCTTGAAACAAATCGCCTGAGTAAGAGCGACTGGGCTATGCTGAAGGGCGGCGCGCGCGAGGAAGAATACCTGTGTAAACTTGTGACCCGGCGCATGGCTTTCCTCTTCGTGGGTATCCCTGTTTCCGAAAAAAGTCGACGAGGAAAGCCCGCAATCGTTGAACACCAGCACCTGCCTGGCCTTCGTTCCGTTTGATCGTGGCCGCGGTTTCCGGATCGTGACCGACGATTCCGGACGGAGCCCAAAATCGGTGACAATCGACCGGAATCGCCGGTCACGATCAAACGGAATCGCCGGTCACGTTCGTCCGGAATTCCCGGTCACGATGGTCCGGAATACGCATCAATTCCACCGCAGCCCCTTTGATTCCAAATCTGCCTGCCATACCTTTGATTTCGCCCGTTGCGGTGGGACAGGCTTGGAATGCTTGATTGCTATCATTTACTATAAACGATAGCATTCGAGCATCAACTTTTCGGAGTGATAGCCGTGGCTGCCGTAACCATCAGAAATTTGCCGGATGAAACCTTGCGCGCGCTCAAGAAGCGCGCGGAACAATCCGGGCGCAGCACGGAAGCTGAAATGCGCATGATCCTGCAGAACGCGGTACGCCCGCGGCGCGGCATGGGAACGGTGTTGGCGGAAATCGGCCGAAAACATGGCGGCGTTGAATATCCAAAGGCACGAAACCGCAGTCTGGTGCGCCCCGTGAACTTTGAATCATGATTATTCTGGATACGAATCTTGTTTCCGAACCCCTCAAGCCCAAACCCGCCGAGCCCGTGTTGACCTGGTTGGATCGGCAAGCGCCGGAAACGCTCTATCTCACGACAATTACATTAGCCGAGCTACAGGCCGGCATCGAGCTAATACCCACGGGTAAACGCCGCAAATCATTGCAGGACGCAACGGCGGAACTAGCCGCCCAGTTTGAAGGCCGCATCCTGCCGTTCGACCGCGACAGCGCGCACACGTTTGGGCGCGTTTTTGCGGGCGCGCAGGCAGCAGGCAATCCGATTCACTTCGGCGATTGCGCGATCGCGGCAATCGCCATCCAGTGCGGTTTTGTGCTGGCGACCCGCAACGTGCGGGACTACAAGGGCACGGGCGTCGAGTTGATTAACCCTTGGGATGCGTCGTAACGCAAGGATGAGCAATCACGCACGCCAATACCGCACTGAACCTGGCGCGGATGTTATAGGAGCCGACCATGGCCAAGAAACTGCAAACCCGCCCGTACGACGCGGCGGCTTACCTCAAGGGCGAAAAAGAATGCGCGCTCTACCTGCAAGCCGCCATCGACGAATCCGATGGTGAGCCCGCGGTGGTGGTCGGTGCGCTTGGGGACATCGCCCGCGGGCGTGGCATGATGCAACTCGCGCGAGATACCGGGCTCACGCGTGAAGGGCTATATAGAGCGCTATCTCCCGGCGGCAACCCCAGCTTTGCTACCGTTGTAAAGGTTTGCAAGGCGCTGGGTTTGAAGATGCATACGGAGCCAGCGTGAGAATTTGTGAGCGCGTCGCCATTCA
>CADECM010000074.1 GCA_902825845.1 uncultured beta proteobacterium
CGCGGTACGCAATTGGCGCTGGCGCCCAACCTCACCGCCGGTCCGTCGATGCTGCGCACCATCGACAACCTGCGCGGCCTGTCGTTCAAATCCGGCGCGCCCGGCGCAGATGCGTTTTTCAACTACGCCAAGGTGCTGCGCGAAGCCTTCACCGAACGGCTCACCACCATGGGCGACATCACCGCAGAGGGCGACGCGAAATCGCCCTCGTGCACCACGCATTTCAACGTCGTCGATGGTGAAGGCAACATGGTCGCGCACACGCAAACGCTGCTGTCAGTCTACGGCTCGCGCGTGGTGCTGCCGGAAACCGGCATTCTCATGAACAATGGCATTTTCTGGTTCGACCCGCGCCCCGGCACGCCCAATTCGCTGGCCCCCAACAAACGCCCTCTCACCAATATGTGCCCGGTGATTGCCCACAAAGACGGCAAGGCGAGGTTTGCGCTGGGTGCCTCGGGCGGGCGCAAAATTTTCCCCGCCGTGCTGCAACTCACTTCGTTCATGATCGATCACGGCTTGAGCCTCGAAGACGCGTTTCATCATCCGCGCATCGATGCCAGCGGCGGCGACGCGGTCGGCGTCGATCCGCGCATGCCGCAGGCGATCAAGGATGCGCTGGGCAAAGCGTTCCCGTTGCAGGAAACCGAGTTGGTGGTGTATCCCACCAACTTCGCGTGCCCGAGCAGCGTGTATCAAGATGCGGCGGGTGAACACTTCGGGATCAGCGATGTGATGTCGCCGTGGTCGGGCGCGGTGGCGCAGTAAACTTCACAAAACCTTTGACGCAGATTTCGCAGATTGACGCAGATGAAAACCAGGACAACTTGGGGTTCATCTGCGTTTTATCCGCGTAAATCTGAGTCAAAAATATTCAATAAAATCAAATACTTAAATAAATCATGCTTAACGCCGCTATCGTAGGCTTGGGCCGCTGGGGCCAAAATCTCGTTAATCACATTCAGGGCAAGAGCGACAAAATTCGCGTTGTGCTGGGCGTGCTGCGTCATCCCGAAAACGCGCGCGCCTACGCCAGCGAGAAGGGTTTTGCGCTGGTGGATTCGCTCGACAAAGCGTTGGCCGACCCCAAAGTTGAAGCGATCATTCTCGCCACGCCTCACACCGCGCACGCCGAGCAAATCATTGCTTGCGCCAAGGCGGGTAAACCGGTGTTCACCGAGAAGCCGTTCACGCTCACCACGCCTTCCGCGCAAGCCGCATTGCGCGCGTGCGCCGACGCGAAGGTGACACTCGCCATCGGCTACAACTGGCGTTTTCAGCCCGCGCTGCAGGAAATGAAGCGCGCCATCGACAGTGGGCGCCTGGGCCGGTTGCTGCACATGGAAGGCAACTTCAACGGCCCCAGCGTGTATCGCGTCACCAAAGATCACTGGCGGCAAAATCCCGAAGAAGGCCCCGCCGGCGGCATGACCGGGCGTGGCGTGCATGTGGTCGACGCCATGCTCTATCTCGCCGGCAGGATCGACACCGTGCATGCGCAAAGCTGCCGCCTCGCGCTCGACTACGGCACCGATGACACGACATCGATGCTGTTCAAATTCAAAAGCGGCGCCACCGCCTATCTTGGCACCGTCATTGCCACCGCCGAAAGCTGGCGGCTACAGGTGTGCGGCACAAAAGGCTGGATGGAAGTCGGCGACGTGCAGCACCTGACCACCTGGACACTGCGTGCGTGTTTTTTCGACCCGGCGAACCCGTACGTGCATCCGCAACCGCAGTTGATCACGTTCCCCGATACCAGCACCGAGCGCGCGGAGCTGGAAAATTTTGCCGATGCCGTGCGCGAAAAGCGGCCGCTCGCGATTGCCGGCGGAGATGAGGAGCACAATGTGACGGTGTTGGAGGCAATATTGTCGTCGGCGGCCAAGGGCGCGACCGTCAATATCACGTAGGGCGGAAGGAGCGAAGCGGATTCCGCCAGGCGCGAAGCAACCGCCTCGTGAACAGTGGGTTACGGCGCGAACCCCGCGCCTCCACCCGCCCTACGAAAAGCGTCTCTAAGCCGCACCAACCCCAACCACTGCTGCCGCCAAAATCCGATGCCGTAATCGCGCCCCTGCAGTTGATCGCGGATGCCGGTGGGCTCGTACGCGGACTGGAAATTCGCGGTGCGAAACACAATATCCCACAGCGGGAACAGCACCGCGAAGTTGCAGCCGCGATTGACACCCTCGTGGCCCACGCCGATGGCGTGATGGGCACGGTGAAACTTCGGGCTCACCAGCAGGCGCTCGCCCAGCCGGCCGAAGCTCAATCGCACATTGGCATGCGACAGGCTTTCGATCATGCGTCCGGCGATGATCAGCAGGAAGAATTGTCCCGACGGCACGCCGATGATCAGCGCCGCCAGCGCCACCGCGGCTGAAGTGATGACGTCATCCAGCAAGTGGTTGCGGTCGTCGGCCCAGAAGGTCATTTGCCGCTGGCTGTGGTGCAGGCTGTGCAGTGCCCACCAGCCGTTGAATTTATGCTGCCAGCGATGCAGCCAGTATTCGACCAGATCGAGCAACAGCAGGTAAATCACGAACGCACCGACAGAATTGCGCTCGAGCCATGGCATCACGTCCTCAATGTTGGGGCGCACGATGTCGTGCATGCGCAGCCAGATTTCAAGCTCATTAAACGGGATCACCAATAACAAAAAAATCGCCATTGGCAGCACTCCCAGGCGATGCAGCCATGTGTAGAGAACATCGGCACGCACCGCGCGTTTTTCCGCCCACTGCTCCACCGGCCGCCAGCGCTCCAGCGGCTTGAGCAGCGCCACCAGCACGGCAATTTCGATAATGCCGACCATGGCGGTACCCAAGCCTTCGTAAACCGGCTCGACATACGCCATCAGACCCAGGTGATACACCAGCGGCTGAATCGCGGTTTCAAACAACCAGCCCTGCAGTGCGGTGAATTGCTGGCTGAACGACTCGATCACGCGGGACTCTTCAACGTGGCAAAACAAAAACCGCGCGCTTTCAATCCGGTGAGCAGCGGATCGAACACCGCCGGCGCCCAGCCGTCCTTGCGCGACCGTATGCCCAGATGCATCACCAGAATGTCGCCGTCGCGGATATCGCGCAGCGCGTTCTTCAGCAACAGTGGGTTGGGGTAGGTTTCCGACGGCAGTTCATCGCCCAGAAAGCCCGCCTTCGCCCACTTCACATGGCTGTAGCCGCAACCTTTGGCAAACTGCACCGCGAGCGGTGTGGTGATCCCCCCCGGCGCGCGCCACAGGTGCTCGAGTTTTTTGCCGGTCATTTGGGTGAACACATCCCCCACCCGATTCAGCTCCGCGCACATCGCTTTCTGGTCGAACTCTTCGCGCTGGCCGCTCATGTGCACATACAGTGTGCGGCCGTCCTTGCGGTCACCGCGAAAATAGCCGTGATGCCAGGTGTGCGTGCCGAAGGTGTGCCCTTCGGCCGCGCGCGCCTTCCAGAAATCCGCCCAACTGGCATCCAGGGAATAATCGCCGCGATAGGTGCGCTCATTGGCGAGAAAGAACGTTGCCTTCACCGCGTGCTTGTTGAGCGTGCGCGCGATGTGCTCGGCATGATTCATCCAGCCGGTGTCGATGGTGAGATAGAGCGTGCCCTTGCATTGCTGCGCGTGCGCCGCGGGCAGCCACAGCGCAAGCCACAGGGCAAGGAGTCTACTGGCGCGGCGCATGGTGATGAAAATAAATGCCGTGCGGCGAACGGCCGACGGGAATCTGCGTTTTGACCTTCCTGGTCTCCATGTCGATCACGGTCACCTTGTTGATCCAGCGCGAGGTCACCCACAGCTCCTTGCCGTCGGCCGTGATTTCCATGTCGTCGGGACCGCCGGGCACCTTGAACGTTTCCAGCACCGACAAGGTGTGCATGTCGATGATGGAAACGCTGTTGGCCACGCGGTTGGTCACCAGCAGGCGGCGCTTGTCGCCCATCGGCATGAAGTTATGGGCGCCGGGCGCGGTGACAATCTTCTTGACCATTTGCCCGCTGCGCCAGTCCATCACCGCGACGTTGTCCTCGCCCAGCAAGCCGACAAAGATATGCTTGTCGTCGGGCGACATCCAGATGCCCGCAGGCGTTTTGCCGATGGAATAGGTGCCCTTGACGGCCTGCGCAATCATGTCGACCACCATCACCGCGTTGGTGTGCTGCAGCGTGAATATCACATGCCGGTTGTCCGCGCTGAATATCAAATGGCTCGGTCCCCTTGGCGCGGGCAGGCGCTTTACCAGTTTGTAGTCCGCCGCGGTGTAAATATCCACGCGGTCGAGCGCGAGGGCGGCCGTCACGAACCATTTACTGTCCGGCGAAAACCCGAGTTGATACGGATCGATGATCTTGTCGATGCGCTTCTGCGGTTCGCCGGTCACCGGGTCAAAAAAAATCAGATCGTGACTCTGCACACTGGCGACGATCAACGATTTGCGGTCGGGCGTGATCATGAGGTGATGTGGCTCGCGCCCGACGCGCTTGCGGGAAATTTCCTTGTAGGTCCTGGTGTCGATCAGGCTCACCGTATCGTCGTTAGAGTTCAACACGAACGCCACACCCTGCTGCGCCCACGCCGCACCGCCGAACAAACCTGCCAGTATCCAGACGAATTTATATAAGTATTTGAGTTTAAACAATTTTTATGTTCCAAGAATCGCAATGATGTGCAGCTTAACGATACCCGCCGCATTCGGTGCACACTTTGCGCAGGATCAAAACCGCGTCACGCGAAACGGCGCCAGATCGACCGCGGGCGGCCGTCCCGCGATCAAATCCGCCAGCGCGCGACCGGTCGGCGCGCCGCCGCACAGGCCGACATGGCCGTGGCCGAACGCGTAATACACATTCGGCACCTTCGACGCCGGCCCGATCACCGGCAGCGAATCGGGCATCGACGGCCGGCGGCCCATCCATTTCGTCGCATCGACGCAGCTGATGCCGGGAAAAATCGTTTGCATCTGTTTCTCCAGCACATCGGCGCGGCTGTAGTTCGGCGCAGCCTCGTTGCCCGCGAACTCACTCTGGCCGGCGATGCGCAAGCCCATTTCCATCGGCGTCACAAACACCTTCTGCTGCGGCAGAAACACCGGCATCGGCAGCGTCATGCGCGGATCGGAAAAGGTGACGTGATAACCTCGCTCGGCTTCCAGCGGCACCTTGTCACCCAGCTTCATGGTGAATTCATTCGAATGTGAACCTGCGCATAAGACCAGCGTTTCCAGCGGCATGTTCCCGGCGTCGGTCACCAGTGCGCGCGGGCCGTCGGGCCCGACCTCGATATCGAGCACCTTGCGCTGCAGGATCCTGCCGCCGTCTTTTTGCAGTTGCGCCGCCAGCGATTTGGTTAACCGCTCCGGATTGGCGACGTAGCCCTGCTCCGGCAGATACAGGCCGGCTTCGTAATGGCCGTTCAGTTGCGGCACCTTGGTCTTCACGCCCGCGGCATCGAGTTCCTCCATCAACACCCCACGATCGCGCCGCAGCTTCCACGGCAGCGCGTCGCGCTCGAACGCGGCACGCGACGAATAGGCGACGGTGTACCCGGTCTGGCGTATCAGATCGGTAACCTGGGCGTGCTGCACCAGCGGCGCGTAGGCGTCAAACGTTTGCTTCAATAGCGGACGCAGCGCATTGGCGATCTGTTCCACCCGCGACAGGCGCGATGCCGCCACCAACTGCAAAAACCACGGCAGCGCCTTCAGGAAATGTCCGGGACGAATCGCCAGCGGCCCCAGCGGATCGGACAAATAGCCCGGCACCTTGCCCAGCACGCCGGGCAGCGCCTGCGGCACGCACGATCCGGGACTCAGGATGCCAGCATTGCCGAACGAACAGTATTCACCCGGCGGACGCATATCCACCACCGTCACCGCGTGGCCGTCTCGCCGCAGATAACTTGCCGTGGCGATACCGACGATGCCCGCACCGATCAGAGTGATGTTTTTTGCCACGCGTCGCCTTACCGTATCTGTTTGTTCTGACAGGGGAATTATAGTCGATGCCCGCGCGAGTGGATTGGCGCAGTGGCGGCAACGGTGTTAAAATCGCGCCCGCTGCAATTCCCGAGATTGCGCAGGCGCAAGTCCCTATCGGGCGGTTAACTCAGCGGTAGAGTGCCACCTTCACACGGTGGAAGCCACTGGTTCGATCCCAGTACCGCCCACCACCACACTCGCATAGCCGGCTGTTTTCGCACACTTTCTGTCGTGCTGGACGATGGGCTTGGCAACGCATTGCAGGGCCATCCGGGCAACTGCGCTCAAACCGTGCCGATGCACAGTTTGGTCACTGGCCCTTCGCCGCTTAGGCAAGTCGAAATGCCGGCGCCATGCGTTCTTGCTCGCGAGCCGACAAGCGTAACCGCGTGGCGAGCTTGGGCCATTGCGCCACGACAATGCGGCAGCGTTTGATAATTGCGCCCGCATCGATCTTCGACACACGAAAATACGGCGCCACCGAACGGGCAAGTTCAAGGTCCAATGCGTTGTCGGCTTCGCTGATGTTCAGCTTCAGCCCTTGCGCGTCCGGCAGCGGATTCATGTCGTACGCGCCGGACAGACGCCATCCCTCGCCGGGGATCAGGATGTAGCCGTGATTGCGCAAATGGTCGTCGGCGTTGGAAACCAGAAGATTGAATACGATACGCGACCACAATTCCCGCAGATCCGCCGCAGTCCGGGCGCCATGATCGATCAGCACGCGCGCAAGCTCCAGATAGCTTGCGCCGGTGGCTGCGTCGTCGCCGTCGCTACGCCCGGTAAGCGTCATCGCCGACGCAAAATGGAGCCGCCGGCCGGCCGCCGTACGGTCAAAACGCTGCACCAGAAAAGTGTGATGGGGACTCGCGAACCGGCGCCCCAGGCCGGGCGGCACCTGCAGCCCGCAACTGCCCGCGAGCGTGTGCACCACCAGTTCCCAGGCGCCAACATCATGTTCGTCATGTGCGCTGGGAAACTTCGCGATCCACAGCCGCCCATCAGGATCGGCCACGCTCGCCTTGGGGCGTGCGCCGCCGAGTGAACCACCGGGTGCAATCAGCATGCGCAACCATTCACCGCCCTGCTCGGCGGTATTGTCCTCATCGCGCTCCAGCGCGAGACTCGCCGCTTCCAATTCCCGCAATTGCACGAATGGCGGAGCAGCCACGTCATGGCGATCGTCAAGAAATTCGCCCCTATCGTCGCCGCGAAATCGTAACGCGCCAACGCGGTAAGCGTCATGCACGCCCAGCAGATAGTCGGATTCGAAGAGTCGCTCGCTACTGCCCCTTGTTCCTGCCCGTTGTTCACGCTCCCAGCGGCGACGCATGAGAAACCGCCCCCAGCGATCCGGACTGGCATCGGCAAAGACGCCAAACGTCGGCGCGCCTTGGGCGGGATGCTGGCGCCCCGCAAACCAGCCCAGCCGGGGATCCAGATACAGATCGTTCAACGCAGGATGGTCGAGCGCCGTTCGATCGAATGCGAACTCGAACACCTCGCGGCTGCCGCTGCGATGTGCATGTAGCAGGCCGAGACGCAGCGGACCGGACAATCCGTTCCAATCCGCATAGACCGCAATCGTGCGCGATACGGGAGGTGCCATGGCTTAGCGCTTTTTCCTGCGCGCCTTCGACTCACCGCTGTCTATCAGATTCTTTAGCGATTGCGAACTGGTGAATCCGCCCTTTTCGATCCACGCCTGCGCCGCATTGGCCGGTTCGGCGATTTTTTCCAGCGCCCGCGCCGAACCATCAAAACGCAACAGAGCCTCGCGCATCTGCGCGGGAGGCAATGCCTTCAGTGCATCACGCAGTTGCGAAGCCGCGCATGTGGCCAGCATCCCGCGCAGTGGTCCGCCGGGCAAGGATTCGACGAACTTGCGCAGCTGTGTGGGGGATGACGACTCGACCATGCCATGCCACTTCGTCACCCGTTCTGTTTTGGAGGTCCGCTGTTGTTGTGGCGCGGCGCTATCAGGCAACCGCGGATCTGCCGGGCCTGCACTTGATGCCGTGGCGAACGCCTTGCGCGCCGGCACGTTCGCGGGTGGCGCGCCCCACCGCGACAACCGGGCATCCTGCAATTCACGCCCCAGCGGATCGGCTTGACCCATCAGTTCGAGATCCTGTTCGATGCCCAGCACCTGCATCACCGCGAGATAGGCGCCCAGCGTAACGCCCGCCCCTCCCCGCTCCAGACTGCGCAAGGTCATTGGCGACATGCCGGCGCGCGCGGCCACCTGCTTTGCAGGCAAACGCCGGCGTTGCCGCGCCAGACGCAGCCGCCCGCCAAACTGGCGCAGCAGCTTTTCGGTGACGGGCAGCAGAGGCGCCGTTTTCTTGGCCATAGTGACAATATTATGGCATTAATATCAGAAAATAGCCATAAAAATGGCCTTATAATTATCCCGTTAGGATATTATTTTGTCATTATGTCGCAAGTAATGCCACAATAATGGCACTTCTATGAGACTTGCGCCGTTGCGCACAAAGGGAGCCGTGAACAAGGCGCCACGGGCCGGCGCGGAAATCCCGACCTCGCACTGTGCGGTCCCGACCGTGGTCGGGAACAACGCAACAAAGCGTTTTTCCGGTGATGCCTTGCAGGTTAATGCGGTCAGCTCACCCGATCAGGCAAGCGCAGGGAAGTTGTCGGGGCGCGCCGACAGCCGCATGACAGCCCGGCATTTTCGCCAACCGGATGAAGGGGATTGGGAAATCCCATGGCGTAACGCCACGCCGGATTCCTCGTAACTAATTGTTTTATAGGGAAATATGATGGCGCCGTTGCGGCGCCAGTATCGCCACGCGGTTCCAATTCCGCGCGAACCACCGATGATCGCGTCACCGCGGCAGACGCGCGCGGCAACGCGCGGACGGAAAGCGACTACAGCCGCTGCCCGTCCTGCGTGGTCGGAATCTAGCCGACGTGCTTGCTCAGGAACTCCAGCGAGCGGGTGCGCGCGAGCTTCGAGCTTTCGGCATGATACGAACCGCGCTGATCGCAATTGAAGCCGTGCCCGGCCGGATAGAAGTAGTGGATCTGGTTGGCGTGTGCCGCGGCGACTTCCTTGGCCTTGTCGAGCGGTATCGAGCCATCGGTCTCGCCCCAGTGGAACATCACCGGACATTGCGGCTTCTCGCCGATCAATCCGGGAATGCCGCCGCCGTAGTACGCGATGGCGCAGGACAATCCCGGCACGCTGGAGGCCGATTTCCAGCTGCAGGTACCGCCCCAGCAATAGCCAACGATGCCGACCTTGCCTGCTGATTTCACTTCATTCAGCGAAGCGGCGACATCCTTCACCGCATCGTCCATTTTCATTTTTTGCATCAGCGGACGCGCGATTTCGATGTCGGCCGGCGTGTAGCCCACATCCAGTCCGCGCTGCACACGGTCAAAAGACGCCGGCGCGATCGCCAGAAAGCCGTCGGCGGCATAAGCATCGGTAACCGCCTTGATATGCGAGTTGACCCCAAAAATCTCCATGATGACAATCAAGGCGCCACGCGGCTTGCCCGCGGGGTCGGCGCGATATGCAGAGAATTTGTGGCCGTCGGCGGCGGTGAGTTCGATCATCTTGCCCATTGTTCAGTCTCCTGTTTGGTTGGTCGCCTGAAGGCGTGCGCAGATACGCGCGCCGGTATATTAGTGCTTTTTCAGGCGCTCTGGCGCGGCGGCGGCGCGCGCAGTTCCACAGGATCGCGAAAGCGCTGGCGTATGGCCTCGATTTCCGGAAGGATTTCCACAAACAAATTGACAAGATTCGGGTCAAAGTGGCTGCCCGCGTTCTCGTTCAGAAAAGCGATGGCCTGCTCCACCGACCACGCCACTTTATAGGGCCTGATGGAGGTAAGCGCGTCGAATACGTCGCAGATCGCGACGATACGTGCCTCCACGGGGATGGCTTCGCCCGCCAGCGCATTCGGATAGCCGCTGCCATCCCATTTCTCGTGGTGGTGCTGCGCGATTGAACATGCCACCTGAAGCACCGGCGCGGAATGATTGCCGAGCATTTCAACGCCATACTCGACATGCTGACGCATGATCACCTGTTCTTCGTCATTCAAGCGCCCCTTCTTGAGCAGAATATGGTCGGGCACGCCGATCTTGCCGATATCGTGCAGCGGACTGGCCATGTAAATCATTTCGGTCAGATGCGCATTGATGCCGGCGGCCCGCGCCAGCGCGCGGCAACTGTGGCTGACGCGCGTTACGTGATTGCCCGTATCGTTATCGCGGAATTCGCCGGCCTTGGCCAGGCGTCGCAAAATCTCGGTTTGCGATTCCTTCAGTTCCTCGGTGCGCTCGGCAACCTTCAACTCGAGAATCTCATTCTGCCGCTCGCGCTCCTTGTACAGCATGCGCACTTCAAGATGATTGCGAATGCGATGCTGGAACTCGGTGTCGACGAACGGCTTCGAAATATAGTCGCGTGCGCCCTCCTGCAACGCCTGCAGGCGCACATCATTGCCCTCATGCGCAGTCAGCACGATCACCGGCATGAACGCGCCGTTCAGATGACCCTTGAGCTGGCGCATCACGTCGATCCCGGTCATTACCGGCATTTCCATGTCGAGCAGAATCAGATCGTAAGGCTTCGCCGCGTACGATGGCGCCACGCGGGTGGGATCGGAGGTCACCTCGACATTGGTGTATCTGTGCTTGCGGAGCATGACCTCCATCAGGTCCAACTGATCCGGATTATCGTCGACCACCAGGATGCGCGCGCCGCGTATCCGCGTATCGAGGTCCTGACCCACCAGTATCTGCAGCGTCGTACTCACGCCGCCGCTCCATGGCGCGAGGACAAACAGTCTCGCGTTTTACCTGCAGGAATTGGCACCCCGATATCCACGACGTAACTTGTCCTTGTTAAGGTCTTTATTCTGGCTTCCTACGTTTCACAATCCGTCCACAAATCTTTCACCCCGTCACAAGAGCAATTGTGCACCAGCGCACACGCGAATCCGACGATACGAGTAACAGACGCTTTACAATTTACAATCATATTACAAGTAAAAGCCACGGTCGCGATCATGCCGTCATGCGCCATCTCTCACAATTAACCGTATTTGACATGATTTTCTTTACCACAATGTCAAATTGCCACGGACTCCAATCACCATTCGAAGAAAGCAGCGCCGTGCGCCGCGAACTCAGCTTGCAGCGACCGTCACAATTTTGCGCTCTTCAATCGACTTCAGCACCGCATTGGTCACCGCAACCGTATAGGCACTGTCATCGCCGTCCGGCAGGTTGCTGCGCAGGCCCCGCAGCTCCCCCTCAAAGGCCAGCACCTGCAGCTCATACGCCGGGCTCGCCGCAAAACGCTCCACGTTGCTGCCGTTTTTATCGCGCACCGTGACGGTGTGTTCGGTGGCCCAGCGCAGCGGCGAGGTCACCAGCGTTGCCTCGGTGCCCTCGATCAGTAGATTGTTTTCCCCCTGCGGCACTTCGCGCGTGGCACGCACCTGCGCGTGTGCGCCACCCTGCAGCCGCCCCTGCACGGTAAAGCTGTCGTCCGCGTGACCGTCACGCCGGTCAGGATGAGTAAAGGCG
Source organism: uncultured beta proteobacterium (assembly GCA_902825845.1). GTDB lineage: Bacteria > Pseudomonadota > Gammaproteobacteria > Burkholderiales > SG8-41 > UBA5216. The sequence continues at coordinate 11,546 of CADECM010000074.1, forward strand.
CTTACTTCGACGAACTTCTGCCCGCTCACCCATTGCGTCAGATCGAGCAGATGCACGCCCACGTCGTACATCACGCCGCTTTGTGCATTGTCGAGGCGCCAGGTCTTGCGCGGCGGCATCGCGGACGTGCGCTCCAGCGACATGGAGACGATCCTGCCCAGCCGTCCCGATCGCACGATTTCGCGCGCGCGCGTGACCGCCGCGTCCATGCGAATCTGATGCGCGATGCGCAGGATCACGCCGGCCCGTTTGCAGGCCTCACTCATCTCGCGCGCGTGCGCGGCGAGCATCGCGAACGGCTTTTCGCACAGCATGTGCTTTTGCGCGCGCGCGCCGGCGAGCACCGCTTCGTGGTGCATCGCATTGGGCAGCGCGATGTACACCGCATCCACGTCGGGATCAGCCATCAGCGCACTGAGATCGGCATGCGCCTTCGTCACGCCGAAGCGCTCGGCAAACGCCTTGCTTTTTTCGGCTGTGCTGCCCAGACAGGCGACGATTCGCGACCCCGTACTTTTCACCATCGCCGGCGCGACGAAGTCCGCAGCCGCCCATCCCAATCCCACCACGCCCCAGCGTACTGGCGTTACCGTCGCATTCATACCGCTGCTCCTTCCGTCAGCTTGCGCCGCGCTTCCCGGTATTCTGTTTCCATCCGATCCACCAGTTCGGCCACGCTGGGCACATCGTCGATATCGCCCACGCCCTGTCCCGCGCCCCAGATATCCGTCCAGGTCCTGGCGCGCTCATCGCGGCTGCGGTACTGGCCCGCCGTCTCGTTGATCGGCAGATTGTTCGGGTCCAGCCCGGCATTGCGAATGCTGCCGGCCAGATAGCTGCCATGCACGCCCGAGAACAGCGGCGTGTAGACAATGTCGCCCGACTTGGAATCAACGATCATCTGCTTGTAGCCCGGTTTTGCCGCCGACTCGCGCGTCGCGATAAAGCGCGTGCCGATGTAGGCGAGATCGCAGCCCATCGCCTCGGCGGCCAGTATCGCCGAGCCGTTGGTGATCGCGCCCGACAGCACCAGCGGTCCCTGGTGAATGCGCCGAATCTCATTCACCAGTGCAAACGGATTGAGCGTTCCGGCATGGCCGCCCGCGCCGCTGCATACCGCGATCAGACCATCGACACCCGCTTCCAGCGCCTTCTCCGCGTGGCGCACCTTGACCACGTCGTGAAATACCAGCCCACCATAGGCGTGCACCCGCGGCACGATCTCGGTAGGCGCCGACAACGACGTAATCACGATCGGCACCTTGTGCGCGAGCACCACTTCAGTGTCGTGTTCAAGCCGCTTGTTCGCCCTGTTTACAATCAGATTTACCGCGAACGGCGCGACTTTCCGATCCGGATGTGCTTTCGCATACTGCGCCAGCTCGGTTTCAATGCGCGTCAGCCACTTGTCGAGTTCCTCTTGCGGCCGCGCATTCAGCGACGGAAACGAACCTATGACACCGGCCTTGCATTGCTCAATCACCAGTTCGGCGCCGGACACAATAAACATCGGCGACGCGAGTACCGGCAGGCGCAGGTGCTGACGCAGACTGGCAGGAAGACTCATTATTTAACCTTTTGTTTTTAAACGATTATTTCGAGATCGTCGGCGCTGCAGTTGCAAACGCCGCACCGCGTCGACATGGACCTGAAGCGCCAGGCTGCACGCAATTTCGGTGTCATGCCTGACCCGCTCGCGCAGCGTGGCGAAGCGCGCATTATGCATGCAGGACGCGGTACGTGCGAATTGCGCCAGTCCGCCAAGCAGACTTGCGCGCGTGTTTGCGGCGCGTGATCGATGGCGCGCACCGTCCAAACGCAGACCGGGCGCGCGGTTGGATAATCCCAACAAATCGGCGAAAATCTCCCCTCAATTCATCGACAGGCGCAACCCATGAGCAAAGACTATCAGCCGCACTTCAAGCCTCCCGAGACGCGCAGCGGCGACGCACTATGGTTTGCGTTTCACGAAGGCCGCGTGCTGGTGCGCATGAATCACGACACGCCGTCGGTGATGTCCTGCACGCACCCCAGCCATCACGGCCTGGAAGTGGTGCAGGAGCACTATCTCGGCACCTACGGCGGAGAGCATTGCTACGCCGCCGAACTGGCGGCGGCGCAAATTGCACCTAACGGGCACACCCTGCTCGGCCTGCGCGATCTGCTGGGCCATGTCGACGATACGCTGGCGGGCATTTCCGGCCGCGCGTACCAGATCCTCGAATGGAATCGCAACCACAAATTCTGCGGCCGCTGCGGCGGCGAAACCGAGCCGCGCGGCGACGAACGCGCGCGTACCTGCCCCACGTGCAAGCGCACCAGTTACCCGCCGGTGGCGCCGGTGATCATGATTCTGATCACGCATGGCCGCAAGATGCTGCTCGCGCGCAAGGTGGGCTGGGGCAATACGCGCTACTCGGCGCTGGCCGGTTTTGTCGAGCCCGGGGAAACGCTCGAGTCCACCGTGATCCGCGAAACGCGCGAGGAAGTCGGTGTCGAAATCAAGAACATCCGCTATTTCGGCAGTCAGCCGTGGCCGTTCCCCAACAACCTGATGATCGCCTTCACCGCCGAGTACGCGGGTAGCCCGGTCAAACCTGACGGCGTGGAAATCGAGCACGCCGAATTTTTCGATGCCGATGAATTGCCCAACCTGCCGCCGGGCATCAGCATTTCGCGGCGCATGATCAACACCGTCGGTGCCGAACTGCGCAAACTGCCCAAATGAATCCCCTGCTGCAAACCAAACAACTCTGCCAGAGCATCTGCCTCGACAACCTGTCGCGCACGCTGATCCGCGAAGGCGGCCTGCAACGGCTGATCGATGAGGACGGCATCAGCGGCGTCACCTCCAATCCGGCAATCTTTTTCAATGCCATCAGCAAGAGTCCCTACTACCAGAACGACGTCACGCGACTGAAATCTGCAAAAACCGCAGCCGAGCCGCTGTATGAAGCGCTGGTGATTCCCGATATTCAGGCTGCGTGCGATTTGCTGCTGCCTGAATACGAGCGCAGCCATGGCCGCGACGGCTACGTCAGCCTCGAAGTGTCGCCCGCGCTGGCGCACGATGCGGCGGGCACCATCGCCGCGGGACTGCGGCTCAAAGGCGCGGTGCAGCGCAGGAACCTGCTGATCAAGGTGCCGGCTACACCTGCCGGGCTGATCGCCATCGAAGAACTGATCGCCCAAGGCTGTTCGGTCAACGTCACGCTGATGTTTTCGCTGACGCATGTCGATGCCGTGGCACGGGCTTACGTGCGCGGCCTGCAGCAGCTGGTGGATGGCGGCGGTGACCCGCGCGCGGTGAAATCGGTCGCCAGCCTGTTTCTGTCGCGCGTCGAAACACTGGTCGACAAACAGCTGGAAAGCATGGGCGGCGCGGCTCTGGCGCTGCGTGGCAAGGCCGGCGTGGCATTGGCGAAGCTTGCTTATCGCGCGTACCAGCGAACGTTCGCGGCGGATGAATTCGCCAAACTCGCGGTGCACGGCGCGCAACCGCAATTCATGCTGTGGGCCAGCACCGGCACCAAGAATCCCGCCTACAGCGATGTGCTGTATGTTGAATCGCTGATCGGCAACGACACCATCAATACCGTGCCCGACGCCACGCTGGCGGCGTTTCGCGATCATGGCAAGGCCGCGGCAACGCTCGAAACAGGCATGAACGACGCACAGGCGCACTTCGATGCGCTGGCTGGCGCGGGCATCGATATGCATCAGGTGGGCGAAGCATTGCAAGTGGAAGGCGTGAAACTATTCGAACAGGCGTTTGATCAGCTGCTGACGCTGCTGGCCTGAGACGGCCCGCGCGCTGGCGCCGGACGCGGCAACGCCCGCCACAACAAATACTTAAGTATTTGTTTTTAAAGTGTTTTCCATAAACACTTGCCGCCGCTGGCTTTGTCGATGTCAGCCAGTTGCTGGTCATGCGCCGCCAGTTCTTCGGCGCTCGCGCCCAGCACGATAATCGGCACCATTTCGCGCGTGGCCATGTCCACCTGCGCCGCGAACTTCGGCGCGGCGTCGATCAACAAGCTGTCCTGCCCGCGCGTCATCGCCAGGTAAACCTCGGCCAGCAGTTGCGCGTCGAGCAGCGCCCCGTGCAGGGTTCGCCCGGCATTGTCGATCTGATAGCGTTCGCAGAGCGCGTCCAGACTGTTGCGCTTGCCCGGATGCAGTTCGCGCGCCTGCTTCAGTGTGTCGACCACGCTCGGACACACGTCGCTGATCGGCTTCCGGTCCAGCAGCCGCAATTCGTGATTCAGGAAGGCGATATCGAACGGCGCGTTGTGAATCACCAGTTCCGCGCCCGCCACGTAATCGAGGAATTCCTGCGCGATCTCGCGAAACTTCGGCTTGTCCGCCAGAAAATCACTGGTGATGCCGTGCACCTGCAGCGCGCCCTCTTCGCTGTCGCGCTCGGGATTGATGTAACGGTGAAAGTGTTTTCCGGTCGGCCGGCGGTTGACGATTTCGACGCCACCGATTTCGAGAATACGGTTGCCCAGCGCGGGGTCAAGGCCGGTGGTTTCGGTGTCCAGAATAATTTGTCGCATGAGCGTGCCGGGTATCGCCTGTCAGGCGTGCACCGATGCCACGCCGCGATTGGCGAGCTGATCGGCCCGTTCATTGCCGTTGTGTCCGGCATGGCCCTTCACCCACAACCACTCGATGTCGTGCTGCTGCGCCAGCGCATCCAGCGTCTTCCACAGGTCGTCGTTTTTGACCGGCTTTTTGTCAGAAGTGCGCCAGCCGTTTTTCTTCCAGCCGTGAATCCAGCTGCTGATGCCCTGTTGCACATACTTGGAATCGGTATGCAATTGCACCGTGCAACGGCGCTTCAGGGCCTCCAGCGCGCGGATCACCGCGGTGAGTTCCATGCGATTGTTGGTCGTATGTGCTTCGCCGCCGAAGATCTCCTTCTCGGTGCCATCCATTTCCAGCAGCGCGCCCCAGCCGCCGGCGCCCGGATTGCCCTTGCATGCGCCGTCGGTGTAAATCTTCACCACCGCGCTCATTGCTCCCCGACCGGTTTGCGGCGGAAGGGAATAACGCGCGCCGCGACCTGGTCTTCCCGCTTTTGCGGCACGGCGGCAAGCTGCTTCGCGCGCGCGGGCTGCGCCCAGCGCGGCGTGATCACGCGCATGCCGCGCACACGCTTGATGGCATGCAGGAAGGTCACCGCGCCGCTGAACGGCCACCAGCGGTCACCCGCGGCATCCATGAAGCGGAAGCGGTCGATCCACTTCTGGCTGGCGCACGGCGGCACGTAGCAGCCCATGGCGCCGCCCGCCACTTCAAACCCCAGCAGTGCCAGCCAGTCTTTCAGGCGCATCAGATGGATAAAGCGTCCGCGCCACGGATACGCGTCGCGCTTATAGAAGGAATGGCGCATGCCCCACAGGCTGACCGGGTTAAAACAGCTGATAACCACGTGGCCGTCGGGCACCAGCACGCGTTCCACCTCGCGCAAGATCTGGTGCGGATTGGCGGAGAACTCCAGCACGTGCGGCAGCAGTACCAGATCGATGCTGGCGCCGATCACCGGCAGCTCGGCGCCATCCGCGCGCAATTGCGCGCCGGCAGCGCGGTCGACAATGGCCCGCAGCGGCATGCGGTTTGCCTGCAACAGATCGCACTGGGGCAGACCAATTTGCAGCGCGTTATAACCGAAAATATCGCTGACGGTTTTGTCGATGTACGCACGTTCGCGCGCCAGTAGATACTGTCCCAGCGGCGTTTGCAGCCATGCCGACGCATCGGCCCCTGACGGGGACACCGCTGCCGTTAAAGGTTCGGATGAGCGCATTTCAGTTGACACCGCGCGAGTTTAAATCAATTATCGCCGCGCCGGTTCCGCGGCCCGCAAGCCGCGAGGGTCAGCCGCATCCGCGAGCGTGCCAAGATACAACTGGCGCCGGCCGCAAGGGGAAAGCAATGGGCGGTCATATTGCAGCACCATGACCGGTTGTGCGCCACTGCTTGAGAATAATATTGCAAGCATATGATTTTAAATAAGTATTTTTCTTGACCTCATCCAGAACAACGACTACCATTCGGCAGTCACCGGACCGGAGCGGCGCATTGATGATCCAACACTTTCTCGTTGCAAGAAATCTATTGTTACTGGCCGCCGCGATCACGGCAGGCTGTGCCCAAACCGGGGGCACCTACACCACCGCAGACAACTCATCCCCGCTCAGCTGGCCCACGCCCCGGGTCGATCAAGCCCAGGCGCCCACGCCACCCGAACCCACCAATGTACCGCAGGCGGCCATGCCCGCGGGCGCGGCCGACGTGCAACCCGCAACGATCGCGCCGCCACGACGTGCCGCCGCGCCGCGGCCCAAATCTGCTACGTCTGTTGCGGCCGCACCCGCCACGGCGCCCCGCACCGAGTCCCGCGCCAGAACCGCGGCGCCCAGCAGTCCGCCCGACCTGTGGGCACGGGTGCGCAACGGTTTCCGAATGGCGCCCGTCGATAGCGGGTTGGTCGGCGACTGGGAAAATTACTATGCCAGCCGGCCCGACTACTTCGCGCAAATGATCGACAACAGCAGCCGCTTTCTGTACCACATCGCGGGCGAGGTCGAAAAGCGCAACATGCCGCTCGAGATAGCCCTGCTGCCGATGATCGAGTCGGCCTACAACCCGGTGGCATATTCCAGCGCGCACGCGTCGGGCATCTGGCAGTTCATCCCGTCCACCGGAAAGAATTATGGTTTGAAACAAAACTGGTGGTACGACGGCCGGCGTGATGTCATTGCCGCGACCCAGGCGGCGCTGGACTATCTGCAAACGCTGTATGGGATGTTCAACGACTGGGAACTCGCGCTGGCCGCCTACAACTGGGGCGAGGGCGCCGTGCAGCGCGCCATTGACCGAAATCAGGCCAGGGGGCTGCCCACGGACTATCGCAGCCTGGAAAACATGCCGGCTGAAACGCGCAATTACGTGCCGAAGCTGATTGCCGTCAAGAACATCATTGAGAATCCCGGCCGCTTTGGCGTTACGCTTGCACGCGTGCCAAACGAGCCGTATTTTGAGGTGGTAACCGTCGAGCGGCATATCGACGTCACACTGGCTGCGCAGTTTGCCGGCTTGACGCTTGAAGAGTTCAAATTTCTGAACCCCGCGCACAATAAGCGCGTGATCAATTCGGACAGTGCCGAAACCATCGTGCTGCCCAAGCGCCAGCTGGCGACGTTCATGGCGGCCATGAACCAGCATCGCAACAAGCCCCTGGTATCGATGAAGACCCATACCGTGCGGGCAGGTGAGCTGCCGCATACCATCGCCGAACAATACGGCATCACGGTTGCGGAATTGAATCAGCTGAACGGCATCGGCCCGCGCCGCCATATCAGCACCGGCCAGACGCTGATGGTGCCGAACCGTACCGAACTGCAGCCGGACCTGGAAGACAAGCCGGTGGTGACGCTGGTGTCCGCCGCGCCGCGCGTGCGAACGGTCATGCGCAAGGTTGTGGTGGTGCGCAACGGCGTGCGCCGCACGGTCACCGTTGCGGTGCCGGTGCGGCTTGGTGGCAGCGCCAGCCCCACGCGCAGTGCCGCTACCGCGCGCCACGCTGCCGCCGCACAAGGACGCCGCGCGGCACCGGTTCGCGTCTCCAACACGGCCAAGGCCCCGGCACACAAGATCGCCTACAATCCGTCTGCGGCAAAGCGCAAAAACCGCTGAGCGCCGCCGCCAGCGCGCCTGTTGCCATTCATCCGGGGCGCCATGGCGCCCCGATGCGTTTGGGGCAACCCCGGGGTCAGGACATGCCGGACTGCACGAGCGTGCGGGTGTAGTCCGAGCGCGGGTGATTGACAATATCGTCGAGAGCGCCGCTTTCAATCACCTCGCTGTCCTTCATCACCAGCACGCGGTGCGCCATGGCCCGCACCACGTCGATATCGTGCGTGACCAGGATATAACTCAGCCCGTACTTGCGCTGCAGTTCGGCGAGCAATTCCAGCACCTGTTTCTGTATCGTCACGTCGAGCGCGCTGGTGGGTTCATCCAGCACCACCACCTCGGGCCTGACGATCAGCGCGCGCGCGATGGCAATGCGCTGGCGCTGGCCGCCGGAGAACTCGTGCGGATAACGCGCCAGCAGCGGCTGCACATCACCGTTTTCACTCAGCCCCACGTCCTGAAGTGACTGCAGGATGCGCTCACGGCGCTGCGCCTCGTTCAGACCGTGCTCGTGAATTTCAAGTCCCTCGCCGACGATGGCTTCAATCGTCAGACGCGGCGACAGCGAGGACAGCGGATCCTGAAACACCACCTGTATGCGGCGCCGCAGCGCCCTGCGCGCGCCCGCATTCGCGCCCTGCCACGGCACACCGCCGATGCGAATGTCGCCCTGCGCCGCCACCAGATTCAGCAGCGCCAGCGCCAGCGTGGTTTTACCGGATCCGGATTCACCGATCACGCCCAGCGTCTCGCCATGCGCCAATTCAAAATCGACGCCGCGCACCGCCGTAAACGCCCCCTTCCTGAACCAGCCTGTAATGCCCGGCAAGCGCCGCGGATAATCCACCTGGACCCGTTTCGCGGCGGCCACGCAGCCGGCGCCGGGTGGCGACACCATGCGTTGCGGGCGGCTATTCAGCAGTTTCTGCGTGTAGGCATGCCGCGGGCGCTGCGTTACCTCGGCAGTACGGCCCTGCTCCACGATCACGCCCTGCTCCATCACCGCCACGCGATCGGCATAGCGGCGGACCAGATTCAGATCATGCGTAATCAGGAGCAACGCCATGCCCGACTCTGATCGTAATTCATCAATTAAATCAAGTATTTGCATTCGGATCGCGACGTCGAGTGCGGTGGTGGGCTCATCTGCAATCAGCAACCGCGGTTTGCATGCCAGCGCCATCGCGATCATCGCGCGCTGGCGTTGGCCGCCCGACAACTGATGCGGGTAACTGCGCGCGCGCGCCTCCGGTTCCGGAATGCCCACGCGCGCCAGTGCGTCCACCGCGCCGCGCGCCGCCTCGGCGGCGCTCATGCCCATGTGCAACTGCAACGACTCGGCGATCTGCCGTCCGACCGTGTAGATGGGGTTCAATGCGGTCATCGGCTCCTGAAAAATCACCGCGATGTGATGCCCGCGCATGGCCTGCAGCGCCGCCGCGGAAATCTGCAGTACCGGCCTGTCATCGAACAGGATCTCGCCGCTGAGCTGCGCCGCTTCGATCAACCGCAGCAACGACAACGCCGTCACCGTCTTGCCCGATCCGGACTCGCCCACCAGCGCGAGCTTTTCACCGGCATCCAGCGCGAACGACACCCGATTCACCACGCGGCGTGCCCCGAAGGCAATCGACAGCTCATTGACCTCCAGCAGGCTCATGACGCGTCACTTTCCAGCACTTTGCGCGGGTCCAGCGCATCGCGCAACGCATCGCCGATCAGAATCAGCAACAACAGCAAAATCACCAGCACGCCGAAGGTGGTGAGCGAAATCCACCACGCATCGAGATTCTCCTTGCCCTGGTTCAACAACTCGCCCAGGCTCGGCGTGCCCGGCGGCACACCCAGGCCCAGAAAATCAAGGCTGGTCAATGCGCCGATGGCGCCCGCCATCTCGAACGGGATCAGCGTTACCACCGGCGTCAGGCTGTTCGGCAGAATGTGCCGCCACATGATTTTGAGATTGCTCTGGCCCAGGGCTCGCGCCGCCCGCACATAATCGAGTGTGCGGTTTCTGAGAAATTCCGCGCGCACGTAGGCGGCAATACCCAGCCAGCCGAAAATTGACAACAGGATCACCAGCAGCCAGAAACTGGGCGCAAACAAGGCCGACAGGATTATCAGCAGATACAGCCGCGGCATCGCGCCCCAGACTTCACTGACGCGCTCCATGGCGATGTCGGTCCAGCCCGCGAAGTAGCCCTGCACCGCGCCATACAGCACGCCGAACAGCGTGCACGCCGCGGCCACGATCAATGCAAACAGCACTGAAATGCGAAATCCGTAGAGCAGCCGCGCCAGCAAATCACGCCCCTTGTCGTCGGTGCCCAGCAGGTTGTCGGCGTCGGGGGCAGACGGATTGGGGTTCTTCGCAAAATAGTTGATCGTGCTGTAGTGATAGGGATTGGGTGGAAACAGCGCGAAGTTTCCCGGCGCCGACAGATTGTGACGTATCAGCGGATCGAGATAATCCGTCGGGGTGTGGAAATCGCCGCCGAAGTCGGTCTCCGGCAGGGTCTGCACGACCGGGAAATACCACTGCCCGTTGTAGCGCGCGGCCAGCGGTTTATCGTTCGACAGCAACTCAGCCAGCAGACTCAGCGCAAACAGCACTGCAAAAACAATCAGGCTTGCATAACCGAGCCGGTTGGCGCAAAAACGCCGCCAGGCGCGCCGCGCCGGGCTGCTGCCGCGGACAGCGGCGGCAGATGCGGCAGAATGAACAGTGCCGGCCATGATCAGTCGAAATACTTCACGCGCGGATCGACCCAGATATAACTGAGATCCCGCAGCAACTGGGCCAGCAGGCCGATCACGGTAAACACAAACAGACTGCCGAACACCACCGGATAGTCGCGACGTATCACCGATTCGTACGACAACAGTCCCAGGCCGTCGAGCGAAAACAGCGTTTCGATCAGCAGCGACCCGGTGAAAAAAGCGCCGACAAAGGCCGCCGGAAAACCAGTGGCAATCGGGATCAGCGCGTTGCGAAACACGTGCTTCCACAACACGTCGCGTTCCGTCACACCCTTGGCACGCGCCGTCAGCACGTAGTGCTTGCGGATCTCCTCCAGCACCGAGTTCTTGGTCAGGACCGTGATCACGGCAAATCCCCCCAGCACCATGGCTGTCACCGGCAGCGTGATATGCCAGAAATAATCCGTGATCTTTGCCAGCGTGCCGAGCTCCGCCCAGTTGGTGGAGGTGATGCCGCGCAGCGGAAACCACTGCACAAAAGTGCCGCCCGCGAAATACACCAGCAGCACCACGCCCAATACAAAGCTCGGGATCGCATAACCCAGCAGGATGATGAAGGTCGAGGCCGTGTCAAACGGCGTCCCCGCGCGCACCGCCTTGCTGATGCCCAGCGGCACCGAGATCAGGTACGTCAGCAGAAACGTCCACAGACCGAGACTGATCGAGACCGGCAGCTTTTCCTTCATCAACTGCCATACGTCCTTGTTGTGAAAGAAGCTCTTGCCCAGATCGAGGCGCGCAAAGCGCCCCAGCATCTGCAGGAAGCGCTCATGCGCCGGCTTGTCGAAGCCGTAGAGTTTCTTGATTTCCTCGATGCGCGCCGCATCGACACCCTGCCGCCCGCGATAACTGCCTTCCGCGGCCGCGGCAGCCACTTCCCCGCCGGCATCGCGCCCCTGCAACTGCGCCACCATCTGTTCCACCGGTCCGCCGGGCACGAACTGGATAATGACAAACGTGATCAGCAGGATGCCGATCAGCGTCGGAATCATCAGCAGCAGACGGCGCAGTATGTAGAGCCACATGGTCAGCGCTTCCGCCACCAGGTGCGCAGCACCCAGTCTTCAGGTTGATAGTACAGCGGCGCCGTCGCCGGCTGCCCGAAGCGCCCGCCGCGATAGGCCACGCGAAACCCTTCCGCGTACCATTGCGGAATCACGTAGTGGCCATGGCGCAGCACGCGGTCCAGCGCGCGCAGCGCCGCCACCAGTTCGGGACGCGTAGTGGCACCCACGGCTTTTTGCAACAGCACATCCACGGCGGGGTCGCGCACACCCGTCATGTTGGCCGATCCCTGGGTATCGGCGGACTTCGACCCGAAGCGATCCAGCAACTCGCTGCCCGGCGATTCCGTGCCCCGTATGCGCTGCGTGGTCCAGTCGAAATCGAACACATCCCAGCGCTTCTGGATCAGCGCGAAATCCGCGCGCCGGTACCGCGCCTCGATGCCCAGCTTGGCCAGCGCCTGGAGGAACGGTGTGAACACCCGGTCACCGCCGCCGCCGTCCAGATATTCAAGCGTAAACGCCTCGCCTTTCGCATTGCGCAGCGCGCCCTCGCGATAGGTCCAGCCGGCCGCTTGCAGCAGGTCCCGGGCCTTGCGCAAATTTGCGCGCAGGCTGCCCGGCGGCGTGGTGGTCGGCGGCAACGGCACGGGTTCGTCGAACACCTTGGCCGGCAGCTTGTCGCGTATCGATTGCAATATCGCCAGTTCATCACCGTCCGGCAAGGCCTTGGCCTCGAAGTCACTGGCGCTGAAAAAGCCGCGCACACGAGTGTACGAGTTATAAAACAGCTGCCGATTCATCCATTCATAGTCCATGGCGAGGCCCAAGGCCTCCCGCACACGCACATCCTTGAACTTGTCACGCCGCGTATTGATGAGCCAGCCCTGGAAATCGCCGGCGTTTTTCGCCTTCAGATGCGCGCGCACCAGTTCGCCATTGGCGAACTTCCTGCCGGTATAGGCGCGCGCCCAGTCGCGCGCGGAAAACACCTGTATGTAATCGAATTCGCCCGCCTTGAACGCCTCGGTTTGCGCCGTGTTGTCCTTGTAAATCCTGAAGTGGATGCGGTCGAAATTGAACATGCCGCGGCGCACATTGAGGTCTCGCGCCCAGTAGTTGGGATCACGATCGTAGCTGATATCGCGTCCGAAATTCATGCGCCCGATCTTGTACGGACCGCTGGCGATCGGCTGCTCGGTCACCACCTCACTGAACGGTTTGCCTGCGCCCCATGCTGCACTGAAGACCGGCAGCCCACCCACCAGCAGCGGCAACTCCGCGCTCGCGTGACGGAACTCAAAGCGCACGCTCAGCAGCCCGGTCACCACCGCCTGCCGCACATCGCCGAACACCACGCGATACTGTGGCGCGGCCTGCTTGCTCATCAGGGTGTCGAAGGTGTGCTTCACATCGGCCGCCGTCACCGGCGAGCCATCCTGAAAACGCGCTTTCGGATTGAGGCGAAACGTGACCGACAGGCGATCCTCCGCCACGTCGACATCCTCCGCCAGCAGGCCGTAGGCGGTGGTGGGCTCATCCATCGTCCCCGTCAGCAACGTCTCAAACACCAATGCACCCAAACCGGGAGCGGCCGCGCCTTTCAGCGTAAACGGATTGAACTTGTCGAAATTGGTGAGGCGTGTCGGCGGCACCAGCGAAATCTCGCCCCCCTTGGGCGCCTGCGGATTGACCCATGCAAAATGGGTGAATCCCGGCAGATTCTTGATGTCGCCGAACTGCGCGTAAGCGTGCGCCGCACGGGCGTCGCCCGCGGCCGATAGCGACAGCGCTGCAGCGCAGATCAATGCCACCCGTTTCACGCGCGGGCACCGCCCGTCACCATCAGCCGGTCGGCGGGTAATGACGCAAGTAATTGTTTTGTATAACTATTTTGTGGGTTGGCATAGAGCGCATCGGCGTCGTTCATTTCGACAATGGCGCCGTCTTTCATCACCATCACGGCATCGGACATGTATTTCACCACCGCCAGATCATGCGAAATGAAAATGTAGCTCATGCCAAATTCGTCCTGCAAATCCTGCAACAGGTTGAGTAACTGTGCCTGCACCGACAGGTCCAGCGCCGAAACGGCTTCATCACAAATCAACACCTCGGGCCGCAGAGTCAGGCAGCGTGCGATCGCGATACGCTGGCGCTGGCCGCCCGAGAACTCATGAGGATACTTGAAGAAGGCCGCCTCCGGCAGACCGGTTTTGCGCAACAGCTCCAGCGCCAGCGCGACCCGCGCCGCATTGTCCGCGCCGATGCCATGAATGCGCATCGGTTCCATCAACAACTGCCCCGCGGTAAAACGCGGATTGAGCGACGCATAAGGATTTTGAAACACGATCTGTATGCGGCGTTTGTAGGGCATCGCGTCCGCCGGCGCCAGCGACAGCAGATCGCGCCCGTCAAACTGCACGCTGCCGCCCGTTGCCGGCGTCAGCCGCATCAGCGTCAATGCCATGGTGGTCTTGCCCGACCCCGACTCACCCACCACGCCCAGTGTTTTGCCGCGCGCGAGTTTGAACGAGGCGCCGCTGAGCGCTTTGAATTCGCGCTTGCGCAGCAGGCCCTCGCGGAAATGAAAATGCTTCGATAGCGCGCTGACCTCCAGCACCATCGCTTCACCGCCCGACAGCCCGCGCTTGCGATTCTCCGCATCCACCGTGAAGGCGGGGTCGCGCAAAAAATCCTCCACCACCGGCAGGCGCCGCGGGCGGCGATGCAGCGGCGGCCGGCACGCGAGCAGCGCTTTGGTATAGGCATCCTGCGGCGCGGAAAAAAGTTTCGTCACCTCACCCTGCTCGCGAATCTCGCCGTCGCGCATGACCACCACATCATCCGCCACCTGCGCCACCAGACCGAGGTCATGGGTAATAAACAGCATCGACATCTGGCGCCGCCGGCGAAGCTCGGCCAAAAGCATAAGTATTTGTTTTTGAACAGAAATATCCAATGCCGTTGTAGGCTCGTCGGCAATCAGCAAGCGTGGTTCGCAGGCGATCGCCATGGCGATCATGACGCGCTGCTGCTGCCCGCCGGAGAGCTGATGCGGATAGGCATCCACGCGCACTTCAGGGTCGGGGAGTCCCACCTCGTGCAACAGTGCCACGGCGCGCGCTCGCGCGCGACGGCGGTCAAAGCCGAGATGCGCCATCAGCACTTCGCCCAGCTGAAAGCCGACGCTGAATACCGGATTAAGCGAACTCATCGGCTCCTGAAATATCATCGAGATTTCCGCGCCGCGCAGCGCGGTCATCTCGCGTGGTGCCAGGCCCAGCAATTCGCGATTGCGATACAGTACCGTGCTGCCGGCCGGCACCACCGCATTTTCCCGCGGCAACAATCCGAGCACGGCGAGCGCGGTGACCGACTTGCCGCTGCCCGACTCTCCCACCAGCGCCACGGTCCTGTTGGCCGGCACATCGAAGCTGACACCCTTCACCGCGTGTAATAGCGCGCCATCTTCAAGCCGAAAATCGACTTTGAGATTGCGTACGCTGAGCAACGCCTGGGTCATTTCAGGCGCGGGTCCAGCGCGTCGCGCAGCGCATCGGTAAACAAACTGAAGGCCGTCACCAGCACCGCCATGGCGGCCGTCGCCGCGGCGAGCTGCCACCATTTGCCGAGAATCAGTTCCGACTGCGACTCCGCGAGCATGCTGCCCCAGGACACCGTGTCGACGCCCACGCCGAAGCCAAGAAAGCTCAGGATCACCTCCGACTTGATGAACAGCACCACATGCAGCGACAGTTGCACCAGCACCACGTGGCTCACATTGGGAAAGATGTGCCTGAACATGCGTTGCGCGTGCGAGGTGCCGATGGCGTCCGCCGCCAGCACGTATTCGCGAGTGCGGTGCTTGAGATACTCGGCGCGCACCAGCCGGAAGATGCCGGTCCAGCCGGTGAGTCCGAGAATGAGGATCACGGTCAGCGTGCCCTTCTGGTTCAGCACCGCGGCAATCGCCAACACCAGCAGCAGATAGGGTATCGAGGTAAATACGCTGTACACCCAGTTCAGCGCGTCGTCCATGCGCCCGCCGTAATAACCCGCCCACGCACCCAGCACGGTGCCGATAAACACCGCCAGCAGCGCCGATACCATACCCACCACCAGCGACGTCTCAGTGCCTTTGACGGCCTTCTTGAGCACGTCACGGCCCCACTTGTCACCGCCGAACGGCAGCGTTTCGGCCCGCGCTTCCGGCGCGGGCGCGCGGGCCAGTCCCTTGCGCAGCTCGTCCAGCACATCCGCCAGCGGGTCCACCACGGCGGTGTCGTTCGGCATCGACAGGGCAGGCAACGGCGCCGTAGACGTTGCCGCCGATGGCGCCCCCGCCCCCATGAATCCCGGCGGCGCATAATTGACACCCGCTTCGCGAGGCCAGTCCGCGGCGATCAGCCCTGCCGCCGCCGCTATCACAATCACCAGATATGCGGCCACGACGGCCAGCGACACCATGCCCACGCGGTCACGCTTGAGCCGCCGCCACGCCAGTGCCCACAAGCCCGGCGAAGCCTGTGCTGCGGCTGCCATACTCATTTGAGCTGCACCCGCGGATCGACTGCCTTGTACAGGATGTCGGCCAGCAGATTGAAAATCAGCGTCGCCAGCGCCACATACACGGTCACCGCCTTGATTACCGGGAAGTCGCTGCGCTCCACTGCCAGCAACACCTCGCGGCCGATGCCGGGAATTGAAAAAAAGCGTTCGATCAGAAACGCGCCCGCCAGCAGGCCCGGCAACTGAATCATCACATTGGTCACGATGGGAATCGACGCGTTGCGCAACACATGCACGCCCATCACGCGCGCTTCGCTCATGCCCTTGGCCCGCGCCGTGCGCACATAATCCTGTTGAATCTCATCCAGAAAAAACGTGCGGTACAGGCGCGTGTCCGGCGCCAGCGACACCGCCACGCCCACCGCGATCGGCAGCGCGCTGTACTTGAGCAGGTTGGTGAGGAAATCCTGCCCCCAGCCCTGCACGGGAAACCAGCCGAGCTGAAACGCAAACACGTACTGGAACACGATGATATAGACCAGAATGCTGATCGACTGGCCTACCGTGCAGCCGATCATGATCGCGCGGTCGGTGAGCGAACCACGGCGGTACGCCACCAGCATCGCCATCGCCATCGACAGCAGCGTGGCGAGAATCAGCATCGGCACCAGCACCGTCAGCGACGGCAGCAGGCGCGTGGCGAAGATCGCCGACACTTTTTCGTTGGTGGCCCAGCTCGCGCCGAAATCGCCGCTGACGATCTGCGTGATGAAAATCCACAGCTGCACATAGTACGGTTGATCCACGCCCAGCTGCCTGCGGATATTGGCAATCTGCTCGGGGTTCGACATTTTTCCCGCCAGCAGATAGGCCGGATCGCCGCCGATCCAGTTGAACAGGAAGAACACCAGCAGCACCACGCCCAGCAACGTCGGCACAAACTGCAACAGGCGGCGCAGAATGTACCCCGTCATCCGCGCGGCTCCAGGTCCATGTACATCCATTCGTTGGCATTCACCGGTGACTTCTTGTAGCCCATCACATATTGATGCAATAGCATGTTGCGGTAACGGCTGTCGGTGAGCAGCCACACGGTATCGGCTTCCATCTGCCGCGACATCTCGCGATACAACTGATTGCGCTGCGCGCCGTCCGGCAGGCGCCGCGATTTTTCATAGCGCTTGTCGTAGGCCTCGGAACGGTAGCAGGCGGAATTGGTCTGTCCGGCGTTCGGGCCGTACAGCAACTGCATGAAGTTGTCGCCGTCCGGATAGTCGGCAATCCACGCCGCGTGCTTCATCATCAGCCGGCACTGATTCGCCAGCTTGATCAGTTCCGCGAAACGATCCTTGTGAATCTCGACGCGTACGCCGATGGCATCGAGCGAACGCTTCATCAGTTCATCGAACTGGCGATCACGCTCGGTGGGTGTAGAAAAATACTTTAAAATCAATAAGTTACCATCTGGAAGCCGGCGGTAGCCGTCAGCCCCGCGGCGATAGCCGAATTTGTCCAGCAGGGCATTGGCAAGTCGCGGATCATGGGCAATGCCGCTGCGATACTGCGGCGCGTGGCCCGCCACCCCCGGCGGGATCGGATACTGCGCGCGTATTGCCTGCCCTTTGCGAATGATGGTGATCTGGTCTTCGATGTTATAGGCCATCGCCACCGCCCGCCGCAGGGCGATTTTTTCCGCGCTGAAGCCGCCCAGCGGGTTCGGCGCATCGCCAATTTTGTCCTGCGTGTTGAAGAACAGATAAATGATCTCCGGATCGACGCTGCGATCCATGCGGATGCCCTGACTCGCATATTCCGCCTTGAGTCTGCCCTCCATGGTCATGAACTTGGGCGCCAGTTCCTCCAGCTGGTACTCGAGGTCCGTTTCGCGCCGCTGAAACGCCAGCCAGCGGCTTTGTGCCTCGTCCATCACGCTGATGTGCACCTGATCGATCTGCGGAATTTTTTTGCCCTGCATGCGTGCTGCTATCTCGCGGTCGGCGGGATCGTCACCGGGTTCGGCATGCCACAGCAGCTCGCGAAACGCGGGATTCTTTTCGAGTTCGATCCTGGAGGAGCGCACGTAACGCTGCAAGCGGTACGGCCCGGTGCCCACCGGATGCGCATTGGTGTCGTCGCCATACGCCTCTATGGCTTCGCGCGCCACCGCGCCGGTCAGGCTGAACGCCAGCACGTGCGAAAAATTGTAGTCCGTCTCCGTCAGGCGTATGCGCAGCGTATGGCGATCCGGCGTTTCAAGACCGGCGACCGGTGCATCGTAATCGAAACGCCCGTCCCTTTTGGCGTCGGCGGCCAGCTTGTCCAGCCCCACGATTTTGCCCTCGAACAGAAAGGCGTAGGGCGAGCGGTTTTTGGGATCGAGAAAGCGCTTGATCGAGTAGACGTAGTCCGCCGCGACCAGCTCGCGCTTCTGATTCTTGAACGCCGGATCGTCGGCAAAATGGATGCCGCGTTGCAGTGTCAGCGTGTACGTCTTGCCGCCGTCGCTGATGCGCGGCAGCGCCGTCGCCACATTGGGCTTCAGTTTCGCGGGCCGCGCCAGATAATCGTAGGTCAGCAGCGAATCAAAAATCGCGGAGATGACCATACCCGAGTAGTAGTCCGATACTTTCACCGGATCGAAGCCGGTCTCGGCCGCCTGAAAGGTCAGCCGCAGCAGCTTGCCGGCGCCGCCCGCCACGGGTGGCGGTGCGGACCCGCCGCAGGCAGCAAGCACGGCGGCGATCAGGATGGCAGTTAGAGCGCGGGCAAGTGTCATCGCGCGCCAGTGTAGCCGAAACGTGCGCCGCACGTCATTGGGTATAATCAGGCTTCTTCCGAAGGAGCCCTCATGGCGCTACTGCAAAACAAAAAAATCCTGATCACCGGCCTGCTGTCGAACCGCTCGATTGCCTATGGTATTGCACGCGCCGCGCATCGCGAAGGCGCGACGCTGGCGTTCACGTATCAGGCGGAGGAACTCAAGCAGCGCGTCGTTGATCTGGCAAAAGACTTTGGTCCGGCGCCGGTGCTGGCGTGCGATGTGGCGGATGACGCGCAGATTGCGAAGCTGTTCGACGACCTGCGCGGCCACTGGGACGGACTGGACGGTCTGGTGCATTCCATTGCGTTCGCCCCGCGTGAGGCGTTAAAGGGCGATCTGCTGGAAGGCCTCACGCGCGAGGCATTTCGCATTGCGCATGACGTCAGTTCCTACAGTCTGGCCGCGCTCACCAAGGCGGCGCTGCCACTGATGGAAAACCGCAAGTCCGCCATCCTGACGCTCACGTATCTTGGCGCGCAGCGTTCAGTGCCCAACTACAACGTGATGGGACTGGCCAAGGCCAGCCTCGAAGCCAACGTGCGCTATCTCGCGCAGGGCCTCGGCCCGAGAGGCATTCGCGTCAATGGCATTTCGGCGGGACCCATCAAGACGCTGGCCGCCGCCGGCATCGGCGGCTTCGGAAAAATCCTCAAGTTTGTCGAGGAAAACGCGCCGTTGCGGCGCAATGTCACCATCGATGACGTGGGCAACGCCGCGGCGTTCCTGTTGTCCGATCTCGCCGGCGGCATTACCGGCGAAATCACCTACGTCGATGCGGGATTCAACACCGTGGTCGGCAATCTGGACATGGCCGGATGAGGCTGGATTGAGGCCGGATTGAGCCCGAATGCGGCACACTGCCTCGCGAACGGCGCCTAGCGTTCCTTCTTCTCGACAACCTGTTCCTTGCGTATCTTGACCTCAGCCTTTTGTCTGAGGCTTGCCAGTAACGCCGCATCTTGCTCCTGCCCCTGCGCCTGCCGCAACGCTTGCATGAGGTTCTTTTCCTTTTCCGCGTCAATCTTTTCGGGATCGACGGTGCGTGTAATACGAATCAGGGTGTAACCGGCAGGCGTTTCCACGCCGGCATACGCCGGCAACTTGCTCGCATCCGTACTCAGAATCCGCTTTTGCACCTCCGGATTCATATCCTTCACCGGCGCCGAAAACTTGACCAGCTGCGGCGCACTCCAGGTGAGCTCGGCGGCCTTGCCCTGGCGCAGGTTTTCCAGCGTGGCACGGCCTTCCTGGGCCGCCAACTGCGTCGCGCGCTGGAGCTTTAGCCGTGTCTCGATCTGCCCCTGCACCTGATCAAAGGGCTGCACCACCGACGGTTTGTGTTCGAGCAGGCGCGCCGCGACCAGCGTTCCCGGCGCGACCTCAACCGCTTCCGTGTTGCGTTTGTTCTTCAGCACATCGTCCCCAAAAATCTCCTGCAGCAGCTTGGGATTATTGAGACGGGCATCGGCAACGGCATTGCGCGCAAACCAGCCGCTTTGCTGCACGGCAGACTTTACAATCTCGGCCGCCGGTTTGAGGCTTTCGGACTGCGTGAACACGATGTCGTTGAACTGTTCCGCCTTGGCGGCAAAATCCTTGCCCGCGGCGGCACGTTTCAGGTCCGTTTCGATTTGCCCGCGCATCGCCTCAAACGAAGGCGGCTTCGATTCCGTGATGCCGGTCAGTTTGATAATGTGCAGACCGTACTCCGTTTCCACCACGCCGCTGATCTCGTCCACTTTCATGCCGAACGCGGCATCGGAAAACGCCTTGGTCATATCGGAACGCTTGAACGACCCGAGGTCACCACCATTGACGGCCGAACCGGGATCCTGGGAATTGGCCTTGGCGATTTCGGCAAACGCCGCCGGCTTCGCCTTGACCTGTTTCAACAGATCTTCGGCCGTAGCCCGGGCTTTTTGCTTCTCTGCGGCCGCTGCATTGGCATCGACCGGAATCAGCGTGTTACTGGCCTGCTGCATCTGCCGCACCTAC
>CADECM010000075.1:0-8276 GCA_902825845.1 uncultured beta proteobacterium
TGACCGGGAAAATCCGGCGGTGGCCTGCCGCTACCGCGTCAGCGGTTTAGTCCAAGGCCGAATTGTTCGCGTAGCGCCTCACGGCGCATATCAGAGTAGAGCAGTCGTTTGGATAAGGAGTCTTTCGCGGCGCGGAGCTGCAGTAACTGGCCGGGGGCGTAAGAATGCCACACCACATCACAGTGGCGATGGGCCGACGATCTCCCATCCGTGGCGCCGGCGCAGCTCGGTTGCTTCCTGCTCGGTGAGCGACGCGATGGCGCGGTGCGTGCGTACCTGTTCTTCGAACAGCGCTCCCGCGTGGGCAGGCGTGTAAAGAAACAGTACCCGCCCGGTTTCGGCGCCGCTGTTTTTCCAGGCATGCGGTACGCCGCGTGGCATGAAGGCACATGCGCCGGGGCCGCCGACTGTGACGGTGTCGCCGACTTTGAACGTGACTTCCCCGCTCAGCACATAGGCCACCTCGTCACTCTCGTGATGCAGGTGGAACGTGCTCCTGGTTCCCGCGGGCATGGTTTCCTCGAACATCATGATGCCGCCGCCGGTCGCGTCGCCCAGCAGCTTGAGCACTGCCGCGCGGCCGGGCGACATGTGCAATTCGGGGCCTTGTCCGGGTGCTACAACGAAGCCTTGTGCACGCATTGCCGATTTCTCCCTCAGGTAGCGATGTTGCAACAGCAGTCCGACGTTGATGTGCTCGCGAATAAGCGAATCCCAAGCTCAAAGACTCCCCGGCACCTTATCCCATTTAGGGTCGGGGCGGTGCTGCATGTTGCCGCCAACCTCGTGCGGCGCGGCCCATGTGGTCGACAGTGTGATGAGCAGCACCGGCTTGTTGAATTCCGCTTCGATCATGGGCACGGCGTGCATGGCGAAGCACAGGCCGCCGGGCATCAGCAGTGCCTGCGGCGCTGGGTATCGCGCAAAACCCTGGCGCCTGAGATCGAGCGTATTTGGCGTGTCCGATTGCGCAGGCAACAGGATATCAAATCATATAGTTAATGCCGTTTTCGGTCTGTGTCGACGGGTGGTGCGACGCCCGGCGCTCGGACACGGCATTTGACCCGTAGCAGGGCGGCGGATACATTGGTGCCATTGAAAGGTGTTGGTTTGGGTTTTCTATTTTCGATTGTGAGAGCCGCTTGAAGCGCTGCACATGGTCAGACGCACGCAGGATTCGACAGTGGAAACCGACGTCGGCGCGCCCAGCAAATGGCCGCTTCGGTCGTTGCAAGTGCTGATCCCTGATTTTCAGGCGAGCTTCAAACAACATCTGCCGATACCGCCCGGCGCACCCGATGAATCAACCTCCACGGCAAGGACATGAAAAAAACCGTCTACTACTTTCATTCGTTATCGTCCCCTTGGGCGTATCTCGGTTGGCCCAAATTCAAGGCGCTGATCGCGAAGCATGATTTGCACGTGATCGTGCGTCCCACGCGCATTGTGCCGCCCAACGGCGGCATCCCGTTGTTGAGCCGCCCGCTCGCACGCCGCGCGTATCATGAAGTCGAACTGGACCGCTGGCGCAAGCGGCTGAACATGCCGTTGGTGCTGCGCCCAAAGCACTATCCGACGCAAAACGAATTTTGCGCGCGCATGGTGATCGCCGCCGACACGCTCAACTGGAAAGCGCTCGAGTTAAGCCACGCGTTGTTGCACGCGTTGTGGAGCGAGGAACTTGACGTGAAGGATGCCGCCGTGCGCGTGATGGTTGCAAATCGGCTGGGAATGGATGGCGCGAAACTACTGGCGATGCAAGACTCGCCCGCCATCATGGGCGCTTGGAAAGCGAGCGAACTCGAAGCGCAGCAACGCGGCATTTTCGGCACGCCGACCTGGATTTACAATGATGTGCTGTATTGGGGCCAGGATCGGCTTGATTTTCTCGATGAGGCGCTGTCGGCATGAGGGCAAAACTGAAGGTTGCCGCCGTCGCGGCATTGCTGCCCATCGCGGCCATGGCGCAACCGGTGGCGAATTTCCCCGACAGACCCATTCGCCTGGTGGTGCCTTTTGCCACCGGTGGCGCGCTCGACGTGGTGGCGCGCATCGTCGGCCAAAAACTCACTGAGCGCTGGGGAAAGCAAATCCTCATCGATAACCGGCTCGGCGCCGGCGGAAATATCGGCGCGGAGTTTGTCGCCAAAGCCGCGCCCGATGGCTACACGCTGCTAATGTCCTCGGTTACCACGCAGGCCATCAACATGAGCCTGCCGGTCAAGCCCCCTTATGATTTCGAGCGTGATTACGCGCCGGCCAGCATGGTGGCGTCGGCGCCGCTCGCGCTGATGATTCATCCCGCGCTGCCGGCGAAATCGGTGCGCGCGTTCATCGCCATTGCCAAGGCACGGCCGGGCGAACTCAATTATTTTTCCTCCGGTGTGGGCACCGGTACGCATCTGGCCGCGGTGATTTTTGATCAACTGGCCGGCGTCAAGACCACCCATGTCCCGTACAAAGGCGCGGGGCAGGCCATTTCCGACTTGCTCTCCGGGCAAATGCAGTTTGCCTTCACCACGATTCAGATCGCGCTGCCGCATCTGGACGCGGGGCGGTTGCGGGTGCTGGGCATCGGTTCCACCAAACGTTTTCCGCGGCTGCCCGATTTGCCGACCATCGCGGAAAGCGGCGTGCAAGGCTATGAAGCAGAGCAATGGTACGGCGTGATCGCGCCGCGCGGCACACCGCCCGCGATCGTCAACAAGCTCGCGGCGGAGCTGGCCAGCATCGTTGCCATTGCAGACGTGCGCGAACGATTCTTGCGCCAGGGTATCGCGCCGGTGAGTTCCACGCCGGAGGCGTTCGCCGCCACGATCAAGGACAACGTTGCGCGTTTCGCCAGGGTGATCAAAGTCCTCAATCTGAAAGTGGAGTAGGCATTCCTGGTGTCCCGACCCATTCATTTCGATACAACATTGCCGGGAATCGCCGTCATGCTTTGTCGCCGTGCTCGCCGGGTTCCCAACCCGGCTGCGCGCGGCTTCGCGCCTCGGAGCGAGTTCGACAATGTTGTATCGAAATGAATGGGTCGGGACACTGGCCTGGCGGCGGGAGAAGTGGGTCTTTCATTATGACTTTACGAATCTCATTGCTTTCCAGTATGGCCCAGCGCCCAAGATAAGGGCCGAGCACGACGAACGCGCGCTCGCGCAGGGAGGTTGATTCGTTTCGGCCGGCGTCAACGCGGCCCGGGCAGATGGCATTGGCCGTGACGCCGTGTAGGTGCCGCCGCCCCCGTGGCTTCCGCACCGCAGTCAGTTGAGAGGCGGCTTAAACCAGAGAGTTGCCTTACAGGTTACGCGTGCAATTCGACCTTGGGTGGAGAACCCCAGTGCGACGCGACGTTGTGCCAAGCTCAAAGACTCCCCAGCACCTTGCCCCATTTGGCATCGGGTCGATGCAGCATCCTGTCACCGGCGGCGTGCAGCGCGGCCCAGGTGGTCGACAGGATGTTGAGCAGCACCGGCTTGTCGAATTCCGCTTCGATCATGGGCACGGCGTGTATCGCGAACCACAGGCCGCCGGGCATCAGCAGCGCTTGCGCCGCGGGGGCCTCGCGCAAAACCTGGCGCCCGAGATCGAGCGCAAGCTGATGATCGTCCGCGGCGACGGAGTATTTGTTGGCATCCAGCGAGCGCGCGTGCGAGCGGCAGGCCAGCACTTCGATGCCGGCATCGGCCAGATATTGCGTGAGCATGCGGTTGACTGCGTCAGGCCAGCGCGTGGCGAGCGCAATTTTCGCGGCGCCGAAGTGTTTGAGCGTGGCGATGTGGGCTTCCAGATCGGTGTCGCACGGCAGTCCGGTGCGCTGTTCGCCTTCGGCGAGGATCTCCAGCATGCGTTTGCGGCCCAGTGCGGATGCCACCGGCACGCCGCTGAGCGAGATGCGGTCCACTTTTTTCTTCGCCAGCAGGTCGAAGCGATCGCGCAACGTGGGCAGGTTTTCCTCGACCGCGGCGAGGCTGTATTCGCGCAGATTCAGTCCGGTGGTGACCAGCATCATGCCTTCGGGTGCGACACGGTAGAACTGATAGGCATCCTGATCGGTGTATAGATGTGGAATGACGTAGCCAAGTTGGTACCACGGGCTGATGATGCTCATGTGACGGGTTTCCTGATGGATGGTGTGTCACTCTTATAGCAGAGCGCGCGCGACAAAAAAACAGCGGTGTGCGCCCCCTAACGCCATCCAAAAATATTGTTTAAAAACAAATAGTTATGTATTCCCTGCGTCGCAAGCGCGATTTGCAGAGACGCTGATAGTGGCGTCGTGCGGGATCAACCTGTCGTATGCCGGTTGACCAAATGATGCGCGTCGTAAAGGCGCAGTATTCTGTTCCTGGTTTCACATGCGCGGCGCGCGGCTGGCGCGCGTGTGGGGGGATCGTGTCATCCCGGCGGGGCGCGACTTCGACGAGGTGATCGAAGAGGCGCTGGACGCGGTGCGGGGAATTCTACGCCGCCCGCGGCCGGCCCGTCCGCGCGTGCGCTCGACCTGCGCCGCTTCGCGCGCGCCCGGGCGCTTACGGGTTTTTCGCCACGGCGATCCAGCCTTGCACCGGGCGTTGCACCTCCAGGCGCAGCACCGCCGCGTCGATCGTTACCGGCACCAGTCCGGCTGCGCGCAGACAGCGTTCCACATAGGTACGGCTGTGCGCGTAGCGGCCGTGGTAATGCAGACGGTATTCGGCGTCCTCGTCCGCCAGCGCCTCCACGCTGAACGCCAGCAGGCCCCGTGGATTCAGCGCGCGCCGGGCGGCTTCAAGCACCGGCGACAGATCGCCGAAGTAACACAGGGTGTCGGCGCTCACCACTGCGTCCCAGCGCGTCGTGTTCTGCGCCAGATATTCCGTGAGTTCCGCCTGCGCGAGGCTGTCGTAACCGCCGCGTCCGCGGGCCTTGGCGAGCATCCCCGCCGACAGGTCCACGCCGTCCAGCCATTTGGCCAGCGGGCGCAGATACGGCCCGCACAGGCCGGTGCCGCAACCGGCATCGAGTATGGCGCCGGTTGATGTGGCGGGCGCCATGGCGCGCGTCAGTGCGTCGACCACGAGCTGCGGCGCGCGATAGCCGAGACGTTCCAGTTTGGAATCAAAGCTGTTGGAAAAGCCGTCAAACTCGGCGGCGATAAAGTCGTTGGAGGCGCGCGCCGGCGCGTCAAGCCCGCCCGCGGCCGCCAGCAGATGCGTGGCCTGCGCGTTGCCCGGGTCCCGCGCCAGCCATTCGTGCAGCACCGCGCGCGCCGCTTCCATGTCGCCCAGCAGGGCCTGCGACATGCTGAGCATGCGCCGCGCCTTGGGGTCGTCGGGATTGATGTCCAGCGACTTGATGTTGTAGGCGGTGGCCTCCTCGTAGCGGCCCTGATTCTGCAGCATGCGCGCGTAGTTGTGCAGCACGGGCTCGGCGTTCGGCGCCAGCGACAAGGCATGTTTGTAGCAGGCCTCGGCCGCTTCGAAACTATTCCGGCGCGTATGCAGCACGCCGAGATTGCTGAAGATCAGCACATTGCCGGGCGCGTAGTCGGCGGCTTGTTTGTAGGCATCCACGGCATCGTCGTAACGCTGCGATTCCAGCAGCACATTGCCGAGATTCAGCCACGGGCCGGCGTCGCCGGGCAGGCGCGCTATCGCGCGGCGGATCAACTCGACTGCTTCGTCGTTGCGCCCTTGCTGGTGCCGCAGCACGCCCAGATAGTGCAGTGCGTTGGGTTCCTCGGGGAAGCGTCCGAGAACTTCCTGGTAGATCCCTTCCGCGGCATCGAATTTGAGCGAGCGCTGCAGATGCTGCGCCGTGATGATGGCTTCCGCCAGCGTGACCACCTTGGGCGCCGCGGGTGCGCCGGAATTGTCGCTGCTCATGGGCAAGTTGGGATCATGTCGGTTCGCGAACTTCCTTATAGCAGAGCGCCACCCATAAAAAAACCGCGGTGTGACGGTCATCGATAGCCGCTTTGGGTGCGCTGCCGTGTGGGCGTAAGATTTGTGTGGCGGGGCGGCGTGTCACCCGCGCGCCGACTATGGATGAACTGTAGGTGATTGCATAAAAATACAATAAAAACAGATACTTATATAAATTTACCCGGAAATCAGCCGCACCCATTTGATGAGAATATTTCTCTCCTACGCCTCCGCCCAGCGCCCGCTAGCAGAGCGCATCAACCAACTGCTGCAGAGCGAAGGGCACTCGGTATTCTTCGACCGCGACGACTTGCCCGCGGGCGAAACCTATGGCGATCGCATTCGCGTCGCGGTGGCGCGTTGCCATGTGTTTATTTTTCTGGTCGCACCCGATTCGGTGTCGGCGGGCAGTTATGCCCTTACCGAGCTTGCCTTTGCCGAGCAATTGCCCAGGCGCCAGGCGCCGGCGATGATTCCCGTGCTGGCCGCGCCGATTGCCAGCATGGACATGCTGCCGCCGTTCCTCGCGCCGCTGACCTTGCTGGAACCGCGCGGCGATGTCGCCGCCGAAGTCGCGGCAAAAGTGGCTGGCATCGCCGCCCGCCGGCGGCGGCGGCACGGGCTGCTGGGTGCGGGGGCGCTGGCTGCCGCCATCATGCTGGTTGCTGGAGCCCTATTGCTGCGGGATGAATTCCGGCCCGAAACCACCCGGCCTCCGGCTATGGAAACACCGCCGGCGACGCCGCCGCCGGTGGCGGACGTGGCAGCGGAAAAGAAGTCGCGGGTGGCAGAGGCGGACCGCGCGCGGCTGATTGGCATGCCGTCGAGCGGCGGGTGGATGGTCAGCGTCGACATTGCCGACCGCCAGGTGCGCGAAATTTTTTACGCGCTGGATGATGCGCCGACCTTCACCAGCACCGGTTTTCAAAGCAGCCGTCAGCCGGAAACCGGCCTGCCGTTGCCGCAGATGCAGATTCTGTTGCCTGGCGCGCTGGGGCAGGAACGGAATGTGTCGCTCAAGTACACCGACAGCGAAGGACGCGAGCGCGGTCCTTATCGCCTGACCTTCGACCCCAAAGCCGAATACGTGCGCTTTACCAAGTCCGTGCTGAACATGACCAGCTGGCTGACGTTTCGCGAATATCCGCGCGGCAAGCTGCTCGTGTATTTCTCACACCTGCTCAGCTACAAAAACGCGTTCAGCGAGATTCGTTACTCCGTGGATGACGACACGCTGTCGCGCAGGGTCACTTTCACACCTGATTGGTCCAAACGTGGCCCGCCCGGCCTTGCCGACGGCGATCTGGTGTACACGGAAATACCCATGACGGCAAAAAGCGTCTCGGTGAAACTGGTTTTCATCGACGGCACGGAATCCGCGCTGAAGCACTTTTCGATTCTCGAGGCGGGTGTGAGCCGTTAGTGCGGTGTTGCACGCTGTCCGTTCATTGCGTGAAGAATTTTCCCGCAGCCGTCGTTCCGGCGCAGGCCGGAATCCAGTTTGTTACCCAATGCGAAGCATCTTGATTTCGGACTTTCGGCCAGATTTGCGTCCTGGATTCCAGCTTTCGCCGGAATGACGGCGTTGGCAAAGGCACGAACAAGGTGGCGTTGTGCCCGCTGAGTGAGCGATTGCCGTGCGCGGCAGCGCGCTACAGTGCCGCTCGAACGCGTATGGAACGCGCAACCGGTTATCGACATATGGCTTATGGCATAGCGCTTGCTGACAAGATGCTGCGGATCGTCGGCCCTGGCCGCTTTTTGCTGCTGGGGTCGGACTGCGAGCGGCTGGCGCAGGCATTGCGCAAGCAGTCCTGCGCCGTGGAAGTGCGCGCCGGCGAAACCATCGTCGTGGACGGGGCCGCGCCGGATGCGCAAGCCGATACCGTTTTGCTGTGCGGCGACGCCATACAAAATAGCAAGGACCCGGCGGCACTGTTCCAGCGCCTGCAATCACTTACCCGGCGCTTTGTCGCCCTGGCGCCGCCCGATGATTGGCGCCGGAATGGCGACACGGGAACGTACGCCTGCTGGGCCAACGCGGCATTCAAAGCGGGCTTTCGCCGCGCGCCGTCGGCGTTCAACGTCTATGAAGAACGCGAACAAAGCCGCGCCGCACTGCGTGAACTTGTGGTGTTCGAGAAGGTTCCGCATGCGCAAGCCAAGGCCGCCGTAGCGGACTTCACCCGCCAGACCGGCGAAAAGGCCGATACGGCTGCTGCCTTGTACGGGTTTGCCGCGGAATGGGTGAGGTCCGGCGATACGGTGGTCGCGCTGGGCAGCGAAGGCGGCAGTGGCTGCGCGTTGCTGGCAAGCCAGTCGCGTGCTGCGCGCATCATCGGTATCGATGGCGACGCCGCGAATGTGGCCTATGCC
>CADECM010000075.1:8376-25491 GCA_902825845.1 uncultured beta proteobacterium
ACGTCCGGTGGGTACGCATATCGCGCGTAAGGCGCCCGCCGAAGCGGGCCGCGCCGCGCCGCAAACGGTTCTGGTGGCCAGCCGCGACCCTTTTTCCGCTGTACCCGGCCTGGCCTATCAACATCCGCAATTCGCATGCTCCACAATCGAAGGCTCGCATCTCGCCGATTTCGGTGCGCATTATGAGAATCCCTGGATCTACCGTGCGCTGGTGCAAATGGGCGAGCGTATTTCCGATGAACAGGAACTCACGGCGCTCGCGCTGCGCACGATGAACGATTCCACGTTCGCCACGCCCGATGCCGGCGCCGCATTGACGGTGATCGGCTACGGCCTGCTGGCGCAGGATCGCGCCGGCGACGCGGACGACTGGCGCGTGGTGACCGACGGGTATCTGGCAGTGTCGGCCGTCAATCCCCACATGCATCGCTGGCAGCTGTCGCTCGCATTCTGCAAAGCGCTGCTGTCGCAGCAGCAGGGTCTGCGCGAACAGGCGCGCACCGAATTTGAAGTTGTCGCTGCGATGGACCCGTTGCTGTTCAGCCCGTTGCTGTCCACCAAGGTGATTGCCGCAGCATTCTGGGCAGGCATCATGCATCTGACTGACGGTGCCAAGGATACCGCCGCGAATTGCTTCCGTGCCGGCATCGAGGCCGGACGCCGCGCGCTGCACGCCAGCGATGAGAACGCCATTGGCAATCCGCAGTTGCCGCTCAGTTTCGGTTTTCAGGAGCTGGCCGAGGTCGCCGACATGGCCTCACAGTGCACGGCCGCCCTGCTCAACATGCCGCGCTTCGAGCGCAGTCCGGGGCAGTTCTGGCGGCAGGTCGATACGCGGCGCTTTGGCCTCGCCACCTGGGCGAAGAATCTCGAGAAGGAAAACCAGACCCTGCGCGAAGCGCTGCGCCGCAAGGCTGCCTGAAGCTCGTCGCGGCATGGCCGCCCTTGTCAAGGCATCACCAGTTCCGCAAATCATGACAATGCGTGCGGATTCGCCTGTTTCTCCCAGCTTCGTTCCCGCCGCTCACCCCAGCCCTCTGCCCTCTGCCCGCTGATGCGGGGCGAGGGCGTGGTGTGGTCGGAATGCTCATCACGACGCGACAGTGAGGACCACGTCCTCTATCGCGGGTTGCGATATCCGGATCAGCGCCGTGCCAGCGGCCGGAACACCACGCGATAGACCACGGGGCGCACCGGCGCCACTGCCGGCGGGTGAATCACCAGCAGGGCGTTCTCGTGTTCGCACAGCGCGACGCCGCCGTCATGCAGGGCAATGCCGTCCAGCTGAACGCGGTCGCTGGCATCTTCGCTGGTTTCACCGGTTTGCGAGTGCAGTTGCGCCAGCGGAATCGTCGATATGCTGTCGATCTGAAGGCTGCGGAACCTCTCGCCGAGCGCCAGCGCGATGGTGACGTCGCCACTGCCCAGCGGCACGTGCAGCGCAAACCAGCCTTCAAAGGTCGCCTGAGCCTGCAGGCTGTAGCGACTGTGCGCGTTGCCGCGCAGCGCGATGACCGCCACGCTTTCGCGTTGCAGGCGCATGTCGTCGGCGTAGAGATCCAGTGCGAAGCGGTTATAGGCGAAATGCGTCAGTGCCAGTTCCAGGCCCGCGGCGCGCAACTCGTGCGGGGTGTTCATGCGCATGCCCGACAGGTTCTGCTCCATGTAGTGCATGCCGCGCTCGCGCAGACTGCGCTGGCCGGCTTCCAGATCGAACAATTGCAGATCGATGTCGGTGCCCAGACCCATGTCGAGCTGGAAGCCGGCAAGATAGTCGAGTTCTGCCGCCGTCGGCGCGTGCAGCATGCGGGTCAGGGTGAGCAGACTGTATTGCGCCAGTTCGCGCGTGCCCGGTGGCAGCGGTTCCCATGCAAACCAGGCGCTTGCGCGGTGCACGAAATCAATCGCGGCCTGCTGCACCGGTGCGATGGCGTCGAGCTGCGCTTGCGGCGTGTGTTTGGTGCCCATGACAGCTTCGCCGTCGCTGGTGTAATCGATCACGCTGGCGCCGCCGGCCGTGCACAGATCTTCCAGCAGCGCGATATAGCGCACCAGCGCCATCATCGCGCGCTCGTCACACCAGGAAGCGTCCAGCAGTCCGGCGCGCTGTTCCTGCCAGCCGGGTGTGGGTGATGCGATCAGGTAGCGCGCAATCAGCGTGACGCCCATTTCATCGCGTAGCACCGGCGCTAGCAGGCGCTGCGCGGTGCCCTCGTAACCCAGGTCGATGAACACCAGCGTGTCGCCGCGCTGCAGGCCGACGCTGCGCTGCAGATAGCGGATCAGCCGTTGGCGCAGCGCGCTGGACGCGGCAAGGATGTGGTTGACCGTCTCGGGACGATGCACCAGTTGCACAAATTCGGTTTCAGGGTTGCGCGCGGCCTCGGTCTGTTTAACGATGCGGGCCGCCAGCGCCTCGGGCAACAGTAATTGCCGCGCAAAGTCGGCAAACTTGCGGCTGCCGACGAACGCGGCGAGATAGGCGTCGATATCCGCGACGCTGCGAAAGCTCGCGCCATAGGCGATAAAGCGACTGATGGCCAGACGCGGCGCTTCGGGGGCGGGCAGACCCTGCGCTTCGTGCCAGGCGTTGAATGCGCGTTCGGGCAGGTGGCCGTCGCGCAGCAGGAACGCGGCTTTGACCGGGTTGCCGGCGGCGCGCAGGGCATTCAGTTCATGGTGCAGATAGTGCGCAAAAGCGTGCATTACCGGGCCCACCGTCAGCGCGCCGAGGGTGGCGGCGGCGTCGAGCGGCTGCCCGGCCAGTGTGCCGAACACGCCGCGATAGGGCATGGGCAGGCTGCAGGTCTGGCGAATCTCCGGCATCGCCACGCCGCCCACCAGCGCGGTCAGGCGATGCAGTTCCGTCATGGCCACATCATGCTGGCGCAGGCGGATGCCGCTGATGCCGACCGCTTTGGGGGCCTCGCAGTCGGCGCGCGGATGATCCCCGATGTGCGCGATGGCCGACGCGGGCAGTGACAGCTGCGGGAGCACCTGCTTGAAGAGCCCGCGTGACTTGGAAAATCCCGCTTCGCTCGAACAAAAAATGCGTCCGATCATGGCGGCGGCGTCTGCCGGCAGGCAGCGCTTCAGCAGTTCGCGCAGTTGCGGCGCGGTGAGATAGGTGTCGCTGACGATGTGCACCGGCAGTCCGCACACATTCGCCGCGCGAATCAGCGCCACCGTGCCGGGATAGGCTTTGCAGGCTCGCGCTTCGGCGTCGATTTCCGCCGCCATCAGCAGGTCAATCTGTGCGCAGGTCGCCTCTGGCAGCGCCGTGCGATATATCGATTCCAGCGTGACTTCCACGCTGCCATCGCGCAGTTGCCGCCGGCTGCGCGCCCTGGCTTCGGCCTTGATGCGCATGCTGGCGCTGAGGCCGAGTGCGCGCATTGCGGGACGCTGCGCCAGATCGAAAAACACGTCAGTGGGGCTGGCGACATTGCGCCACAGCAGGGTGTCGAAGCAGTCCAGCGTCACGGCGCGAATGCGCTTCGGCAGCTGCTGCGGCAGGGTTTCGAGTTCCGACGGCCAGAGTTCAGCGGGCAGGTCATCGTGCGCTGTTTCAACCGCGGCCACGGGCGAAGGCCGGCGCAAGGCCTGGACGTTACTCTGGGCCATTACGCGACGCTCCGGCAGGTTGACGATTGCATTTGAGTACACTCCAATGAAATTGGCGGCTTGAGAGCCGGATCAGGGCTTCATCGCGAACCAGGTCGGATATTTCGAGTTCCAGGCATCCTCGTGACAGTCGATCACGTGCAGCTCCAGCCCGTTGGCGGCGATGAAGTGATCGACGGCGGCCACCACCAGCGGCCAGTCCGGCGAGTAGTCGTCTCCAGCGATGATGCCGCCGCGGCGCAGCTTCGGAAACCAGTCGCGGAAGGTCTGCCCGTTCAGTTCGCCATCGTGGGCGTAGCCGTCGACATAGATGAAATCGAGCGCCTCATCGCTGAACAGCTGGAGCGCCTCGTCGAAGCGCATGCGCAGGACGGCGTTGCGGTCGCGATAGGGATGCAGGCGCTCGATGGCTTCGCGATATTGATCGATGCCATGTCCCCGATCGCCCGCCCACATATCGATGCTGTAGAGATAGGCGATATGGTTGTGCTTCAGAATGCGTTCGGAGAAATCACCTGCCGCCACGCCGAGTTCAACCCCGACGCCGCCTTTGCGAAACAGCGCGGCAACATGGTCGCGGCGGGTGAAGGTCTTTGCCAGCTTTTTCAATGCCTTGCTCATGAGCGGGTCATAGAACGTAGCCGGGCTGGCGGCGGCCATGGCGGGCTGTGGATCGGAGCGATACTCCTGACCCTTGATGTAGAAGGTGAGCGCGATGGAGTTGCGCACCTTTTCCGTGGGTGCGAGTTCGTCGACGCTGTGCCAGCTGTCCTCGGTGCGAACGAAGGCATAGGCGGCATTCGGGATGAAGCTGTTCTGCTTCAGCCGCCGAAATCCGTCATCCTTGCGGTGGTGAAACACGGTGCCCAGATGGCGTTGCGAGTCGTCCCCGGGCAGGTAGAACTGCAGGGTCGCGATCTTGCTGGCGGCATCGGGATGCACGCCGATGCGGTAGCCGGGATGGTCGCGATAGAAAATGGGCACGGCGACCAGTTCGGGTATGGCATCGCCGAAACGCTGGCGCAGCGTCGGTTCGAACTTGGCCACGATGGCGCGGGCGATTGCAGGCGCGGTGAAAATTTCGATCATCGCCGCCCAGAACGGCTGGATCTCCGGGGCGAGGCGGGACAGCGAGTCCAGCGTCAGGTCCAGCAGGAAGCGCGTGCAGCGGCCATCGGGCGTGACTGCATCCGGGTGGTCGATCGGATCGAGTGCCGCGTCATGCGGCAGGCGCTCCAGCAGATCGCGATAGACGCTCTGCGGCAGCATGTTCTCCATGAAGATATTGCCGCACGGCGCCGGATCGACCGGCGCTGCGTCGATGCGCCTGACAATGCGCTCGATCACCTGATCGGTGGAGACCGGGCCTTCTTCGATGTCCTTCGGTGCGCGCAGACGATTCAGCTTCGCCGGGTCGCGGTGAAACAGATAGTTGAGAACGTCCCTGGTTTCCGGCGTGGCGAAGGCGCTGTTCTGCCGCTTGTGGATGAAGTGCAGTCCGGCGCGTTCCAGAATTTCAGTGACGGCGGCGACCTGCTGGTGGTCGCTTTCGATCAATTCCACCGACACCGATTGCAGTTTTTCGCTGGCAAGCATTTTTTGCGCGCCGCGGATGATCGGCAGCTCGATGCCATCGACGTCGATCTTCAGATGGGTGGGGATTTCGACGCCGAAATCCGCAATGAAGCTGTCGATGTCGTAGCCGATCATGCCCTGGCGAAACGCCGGCTGGAACGGCTTGCCGCGAAAGTCCAGCGCCGCGCCGAAATTGCTCATCGAAGTGCCGATGTCGAGACTGGCGAGATTCATTTGCGCAATCGATTTCGACTCGGCGAAGGCGCGGCACAGTGGCGGCACCACATCCTGCAGGCCGTTCAGTGCAATGGTGATGCAGAACTGCTGGTAGTTGGCGAAATGGGGCTCAAACGCCAGGGTGCGAATGCCTTTGACGCCGGCGTAGATGCTGTAGATGCCGACATTGGCGCCGATATCCCACAGCGTGTCGCCGGGCTGGAAGGTGTCGATCCCTTCGATGGTCTCTGGTTCCTTGTCCAGCAGCGTGTCGTAGCGCCAGCCAGCGCCCTGTTCTGCATAGTGGATCAGGTGGCCATTCGCATTCAGCGTCTTGTAGCCAGCCTTGTCGAAGCGATGCATCGGCGCGTTCATCGATACCTTCCCCGGAGTAATGGTTGCGCGGCCCGCACGCACACAGCGGCAGGCCAGACGAAGCGCATTTTAGGAAAGCCGGGTTAATCCGGTAGCGCCGAGCAGGGGGGGATTAATGCGTCAGTTCGACACGTCGCTGGCGTGCCGTTCGCTCTAAAAAATACTGTAAAAACAGATACTTATGTTTTATCCGGCGATTGGACAAGGACCACCAGCGCGTCCGCGGCCACGGCACCGGAACCGGCGGCGCGTACGAACAGCGGGTTGATGTCGATCTCGGCGATGCGATCGCGATGATCGTGGATCAGCCACGACAGGCGCACGATGACATCGACCACGGCATCGATATCGGCGGCTGGCGCGCCGCGGTAGCCGTCGAGAATTTTCGCGCCCTTGAGTTCGGCCAGCATGTCGCGCGCGTCTTCGGGCGATACCGGCGCAAAGCGGTGCGACACGTCGTGCAGCACTTCGGTCAGCACCCCGCCCAAGCCCACCATCACATACGGGCCAAAGTGCGGGTCGTTGACCGCGCCGACAATCATCTCCACACCGGAAGCCATCTCCTGCACCGACACGCCGTCGATGCGCGCGTGGGGCACGTGTGTTTTGCCGCCGTTGACCACGGCCTGCGCCGCGGCGTGCAGTTCGTCGAGCGAGCGCACGTTCAGGCGCACCGCGTCGGCTTCCGTCTTGTGCGGAATGTCAGGTGAGGCGAGCTTCACCGCCACCGGAAACGACACCGGGCTTTGATTCATCGCGAGGATCGCTTCCAGCGACAGCAGCGCCTCCTTTGTCGCGGCGATGCCATAACGCGTCAGACATTCCTTCGACACATGCTCCGCCAGCGCGCCGCTGCCCTCGAGCCGCAAGGGTTGCTGCATCGTGGGCCGCACGGCGGGCGCCTTGCCGCGTGCCTGCAGCCGCCGGCGCTTCATCGCGAAGTCGGTGAACAGGCCCACCGCGCGCCCCGCATCCGCGGCGAAGCTCGGGCAATAGATGCCGTTTTTCTCCAGCTCGTGCTTGACGTCCAGATCGAGGCCGGGCGAGGGCGCCCAGCCGACGATGATGGGCTTGGTGCTGTGTTTGGCGATGTCGAGGAATTTCGGCAGCCATTCCTTGAGGATCGGCCCGCCTGCGCTGCGCACATGCAGCATGTCCCAGTTGGGTTCGTCGACGATGATCTCCAGCACCGTATGTTGCTTGCCGTAGACCGGCGTAGTGTCAATGGGATTGCCGCGCGAGCCGTAGTCGGCAACCACGGCCTTGAGTTTTTCAACGGTTTGCGGCGTTGGCAGCGGCAGCTGCAGACCGTTGCGCTCATACGCTTCCGCGGCCATCACGCCCCAGCCGCCCGAGCCAGTGAGCACGCCGATGTTGCGGCCTTCGGGGAAGCGGCCGCCGAGCACCAGCTTGGCGACGTCGGCGAGTTCGTTCAGATCCTGCGCCTCGACGAAACCGCCCTCGCGAAACGCCGCCTTGAACAGCGTGTAGTCGGCGGTGAGCTTGCCGGTATGCGAGCCGGCGGCGCGGCGTCCGGCGCCGCTGTTGCCGACCTTGAGCAGAATGATCGGCTTTCCCAGTTCCAGCGCGCGCTGGCCGAGTTCGCGCAGCTTCAGCCCCTCGGTGCTGGATTCGAGATAGGCCATGATCAGCTTCACGTCGTCCTGCGCGAGCAGTGTGTGGCAGAAATCGAAAAAGGTGAGGTCCGCTTCGTTGCCGCAGGACACCAGATAGCGCGTATCGACGCCGCGCGCGTGCGCATGCGCCATCATCGACAGCCCCACGCCGCCGCTTTGCGATACCACCGCCACCGGCCCCGGTTCCAGCGATTTGTCGTAGAGCGCGCCGCCAAAGGCGCAGAACGCGCGCGTGGCGATGTTGGCGACACCGATGCAGTTGGGGCCGACCACGCGCACGCCGCTGTCCTTGATCGCGGCGGCCAGTTCGCGCTGCATCGCCATGCCGGGTTCGCCGATTTCCTCGAAGCCGCCAGCGAGCGTCACCGCGAACGGAATGCCGGCCTTGCCGCAGTCGCGCAACGCCTGCGGCACCTGCGCGGCGGACACCGCGAGCAGCGCCACATCACAAGGTTCAGGAATGTCGACGGCGCTGGCATAGGCTTTGAGGCCCTGCACTTCCTCGCGCCGCGGGTTCACCGGGAACAGCTTGCCGGCGTAACCGGCATCGAGCATCAGCCGCAGCGGCTGGCCGCTGATGGACGTGAGGTTGGTGGAGGCGCCGATGATGGCGATGGACTGCGGGGTGAGCAGGCGGGTGAGGTCGGGGCGGGTTTGGCTGGACATAATAGGCGGAAGAAAAACAGTGAACGGCGACTCATGAGACTCCCTCGCCCCGGAATCGGGGAGAGGGCCGGGGTGAGGGGCGGCAACGATGCTGGCCGAGCGCCCCTTACCCTAACCCTCTCCCCGCAAGCGAGGCAAGGGGATTGAGGTCAAGGCCGCATCGTAAACGATGCTGGTCCCGGCGTCAGCAGCGGTTGCGCGAGGCGGCCAAACGCGCACAGCAGTTTGCGTGTCTGGCGCGGGATAATTTCCTGGACCGGGAAAGTTCCTGCCTCGCGCCGAATGCCAGGCGACGATCAAGAGTAGTGCCGGCCGCCGCGCCTCCAACCACAACGGGTGGGGGCGATTGCCGGCACGAACACGGCAAAGCGCAGCGCATGACCTGGGCGCGGCTACTCAAGCACGTGTTCGACCTTGACGTAGAGCGCTGCGACTGCGGCGGAAACCTGAAGCTCATCGCGGTGATCGAGCAACCCGAAGTGATCGAGAAAATACTCAAGCACATGGGGCTTGACCCGCAACCGCCGCCACGGGACAAAGCACGGCGGATGGACTTGTTTGGGGCGGATTGAAAGGCAGCATCGGGCGGTATTTACCGGGCCGAGGGGGTCGTATGCGTTGCGCGCAAGCACTGTCCAAATAATTAAGTTAAATCAGATGGTTATTGTTGAGTTGCGGTGGATGGGTTTTGTGCGCTGCGCGGGTGGCGCAACAAGGCCGTTCGATAGACCGCGCAATCGGGCGGGGATAGATTGGGGTTTATGCAAAGAGGGCGTTTGAAAATCCTATCCCCGAGGTCGTCAAGTGCGGCCACCACGGTCATACGCGCTGTATTACTTGTTAGCATGGCTTGCGATGCTTTGTGTGTTTCTACTGTCTTCAATGGTGGCTCCCCTGAGAGCAGGCCTCGGCTGGTTGCTACCAAACGCGGATCAATACCGTAGTGCGTGCGTTTCGTGATGCATCGGTCTAACTCGGCGCCCGTTCGATGCCAGCTACGGCAGCCCGCGCGGCTTGAACGTTAAGAGTCAAATTGTCCTGGCACGCCTCCTCCCTCGCATTTGCACTTCGCGCCGAAGATGCCGCCAACGTCTCCGATGCCGCTGCGCTTCAGGGCGCATGGACTCAAGACACGCCATTTGTTCACGCGATGTCGAGGAACGGGGTGCTCCTCACGACCGTGTGCGCAATCAACGAACAGTTTGCGCCCGGAAGTGACTTTTACCTGGGCCGGAAGCTCGCTCGCCTGCAGGGCGTTGATCTCGCGAGGGCACTGGCGCACATCGAAGCACTACTCGCATGCATCGAGACAAATCCTGCGGTAGTGCTGGAGGCGACCAAAACGCCTTACACCCCGCACGTGTTCCTTCACTCCAAGGAGTTTGCGCCTTTGCCGGCGGAAATGGTCTACCCGGGCGATGCCGTCATTCGGGACGGTTACGTGTTTGAATACACCGAAGACGAGGTCCGCCAGATGTTGCGCGCCGCAACGGCATCGGAAAACCCCCAGCCCGGCAACGACGATGATGGCGAAAGCCTTGAGTACGTCTTCAACTTTTTGAAGTCGCATCAGTGCCTGCTCAAGCGGGCGATCGAAGCGGACCTCACTGTTATTTGTGGTGAGCTTGGCTGACCGTCAGACCGAACCCCCACCCTACAGCGCAACCGGGCGCTCGGCCGCATTGCGCTGGGGGGAAGGGGTCAAGTCTTGTATTATCGTACTCAAGCTCGTCAAGTCACCGGCCATCCATCGAGTAAGGCGCCGAAGCCCCACCCAGCAACCCCGCATCCGGCTGCGGATATTGCATGATCAGCACTTCGGCACCATCCGGTCCGGCGCAGGCATCCGGTCTCCCCTCGCCAGCATAGGCGAAGGCCAGCGATTCGTAAGGCAACGGTTTGCCTTGGTGTATCAGCGCCCCCGCGGCCACCA
Organism: uncultured beta proteobacterium; assembly: GCA_902825845.1. Taxonomy (GTDB): domain Bacteria; phylum Pseudomonadota; class Gammaproteobacteria; order Burkholderiales; family SG8-41; genus UBA5216. The sequence goes on from CADECM010000075.1 coordinate 18,403, forward strand.
TCAAATGACGTCCGGCGCCGCCGCATTCCGCCGGCCATGTGGCCGGCGCCCCCGGCGGCAGGCGCAGCATCCAGGCGGCGAGGCCGTCATCATGCAGTTCGACGATGACATCCAGCACGGTTTCTTTGCGGGCGCGTAGCGCGTCGGGTGTGGCGATGCCCCATCGCCTGCGGTACCTGCGCGGCCGATAGCGCAACCAGCGCCACATCGCACGGCTCGGGAATGTCGACAGCACTGGCATAGGCTTTGAGGCCCTGCACCTCCGCGCGCCGTGGATTGACCGGGACCAGCTTGCCGGCATAACCGGCATCGAGCATCAGGCGCAATGGCTGGCCGCTGATGGATGTGAGGTTGGTCGAGGCGTCGATGACGGCGATGGATTGCGGGGTGAGCAGGCGGGTGAGGTCGGGGCGGGTAGTCATTGGTTGCAGTAAAAAAGGATGAAAACAATCTGCGATGCAGATTTACGCAGATAAACGCAGATTAACCTCGGGAAAATCTGCGTTTATCTGCGTAAATCTGTGTCAAAGATCTGATTCAGGGCCGCATCGTAAACGAAGCAATCCCCGGCCTCAGCAAGGGCTCCGCGAGGCGGACAAATTCGCACAGCAGCTTGCGTGTGTCGCGCGGGTCGATGATTTCCTCGACCCAGAAGGTCTCCGCAGAGCGGAACGGTGAGCGCAGCTTGTTCAACCGGTCTTCGATTTCCGTGAGCTTGGCCTTGGGGTCGGGCGCGGCGTCGATGTCGGCGCGGTAGGCCGCTTCGATGCCGCCTTCCAGCGGCAGCGATCCCCAGTGTCCCGACGGCCAGGCATAGCGCAGCGACAGGCGCCCCGGCGGCTGGTGCAAGGCGCCCGCTACGCCGAACACGTTGCGAACGATCACCGTGCACCACGGCACCGTGCATTGATCGAGCGCGGTCATGGCGCGCACGCCGGCGCGAATCGTCGCGGTCTTTTCAGCCTCCAGGCCCACCAGAAAACCGGGGCAATCGACCAGGTGCAGCACCGGCATGTGAAAGGTCTGCGCGAGATCGACAAAGCGGATGATCTTGGCGCAGGCATCCGCGGTCCACGCGCCGGCGTAGTGGTAGGGGTCGCCCGCCATCACCGCCACCACGCGGCCTTCGATGCGCGCCAAGCCGGTGATGATCGGCTTGCCGAAGTGCTGGCCCATTTCAAAAAACGAATCGCGATCCACCAACGCCTCGACGATCGGGCGCATCTTGTAGACGCGGCGGCGGTCTTTGGGGATCACCTTCAGCAGCGCTTGGTCATTGCGCGGCGCGTCGTCCGCGTACGGCACCGCCGGGGGCGTGCCGTGGACCGACGATGGCAGATACGACAGGAAACGCCGCGCGCAGGCGAACGCCTCGGCCTCGGTATCGACGGCGTGATCCACCGCACCCGCGCGGCACTGGATTTCCCAGCCGCCGAGCTCCTGCTTGGAAAGTTTTTGGCCGATGCGTTCCACCACTGGCGGGCCGGCGACGAACATGGCGGAGGTGGTCTTGGTCATCACCGAGTAGTGGCTCGCCGCCAGCCGTGCCGCGCCCAGCCCCGCGACGGAACCGAGGCCCAGCGCTACCACTGGCACCGTGCCGAGGTTGATCGCGGCATAGTGATAACCCGCTGAACCCGCCACGCGCCCCGGCAGATTGGCGCGGCCCGTGGTTTCGATGGTTTTGACCGAACCGCCGCCGCCCGAGCCTTCGATGATGCGCACGATGGGCAGACGGAATTCGTGCGCCATCTGCTCGGCCATGATGGTCTTTTCCTTGATGGTGGCGTCTGCCGAGCCACCGCGCACGGTGAAGTCGTCGCCGCACACCACCACCGGCCGGCCGTCGATCATGCCGCGACCGAACACGCAGTTTGCCGCCTGCAACGAGGCGAGGTTGTTCGCGGCGTCATACGTCGCCTTGCCGGCGATACCGCCAACCTCGTGAAAACTGCCGGCATCGAGCACGCCGTCGATGCGCTCGCGAACGGTAAGCCGTCCGCCATCATGCTGGCGCTTGACCTTATCGGCGCCGCCCATTTGTTTGGCGAGAGTTTCGCGTGCATGCAGTTCGTCGAGTTCGGGTTGCCAGGTCATGGGAGGTCCGCTGATTTAGAATGGGCGTGTTGGAATACGGCTCAGCCGCGTTTATAGCAGAGCGCGCCGGCGCTTCAAACTGCTTCGCCTGTTCATTCATTCGATTTATAAAAATTGTTTAAAAACAAATACTTGCAATATTTCATGCGCATTGCGGTTGGCGCTTTCTGGGCACCCGCGGCGCAAGCTGCCGCGACCGGCGCGGCAGCGGCGTGGCCCGCCAAGCCATTGCGCTTCGTGATGACCGCGCCCGCCGGCAGTTCCATCGACGTCATCGGCCGCGTGCTCGGCGACAAACTCAGGGACAGACTGCGCCAGCCGGTGGTGGTGGAAAATCGCGTCGGCGCCGGCGGTACCATTGCCACCGACCTCGTGGCCAAAAGCGCGCCCGATGGTTACACGCTGGTGCTGTCGTTCAACGGTCCGCTGGCGTTTGGCCCGCATCTGTACTCCCGGCTGCCGTATGTGCCACTGCGCGATCTGACGCCGGTGGTGCTCACCACCAGCCAGCCCAATGTGCTGGCGGTGAGCAGCGCACTGCCGGTGACGTCACTCAAGGAACTCATTGCGCATGCCAGGGGCAACCCGGGCAAGTTGAGCTACGCCTCCGTCGGCAACGGCAGCTCCTCGCATCTGTCGATGGAGCTGCTGAAATCGATGGCCGGGCTGAACATGGTGCACGTGCCGTACAACGGCTCGCCGCCCGCGATTGCCGCGGTGGCGGGGAGCGATGCGCAGCTGCTATTTGCGGTGCCGACGGCGATCACACCCATTGCCCAGGCCGGCAAGGTGAAGTTGCTCGCGGTATCGGGCGCCGCGCGTTACGCACTGACGCCGGAATTACCCACGGTGGCCGAAGCCGGCATTGCAGGCTTCGAGGCGCTGGCGTGGAACGGCGTGCTGGTGCCGGCGGGCACACCGGCGGCCATCGTCGGGCGCCTGAATCGCGAGATCAATGCCGCGCTGAAGGATAACGCCGTGCGCGCCAAGCTGAACGCCGCCGGACTGGAACCGGTGGGCGGCAGCGCCGACGCGTTTCGCGCGTTGATCCAGTCGGAAAGCGACAAATGGGGACCGATCATCCGGCGTATCGGCGCGCGCGTGGATTGAACCGGCGTGCCGAAATTCGCGTAAAGTGACAACGTTCAATTGGGAGAGCATCCATGTCCGAAGACGATCTGAAGGCCGAACTCGAACGCCTGCGCAATGAAAATGCCGCGCTGAAAAAGGGCGCCGCCAGCGGCATCAGCATGAAGGTCAGCGAAAAAGGCGCGGTATCCATTTACGGCATGGGGCGCTTTCCGGTGACCCTTTACAAGGAGCAGTGGCTCAAGCTGCTGGACATGAGCGCCGACATTCGTGCCTTTATCGATGCCAACGATGCGCGCTTGAAAACCAAGGGCTGAGCCTCCCGCGGCGGTGGTGAAGGCGGCATCCGGTGCGGATATTCATTTCGTATTCCTCCAAACACCGCGATGTTTGCGAGCGGCTGCAGCTCGCGCTGGAAGCCGGTGGCCGGCATCAGGTGTTTGTCGACCGTTCGGAACTGGTGCCCGGCAAACCGTTCGATGAAACCCTGCGCAAAGGCATCGGCGCGTGCGATCTGCTGCTGTTCCTGATCAGTCCGGAGAGCGTTGCACCCGGCAGCTATGCGCTGGCGGAACTGGGCATCGCCAGGGCACGCTGGCGCCATCCGGAAGGCCGCGTTTTACCCGTCAAGGTGGCAGCGACGCCCACCGAATCGATCCCGGCGTATCTGCGCGCGGTGACCATACTGGAGCCGCAGGGCGACGTGGTGGCGGAAACGCTGGCGGCGGTCGACGCATCAGAGCGCAAGGCGCGGCCCGCACGCAAGGGGTTGTGGCTGGGCGCCGGCATGGTGCTGGCCGCGGTGCTGGCATTCGCTTACGTCCAATGGCAAAAGCAACGCGCGGCGGATGCGCATCTGGCCACGCTGACGTCGGCCGCGCGGCAGTTATGCGAAGCGAACGATCACGCGCTGGCGTGGCAGCGTTACGACGACGCCATCAAGCAATATCCCGACAGCGCGTCGCTGCGCGTGGCACGTGAAGTCTGCGGCATGCGCTGGCTGCGCGAAATTCGCGTGCGCGTGGGAAAGGAAACCTTTACCGGCATCGTCAATCGCGTGCTGCCGGTGCTGGTCGAAGGCGTGGCCTTGGCCCGCGGTCAACATCTCGCCGATCTGCATGCGCACCGGGGCTGGGCCGACTACCTGCGCGGCCGCGACGGGATGGAGGGCCTGTCGCCGCCGGCGCATTATCAACAGGCGCTGGCGGTGGAGCCCTCGAATGTGTATGCCCACGCGATGTGGGGACATTTACTGGTTTCCCGAAAACCGCTGACGGATGAAGGCAGGCAGCATTTTGCGGCAGCGGTTGCCGCTGGCCGCGAGCGCGAATTTGTGCGTACGCTGCAGTTTGCCGCAGTGCTGGACTACGGCAACCTTGATAAACATGTCGAAGCGCTGCGCGTGGCGGGCGAGATGCGCCGCAACGGCGAGCCGATGGATCAGGCCGTGCGCGAGCGCCTATGGCGCACGGTCTACCTCGATCATCTGTATTACGGCAGGTGGCAGGAAAAGCGCCCGCAATTTCTGTCGGCAATGAAGGATACCGACAGTCCGGAAACCTTTCGCTGGCTGTTTCCCGAGGACCAGTTGCCTGAAAATCGCCGCGATCAATGGCGCTTCCTTCTGGCTTCCCTGGAGCAGGCTGCTGGCAAGCGCGATGCCGCGCTCGCACGGTATCGCGCATTGCACACCGAACTGCAAGCCACGCGCGGCGATAACACCATGCGCGATGCGATCAGCGCGGCAATCGATCAGTTACAGGGGGCGACGAGATAAAAAGTATTTAAAATCATATGGTTATATGAGTCTAATCCGGCACCTTGCCCCACAGCTCCTTGAGCCGCGCGTCGCGTCCGCAGCCGTTGCGATAAAGCTTGTAGCGTACCGGATTCTTCTTGTAGTAATCCTGATGGTAGTCTTCCGCGGCATAGAACTCGCCGGCTCTGGTGATCTCGGTGACGATGGGCGCCTTGAACGGTTTGGACTTGTCTAGCGCGGCCTTGGAGGCTTCGGCGAGTTTGCGCTGGGTGTCGTCGACATAGAATATTCCGCTGCGGTATTGCGAGCCGTGGTCGCAGAATTGGGCGTTCTTCACCGTGGGGTCGATATTCGCCCAGAACACCTGCAGCAGCTTGTCGTAGCTGACTTTCGCCGGATCGTAGACCACCTGCACCACCTCGGTATGGCCGGTGCGTCCGCTCGAGACCTGCTCGTAGGTCGGGTTCTTCACCGTGCCGCCGATGTAGCCGGAGGTGGTCGATATCACGCCGGGCAGGATATCGTAGGGGTGCTCCATGCACCAGAAGCAGCCGCCGGCGAAGATGGCTTTGGCGGTTTTGGCGGGCGCGGGCTGGGCAACAGCCAGTGGCGCCCCCAATGACAACACAACAGCAAGCACTATACGGTGGAACATGGATTTCTCCTCGTGACCTCGTGGATGTGCGGCTTGCGCCGCTGTGCGCCCTTGGTCGTTGTCGCGGCGCCGGGCTTACAGCCGCCGGCAATTCGGGTAAGTTTTTCGCCTGTGGTTCGACTTAGTGCCCGGTATTATTGCAAAATTCCCCTTCCTGCGAACCAACCCCAAGGAAACGACATGAGTGCGATACCCGGCCAAACGGAAGTTGCAACCCTCGGCGGCGGCTGTTTCTGGTGTCTGGAAGCCGTTTACGACGAATTGAAGGGCGTGATTTCGGTCGAGTCCGGCTATATGGGCGGCAAGAATCCCAATCCGACCTACGAACAGGTATGCAACGGCAATACCGGCCATGCCGAAGTGGTGCAGATCACCTTTGATCCCGCCGTGGTGCCGTTCGAAGAAATCCTCAGCGTGTTTTTTGTGATCCACGACCCCACCACCCTCAATCGGCAGGGTAACGACAGCGGCACGCAGTATCGTTCGGCCATTTTCTACCATACGCCATCCCAGAAAGCAGCCGCGGACGACGTGATCGCGCGGCTCGGCGGCGCGCGGCTGTGGCGCGAGCCGATCGTTACCGAAGTCACGCCCGCCAGCGTGTTTTATATTGCCGAGGACTATCATCAGGAGTACTTCGTGCGCAATCCCGGCGCCGGCTACTGCTCGTTTGTGGTGGCGCCCAAGGTGGCGAAGTTTCGCAAGCAGTTCTTGTCCCGGCTGAAAAAGTCTGCCTGAACCCGCGGCGATTGCCGGCGCCGGCAGCGCTTGCCGTGCACGGTGATCCGCGTGCGCGGCGGGCCTGAGCTGTTGATTTCCTGCCGCTATTTTCCCTACGGGCTGCGTGGCGGACGACTTGCGAGGGGTGTCCAAGCGCTTCGATCGCCGCTCGAAGATTGCCCATACCGGGGCCGCGGGCGGCCGCAACGGCGCAAATGATGTGTCCCGCAGAGGGAAAAAGATCAATTTTCCCTCTAGGAAAGCATTGACAAGCCGGTTTTCCCTCGGCATCCTGTCGCCACCGTGCCGCCGCAAGCGGCAGGGCAAAACAGCAAACAGCTAAATAACGTCATAACTTTATAACCCGTAGTTTATTTTTAAACGGAGATTCCAGATGGCAGCAAAGAAAAAAGCAGCAAAGAAAGCGCCGGCGAAAAAGAAGGCCGCCAAGCGCAAGCCGAATGCCGCATTCATGAAGCCGATGAAAATCAGCGCCGAACTGGGCGCCATTATCGGCAACAGCGCAATGCCGCGCACCGAAGTAACGAAAAAGATCTGGGCCTACATCAAGAAGCATGGCCTGCAGGATGCCAAGAACAAGCGCAATATCAATGCCGACGACAAACTGAAAGCCATCTTCGGCAACAAGAAGCAGGTGTCGATGTTTGAAATGACCAAGCTGGTCAGCAAGCATCTGAGCTAAGCGTTTTTCGCGTTTTTCAGTTCGCGAGACGGCCGGTCCTTCGGGGCTGGCCGTTTTGTTTGGTGC
>CADECM010000075.1:25591-32274 GCA_902825845.1 uncultured beta proteobacterium
GTTCGCGAGACGGCCGGTCCTTCGGGGCTGGCCGTTTTGTTTGGTGCAGTGCAGGGGTGAAGGAGTGAAGGGGTGAATGAGTGAATGAGGTACCCCCTTCACCCCTTCACCCCTTCACGGTTTCGAGCCGTCACCGCCCTTCGCATACCACGCGCCCCACAGCACGGCGGCGGCCATGGCAAAAAACACGGGCGTCATGCCGAGCGCCGCGCCCAGCGCGCCGAAGATGAGCGGAATCACCGCCTGCGTGATGTTCAGCAGCTGTGTGCGCATGCCTACCGCTTCGCCGCCGCGCCCCGGCGGCGCCTTTTCATAGAGCATGGTCATGATCATCGGCTGCACGCCGCCCAGGCCGATGCCCAGCGCGAATGACACTGCCATCAGCCACGGCACGCTGTGTACCAGCGGGATCAGTGCCAGCATCAGCCCGGTGAGCACCATGGCGGCGATCAGAAACGTGCGTTCGTCGAAGTGGTGCACCACCCACGGCAGGATCAGCCGGAACAGAAACGTGGCGGCGCCGAACGATCCCAGGATCAGCCCGATGGTGGAGGCCGACAGGCCGATGCTGGAGCCATGGATCGGCATCACGAAGCTGTAGAGATCCCAGCACATCGACATCAGTCCGCTGACAACGAACACGCGCAGCAAGGCCGGAATGCGCAGCAGGTCGCGCGAGCGCCTGGGAGCGGATTCGTGCGCCGCGGGCCGGTGCAGGCGGTACAACGCGCCCTTGCGGTGGCGTATCAGCGCGAGCGCCGCGGCAGCGAAAAACGCGCACAACAAGAAGGTGTTGCGGTGGCCGATGCTGTCGATGGCGAATCCCGCCATCATCGGGCCGACGAAGCCCGAGGTCGAGAACGCCAGCGCCAGCACGCTGAAATTGCGCGTGCGGTCCTCGGGGCGGCCCACCAGTGCCGCCGCCTGATTGACGCAGATGTGGTAGAGCATGAAGCCCGAGCCGGCCAGCACGCTCACCGCAAACAGCGTTTCGATGCGCGGCAGCGCGTAGGCCAGCAGCAGCGCACCCAGGATCAGCGCCGCGCTCAGCAGCATCGGTTTGTAGACGCCGGCACGGTCGATGCGCCGTCCCCAGCGCGCCGAATACACCATGGGCACCAGCGAAATCAGCGAGATGATCATGCCCACCGTGAACGGCGTGGCGCCCAGTTTCAACGCGAACAGCGACAGCGTGACGCGCGCGCCCGCAAACGCGAGGTGCGGCAGGATGGTGAGCAGGAAAATCAGCGCGATGTTCATGCCGCGCGCCGCGCGCCGCGCGCACCATGCCGCCACACCACGAGGCCGACGCCCAGGCAGGTGACGAGGATGCCGGCCCAGCTCACGGCCGAGGGCGCGATGCCGAACCACAGGAACTCGGGCACGATCGCGAACGCCGGCGTGAGATACACCAGGCTGGACACGCGCGTGGCACCGCCGTGGCGCATCAGGTAGTGCCAGGCGCTGACCGCCAGCAGCGAGGCGAAGATCACCAGATAGCACAGGGCCCCGGCGAGCGTCCAGGTCCAGCGCACGGCGTTGTCCTCAAACACCAGCGCGAGCGGCGCCAGCACCAGCAGGGTGGCGGCAAACTGCAGCAGCGCCGCGGCGCGCAGATCGACACTGGCGCAGAACACGCGCTGATACAGCGTGCCCGCGGTCACCCCCAGCAGCGCCACCGATGCCGCGAGCAGGCTGCCCGCGGTGGCTTCCCGCATGTCGATCTTGTGCCACACGATCAGCGTGACGCCGGCAAAGCCCAGCGCGATGCCGGCCCACTGCAGAGGTGACAGTTTTTCATGCAGCCAGCGTGCCGCGATCAGCGCGGTAATCAGCGGCTGGATGCACAGCAGCACCGCGGTGATGCCCGCCGACAGCCCCAGATACTGCGTGTAATGGCTGCCGGACAGGTGCACGGCGTGCATCAGCAACCCCGCCACCACCACATGCGCCAGCGCCCGGCCCGAGGGCCACGCCGGGCGCATCAGCAGCACGATGATGATCAGGCACAACGTGCCGATGGCAAAGCGCAGCGACAAAAACGTGAGCGGCGCGGCATGCTGCATGCCGATTTTCGATGCGATAAAGCCGCTGCCCCAGATGGCAACGAAGTACCACGCGAGCATGGCGTGGACGGTGCGAGGTGCGGGGCGCGGCGCGAAAGATGCCAAAGCGGAAGGGTTGACAGGCATGCGCCGCGGCAGCGGCGATTCTTTCGTATTCGAAGCGGAGGGGCCGATTATAACGCGAATGTCGTGTGCGCGTGAGTGCGCGGTTGCGGTTACACTACGCGCGCCGCGATTGCCGTGCCGCCGTTACGGCGAACGATGCAGTGCATCCAGCGAGGGAGAAAAATCATGTTCGGTCGTCTGATGCCCAGGGAAGGGCGTTTTTTTGAGTTGTTCAATGAGCATGCGGAGCAGATCGTGCAGGGCGGGCGCGAGCTGGCCGCGTTGATGGCGGCGGGAGACGACATACAGCATCGCGCCTATGCCATCGAGACCATCGAAAAGCGCGCGGACAAGATCACGCAGACCACCATTGAGCTGCTTCACAAGACCTTCATCACGCCGCTGGACCGCGACGAAATACACCAGCTGATAACGCGCATGGACGACGTGCTCGATCTGATGGAGGATGTCTCCCAGTCGATCTTTCTCTACGACATCCGCGCCCTGAGCGCCGAAGCGCTGAAACTGGGCGAGATCTGTGAAGCCTGCGCACACCAGGTCAAGGAGGCTGTCGGCCACCTGTCGAACATGCAAAACGCCGCGCTGATCCTCAAGGCCTGCGATGAAATCGATCATCTCGAGTCCGAAGCCGACCATGTCATGCGCGCGGCGATGGCCAAGCTGTTCCGCGACGAGCCGGACGTGCGCCAGGTGATCAAGATGAAGGCGGTGTACGAGCTGCTGGAGACGGTGACAGACCGCTGCGAGGATGTCGCCAACATCATCGAAGGCATCGTGCTGGAAAACGCCTGATGAATTTCAGCTTCGAGGTGCTGGTTTTCCTGATCGTGGTGGCGCTCGCGTTCGATTTCATGAATGGCTTTCACGATGCCGCCAATTCCATCGCCACCGTGGTATCCACCGGCGTGCTAAAGCCCCACCAGGCGGTGCTGATGGCGGCAACGTTCAATTTTGTTGCCTTGTTCGTGTTTCACCTGAAGGTGGCGACCACGGTGGGCAAGGGCATCATCGACGCCGACATCGTCGATCATTACGTGGTATTCGGCGCGCTCTCCGGGGCGATTGCGTGGAATATCATCACCTGGTACTACGGCATTCCCTCCAGTTCGTCGCACGCGCTGATCGGCGGACTGGTGGGCGCGGCCATTGCCAAGGCCGGCGCGAGTTCGCTGGTGTCGAGCGGGCTGATCAAGGTGGTGTCGTTTATCCTGATTTCGCCGCTGGTGGGCTTTTTGCTGTCGTCGCTGCTGCTGGTGATAGCCGCCAATCTGGTGCGGCGGGTGACGCCGTTTCGCGTCGACAAATGGTCGCGGCGCCTGCAATTGTTGTCGGCGTCCATGTACTCGCTGGGCCACGGCGGCAACGACGCGCAAAAGACCGCGGGTATCATCTGGATGCTGCTGATCGCCTATGGCGTGACGGGCGCGAAAGAGGCGATACCGATGTGGGTGGTGATCGCGTGCTATGTGACCATCGCGCTGGGCACCATGTTCGGCGGCTGGCGCATCGTCAAGACCATGGGCCAGCGCATCACCAAGCTCAAACCGTTTCAGGGCTGTTGCGCCGAGACCGGCGGCGCGCTCACGCTATTCATGGCCACGAGCCTCGGCATCCCGGTGTCGACCACCCACACCATCACCGGCGCCATCGTCGGCGTCGGGTCCACGCGCGGCTACAAGGCGGTGCGCTGGGGCGTGGCCGGCAACATCGTGTGGGCGTGGGTGTTTACGATACCCTGCTCGGCATTCATGGCGGGGGTGGCGTGGTGGATCGGGACGCACGTCCTTTAGGCTGCAGGATGCGGGATTGAGGATTCAGGATTAAGCCTGTCGCAGGTGCGGCAAAGCCCCACTCAATCCTGAATCCTGCATCCTGATTCAAGGCGCCAGCCGCAGGAGATTCCAGTGATCGCCGGATTTGCGGTACACCACGCGGTCGTGCAGGCGGTTTTCGCGGCCCTGCCAGAATTCGATTTCCAGCGGCAGCAGGCGATAGCCGCCCCAATGGGCCGGCCGCGGCGGATCGTCGCCATTGGCGCGAGCCTGTTCGTACAAGTGTTCCAGCACGTCGCGGCCGGCGACGGATTCGCTTTGCGGCGAGGCGATGGCCGCATGGCGGCTGCCCAGCGGCCGCGACGCAAAATAGGCGTCCGCTTCCGCGGCGCTCACCGCCGACAGGGTGCCGTCAATGCGCACCTGGCGCTCGAGTTCCAGCCAGCTGAACAGCAGCGCCCCGTGCGGATGGGCGGCGATCTCGCGCCCTTTGCGGCTGAGGGTGTTGGTGTAAAACACAAAGCCGCCATGGTCGACGCCCTTCAGCAGCACCACCCGCGACGAGGGTTTGTGATCGTGCGAAACGGTGGCCAGCGACATCGCGTTGGGCAGGGGCAACTCCGCTTTCACCGCCTCGGCGAACCACACCGCAAACTGCGCCAGCGGATCAGGCAGCACATCCTTTTCGTCCAGCGCTTCGCGCCGGTATTCCTGGCGCAGCCCGGCCAGATCAAGCATGCTGGCCCTGAATCACAGTGTATTTCATAACTATTTGTTTTTAAACAATATTTTATAAGCTACTGTTTCCCCTGCCGTGCTTCCCATGCCGCCGCCAGCTCGCGGTTGGTCTTGTAATGCGGCACCTTGAACAGCAGCCGCTTCCACGACTGCAGGCGTGGAATGCTGCCCTGCACCTCGGTTTTCCAGTAGTTGTCGCCCAGCACGAGATTGCGCTGCTGATCCATTTCCCAATATTTTTTCGAGTTCGCGCCGCCGAACATGAACAGCCGCCCGTCGACAACTTTGAACGTGTCGTGATTGCCGCCGAGCGGTATCGCGTACACCAATCCATTGGAGCAAAAACCGTTGTATTGCGGCTTGTATTTGTCCGGGCTCTTCACGAACAGCGCGCGGTTTTCCTCACTCATGAAACGGTAGGTCACGCCTTCGTGTTCGGCCTTGATGTCGGGCTTGCCGGGCACTGGCTTGTTCAGGGTGAAATAGGCCACCGGATCGTGGCCTTTGAGCATCAGCCGGCTGTCGGCGCCGTCGCTGACGGTGTTGTGGGTGGCGCAGCCGCCGAGTGTCAGCAGCAGCACGGCAAGCAGGATCAGACGATTCGCCATGGCGGTTTCCTCTATGAGACGAACGGAAATTATAACCCCGCCTCCGGTATACTGCGCGGCAGCAGGAGGTGAATTTGATATGAGCATTACCCTACATCCGTTGGCGGGCGCCATTGGCGCCGAAGTGCGCGGCGTCGATCTCGCGCGCGAATTGTCCGATGAAACCATCGCCGAAATCCGCCGCGCGTGGCTTGAGCACGTGGTGATTTTTTTTCGCGACCAGTCACTGACGAGCAGCCAGTACCTGGCGTTTGCCAGCCGCATCGGCAAGCCGGTCGAGTATCCGTTCATGAAGGGCATCGACGGCTTTCCGGTGATCACGCCGGTGGTCAAGCTCGAAAACGAGCGCATCAATTTCGGTGGCGTGTGGCACTCCGACACCACCTATCTCGAAACGCCGCCGATGGCCTCGATGCTGCTCGCGCTGGAGGTGCCGGCGCAGGGGGGCGACACGCTGTTTGCCAACCAGTATCTTGCCTATGAGACCTTGTCCGAAGGCCTCAGGCACACGCTGCAAGACCTGCGGGGCGTGAGCAGTTCGGCCCAGGCCGATGTCTCGAAATCGCGTGAAGACCGCATTGCCGCCGCGCCCACCGAACACGCCAAGAGCGTGTTCGAAGCCGAGCACCCGGTGGTGCGCACGCATCCGGAGACCGGGCGCAAGGCGCTCTACATCAACGTCGGGCACACCGTTCGTTTCGCGGGCTGGACCGAAGCGGAAAGCGCGCCGCTGCTGCAGTATCTTCATCAGCACCAGATCAAACCGGAGTTCCTGTGCCGCTTCCGCTGGCAGCGGGGATCGCTGGCGTTGTGGGACAACCGCGCGGCGCTGCATTATCCGATCAACGATTACCACGGCCAGCGGCGGGTGATGCATCGCATTACGCTGCAGGGCGACCGGCCGCGGTGAAATCCGTTTGGTGTGTTTAAGCGCTGGCCTGGCTGTTAATGCAGGCGGCCCGGCCGCTGAAGTCGACCAGCATCATGCGCTACGCGTCGAGACGCATGCGGTCAAGGTCATCCCGCCACTTCAGTTTGCCGCGCAAGCCGCGCAGGGACGCCTGCTTTTTCAGCTGAATCAGTAAACGCAAACCCGGTTCCGCGGTTTCCTTCCTGGTTCTTGCACCTGTGACCTTTATCGCCTCGCGGATGAGTTTTTCGACAATCGCGATGTTGGTTCGCATGGCGGCCTCTGATGCGTATGTTTGGCTTGGATTATATGTAGAAGTCGTAACTTGATCTGACAGACAATGTTTCAGATCGACCCTGAGCCGCCGGTCGGTCAGCCTGATCTTTAAAGGCAAGTTTCGGGGCAGACCTGCCGATCACTGCGGTTACACACGGACAGGTAGCGATCACTGCGATCTCTAGGA
>CADECM010000076.1 GCA_902825845.1 uncultured beta proteobacterium
TCGGCCTTAACTGCCGTTGGCTCTATGCAGCATTGAAGGCCGGTGTCGATCTAGTCCCGGTCATAGCTCAAAAGTCAAGACGCATGGCGGCTGTCTCTCAGAAAGAATGCGTGCTCGTTAACCGACCGTTCGATTTTCTCCAAAGAAAGCGCAGCAGCCCTTCCGATATTGGGAAATAGCGTAAACGACCAAATACGGCCGACGTAAGAAGGCCTTCCATCCCTCCTAAATCTCGGAAGAGCTTTCCACAACAAAGCGCTTCACTGGAGTTTTCGCCTATTCGCTACCGCTCAAATTCAATTCTTCTGTTTGAACTCGCGATACCGTCGATCCAATGCATTCATGTCCGGCATTTCGGAGGGAAGGTCTGGTTGCCTAAGCCGTTTTCCTTCATATCCCCTATATTCAGAGTTCAACAAAGTGGGAGCAAGCTGAACACATCGCAGGGCATCAACCGAGAGCAAGTTTAGGTCGAACAACGTATGAATGTCGGCACGCAGCAATAGGCCATTCGTCACGCGGTAGTTCGGCTCGTCTGCGTGAGGTTGGATATGAGCAGCCTCCAACAAATCCACGACCTTGCATCCCGTGACAGCACAAGTACGACCGTAAGCCGCTAATAATTTCTCTCTGAATTGCGCCTGCCCACGCCGTATTTTTATTGCGCGCTGTTGGACTTCATCGGGTCGGCCCACATCCTCATCTTCGGTTTCGCTACCATCAGTCGTAACGCCAGCAGGTTTAACTCCCCTTACTAACAATGCTTCGCCGGTCGAGTCGTCATACCTGTGCACGTACCATTTAATGGGGTCGAGGGTCCGAAACTGAACGTGAGAAGATCCCTCGCCCGATTCCTCACGGGAACGTCTGTCACCTTCAGTTAGAATTACCGATACTGGTTTGCCGCGCCTATAGGACAAATTCAGAGCTTCATCGAACGATCGTGCACGCACAGATTGGGTTATTGCCCTTGTCTTACGGGACGGATTGTTAGCTTGGATTCCACCTTCAGCTTTTAGGCGAACTGCGAGTTCACGCAAATTCTCGTTAAAGACAATTTGCTGATTAAGAATTTCCAATGTGGAGTGCCAAATACATAGCGCGAAACCCTCTCGCAGGGAGCCGAATGACCAGTTGTAGCAGAAGTTTGGGTTGGCCTTTACCTCTGTAACAGAATTACCATCGGTTCTTGTCAACCACTCGTCCGTTGAAATCCCTACTTGTTGTAAGAGGTCAAAAATTGTTTCCTTCGTTCGTGGGCGCAGATTTTCTAGAGCATCCGTGCCAACATTGGCAGCTCGTCGAAAAGTGACAATACGACGATCGAAATCTACGGTGTCAGTCAGCCAACCAGCCGCACGCCAAAGATGCGACCATGTGTGAGTCCCACTTATTTCGTTGGCCCACCACGCGCGGTGTTTGCTCGCGGATAATGGCAGGCGCTTGCCTAAGATTTCCTCTATCTGAGAAAAGGTAAGTTGAGTCGACTCCCCCGGAACCGCCGCAAGGTGCTCGCTAAGTGCGCTATATTTCGTCATCGCGTGGTAAAAGTTATCGCATAAGAATAGCAGTGGTAATAATAGCCCGGACAGCACCCGTGGGTATATTTAGCGATCCTAAAATGACCACTGAACTGTTTGATCGCCTACCTGCCCATTGACACGGATCATAGGTCAGGTCCCTCACTATCGTACGGCCGACGGGGACAGGTCTAGCATCGTAGCATCGGTTGGTTCACTATATTCTTGAGTCGTTAATCGCGAAGGCGCCAATTCTTTTGCGAGCAGTGTAAGCAATATTGCTGCCCCGCATTTGGCTTGACGCGAACGGCTGCTCTGGCCGACAACCTGTCGGTGAGCCATCGCCCTGAACGGCAGCCATACTTTCTTACCCGACTTACAGGGGCAGGGGGGTGAAGGTCGGTCGAGGGCTGATTGGACACATTCAGGTTTCCCGAGAGCAGTCATACAGTACCTGTCAGATCGAGTCACGATCAGTACCTGCCGGCAGCGCACCAAGCCCTTGTTTTCTGGGTGTTCCTCTGTGGCGGACCTGTTGTTTTTGGGTTCAAGGACTATTCGCCGCGCGTGGTGAGCGCCTCGCGCCGCAGCAGGTCGGGGAACCAGCGCAGCCACAGGCCGACGATGGCGAGGGTGCCGATGCCGCCGGCGACCACCGCGGGCATCGCGCCCCACCACGCCGCGGTGATGCCCGATTCGAATTGCCCCAGCTGATTCGAGGTGCCGGTAAACAGCGAGTGCACGGCGCTGACGCGGCCGCGCATCTCATCCGGCGTCTCCAGTTGTACCAGCGACGTGCGGATCACCACGCTCACCATGTCGGCCATGCCCATGACGGTGAGCGCCAGCAGCGACAGCGGCAGCCACGTCGACAGGCCGAAGACCACGGTGCAAATGCCGAAGGTTGCCACCGCGGCGAACAGGATTTTGCCGACACCGCGGGTGAGCGGCGAGCGCACCAGATAGAGCGAGGCCAGCACCGCGCCCACGGCCGGCGCCGAGCGCAGCAGGCCGAGGCCGAGCGGACCGGTTTGCAGAATGTCGCGCGCGTAAATCGGCAGCAGCGCCACAGCGCCGCCGAGCAGCGTCGCGAACAGGTCGAGGGTGATGGCGCCCAGGATGATGGGTTTGCCGATGATGTAATGCAGTCCCCCCAGCATGTATTGCAGGCTGGCGGGTTCGTGGTGATGGCGCGCGCCGGTCGCGGGTATGGCGAGGATGATCGTGCCCGCCAGTGCGAATGCCGCCGCGCCGGTCCAGTACACCGGGCCGGCGCCCCACAAATAGACCAGTCCGCCCAGTGCCGGTCCGGCGATGACCGCGGCCTTTTTAACCGCGCCGTGAAAGGCAATGCAGCGCGGCAATAGCACCACGCCGACCAGCGACGGCAGCAGGGAACGCAGCGCAGGATTCTGAAACGTTTGCGCGGTGCCGGTAAGCACGGCACAGGCGTAGATGAGTTCGCTGCTGATCCAGCCGCCAAGATTGGCGGCGGCCAGCGCCGCGGCCGCCATGCCTTGCACGATCTGGCACAGCGTGGCGACGCGCCTGCGGTCGTAGCGGTCGGCGCAATGGCCGGCCGGCAGGGTGAACAACAGTTGCGCGCCGAAATGCGCGAGGCCGACCAGCCCCAGGCTCAGCGCGCTGTTGGTGATTTCGTAGATCTGCCAGCCCACCGCCAGCACCAGCATCTGATTGGCGAGCGTTGAGGCGATGTCGCCCACCCAAAAGCGCGTGAACGCGGCATGCCGGAGCAGCGACGGTTGCATGAATCGTGTTTAACAGGCGCGCCGGGGATGCCGCAAACCAGAACGGGAGGAATTGTGTAAGTATTTGTTTTTAAACAATATTTTTTTGTCGTCTGCGGCCGCATGGCGTGGCGTGCAGCGGTTGTCGGAGCGGGCGCGATAGGCCTGAGCAGTTTGCATCTTCAGGTGTTCCCGATGTCCCCGATGACCTTGGTGGCGCTCAGTGCGCGCGCAGCTTGTCGCGGATCGCGTCAAGCGTCGCTTGCGCGCGCGTGGCGAACGGTCCGCCGAGGCTGACCGCATGCTCGGCGGCGGCGCGCGCCTCGCCCCAGTTGCCGCGGTCGAGCAAGGTTTGCGCGAGGTTGTTGTAGGCGGCTGCGGCGTGCGCATGCTGCAACGTGGCCTGCCGGAACGCGGCTTCCGCTGCCGCCAGATCGCCCAGCGCATGCGCGGTGTTGCCGCGGCCCATCAGCGCGGTGAGGCTGTCGGGCCAGCGTTTGAGCATGGCGGCGTAGGCGGCCGCGGCCTGCCGCGTGCGGCCGGTTTTTTCGAGCGCAATGACTGCCGCGGCGTAGCGCGGTTCGGTGGCGGTTGCCGGCACGCGATGCGGCGGCACCGCCACCATCGCCCAGCGTCCGGCGGCACGCCAGAAATATTCGAACACCGACAGCGGCGTCACCGCGCGTTCGCTGGCGCCCGAATGGCGGATGATGTCGCCGGCGTGCAGATCGAAGCCGAAAGCCACTGCATAGTGCCACAGCGGCAACAACGCCGCGCCGCGGTTTTCCAGTGTGATCACGGGCGTGCCGGCATTGATTTCCAGCAGCAGGTCGCCGAGGCTGGGCGCGAGCACATAGGCCACCATGCCGTTGCGGCGCGCGGCGGCGAGCATTTCCAGCTGCAGGCTGCCCTGCCTGCCCGGCAGATAGACTTGATCGGCGAGCGTGTCGGGCGTGACCGCCGCGCCCGCGCTGTTGAGCGCCATCGCGAGTGCCGCGGGTCCGCAGTGATGCTCGGTCTGCGCGAAGTACGGCACACGCGCAATTTCGCCGCTGAGCGCCAGTCCGGGCGGCGGCGCGGTAGCCACGGCAACGGTTTGCGGCGCGAGCAGCGTGCAGGCGCCGAGCGGCATGCACAACAGCACGCACAAAATGAAAAAGCCCGCCGGGCGGCGGGCCTTCGCGCAGCGCATGGCGGGCACTATTTTTGCGGATAGAACAGCCGCACGATGACGTAGGTTACCAGCACCAGCAGCACGGCAACGCCGACCACCCCGACCGCTCCGGATGTCGCGCCCGCGGGCAGTTCGTCAATCTTGCCGGCAAGATGCCGCACTTCATCATCCGTGAGGGCATCCACGCGCGATTGCGCGGCCTGTGCCGTCAATCCCTGCGCCTGCAATTCCTGCTGTACATCGGCACGAGACATGAAGTCGAGGATCCTGGCGCGTTCGGTCTGCATCGGCGCAGGCGCTGCCATCTCGTCGGTTCCGATCAGTCCGGCCTGTGCGGTAAACGGCAATCCCGCCAGGCTGAAAGCGAGTGCGCAACGGATGAAACGGTGAAAAAGCTTTGTCATGAAGATTTCCCTGGGAGTTTATGTTGCCGACGCATTGCGCACAGTCTGCGCCGCCGCCGCTCGTTGTTGCCGCCAATTTATAGCCTTTGTCGGGGGCGAGCGTCAAGCATGGCGCTACGTGCCTGCCGCGTTGCGCGGCATCGGCGGTGTGTCCGTCGCGCGCTGTGTGCCCATGTGCAGAGGTTACCCAAGCCCGGCGCTGCGGGCGCTGCCGGGTGACGGCGCTGCGCCGTGCATCATTTCAAAAAATCATATAAATATCTGTTTTTAAACAATAAAATTATGTTTGTGCCCGGCAACCCGGGTTGCCACTGACAGTAACGCCGGTAGACGGCGGGTGATGCGGCGCGGTGCTCGTGTCAGAATCGACCAACGGCATCAGCGAAAAGGAACGCCATGACACAAACGGTCAGACTTGTCATTCCATCAGCGCCGGCACCCGCTGTGCCGCCGGCCGCGCACTCTGCGCCGCAACGCGCCGGCGATTCCGGCATACGGCTGGGCGTGCTCGACAACAGCAAGGGCAATGCGGATCACTTGCTGGCGATGATTGTCGACGGCGTCCAGAAGTCGCTGCCGCTAGCCTCGGTGGTGATGACGCGCAAGCCCTATGTGTCGATGGCCGCGCCGGCGGAAATTCTTGACCAGCTCGCGCGGGAGGCGGACATCGTCATCAGCGCCATGGCCGACTGAGGCGCGTGCACGTCGTGGAGTGTCCACGACATGTCCGAGTTGGCCAAGCGCGGTCTGGCGGCCGCGGTGATCTGCTCCGAGCCGTTTCGGACGCTTGGCAGGAATCAGGCGCGCGTGTTCGGTGAGCCGGAGCTACCGTTGTTGATGATCCCGCATCCGCTGGGCGGATTGTCTCTGGAGCAGGTCGAGGGACGGGCGCTGGTGGCGATACCGCAGGTTGTGGAGTGGATTCAGTGCACGCTGAAGCGGGAGCCTTGAGCCATCGGCCATCTGGCCTAATTCACGTGCTTTGCTGTCGAAATCCAAGGATATAACGTAACTTATTGATTTTATTGATATTTAAAGAAGGCCACGTCATTCCGCCGCAAACTCTGCTAATGCTTGTGGTTTATATCTCGCCACTGACACGCTGCGCACAATCGGTGCTCAGGAGGTGGCGAAATGACCGAAGCATCAATCATGCGGCTGGCGATCAGACTTGCTGGCGCAACCTGGCTGCTGATCGTGCTGGCACTGGGGTGGATCGTGGCGAATACCGAGGATGGCCAATCAGGTAATGCGCCATCAGCGATCACCGCCGATGGTCCGGACCAGTCCCAAGCACCGACAGCACCCGCCAGTCTGGATACGGCAACCGGCCTGCCAGAGGCAAAGCGCGCCGGCAGTATTTGACGGTGAACGCGGTTTCAGCGTTTGGCGATCACACCCTGCTCGCGAAGGGTCGCGATGGCCGCGGGCGCCAGGCCGAGAAAATCGCGCAGCACTTCCTCGGTGTGCTCGCCCAGCGACGGCGACATCGAGCGCACGGTCGCCGGCGTTTCGGACAACTTGGCCACCGGGCCGACGATTCGGGTTTTGCCGATTTTCGGGTGGTCGATCTCGACCAGCGAACCGCGCGCCTGCACCTGAGGGTGCTCGACCACCTGCGCCATGTTGTTCAGCGCGCCGAACGGTACCCCGCTGCCGAGCAGGGCAGCTTCCCATTCCTCAAACGTGCGCGTCATAAATATTTCCTGCAAGGTGGCGACCAGCGACTCGCGATTCCTGGTGCGCATCTGGTTGACCGCATAGCGCGGATCGTCGGTGAGTTCGGGATGGCCGATGGCGGGACAAAAGACTTTCCACAATTTCTGGCTGCCCACCGCCAGTGCGAAATCCTTGGTCTTGGTGTGAAACGTCTGATACGGCGTCAGTGCAGTGTAGGCGGTGCCCATGGGACCCGGGATCTTGCCGTCGGCAAGATAATTGCCGATGAGCGTGTTGAGCAGCGACATCTGCCCTTCCATCATTGACACGTCCACTTCCTGCCCGCGCCCGGTTTTTTCCTTGACGCGCAGCGCTGCCATGATGCCGAATGCCGCGTTCAGCCCCGCAGTGAGATCGGCGATGGATACGCCGCAGCGCACGCCGCGCCCGCCGGGTTCGCCGGTGACGCTGATCATGCCGCTTTCGGCCTGCAGAATGAGATCCAGCGCGGCGCGTTCGCGGTAGGGGCCGGTTTGGCCGAAGCCGGAAATCGAGCAGTAGATGATGCCGGCGTTGCGTGCTTTGGCTTTGGCGTATTCCAGGCCGAGTTTTTTCAGCGTGCCGACACGAAAGTTTTCGATCACGATGTCGCAGCGTTCGACCAGATCGAAAAAGAGATCCTTGCCGCGCGCGTGCTTGAGGTCAATCTCGATGCCCTTCTTGTTGCGGTGGAGCGCGGCGAAGTAGGCGGTTTCGCCGCCCGCCAGCGGCGTGCCCCAGGTGCGCGCGATATCGCCTGCACCGAACGCTTCCAGTTTGATGACCTGCGCGCCGTAATCTGCCAGCATGGTGGAGCAGTACGGGCCGGCGAGCGCGTGGGTGAGGTCGAGTACGGTGACGCCTTCGAGGGGTAGTTTCATGGGGGTTCCGGGTTGCCCGCGCTGTGCGTTCTGCTTCAGGCGGATTTTTGTTGAGGCGCGGGATTGGCGCCGATCCAGCGGCCCAGCATCACCTGAAAATCCTCGGTGCTGACGGGTTTGGTCATGAAGTCGTCCATGTCCGCCGCCAGGCACTCGTCGCGATAGCCATCGAAGGAGTGCGCAGTGAGCGCCGCGATGGGCGTGCGCCTTGCGGCCGGGTTCTGCTTTTCGATGGCGCGAATCTGGCGCGTGGCTTCGAGTCCGTCCATCACCGGCATCTGGCAGTCCATGATGACCATGTCGAACGCGGATTCGCGGAACGCCGCCACCGCCAGCGCGCCGTTGGCCGCATGCACGACCTGCGGTCCGAGGCGGCGCAACAGCACCATCGCGATTTCCGCGTTGCTCTCGTCATCTTCCACCAGCAAGACGCGTTTGCCCGCAAACTGCGCCGCCAGCGGTTTGACAGCCGCCATCCGTTGCGATTCGCCCAGACTGCGCTGCGCCGCGCGCGGCAGGTGTATGGTGAACCAGAAGCGCGAGCCTTTGCCCGGTTCGCTGTCGACACCGATTTCCCCGCCCATCAGCTTGACGATCTGGCGTGTGATTGTCAGGCCCAGTCCGGCGCCGCCGAAACGCCGCGTGGCGGAGCCGTCGACCTGGGCGAACGCTTCGAAAATCATGTTCTGCTTCTCCGGCGAAATGCCGATGCCGGTGTCGATGATTTCAAAGCGCACCTGGTCCGGCCCCTCCGGCGCCGCATGCAGTTCGACGCGCCCTTGATCGGTGAACTTGACCGCGTTCGCCATCAGATTTGACAGCATCTGGCGCAGCCGCGACGGATCGCCGAATACGGAAGGCGGCAGCATGCGCGAAACATCCCACACCAGCTCAATGTTCTTGGCGCGTGCCGACTCCAGATACAGATCGTAGACCTCCTGAATCACGCCCGGCAGTTCGAACACCACGCGCTCCACCTGCAGTTGCCCTTCTTCGATTTTCGAAAAATCGAGCACATCGTTCACCACCCCCAGCAGCGCGCGGCCCGAGCGGTGTATGGTGTTCACGTATCCGCCGGCGGTGGCGCCGAGCGGCTCCTGTTGCAGAATCTCAGCCATGCCGATGATGCCGTTGAGCGGCGTGCGTATCTCGTGCGTCATGTTGGCGAGAAACTGTGTCTTCGCGCGATTGGCGGCCTCCGCCGACAGGCGCGCATCGACCAGCGCCTGCTCCGTCTGCTTGCGTGCCGAAATGTCGCGCACAAACAGCAGGCACACGCGACGGTTGTCGACCTGCATTTGGTCCACCGAAACCTCGGCCGGGAACGCGCGGCCGCCGTGGTGCCTGAACGTCACTTCCACCGCGTTCCAGTCCCGTTCCGCCTGCCCGCCTTCGAGATAGCGGCGGAATTCCCCGGCATGCGCCGACTGCGCGCTGTCCGCCAGCAACGCGGCCACCGGCGTGCCGAGCAGTGATTCCGGCGTTCGTCCGAACACCACGTTGGCCGCCGGGTTGGCGTACTCGATCTGTCCGCCGGGCCCGGCGATGAGGATGGCGTCATGCGCGGTTTCCCACATCGAACGGTAAAAGATTTCGTTGCGCCGCAAGCGCGCGCGCATGTTGCTGAGGTAGCCGCCCATGAAGGTGAACCAGACCAATACCGAGCCCAGCACGATCCACTGGAACAACTCCAGCCGGACGTTAAAGGTGGCACGATGATTGACATAGTCCAGGCTCATGACGGCGCCGTAGACAATCCAGGTGAACAGGGCGAGGGGCCACAACTGGCGTGACTTCAGGCGGAACACCGCGAACAACAGGATCATGATCACCCACGGCATGAGGGCGCCGCGTGCCGGACCGGCGTGGTAAAGGGAAAACAGCAGCGCGCCGATGCCCATCGCGATCTGCGCGGACGTGAGGCTGGGGTCGGCGAGTTTGAGGTTCAGCCCCGAGCGCATGATCAGATAAAAAATGATGTTGGTGCACACCACCAGCACCGCGTAGGTCACCGGAACATCCGTGTCCCAGATGCCAAACGCGGCGCCCAGGCTCATGGTCGCGATGCCGAGCAGGTAGGTGCCGCAGGCGATCAGAAAGCGCCGCACGCGCAGCGCCTGTTCCGCCTCCGTATTGCCGGGCGCGGTTCTCCGTAGATCCACGGGTGCCGGAGCGGGCGTGCCGTTGCGCATTTATTTGCGGGGCGTGCGCGGCATATAAAGATCGGTGATGGATCCTTCGGCGATTTCCGCCGCAAAAGCCACCGTCTCGGACAGCGTGGGATGCGGATGAATGGTGAGGCAAAGGTCGGCCGCGTCGGCGCCCATCTCCAGCGCCAGCACTGCCTCGGCGATCAACTCGCCGGCGTTGACGCCGACTATGGCGGCGCCCAGCACGCGGCGCGTGGCTTTGTCGAGCAGCAGCTTGGTCATGCCGTCGTCGCGCCCGGTGGCCAGCGCGCGTCCGCTGGCGGCCCACGGGAACACCGCCTTGTCGTATTCGATGCCCTGCGCCGCGGCCTGGGTCTCGGTGAGGCCCATCCATGCAATTTCCGGATCGGTATAGGCGACCGACGGTATGGTGCGCGCGTCGAAGAACGCCTTGTGTCCGGCGATGACTTCGGCGGCGATTTTCGCTTCGTGCGTGGCCTTGTGGGCGAGCATCGGCTCGCCGCAGATGTCGCCGATGGCATAAATATGCGGTACGTTGGTGCGCATCTGTTTGTCCACCGCAATGTAGCCGCGTTCGTTCACGGTAACGCCCGCGGCCTCCGCCTTGATCTCGCGGCCGTTGGGGCGGCGGCCCACCGCCATCAGAATGGCGTCGAAGGTGTCGGTGCTGGTGGTGCCGCCAGCATCAAATGTCACTTTAAGTCCGGCTTTTTGAGCTTCGACCTGGGCGACCTTGGTCTTCAGCAGGATTTTTTCATAGCGCTTGGCAATGCGCCTTTGCAGCAACCGCACGATATCCTGATCCGCGCCGGGAATCAGCGCATCCATCAGTTCGACGACGGTGATTTTGCTGCCCAGTGCATCGTAGACCGTCGCCATTTCCAGGCCGATGATGCCGCCGCCCACCACCAACAGACGCTTCGGTATTTGAGCGAGTTCCAGCGCACCGGTGGAATCGATGATGCGCTTGTCGTCATAGGGAAAGCCGGGAATGCGCGCGACCGAAGAACCGGCGGCGATAATGCAGTGATCGAAGGCGATTGTCTTGGCGCCGTCGGCGGTGTCCACCTTCAGTGCATGCGGCGATACAAATTCACCCACGCCGGTGACCACCTGCACCTTGCGCTGTTTCGCCAGACCGGACAATCCCTTGGTGAGTTTGCCGACCACGCCGGCCTTCCATGCGCGCAGTTTGTCGATATCGATGGCGGGCTTGCCAAAGGTGATGCCGGCATGTGCCGCTTCGTCGGCTTCAGAAATGACTTTGGCGATATGCAACAACGCCTTGGACGGAATGCAGCCCACGTTCAGGCACACGCCGCCCAGCGTCGGATAACGCTCCACCAGCACCACTTTCTTGCCGAGGTCGGCGGCGCGAAACGCCGCGGTGTAGCCGCCGGGGCCGGCGCCCAGTACCAGGACTTCCGTTTGCATGTCGGCCTGGGGTTGAGCGCGAGACGCGAGGGGTGCGGTACTGGCCGGGGCCGGGGCCGGCGCGGATGGCGCTGCGGGCGCTGCAGGCGGCTGCACCGCTGCCGCCGGGGCATCGGCGCCTTCCAGCGTGAGGATCAATGAGCCTTCCGAAACCTTGTCGCCGATCTTGGCCTTGAGTTCGCGGATGATGCCGGCCACCGGCGCGGGCACATCGAGCGTGGCCTTGTCGGATTCCAGCGTGACCAGCGGATCTTCGGGTTTCACGCTGTCGCCGGGTTTTACCAGCACTTCAATGATCGGAATATTCTTAAAGTCCCCGATCGCGGGGACTTTGACTTCGATCAGATTCGGCATTAAAAATCCAATAAAAACAGATAGTTATGTTCTACTTCCGAATATGCCCATCGCCAAATACCACATATTTGAGCGACGTCAGTCCCTCCAGCCCGACCGGCCCGCGCGCATGCAGCTTGTCGGTGGAAATGCCGATCTCGGCGCCGAGACCGTATTCGTAACCGTCGGCAAAGCGCGTCGAGGCGTTCACCATCACCGAACTGGAATCGACTTCCGCGATGAAGCGCCGCGCGCGCGTGAGGTCTTCGGTGACGATGGCATCGGTATGCTGCGAGCCATAGGTGGCGATGTGGTCGATAGCCTGCTCAAGGCCGTCGACCACGCGTACCGCAAGAATCGCGGCGAGGTATTCGGTGTACCAGTCTTCTTCCCTCGCCACGTGCATTGCGGGAACGATGGCGCGCGCGGTTTCGTCGCCGCGCAGTTCGATGCCTTTGTCGAGGTAGATCTTGGCAAGCGGCGGCAGAATCCGTGGTGCGATGCCGCGCGCCACCAGCAGCGTTTCCATGGCATTACATACGCCCAGACGCTGCGTCTTGGCGTTGTCGGCCACGCGCAACGCCTTGTCGATATCGGCCTTGTCGTCAATGTAGACGTGGCACACGCCATCCAGATGCTGAATCATCGGGATGCGCGATTCGCGCCGCAGGCGCTCGATCAGCCCCTTGCCGCCGCGCGGCACGATAACATCGACGAACTCGCGCATGGTGATGAGCTCGCCCACCGCGGCGCGGTCGCTGGTTTCAATCACCTGCACTGCGTGTTCCGGCAAGCCGGCGGCGATCAGGCCTTCGCGCACGCAGGCGGCAATCGCCTGATTGGAATGCAGCGCCTCCGAGCCGCCGCGCAGGATCGAGGCATTGCCCGATTTCAGGCACAGGCCGGCGGCATCCGCGGTCACATTGGGACGCGATTCATAGATGATGCCCACCACGCCCAGCGGCACGCGCATCTGCCCGACCTGAATGCCGGACGGGCGGTATTTGAGGCCGCTGATTTCACCGATGGGGTCGGGCAGGCCGGCAATTTGCTGCAAGCCATCCGCCATGGCGGCGATGGTTTTCGGCGTCAGCGTCAGGCGGTCGATCGCCGCATCACCGAGATCTTTTTGCCGCGCTGCTGCCACATCGCGCGCATTGGCTTCCTGCAGCCTGTCACATGCGCGCCCGATGGCCTGCGCCATCACCATCAGCGCCTGGTTCTTGGTCGCGGTATCGGCCCGGGCCATGTGCCGCGCGGCTGCGCGCGCCTGGCGACCAACGCCATGCATGTAGGTTTGAACGTCCATGCATAGATTCTACCCCGATTAGCCGGAACCAAGCTTGTGCCCGGGGCGCCGCCGATAGCGCCGCGCGAGTGCGTGTCTGCTTCAGCCGGCGATGGCGGGAAGCTTTTGTCCCGGCCGCGCGGCGGCAGGCGGCTTGCGCATGAAGCGCAGGGCGAGTTGCAGCAATTCGTCCCACACGTCGCCCCTGGCCACGCCCTTGACCATGCGGTCGATGGTGGCGGCATGGCGCAGCGCCGGTGCGACCTGCGCGCGGTCAAAGCGCCGCAGATTCTGTTGCAGACTGCTTTGGTGCGCGGTACCCCACACGCGCGCTTCGCGCCACAGTGTGTTGAGCGGACGGCCTGCGGCAGTGCCGTCGAGCAGTTTGCCGATGGCACGAATTTCCTCGGTGAGCGACCACAGCGCCATCAGCGGCGCCGCCCCTTCGCCGCGCAGGCCGTCGAGCATGCGCGCAAGGCGCGCGGCATCGCCGTCGATCATTGCCGCGCCCAGATTGAAAACGTCGTAACGCGCCACGTCGAGCACGGCCTCGCGCACCTGTTCGAATCCGAGCGGCCCCGCGGGAAACAGCAGGGCCAGTTTCTGCACTTCCTGGTAGGCGGCCATCAGATTGCCTTCCACGCGATCGGCGATAAACGCGAGCGCCTCGCTGTCGGCGTCCTGTCCCTGCGCCTTGAGTCGGCCCGCCAGCCATTGCGGCAGGGCCGTGCGCGGCACCGCCTTGGCTTCCACGGTGACGCCGGCGCTGTCCAGCGCTTCGAACCAGGCGCCCTTTTGCGTGCGCCAGTCGATCTCGGGCAGGTACACCAGCGTTACGGTGTCGGCGGGCAGCGCGTCGCAAAACGCGCGAATCGCGGCCGCGCCTTCGGTGCCCGGCTTGCCGTTGGGAATGCGCAGTTCGAGCAGCTTGAGTGTTGCGAAAAGCGATTGCGCATTCGCGGCCATCGCCAGTTGCGCCCACTTGAAACCCGACTCGGCGGTGAGAATGTCACGCTCGACATAACCGTCTGCACGCGCCTTGGCGCGAATGCGGTCAGTGGCTTCCAGCGCCAGCAGCGGTTCGTCGCCGAACACGGTATAGAGCGGCTTGAGGCCGCGTGTCAGATGCGCCGCGAGTTGTTCGGAGGACACCCGCACAAGCGGCCTACGTGCCGGCGCGCGCCGCCTGCAACTGGCGCAGCAGCTGGTTGACGGCGTCGGTTTGCATATCGCGGTACAGCAGCGCCTCTTCGGATTCCTTGGACAGGGTATCCGCATCGTTGTAGGACAGATCGCGCTGCAGGGTGATCTGCGTGGTCGGACGCAGTTCCTTGTTCTCTTTGTCCACCAGACGGTAGGCAATGCGGTAGCGCAACTGGTACTCGCGCACACGGCCGCCGCCGGACAGCGACAGAATGACTCTTTCGCGCAGCTCGTTTACCAGTTGCAGGCTCGCCTGCGCTTCTTTCGCATCCTCCACGATGCGCGTCTTGGTGCCCGCGCGTATCGCGCGCCGGAACTCGATGGAGAAGGCCGACGATTTCGGCGCGTTCACATACAGGGTGTCGTAGGGCAGATTGGCGGTGCCGCGCAGATGAAAGCCGCAGCCGGCCAGCAGTGTGAGCGCCGCCACAGCCATGATGAGATGGCGCCACAGCGCACGCCAGAGGTCCGGGCGCGGCCACGAGCGGCAGAAAGTATGTAAGTATTTGTTTTTAAACAATTTTTACACTACAACATTGACCAGGCGGCCCGGCACCACGACGAATTTTTTCACCGCCTTGCCGCCGAGTGCGTGCGCGATTTCAGCATCGGCCATTACCAGCCCTTCGATCGCCTTGTTGTCCGCTTCGCGCGGCACACGCACGCTGCCGCGCTTTTTGCCGTTGACCTGCACCACCAGTTCGATTTGGTCCTGCACCAGTGCGCCGGCATCCGGCTCCGGCCACGGCGCGTCGAGGATGTCTTCGCCGTAACCCAGATCGCGCCACAACTGGTGGCAGATGTGTGGCGTGACAGGAGAAATGAGTCTCAAAAGGATTCCAAATCCTTCTAACAATAGTGCATTGTAAGTGGGTTGCGTCTTTCTTCCCAATTCGACTTTAGTGGCTATAGGTGCGCGCTCTAAGGTATTAAGAACTTTCATTGCCGCTGATGCGACAGTATTGAATTGGTGTCGTCCGAGGTCGTAATTCGCTTGTTTCAAAATCAAGTGTACTTCGCGACGTATGCTTTGATGCTGTTCTGGAGCAGCAGACCAATCAATATCAATCGGCAATCCGTTATTGCCCTCAAAGAACGAGTGGTGATCGAACGCGAACGACCAAAGCCGCCGCAAAAAACGCGCCGATCCTTCCACGCCGCTGTCCGACCACTCCAGCGTCTGCTCGGGCGGCGAGGCGAACATCATGAAAAAACGCGCGATGTCGGCGCCGTATTCCTCGATCAGCGCCTGCGGGTCGACGCCGTTGTTCTTGGACTTGGACATGGTGCCGATGCCGCCAGACTCCACCGGCTGGCCGTCGGCGCGCAGGGTGACTGTGCGGTTGCCCTTGTCGTCGGTCTTGACGTCCACTTCCGTCGGGTTGAAATAGGCAATGCGGCCTGCTTCAGGCTTGCGGAAGAATATCTCGTTCAGCACCATGCCCTGCGTCAGCAGGCGCGAGAACGGTTCGTCCATTCGCGTGAGGCCGAGGTCGCGCATTACCTTGGTCCAGAAGCGCGAATACAGCAGGTGCAGAATCGCGTGCTCGATGCCGCCGATGTATTGGTCTACGGGCAGCCAGTAGTCGGCGCGCGCATCCAGCATGGCGGCGTCGTGGCCGGCGCTGGCGTAGCGTGCGTAGTACCAGGACGAATCGACGAAGGTATCCATGGTGTCGGTTTCGCGTTGCGCCGGCTTGCCGCATTTCGGGCAGGTGCAATTGACGAAATCCGCGCGCTTGTTGAGCGGGTTGCCGGAGCCGTCCGGCACGCAGTCTTCCGGCAGCACCACCGGCAAATCCTTGTCCGGCACCGGCACGTCACCACAATCGCCGCAGTGGATCAGCGGGATCGGCGTGCCCCAATAACGCTGGCGTGATACGCCCCAGTCGCGCAGGCGATACAGCACTTGTTTTTCGCCCAAGCCCTTGGCATTGAGGTCAGTGGCTATCGCATCAACCGCAGCGCCATAGGCCAGACCGTCGTATTTGCCGGAATGGATGCAAACACCGCCTTCCTTGTCGGCATACCATTCCTGCCAGGCTTCGGTGCTGAACGTCTTGCCGGCGACATCGATCACCGGCTTGATCGGCAGTCCATACTGTTTGGCGAAGTGAAAGTCGCGCTCGTCGTGTGCCGGCACCGCCATCACCGCGCCTTCGCCGTAACTCATCAGGACGTAGTTGCCCACCCATACTTCCGTCTTGTCGCCGGTCAGCGGATGCTCGACGAAAATGCCCGTCGGCATGCCCTTCTTTTCCATGGTCGCCATGTCGGCTTCCATCACGCTGCCGTGTTTGCATTCCTCGATGAAGGCGGCGAGCTTCGGGTTGCCCTTCGCCGCGTGTGCGGCCAGCGGATGTTCCGCGGCCACGGCAACAAAGGTGACGCCCATGATGGTGTCGGCGCGGGTGGTGAACACCCACAGCTTTTCAGCCTTGCCCTCGAGCGTGTAGGGGAAAGCAAATCGCACACCGTAGGACTTGCCGATCCAGTTGGCCTGCATGGTGCGCACGCGCTCCGGCCAGTCGGGCAGGGTGTCGAGTGAGGTGAGCAGTTCGTCCGCGTACTGGGTGATCGCGAGGTAGTAGCCGGGAATTTCACGCTTTTCCACCACTGCGCCGGTGCGCCAGCCGCGGCCGTCGATCACCTGCTCGTTGGCGAGCACGGTCTGGTCGACCGGGTCCCAGTTCACCACCTGCGTCTTTTTGTAGGCGATGCCTTTTTCCAGCATGCGCAGGAACAGCCACTGGTTCCAGCGGTAGTATTCGGGCTTGCAGGTGGCGAGCTCGCGGCTCCAGTCGATGGCGAAACCCAGCGACTGGAGCTGCTTTTTCATGTACGCAATGTTGTCGTAGGTCCACTGCGCCGGCGGCACGCTGTTGGCCATGGCCGCGTTTTCGGCGGGCAGACCGAACGCGTCCCAGCCCATCGGCTGCAGCACGTTGTAACCCTTCATGCGGTGATAACGCGTCAGCACATCGCCGATGGTGTAATTGCGCACGTGGCCCATGTGCAGCTTGCCCGACGGGTATGGAAACATCGACAGGCAATAATACTTGGGCTTGCCGGGCGTTTCGCGCGCGCAAAATGCCTGCGTGTTTTCCCAATGCGCCTGGGCATCGCGTTCGATTACCGACGGGTTGTATTTTTGCTGCATGTTGCGAAGCGTGTTTTGAGTCGAAAGGTGAGCCGGATTATACCTGCTGACGTGTGGGGCCGATCACGTATAATCGGATGCAATTTTTCAGTGGCGCCGGATGAATCCCGCTTTTCTCGACGGACTAAACGAACAGCAGCTTGAGGCGGTGACCCTGCCCGCCGGCGTGCATGCGGGACAGGCGGGCTCCG
This sequence comes from uncultured beta proteobacterium, assembly GCA_902825845.1. Classification (GTDB taxonomy): domain Bacteria; phylum Pseudomonadota; class Gammaproteobacteria; order Burkholderiales; family SG8-41; genus UBA5216. The sequence goes on from CADECM010000076.1 coordinate 17,206, forward strand.
GGTCGGCGCTGATTCTCGCTGGCGCCGGCAGCGGCAAGACGCGTGTGCTCACCACGCGCATCGCGTGGCTGATCCAGACCGGGCAGGCGAGTCCGCACGGACTGCTGGGCGTCACCTTCACCAACAAGGCGGCAAAGGAAATGCTGCTGCGCATTTCCGCGATGCTGCCGATCAACACCCGCGGCATGTGGGTGGGCACCTTTCATGGGCTGTGCAACCGCATGCTGCGCGCGCATTACCGCGAGGCGGGCCTGCCGCAACTGTTCCAGATCCTCGACATTCAGGATCAGCAGGCGCTGTTAAAGCGCCTGATGAAACAGATGAACATCGATGACGAACGTTATCCGCCGCGCCAGGTGCAGTGGTTCATCAATGGCGCCAAGGACGAGGGCAGGCGCGCCAAGGACATCGAGCAGCACGACGAATTCACCCGCCGGTCCACGGAAATTTACGCCGCGTACGACGCACAGTGCCAGCGCGAAGGGGTGGTGGATTTTGCGGAACTGCTGCTGCGCTCATGCGAAATGCTCACCCGCAACGATCCGCTGCGTGAGCACTATCAGGATCGATTCCGCCATCTGCTGGTGGATGAATTTCAGGATACCAACCGCCTGCAGTATCGCTGGTTGAAGCTGCTGAGCGGCCGCGACAGCTGCATGTTCGCGGTGGGCGACGACGATCAAAGCATTTACGGCTTTCGCGGCGCCACCACTGAAAACATGCGTCACTTCGAGCGCGATTTTCATGTCGAGAAGGTGATCAAACTCGAGCAAAACTACCGCTCGCACGGCAATATTCTCGATGCCGCCAACGCGCTGATTGGCCACAACCAGCGGCGGCTCGGCAAGAATCTGTGGACGTCAGCGGGCAAGGGCGAGCCATTGCGGGTGTACGAAGCGGCGACCGATCTTGAGGAGGCGGCCTTCATTGTCGAAGAGGTGAAGGCGCTGCGCAACGAAGGCGTGGGGCTTGGCGACATGGCGGTGCTGTACCGTTCCAATGCGCAGTCGCGGGTGCTGGAGCACGCCCTGTTCAACGCGTCGGTATCGTACCGCGTGTATGGCGGGCTGCGCTTTTTCGAGCGCCAGGAGATCAAGCACGCGTTGGCGTACTTGCGGCTGCTGGCGCAGTCCGACGACGATGGCGCGTTGTTGCGGGTCATCAACTTTCCCACGCGCGGCATCGGCGCGCGCAGCATCGAGCAGTTGCAGGCGGTGGCGCGCGAGCGCGGTATCAGCCTGTGGGCCGCGGCGTGCGCCAATACGCTGTCGGGCAAGGCGGCCGCCAGCGTGGGCGCGTTCGTCACGCTGATCGACAAAATGCGCTCGGCCACGCAGGGATTGCCGCTGCCGGACATTATCGAACACATGATCGAGCACAGCGGTCTGGTCCAGCATTACCGCAACGAAAAAGAAGGCGCGGACCGGCTGGAGAATCTCGGCGAGCTGGTCAATGCCGCCAGTGCGTTCGTGGCCGAGGGTGATGTGTGGGTGATGGGCGATGTGCCCGAAGCGCCGGCGGATACGGCGGTAGCGATGCCGGCGGCGCCGGATTACGGCGAACCCGCCAGGCCCGACGATATTCTCGCCTCGTTTCTCGCGCACGCCGCGCTCGAGGCGGGCGACCATCAGGCCGAGGCGGGCGCGGAGGCGCTGCAGTTGATGACCGTGCATGCCGCCAAGGGCCTCGAATTTCACGCGGTATTCATCAGCGGCATGGAAGAGGGCCTGTTTCCGCACGAAAACAGCATCATGGCGGACGACGGACTCGAGGAAGAGCGTCGTCTGATGTACGTGGCGTTGACGCGCGCGCGGCGGCGGCTTTACCTGTCGCTGGCGCAGAGCCGCATGCTGCACGGCCAGACGCGCTACAATGTTGCTTCGCGCTTCTTTCATGAAATTCCCGAGGGCTTGCTGCGGCGGATCAACGCGCGGCCGCGCTATCAGGACGCCGGCTCGCGCCATGCGGCGCCGATCAGTGCGCCCCTCGCGTCGTCTCTGGCGTCGCACCCTGCCATGCCCTGGCGCATCGGCCAGAGCGTGACGCACGCCAAGTTTGGCACGGGGGTGATCGTCAGCGCAGAGGGCCGCGGCGCCGAGGCGCGCGTGCAAGTGAATTTCCGCGGCGAAGGCCTGAAGTGGCTGATGCTGGATTACGCCAAGCTGACGCCGGCGTGAACACGGTTACGCCGGCGTAACCTCTCCTGGCGGCGCGGCGGTGGCGGGAAAAATGTCCTTGTAGCTGGCGTAAATCGATGGAATCACCAGCGGCGCCAGCAGCCACATGCCCAGATCGAGGATGCGCGTGGCCATGCTGACCGGCGTGACGAGCATCAGCGCCCCAAACAAAAGACCGCCGTAGATCAGGAACGGCATCATGTTGTGGATACAAGCCCTGAGGCTCAGCAGCATCGCCTGCGCGATCTTCATGTCGTGCAGGTATACCAGCAGCGGACTGAACCAGGATGCCATGACCAGTGGTATGGACAGCAGCCAGCCCACCAGTACCGCGACAGTGGCTTTTGAAACCGCTTCGCGAATCAGGTGGATATTTTCCGGCGTCACCTTTTCCTTGGCCATGAACTGAAGCACCTGCGTCAACGAATCGCCGGCGAGTTGGGCGATGACCAGAACGATCAGCAGGTTGCCGGCGAGATAAACCGCGCCCAGGGTCGCCAGCGCGGCGGTGTTATGGGTGAACCCGCTCAGCAGGTAGGCCGGTTTCAGCGGGCGGCCCAGATCCAGCGCGCGACACCCTTCCATCAGACCAACGAGGACGATGGGCATCATCAGGATGGCTGCCACGCCGACCACCGGAATAAACAGAATAAGCTTGTAGGCGACAAACAGTCCCAGCGTGATCATCAGCCACATCAGCGGGCTTTTCTGAAACAACGCAATGCCTTCGGCGATCCACCGCCACCCTCTGCCCGCTGCCACTGATCGAACTTGTACCATGATCCTTTCCGGTTCACGCCTCGGCATCCGGAGACGGCGCCGCGGTCATTATAGTCATATCAAACGGGCAATTGCGGCAATTCCCGCTCGTGCGCAATATGCGATTGCAGCAGACGTTGGAAATGTTCCGGGTCCTTGGCATGCGTCAGCTCGCCCGCGCGCGGCAGATGATAGTCGTACAGACGCGATACCCAGAAGCGCAGTGCCCCCTGACGCAGCATGGCCGTCCACGCGCCTTGCTCGCCGGCCGTAAACGGGCGCAGCGCGTGGTAGCCGGCCAGCAGTGCATGTACGCGAGCGGTGTCAAGGCGGCTGTCGGGTTGTATGCACCAGTCGTTGACGGTGATGGCCACGTCGTAGAGCAGCGCGCCGCTGCAGGCGAAGTAAAAATCGATGACGCCGGCAACCTCACCCGCGTCGAACAGAATATTGTCGCGAAACAAGTCCGCGTGGATCGCGCCGTGCGGCAGGGACGCGGCATCCTGCGTGTCGCGCCGCCCGACTTCGCTGCTGAGCAGGGCTTTTTCTCCGGCATCGAGATGCGGCAGCAATTCAGGCGTGACCGCCGTCCACCACGCGGCGCCACGCGGATTTGGGTTGTGCCCGGCATAACTTTGACCCGCGATATGCAACTGTGCGAGCACGGCGCCGACCCTGGCGCAATCGGCGGGCGTGGGATTGACGACATCCGCGCCTGACAGCCGCGTGACCAGGCTCGCCGGCTTGTCGTTGAGTTCGCCCAGGAAGCCACCGATACGATTGGCGACGGGTGCGGGACAGGGCACGCCATGCCGCGCCAGATGGGCCATCAGGTTAAGGTAATACGGCAGCTCGCGCGCGGTCAGCTTCTCGAACAGCGTCAGCACATAGCTGCCGCGCGTGGTGTCCACGAAATAGTTGGTGTTTTCGATGCCGGCGGCGATACCTTTGAGGCCGGTGAGCGCGCCGAGATCGTAATTTCCAAGCCAGACCCCGAGTTGATCCGGCGTAACAGTGGTAAACACAGACATGGGAGCGAGCGTACCGCGTTTGGCGTCCCCGGTACAAGCCCGCGCGCGATGCGCCCGCGGGCGCGCTTGCCGAAAATCAGAAGCTGTGGATCACCCACATCGGCGGGCGCACGCCGGTGTCATGGGGATTCTGGCGCGTGAATGTGCCGTCGCCGGTGTTGTCGATCAGGTAGTAGGGCGTGCCGCCGCCGGCGGGCGTGACTTTCATCATGTAAAGTCTGCCGCCCATGCGGTATTCCTCGACGGTTTCGCTGCCGCGCTTCACCACCGTGACTTCCGGCTCCTGCTTGCCATCGAACTCGTAGCCCTTGGGCGGTGGCGGCGGCTCCGGCACCGGCTGCAGATTGGGCGGGCGCGTCTGCGCCAGTGCGGGAATGCCGGGGCAGGCAAGGCCCGCGGCCAGCACGGCAAACAGGGCAATTCTGGCGATGGCGGCACGCATAAGGTATCCTCGTTTCAAATTCAATTATCTGCCTTTCACGGGCAATTAGAAAGCGGCGCACGCGTTACGTTCCGTGCGGCGATTGCTTTCGAAATCAAGAGACGATTATGGAAACCCTGCTGCTGGTCGATGGCTCGTCGTATTTGTATCGCGCATTTCACGCCATGCCGGATTTGCGCAGCAAGCGCGGGGAGCCCACGGGCGCCATTTACGGGGTGCTCAACATGTTGCGCCGCCTGCACAAGGACTACCCTTCCGCGCTTTCCGCCTGTGTATTCGATGCCAAAGGCAAGACCTTCCGCGACGACGTTTACCCCGAGTACAAGGCAAACCGGCCGCCGATGCCGGACGATTTGTCGGCCCAGATCGCGCCGCTGCACGAGGCGATTACGGCGATGGGCTGGCCGCTGCTGATCGTGGAGGGCGTGGAGGCGGATGATGTGATAGGCACGCTGGCGCGTGACGGCGAGCGCGCCGGCATGCGGGTGGTGATTTCAACCGGCGACAAAGACATCGCGCAACTGGTGTCGCCACAGGTGACGCTGGTCAACACCATGACCAATGAGTTGCTCGACGAAGCCGGCGTGGCGCAAAAGTTCGGCGTCAAACCGGAGCGCATCGTCGACTATCTGACGCTGATCGGCGATACCGTGGACAACGTGCCCGGCGTGGCGAAGGTGGGGCCGAAGACGGCGGTGAAGTGGCTGACCCAGTACGGCACGCTCGACGCGGTGGTGGCACACGCCGGCGACATCGGCGGCGTGGTGGGGAACAATTTGCGCGAGGCGCTTGATTGGCTGCCGACCGCGCGCGGCCTGCTGACCATCAAGTGTGACGTGGCGTTGCCGGTGACGCTGCAGGCGCTGGACCTTAAGGTGCAGGACAAGGCAAGGCTCGATGCGTTGTTCGAGCAATTTGATTTCAAGTCGTGGCGCAAGGAGCTGCAAGGTTCGACGGCAGGTGCCGCCGATGCGGCGACCGCGCCCGTTGCCGCCGCGGCCACCGTGGCGCCGCCGGCCGCCGTGGACAAACACTACGAAACGGTGAGCACGCAAGCGCAACTGGACGCCTGGCTGGCGACGGTTCGTGGCGCCGAACTGACCGCGGTCGATACCGAAACCACCAGCCTCGATCCGTTCAAGGCGCGGCTGGTCGGCATTTCCCTGTGCGCGCAGTCGGGCCATGCGGCCTACATCCCCGTGGGCCATCAATATCCGGGCGCCGGTGACCAGCTCGCGCTGGAGGCGGTGCTGTCAACGCTGAAACCCTGGCTGGAGGATGCCGGCGCGGCGAAGCTTGGCCAACACATCAAATACGATACGCATGTGTTCGCCAATCACGGCGTCGCGCTGCGCGGCGTCGCGCACGACACACTGTTGCAGTCGTACGTGCTGGAGAGCCACAAGCCGCACGACATGGATGATTTGGCGAACAGACATTTATCAATAAAAACAATAACGTATGATGAGGTGACCGGGAAGGGCGCGGGACGCATCGGTTTTGAGCAGGTATCCATCGAGCGCGCTGCCGAGTACGCGGCGGAAGACGCTGACATCACGCTGCGCCTGCATCAGGCACTGTATCCGCAGGTGGCGGCCGATCCGAAGTTGCTGCATATCTACCGCGATATCGAGCTGCCGGTGATGCCGGTATTGCAGACGATGGAACGCAACGGCGTGTTGCTCGATGTCAAACTACTGGCCGAGTTGTCCGCTGCGTTCGGCGCGAAAATGATCGAGATCGAAGCCAAAGCGCACGCGCAGGCAGGGCAGCCGTTCAATCTCGGCTCGCCCAAGCAGATACAGGAAATTCTGTTCGACAAGCAAGGGCTGAAACCGGTAAAAAAAACGCCCACCGGCCAACCCTCCACTGACGAGGATTCGCTGGAACAATTGGCGCTCGATCATCCGTTGCCCAAGCTGATCCTCGAGTATCGCAGCCTGGCAAAATTGAAATCGACGTATACCGACAAGCTACCCGGCATGATCAACCCGGATACCGGCCGCGTGCATACCAACTACGGCCAGGCGATCGCCGTGACCGGCCGTCTGTCGAGCAACGATCCGAATCTGCAGAACATTCCGATACGCACGGCCGAGGGCCGGCGCATCCGCGAAGCGTTCATCGCCGCGCCCGGTTGCGTGATCATGTCCGCCGACTATTCGCAGATCGAATTGCGCATCATGGCGCACATCTCGCGCGACGAAAATCTGCTGCGCGCATTTGCCGCGGGCGAAGATATTCATCGCGCCACGGCGGCGGAAATATTTGGCGGCACGCCGGCCGCTGTCAGCAGCGAACAACGGCGCTATGCCAAAGTAATTAACTTCGGGCTGATCTACGGCATGTCGGCGTTTGGACTGGCGCGCCAGCTTGGGCTCGAACGCAGCGCGGCACAGCAATACATGGAGCGTTACTTCGCGCGCTACCCCGGCGTCGACGCCTACATGAAAGACACGCGCGAGACTGCGCGCAATCAGGGCTACGTCGAAACCGTATTCGGCCGCCGCCTGTGGCTGCCGGAAATCCGCAGTTCGAATCAGGCGCGTCGTCAGGGCGCGGAACGCGCGGCGATCAACGCGCCGATGCAGGGCACGGCGGCTGATCTGATCAAAATGGCAATGATCGCCGTCGATCAGTGGCTCAAGCAGGAGCGCCTGGGCACGCGTCTGATCATGCAGGTGCATGACGAGCTGGTGCTGGAAGTACCGGCGGCGGAGCAGGACGTTGTCACGCAACATCTGCCGCGGCTGATGAATGGGGTGGCAACGCTTGCCGTGCCGCTGCTGGTGGAACTGGGCGTGGGACCGAACTGGGATCGAGCCCACTGAGACCGGATTGTGAAAGGTGGGTAATCAATGGCATGGCGCATGCCCGCGCGCAATGGGAGTACCGCAGACCACCCGGGATACGTAGTAGCACGTATACCACTGTCTATTGTGGTTTTGGTGTTCATATTTCGGGCCTATAGTATCGTGCGACGAAAGCACGATTGGAGCGGTACAAGCCGGCGATATGGCGCACCAGTTATACACCGACTTTGTCTGTGTTTTCGTACATCCAGCGTAAAATTCTCAAGTGTTACATCTTGATTGATTTATAACTATATGTTTTAATTATAAATAGTCTAATACACCGCTTCCGCGATCCGCACACCGACCCACTTATAAATTGTTGTTTCAATGAAGGAAAGTTGGAATTTTCCGGAAAAGAAACAAAATAATTTTTCCCTAGTGGTAAAAAGTAGGGAAAAGTGGTAAAAAGTGGGCAGACGTGAGTACTCGCTATCAAACCTGCGTCCGGGTTAGTGAGTACCCACCCTACCCAGGGGAAATTCGGTGTTCGACGGCAGTACCAACCTCACGCTCGACAATAAAGGCAGGCTTGCCATACCGACCCGGTATCGCGAGAAGCTGCTGGAGTGCTGTGGCGGCAATCTGGTGATTACCGGCAGTGCCGACGAGTGCGTACTGCTTTACCCGTCGCCCGACTGGGAAATCGTCCGGCAAAACCTCTACGCATTGCCCAACGCCGATCCGCGCGTGCGCTATCTGCAGCGCCGCGTTGGCGGGCAAGCGGTACCTGCGCCAATGGATGCGGCGGGCCGCATATTGGTCACGCCCGAGTTGCGCGAATTCGCGGGCCTGGAGAAAGACGTGGTGCTGGCGGGGCAGAACAACAAATTCGAGTTGTGGAACGCGCAGTTGTGGAAAGCGAACATGAGAAATTCTGAAGCGCTTACCGCGCCATTCGCGCCGGAGCGGTTGCCGCCGAGCCTGGTGGGCTTCTCCTTGTGATCGTGCATGAGCACCAGGCGGTATTGCTGGCGAAGGCGGTGGATGGATTGAATGTACGGGCAGACGGCATTTATGTGGACGGCACGTTTGGGCGGGGCGGACATAGCAGGCGCATTTTGCAATTGTTGGGTGTACGCGGGCGGCTGATTGCACTGGATCGGGATCCGGATGCGATCACCGCGGGACAGGTACTGCAGGACCCGCGCTTCACGTTGTTGCACGCGCGCTTTGGCGAATTGGAAAGGGTACTGGCGGCACAGGGCATCAAGCGGGTCGACGGCATATTGCTCGACCTGGGCGTGTCCTCGCCGCAGTTGGACGATGCGGCGCGGGGTTTCAGTTTTCGCTTCGACGCGCCGCTGGATATGCGCATGGACAACAGCCGCGGCATGAGCGCGGCGCAATGGCTGGCACAGGCGGACGAATCGGAAATCCGGGAGGTTCTAAAAGATTATGGCGAAGAACGGTTTGCTAAACAGATTGCAGCAGCGATTGTTGCGGCTCGATCCCAGGGCGGTATTGGCAGTACACGACAGCTTGCCGCGCTCGTGGCGCACGCCGTCCCGGCGCGGGAGCCACGCCAGGACCCTGCGACGCGCACGTTTCAAGCTTTACGGATTCACCTCAATCAGGAACTCGAGGAGCTCTCGCTAGTGTTGACGCAGTCCCTCGCGCTGCTCAACCCCGGCGCACGCCTGGCGGTGATCAGCTTTCACTCGCTCGAGGACCGCATCGTCAAGCGCTTCATGCGCGAGGCGGCGGCCGGCGCGAGCGTGCCGCGGCGCCTGCCGCTGCGCGCGCATGAGATGCCGCGGCCGCTGCTGCAACTGATCGGGCGCGCGCAGCGCGCGGATGACGCGGAAGTGGCCGCCAACCCGCGCGCGCGCAGCGCGACCCTGCGCGTGGCGCAACGCACGGCGCAGGCGCAAGCGTCATGACCCGCCTCAATTTCATGCTGCTGGCGATCCTCCTCGCGTGCGCGCTGGCGCTGGTGACCTCCCAGCACCGCGCGCGCAAGCTGTACGTGGAGCTGCAGCAGGCGCTTGAACTGGAAAAGAAATACGAACGCGAATGGAGTCAGCTGCAGCTCGAGCAGGGCGCCTGGTCGATCCATGCGCGCATCGAAAACATCGCGGTACAGCAATTGCGCATGCGCGCGCCCACCGCGGCGCGCACGCAGCTGGTGCCGTCCAACCAGGGAGCCGCCCGATGAACGCCCCGCCGCCGCGCCCGCTGCCGCGTCTGCCCGCCTGGCGCGCCAGCACGCTGCTGTCGGGCCTGCTCCTGTGCTTTGGCATTCTCATCAGCCGCGCGGTCTATCTGCAGGGGCTGAACAACGATTTCTACCAGGCCAAGGGCGAATCGCGCTACGCCCGCTCCATGGAAATCACCGCGACACGTGGCGTGATCGTCGACCGCAACAACGATCTGCTGGCGATCTCGACACCGGTGGAATCGGTGGCGGCGAGTCCCGCCGACATCGATATAACCGGCGAGCAGACCCGCAAGCTTGCGCAACTGCTGCAAATGCAGGTGCGCGACGTATCGCGCAAGCTCGAAGACACGCAACGCGAATTCGTCTATCTCAAACGCCAGTTGCCGCCGGCGCAGGCGGCGAAAGTGGTGGAACTGAACATTCCCGGCGTTTTTCTGAAGCGCGAATACCGCCGCTATTACCCGGCTGCCGAGGAACTGGCGCACGTCATCGGTTTTACCAACATCGATGACAAGGGCCAGGAGGCGCTGGAACTCGCGTTCGAGGACAGGCTGCGGGGCAAGCCGGGCTTTCGGCGCGTGATCAAGGACCGCAAGGGCCGCATTGTCGAAGACGTCGAAAGCATACGCGCGCCGCGCCACGGCGAGCGCATCGCGCTCACCATCGACGCGAAAATTCAGCATCTGGCGTATCGCGAACTCAAAAAAGCGATGGCATCCCACCGCGCAAAAGCCGGCGGCATAGTGGTGCTGGATGCGGCCACCGGTGAAGTGATCGCGATGGCGAACTTTCCCACCTACGACCCCAACACGCGCGGGCGCGTCGATCCCTCGCGCATGCGCAACCGCACGGTTACCGATCTGTTCGAGCCCGGCTCCACGCTGAAGCCGTTTACCGTGGCCACCGCGCTGGAGGCCGGCATGGTGACGCCCAACACGATGGTGGATACCGCGTCCGGGCAATTGACCATAGGCAGCGCCACCATTCACGACGCGCATCGCGCGGGCCCGCTCACAGTGGCGCAAGTCATCCAGAAATCGTCCAATGTGGGCGCCGCCAAACTGGCGCTGCGCATGCCGCCCGAAGTGCTGTGGAAAGTGTTTAACGGCGTCGGCTTCGGGATGACGCCCCAATCCGGATTTCCCGGCGAAGTGGCGGGCAAACTGCGCGCGCATCAGAACTGGCGCCCGATTGAGCAGGCGACGATGTCCTACGGTCACGGCATCTCCGTGTCACTGCTGCAACTGGCCCGCGCTTATACGATCTTCGCCTCCGATGGCGAACTGAAGCCGCCCACGCTGATCAAACGCGAGGACGCGCCGCAAGCAAAGCGCGTGATTTCGCCGCAAACGGCACAGTCGGTGCGCAATATGCTCGAAATGGCGGTACAGGCGGGCGGAACGGCGCCGCAGGCGCAGGTCGCGGGCTACCGTGTTGCCGGCAAGACCGGCACCGCGCACAAAGTCGAAGGCCGCGGTTATGCGGCCCACCGCTACGTGTCTTCATTTGTCGGTTTTGCACCGGTATCGAATCCGCGGCTGGTGGTCGCCGTCATGATCGACGAACCGGGTGCCGGCCAGTATTACGGGGGACTGGTGGCTGCCCCCGTATTCAGCGAAGTCGCGGGCGGCGCGCTGCGGCTGATGGGGGTGCCGCCGGACGCGCCGGTGGAAAAGCTGGTGCTGCCCAGCGCGCCTGAAATCAAGGAAGAAGTGTGAACGGCTGCACCCTGCAAACGAGGATCGCGGATTGAGCACCGCAGGCATGGCACGTGATATTGACTGGGTCGCGATCGACGCGCTGGGCATCCGGCGCGTGGTCAGCGACAGTCGTGCGGTGCGCGCGGGGGACACCTTTGCCGCCTATCGCGGTGAAACACGCGACGGGCGCGATTTCATCGCGCAGGCGTTGCGTGCAGGCGCGCGCAGCGTGTTGTGGGAATCCGAAGGCTTTGCATGGAACGCGTCCTGGCGCGCCGCGCAGCTGGGCGTGCGCGGTCTGCGCCACAAGCTCGGTCCCATTGCCAGTCGCGTTCATGGAAGGCCCAGCTCGCGGCTGTGGATGGCGGGCGTGACCGGCACCAATGGCAAGACCTCCTGCAGCCAGTGGATTGCGCAGGCCTTCAATCAGCTGGGCAGGCGCTGCGCCGTGGTCGGCACGCTGGGCAATGGCTTTCCCGGCGCGCTCGAAACGGGCGCGAACACCACGCCTGACGCGGCGTGGCTGCACCGCAAGCTCGGCGACTGGTATCGCGACGGCGCGCGCGCGGTGGCGATGGAGGTTTCTTCACATGGACTGGAGCAGTCGCGTGTCGCGGGCGTCGAATTCGACGTGGCGATGTTCACCAATCTCACGCGAGACCATCTCGATTATCACGGCAGCATGCGCCAGTATCGCCGCGCCAAGGAGCGGCTGTTCGGCTGGGAGACGCTGAAGTGGTCGTTGTTCAACCTCGATGACCGCCATGGCGCCGTACTGGCGCGGCGGGCGCAGCGGCCTGGCGTCAATGTGGTCGGATTCGGCTTTGCGCGGCCGGCCGCGGAAAGCCGCCTGCCGCGGGTGCAGGGACGCAACCTGCGCATGGGACTGGACGGCGTGACCTTTGATGCGCTCACGCCGTGGGGCAGCCTGCGTGTGAAGAGCGCGGTGCTGGGCCGCTTCAACGCCTCGAACCTGCTGGCCACGCTGACGCTGCTGCTGGCGAGCGGCGCCGCTGTGCGCGAGGTCGAGCGGGTGCTGGGCCTGTTGACACCGGTCGCCGGGCGCGCGCAGTCATTCGGCGGCCATGCGCGGCCGCTGGTGGTGGTGGACTACGCGCATACCCCCGATGCGCTGGACAAGATGCTGCTGACGCTGCGCGAGGTGCTCGGCCGTTCCGCTGGCGCCCGCTTGTACTGTGTCTTCGGTTGTGGCGGCGAGCGCGACCGCGGCAAGCGGCCGATGATGGGCCGTATTGCCACGCGGCTCGCGGATGCGGTGATTGTCACCAGCGATAATCCGCGGCGCGAAGCACCGCTGCAGATCATTGCGGAGATTTTGCAGGGAGCGGCGCAGGATTGCAGGGTGATCGAAGCGCGTGCGCAGGCGGTGGACGCCGCCATTGCCGCGGCGCGCGCCGGCGATGTGGTGCTGGTGGCCGGCAAGGGCCACGAGCCTTATCAGGAAATCGACGGTGTGCGCCATCACTACAGCGATGCCGCCGCGGTGCAGGCTTCACTCGCGAGGCATCATCCATGATGCGCGTGTCCGAAGCGGCGTTTGCACTCGGCGTCAGTCATCGCGGCGAGGATACGCTGTTCACCGCGGTGGGCAGCGACAGCCGCAATGTCTGCCCGGGGGAGCTTTTTGTCGCGCTGCGCGGCGAGCGCTTTGACGGGCACCAGTATCTGGCGGCGGCGCAGGCGGCAGGTGCGGTGGCGGCGATGGTGGATGTGGCCGGCGCGGCGCTGGCACCGCAGGGCCTGCCGCTGATCGTGGTCAACGATACCGGCCGCGGCCTGACGCAACTCGCGCATGCGTGGCGCAGCCGCTTTGCGTTGCCGGTACTGGCGCTCACCGGCAGCAGCGGCAAGACCACGGTCAAGGAAATGCTCGCGCTGGTGCTGCGCGAAGCAGCGGGCGATACGGTTCTGGCAACGCAGGGCAATCTCAATAATGAAATCGGCGTGCCGCTGACGCTGTTGCGGCTGCGCGCCACGCACCGCCATGCGGTGATCGAACTGGGCATGAATCACGCCGGCGAGATCAGCCGTCTTACGCGCCTGGTGCGGCCGCACGTCGCACTGATCAACAACGCCGGCCGCGCGCACATCGAGTATCTGGGCAGCGAAGAGGCTATCGCGCGCGCCAAGGGCGAAATCTTCGAAGGCCTCGATGCGGATGGCATCGCGGTGTTCAATGCGGATGATGTGTTTGCTGCGTTGTGGGAAAAATTATCCAATAAAAACAGATACTTACAGTTTGGCTTGACGCGATTTGCCGAGGTGCGGGCGCGCTATAAGCTGCTGCCGTTGCACAGTGTCGTGCATTTCGACACGCCGGGCGGCACGCTCAGTGCCACGCTCGACGTGCCGGGCCTGCACAACGTGCGCAATGCGCTGGCGGCGTGTGCCGCGGCGATTGCGCTCGACATTCCCGTGGCGGCGATCGCGGCGGGGTTGTCCCGCTATGGCGGGGTCGAGGGCCGCTTGCAACGCAAGGCCGTGCGCGGCGGCGCGACGCTGATCGACGACACCTATAACGCCAACCCGGAATCAACGCGCGCCGCCATCGATGTGCTGGCACACGCGCCGGGTCCGCGGCTGCTGATCGTGGGCGACATGGGTGAACTGGGCAGGAGCGCGGCGGCCTGCCATGCCGAAATCGGTGCCTATGCGCATGGCGCGGGCATCGAGCAACTGTATGCGCTGGGCGCGCAGTCGGCGCAGACGGCGGCCGCATTCGGCCCGGGCGCGCGGCATTTTTCCGACGTGGACGCGCTGGTGATGGCGGCGCGCGCGCAACTGGCCGCCGGCGGCACGGTGCTGGTGAAAGGTTCGCGCTTCATGAGAATGGAGCGCGTGGTCGACGCGCTCGAAAAAGAACAAGGGGTTCAAGCCGCATGAACGCCGCCGGAGTGTTGATATGCTGCTAGACCTCGCCCAGTGGCTGGCCAAAGACATACGCCTGTTCAATGTGTTCGGCTACATCACGCTGCGCGCGGTGCTGGCGTGCCTGACGGCGCTGTTGATCACCTTCATCGTGGGGCCGGCGATGATTCGCAAACTGGCCGCCTACAAGATTGGCCAGGCGGTGCGCGACGATGGCCCGCAGACGCATTTGATCAAGGCCGGCACACCCACCATGGGCGGCGCGCTGATTCTGGTCGCGGTGACGGTCACCACGCTGTTGTGGGCCGATCTGCAAAACCGCTTTGTGTGGACCGTGCTGTTGGTGACCCTGGGTTTCGGCGCGGTGGGCTGGGTGGACGACTACCGCAAGGTGGTGCACCGCAATCCCAAGGGGCTGTCGGCGCGCGCGAAGCTGTTCTGGCAGTCGGTCATCGGCCTCACGGCGGCGTGCTACATCGCGTATTCCAGCCATCTGCCGGCGCAAACCCAGCTGATTGTGCCCTTCTTCAAGACCGTGGCGTACCCGCTGGGCCTGTTTGGCTTTGTGGCGCTCACTTATTTTGTGATCGTCGGCACCAGCAACGCGGTCAACCTCACCGACGGTCTCGACGGCCTCGCGACCATGCCGCTGGTGATGGTGTGCAGCGCGCTCGGCGTGTTCGCGTATGTGGCGGGCAATGCGATTTTTGCGCGCTACCTCGGTTTTCCGTTCATCCCGGGCTCCAGTGAACTGCTGGTGTTGTGTGGCGCCATTGCGGGTGCCAGCCTTGCTTTCCTGTGGTTCAACGCCTAT
>CADECM010000077.1 GCA_902825845.1 uncultured beta proteobacterium
ACCGGGCGGCTGCCGCGGCGCGGGGGCGAGGCGGGTTTGGCAGTGTCAACCGGGGGCGCGGCGTTTTCGGCCATGGGCTCGTAGGGTTTGCTGAAATCGAACCCATCGTGAACCGCTTTGGCGATGGCTTTTTGCGCTGGCGGTTCGCGATGCGGGCGCTCGCGATGCTCATGGCGGGAAGGACGTTGGTCAAGATGGCCCACCGGCACGCGCTCGATCGGGCGCTTCAGCAGCTTTTCGATGTCGGCCAGCAATTTGGATTCGTCGTTGCATACCAGCGATATCGCTTCGCCCGGCATGCCGGCGCGGCCGGTGCGCCCGATGCGGTGCACATAGTCTTCCGGCACGTACGGCAATTCAAAATTGATCACGAACGGCAGCTCTTCAATATCCAGACCGCGCGCGGCGATGTCGGTGGCGACCAGCGCAGTGGCGCGGCCTTCCTTGAAGTCATTGAGCGCCTGTTCGCGCTCGGCCTGCGTGCGGTCGCTGTGGATGGCGGTGGCGGTGATGCCGTCGCGCTCCAGTTCGCGCGCGAGCTTGTTGCAGTCCTTTTTCATGCGCAGGAACACCAGCACCTGCGTCATGTTGCGGGTGCGGATCAGGTTGGCGAGCAGGGTGCGCTTGCGTTCGGCGGAGACTTCGTACACCTGATGCGACACCAGGTCGGCGGGCGCATTGCGGCGCGCCACTTCGATGGTGAGCGGATTGCGCAGCATCTGGTTGGCCAGACGCTTGATGTCGTCGGAAAACGTTGCCGAGAACAGCAGACTCTGACGCTGCGGCGGAATCAGCGCGATGATGCGCTTCAAATCCGGCAGGAAACCCATGTCAAGCATGCGGTCGGCTTCGTCCAGCACCAGGATTTGCACCTGGCCGAGGTTGACCGTTTTTTGTTGCACATGGTCGAGCAGGCGGCCGGGCGTGGCCACAAGGATTTCCACGCCTGCCATCAACGCCTGGGTTTGCGGCTTCATGTCGACGCCGCCGTAGACCACGGTGGAGCGCAGCGGCAGATGTTTGCCGTAGCCCTGCACCGATTCATGCACCTGCGCCGCGAGTTCGCGCGTCGGGGTGAGAATCAGGGCGCGCACCGGGTGTCGTGCGGGCGAGGGGCTGCTGCTGCCGTGCGGCGCCAGGATCTGCAGCAAGGGCAGGGTAAAGCCTGCGGTTTTGCCGGTGCCGGTCTGGGCGCAGCCCATGAGGTCGCGGCCGGCGAGCACGGCAGGTATCGCCTGCGCCTGGATCGGGGTTGCTTCGGTATAGCCCTGGTCGGCAACTGCGCGTTGCAGTTCCGGCAGCAGGTTCAGCGCGGCAAATGACATCAGTGGAAAATCAGCGCGCCGTCAACCTGCCGCACGATGGTGGGGTCTGGGGGAGTGTTGACGCTGGCGCCGCAAGGAAAGGAATTCACAGCGGC
Source organism: uncultured beta proteobacterium (assembly GCA_902825845.1). Lineage (GTDB taxonomy): Bacteria > Pseudomonadota > Gammaproteobacteria > Burkholderiales > SG8-41 > UBA5216. The sequence goes on from CADECM010000077.1 coordinate 1,421, forward strand.
GCAGTATAGCGCGGCGGCGGCATCCATGCCATCCGTAGCGCGCTTTCTTCCAAAAATTCACAAATCTGGTAGATTGCCGCGTATTGCTGCAACGACAGGGAACCATCGGACTGCAAGTACGCATCATGGATCAGATTTTCACCGAAACCGTTCAACATCGCATCGCGCTGCCGCTGGTGCTGACGCTGGATACGCACGGCGTGCCGCACCGCTGGATCACCTGGCAGCATGCCTGCTATTACTACGCCAAGAACCAGGTGGCGTGGAGCCTGGGCGCGAACGCCTTTACCGTGTTCGGCGGCATCAATCGCGTCACCGGCGAACGCTCCGAGATCACCGCCAGCAGCATTATTGCGATCAAGGGCAAGGCGATGGCGATGAAGTCGTTCAACCACGTGCCGCCGCTGAACAATCGCGAATTGTTCAATCGCGACCGTCAGATATGCGCCTACTGCGCGCAGGCGTTTCCCGGCGCCAGGCTCACGCGCGATCACATCAAGCCGTTTTCCAAGGGCGGGCTGGACACGTGGATGAACGTGGTTACCGCCTGCCGCGCGTGCAACGAGCGCAAGAGCGACCGCACGCCGGAGGGCGCGGGTATGGAGCTGGTGTACCTGCCGTACGTGCCGAATCGCGCGGAGTATCTGGTCCTCACCAACCGCCGCATCCTGGTCGACCAGATGGAATTTCTGGCGCAACATGTGCCGGCGCAAAGCCGGCTGCACCACAAATAACCAGTGCCGGCGGAATAGCTCAGCGGCAGGCCGGCAGCGCCAGCGCCTGCAGCACTTCGCCCGTGGCGGCGGTCTGCACGAATGCCGCCACGGTCAGATCACCCAATTTCCACGACGGCGCCACGCGAAAGCCGTGATTGACGGCCTGTGGGGCGCCGGCGGCGAACGGCCCCGCCAGCTCGCGCACCACGAAATCGTGCGTCAGACGCTTGCCCCGGTTTTCGCCTGCGCTCACCTGGTTGGCGAGGCGGTTTTCGTAGAGCGCGAGGAACACGGCGGCGCCGGCTTGCGCCTGGCGCAGCGCCACCCGTGCCGAGCTTTCCAGCGTGTCGCCGCGCAAAGTCATCGACAGCGCAATATCCGCGCCCGGCTGTTCGCGATTGACGGCGGCAATGTGTTCCGCAAACGCGTCGCGCACATCGCCGCGCCGGTAGTCTTTGCCGCCGAGCATCAACTGCGGTGTGTAGACGGTGCGGCTGCCGATGCGTGCATTGGCATGACGCTGACGTTCACTGAAGCGCGCTTGCGCGAACGGATCGCGCCAGCCGAGATAATTCCAGTAGTCGACATGGTAGGCGAGCGTGAGCACGCGGTCGGCGCCGAGGCCGCGAGCGGGCAGGGCGCTCACCCAGCGGTCGGCGGGCGGGCAACTGTCGCACCCTTCCGAGGTGTACAGCTCGAGCAGCGCAACACGCCGGGCGCCGCTGCTGGCGCTGCAGGTGGCGCCCTGCGCGGGCAGGGCGACTAGCAGTATGGCGGTGCTGAACAGGGCAAGAGGCGTCATGGCGTGATCCGTCAGGTGTTTAGCGGTAGGGCATCGGTCGTGCGGCGGCTTGCGGCCTTACGCAGCAAGTGCAATGCGTGCCGTGTAGGGTTTCTGCTATGATATACCGCCATACATCATAACTATATGTTTTTATTGAATTTTTTATATGCTGACGGTTGACCTGCACAGTCACTCGACCCATTCCGACGGCCTGCTGACACCGGCGGAACTGGTGGCGCGGGCACATGCGCAGGGCGTGACACTCTACGCGCTGACGGACCATGATGCCTTGAGCGGTGTGGAAGAGGCGCGGCTTCAGGCGCAAGCATGCGGCATGCGTTTTGTGGCCGGCGTTGAAATCTCGGTGTCGTGGCAGGACGAAATTCTGCATATTGTCGGCTTGAACATCGATCCCCGGCACGCGGACCTTGCCGGAGGCTTGCACGCGATACGCGCGGGCCGCGAGGCGCGCGCGGTGCGTATCGCGGCGGACCTCGAACGGGCCGGCGTCGAGGGCGCGCTGGCGGGCGCGCGCCGGCACGCGCGTAATCCGGACCTGGTGAGCCGCGCGCATTTTGCGCGCCACTTGGTTGAGTGCGGCCTGGCGAAGGACACCAACGCCGCCTTCAGGCGCTACCTCACGCCTGGCAAACCCGGCCATGTCGCGCACCAGTGGGCAAGTCTTTCCCAGGCCGTGAACTGGATCAATGCCGCGGGCGGCGCGGCAGTGATCGCGCACCCCGGGCGTTACAAGCTGAACAACCGCAACAATGAAGCGCTGCTGGGTGAATTTCGCGATCTGGGCGGTGCAGGGGTCGAGGTGGTCACCGGCAGCCATACGGCGGCGCAGTATGCGAGCTGGGCGCGCTACGCGCAGCGCTTCGGTCTGGCGGCTTCGGCCGGGTCCGATTTTCATGGCCCGGAGGAGAGTTACCTCGATCTGGGCTGCTTGCCCGATCTGCCCCATGGCGTGCAGCCGCTGTGGAGCGCATTTTGAACTGAGCATTGCGGGCTCACGGAATTTGCGCCTTGCACAATCACCGCGCGCCGGCGCCACCCGCAACAACGCACAACGGCCATCATGTCCCAATACTTCATCATCCATCCGCTCAATCCGCAGCCGCGCCTGATTCGCCAGGCTGCGCAGATCGTGCGTGATGGTGGCGTCATCGTTTATCCCACGGATTCGTGCTATGCGCTGGGCTGCCATATCGGCGATAAGGCGGCGATGGAGCGCATGCGCCAGATACGGCAGATCGACGAGCGGCATCAGTTTGCGCTGGTGTGCCGCGATTTGTCCGAAATCGCCACCTACGCCAAGGTGGACAACCAGCAGTATCGCTTGATGAAGGCCGCCACGCCGGGCTGCTACGCGTTCATACTTCAGGCCACGCGCGAGGTGCCCAAGCGGCTGCAGCACCCGAGCCGGCGCACCATCGGCCTGCGCGTGCCCGATCACGCGGTGGTGCGCGCGCTGCTGGCAGAACTGAGCGAACCGTTGCTGAGTTCGTCGCTGATCCTGCCCGGCGACGACACGCCGCTGAACGATCCGCAGGAAATTCGCGAACGGCTGGATCATCAGGTGGCGTTGATCCTCGACGCCGGGTCGTGCGGCATCGAGCCCACCACCGTGGTCAATCTCACCGGCCCCGTACCGGAAATCACCCGCGTCGGCAAGGGTGACACCGCGCTGTTCGGCGTGTAATCGTGTGCGCCGGGCGGTTGCGCTACACTCGGCATTGCGCGTCTGCGGGCCGCGGTCCGATCCATGAAAAATAATCGTTTAAAAACAAATACTTACGAATTAACACGTCGTTCCATGTCAGGCCGCATATGGACCTGAACATCATTCAGGTGATAGCGATCTACGCGCTGCCGGTGGTGTTTGCCATTACGTTGCATGAAGCCGCTCATGGCTATGTCGCCAAGTATTTCGGTGATACCACCGCCTACTCGATGGGCCGCGTGAGTCTCAATCCGATTCGTCATATCGACCCGGTGGGCACCGTGATTCTGCCGCTGGTGCTGCTGGCGGTGTCCAAACTGGTCGGCGGCGGCTTCATCTTCGGCTGGGCGAAGCCGGTGCCGGTCAATTTCGGCAATCTGCGACGCCCAAAGGCCGATATGTTGTGGGTGGCTGCGGCAGGGCCCGCGGCCAATCTGGTGATGGCGATTTTCTGGGTGTTGATGGTGAAGCTCGCATTCACCAAGGTCCTGGGCGATTTTTCGCTGCCGCTGGCGCTGATGGGCGCGGCAGGGGTGCTGGTGAATGCAATTCTCATGGTGCTCAACCTTCTCCCCATTCCGCCGCTGGACGGCGGGCGCATTGTGGTGAGCCTGCTGCCGCACCGTCAGGCGTATCTGTTTTCGCGCATCGAGCCCTATGGGCTATTCATCATCATCGGCCTGATGCTGCTCAAGGTGCTGGATTACGTGTTGTGGCCGCTGGTGAAAGTTGCCGTCGGGCTGTTGCTGACGCCTTTTGGTATTTCCGACGTCGATCTGAATTTTCTTCTCAATGTGATGCATCGCTAAAATCATGTTCGTCAATCGCGTACTCTCCGGCATGCGCCCCACCGGCGCCTTGCATCTGGGCCATTACCACGGCGTGCTCAAGAACTGGGTGCGCCTGCAGCACGAGTTCGAGTGCTTCTATTTTGTCGCCGACTGGCATGCGCTCACCACCCACTATGATGATCCGCGCACCATCGAACAACATGTTTGGGACATGGTGATCGACTGGCTCGCCGCGGGCGTCGACCCGGCGCAGGCGACGCTGTTCATCCAGTCGCGCGTGCCCGAGCATGCCGAGCTGCATCTGCTGCTGTCGATGATCACGCCGGTGTCGTGGCTGGAACGTGTGCCGACCTACAAGGATCAGCAGGAAAAGCTTTCCGACAAGGACCTCGCCACGTACGGCTTTCTCGGTTACCCGTTGCTGCAAAGCGCCGATATCCTGATCTACCGCGCCAATCAGGTGCCGGTGGGCGAGGACCAGGTGCCGCATGTGGAGATCACGCGCGAGATCGCGCGCCGCTTCAACCACGTATTCGGCAAGGAACCGGGTTTCGAGGAAAAGGCGGAAGCTGCGATCAAGCAGCTCGGCTCGCGCCGCGCGCGGGTGTATCGCCAGCACCGTGCCAAATATCTGGAACACGGTGACGCCGACGCGCTCGCCGCGGCGCGCGCGCTGCTCAATGAAACGCAGAACCTCACGCTCGGTGATCGCGAGCGCCTGTTCGGCTACATCGAGGGCGGCGGCAAGGTCATCCTTACCGAGCCGCGGGCGCTGTTGACTCAGGCCTCGAAAATGCCGGGTCTCGACGGACAGAAAATGTCCAAGTCGTACAACAACACCATCACCCTGCGCGAAGATGCCGACAGCGTGGGCAAGAAAATTCGCACCATGCCCACCGACCCGGCGCGCGTGAAACGCACCGATCCGGGCGACCCTGAAAAGTGTCCGGTATGGCAGCTGCACCAGGTGTATACCGATGACGCCACGCGGCAGTGGGCGCAGCAAGGTTGCCGCAGCGCGGGCATCGGCTGCCTCGAATGCAAACAACCGGTTATTGACGCGGTCATCGCGGAACAGCATCCGATGCGCGAGCGCGCGCAACGCTATCTGGACGATCCGACACTGGTGCGCAGTATTGTCGCCGACGGCTGCGAAAAGGCGCGCAAGCTGGCGCAGGAAACCCTGCGCGATGTGCGGGAGGCCATGGGATTGGGCTACAGTTAGCACTACGCTAGACCGCCCGGTCTAGATACTTGGGAATATTGCACGCCGCGCGTTTTGCGCCGATAGTTGCTCGCCAGCGGGGCGCCATCACGGCGCCGCTGGTTGACGGGACGCCGCGCTTTTTGCCTGTATCGGACACGAGTTGATGAACGTTTTCCTGCCATTCGGAATCGTTGTGGCGCTGGCCGGACCCGCGGGGGTGTTTGCGGCCGTCGCGGAACGGCTTGCCGATTGTGATACGGCTGCGGCGCCGGCGTGCGCGGCGGCAGCCGCCGCAGGACCGCAGCCGGCGCTGCCCTCGTCAGGCGCCAGCCCCCGTTTTGCGCTGCAACCCGCGTTGACCGATCTGCCGCTTGAGGTGGCGGCCGCTGAGCCGGGCGTGAGCTACGCGCAGGACAACGGCGAGTCGCGGGATCCGCTCAAAGACCACCTGCTGCTGTGCCGCGCGGCCAGGTACGGTCAGGTGGATGCACTGTTCAAACTGGGCGAGGGTTTCGCGGCCGGCAATGGCGTCCCGCGTAACGAACGCGTGGCGGCGGCCTTGTTGCGGTTGGCCGCGGAGCGCGGCCACCCACTCGCGTTGGACCGGTTGGTCGGCCTTCCCGAAAAACCGCCGCTGAAGTTGCCGGCCTGCCTTGTGCCCGCGACGCTGCCGGTGGCCGAGTTGCCGGCCCCGCCGCCGGGTGCGCAGCGGCAGCACCCGCAAATTCCGCCGGCACCGCAAGACATCGCGCGTCTGGTGCAGAAACTCGCCCCGCAGTATGCGATCGACAGCAATCTGGCGCTGGCCGTGATGTGGGCGGAGTCGGCATTTGATCCCAACGCGCTGTCGGCGGCGCGCGCGCAGGGGCTGATGCAGCTGATACCGGAGACGGCTGAACGGTTTGGCGTGCGCAATGCGTTCAGCATGGATGAAAACATCAAGGGCGGGCTGGCCTACCTGCGCTGGCTGCTCGCGTACTTTCGCGGCGATGTGGTGCTGGCGCTGGCGGGCTACAACGCCGGCGAAGGCAACGTCGACAAACATGGTGGCATCCCGCCGTTTGCGGAGACGCGCGACTACGTGCAGAAAATCATCAACGTTTACCGCCGTTTGGTCCATCCCTATAACCCCGGCGTGGTCGGGCCGTCACCGCTGATCGCGCAGCCGCGCAAAACCATGTAGGTCGCCCGACGCACCGGCTTGCGAATGACATTCAGCCACGAGCATTGTCGGGCGATCAGCAAGGGTGTCGGTTTTCTTTACAATTTTCCCGCCGTCAGGACCGTGCAAAACCTGATAGTTACCCATAATCAAAGGCTTATGAAATGGGCGCAATTTTTGCTTAAGTAATAGTATCGACGACCGTAGAACTATCTGCTGATGAGACTGGTAGTCAAAATTTCGTTAATTGCCGCTTTTTCGCTGCCCGTTGCGGGTTTTGCGGCAGATGAGGCGCAGCCATTGCTGCTGCAGGCTGAAACGCGCGATCACATCGCGCTGTCCGAAACCGCACCGGTTCCGTCTGCTACTGTCAGCGGGGCATCGGCGATTCCCGACGCCATTGCCGGCCTTATCGCCGATGCGCAGGCGGGCAATGGCAAAGCGCAGGTCGAACTCGGCGTGAAGTACGCGAACGCCGAGGGCGTCCCCAAGGATCAGCCAAAGGCCAACCGGCTGTTTTGCGGCGCTGCCAAGTACGGCGATGTCGAAGGACTTTACAACCTCGGTTGGGCCTATGCCAATGCCCGCGGCGTGACGCGCGACGATGCGGTGGCGGCCAGGCTGTTCGCATTGGCTGCCGCGCGCGGACACCCGCACGCAACCCGGCTCCTCGCCATGATGCCGGCAAACAGCGAGGCGCAGCTGCCGGCGTGCATGCAACCCGAGCTACTGCCGATCGCAAAAGCGTTGCCGCCGGCGGGACGCGAGTGGGCGTTCGAGCACGCTGACGTGCAAATTCCCATGGCGCCAAAGGAAGTTCAGCAATTGGTGCAGCGGCTTGCCCCGCAATATGAAGTCGACAGCAATCTGGCGCTGGCGCTGATCTGGGCGGAGTCGGCATTCAATGCCTCGGCACTGTCGCCGGCGAGGGCGCAGGGCCTGATGCAATTGATTCCGGAAACCGCGGAGCGCTTCGGCGTGAAGCGGCCCTTCAATCCGGACGAAAACGTCAAGGGCGGGCTCGCCTATCTGCGCTGGCTGCTCGCGTACTTTCAGGGCGATGTGCCGCTGGTGCTGGCCGCCTACAACGCGGGCGAAGGCGCGGTGGAGAAGCACCGCGGCATACCGCCGTACAACGAGACCCGCGATTACGTGAAAAAAATTACCGGCATATACCGGCGTCTGACCCACCCGTATAACGCCAGCATCGTCAAGCCGTCGCCGATCATCGAACAGCTCAAGCGCAGCATGTAGGCTGCGCGGCGCACGGTCAGGCCGTGATGCGGCCGACCTCGGCCAGTTCGTCCGGCGTCAGTGTCCAGTCCGCCGCTTTCACATTCGCTGCCAGTTGCTCCGGCCGGGTTGCGCCGGCAATCACGCACGCCACCACCGGCTGTGCCGCCAGCCAGCTGAACGCAAGGTCGAGCAGCGTGTGGCTGCGCGCTTCACAAAACGCCGCCATCTGTTCGACACGGGTCCAGTTTGCGTCCGTCATGAACATATCTTCGTAGCGCTTGCCCTTGGTGATCCGCGCGCCCTCGGGTTTGGGCGCATCGCGGCGGTATTTTCCTGTGAGGAAACCGCCGGCGAGCGGATAGTAGGGCAACAGCGCCACGCCGTGTTTGCGCATGGCGGGAATCAGTTCGCGTTCGGGCGCGCGCGCGAGCAGGCTGTACTCCACCTCGCAGGTGGCCAGCGCGGCATAACCGTGATGATGCGCGGTCCATTGCATATCCACCAGCTGCCAGGCGCCTGGCGCCGAAATGCCGGCGTAGCGGATTTTTCCCTGCTTCACCAGATCGTCGAGCGCGCCCAGGGTTTCGTCGAGCGGCGTGGCGGGATCGAAGCGGTGCAACTGGTAAATGTCGATCCAGTCGGTCTGCAGGCGCGTGAGGCTCGCTTCCACCGCGCTCATGACATAGCGGCGCGACGCGCCTTTCATCGTGCCCGCGTCATCCATCGCGTTGCCGAACTTGGACGCGATCACAATGTCCTTGCGCCGCGCACCCAGATAGCGGCCAAGCGCGCTTTCGGAACCGCCGCGATGCCCGTACACATCCGCGGTGTCGAAAAGGGTGACGCCCAGATCCAGCGCCTTGTGGATCACCGCGCGCGACGGTTCGCCAGCGTCGATGCGCAGGCCGAAGTTATTGCAGCCGAGGCCCACGGTGGAGACCTCGAGCGTGGTGTTGCCGATGCGGCGCTGTTTCATTGCGGGTTCTCTTTGCTCAGGGCATTGCCACATGCGCGCGGGTCAGCTGATCCAGCCGTGTGCAGCCCAGCAGCGCCAGCACGCGATCGATTTCGTCGCGGTAAATCTGCAACGCGCGCAGCGCGCCGGCTTCACCCGCCGCGGCAACACCATGCAGTGGCGCGCGGCCCAGCATCACCGCATTGGCCCCCAACGCCATCGCCTTGATCACATCGGCGCCACGGCGAAAGCCGCTGTCGACAATCACCGTGATGCGTTTGCCGACCGCATCCACCACCTTGGGCAGCGCCAGGATCGGTGCTGGCGCGGCGTCCAGCACGCGCCCGCCATGATTGGAAATCACCACCGCATCGGCGCCGCAGTCGGCCGCCATCACGGCATCCTGCGCATGCAGAATGCCCTTGACGATCAGCTTGTGCGGCCACAGCCGGCGCAGTTCGCGCACATCGTCCCAGGTGATGTCGGCACAAAAGTTGGACGAACGGCCCATTGGCAGTGCGGTGATTTTTGTCTGCGTTTCCTGCGGGAAATTCTGGTAGCGCGGCGTGCCCGTGGTCAGCATGTAGCGCAGCCATACGCCGGCAAGCCAGCGCGGATGCGCGAGTACGTCGAGCGTGTTGCGCGCGGTGAATTTGAAGGGGATGGTCATGCCGTTCTTCAGATTGTATTCGCGCCCCGGCGCCACCGGCGTGTCCACCGTAAAAACCAGTGCCTCAAAACCGGCTTCCCGCGCGCGTGCGATGACCTGGTGCGACAGCTTGCGCTGCGGCCACATGTAAAACTGGAACCACAGCGAACTGCCGGGGCCGCCGGCCGCCTCGGCCACGCGTTCGAGTTTGGTCATCGAGCCCAGCGCCAGCGTGAACGGAATGCCATGCGCCCGAGCTGCGCGCGCGATGGCGATTTCGCCGTCGTGCCAGGCCAGCCCGGCGGAGCCGGTGGGTGCGACGATGACCGGCATCTGCTGCGCTTTGCCGAACAGCGTGATGCCCTGATCGCGCACCGAGACGTCGGTCAGTACGCGCGGGTGGAGTTTGATGCTTTGCATCACCGCGACGTTGTCGCGCATCGCGACTTCGTCGTCATGGCCGCGATCCATGAATTCGAACAACCCCCTGGGCAGGCGTTGTTTGGCCGCGTTGCGCAGGTCGGTGGTGTCGTACAGGCCCAGCGTGGGGTCGGACATGGATTCAGGAAGTGGCAGTAGTGGTGAAAGCGTATGCGCGGTGCTATCAGTCTTCGACCGCGCGCATTCCCATGACGCCGGAAACGTAGTTGATGGCGGCGTGGTCCGCCAACTCGCGGGTGCGCACCGCGCCGGCGACAAAGGCATATTTTTTCAGATGACGGGCCGCTGCTTCGCGCCGGTCTGCCGTAATGGCGCCGGCATCCGCGGCGGCCAGCCGGCGCCCGGTGCGGTCGATGTACGCCAGCGTGCCGGTGTGCACGTAGCCCAGCACGGTGCTGGGCGGCACACGCGTGGCGAGGTCGCAGCAATTGACAAACCGCAGCGACAGCGGATTTTTCAGGGATTGCGCAAACGCGGCATCGCCCACGCGCGGCGAGCCGTAGGTGTAAAGATGCGCCGACGGTATCCAGCTCGCCATCAGGGTGGCGAGTGCGGCGCCGAGGCTGTGTCCGGTCAGCAGTATGCGCGTGGCGGCGGGCAGTGCCGCCAGATGCGTGGAGATTCGGGCAAACAGATCGTGTTCCTGCGCGCAACGGGCAAATCCGTCATGCACCTTTCCCGGACGCTCGCCGGCGGGCGTGCTCCAGTCGGCAAGGATAAAGCGGGCATCGGTGAGCAGGTCCGACGGGTCATCGGGCTCGGTGCCGCGAAAGGCGACCACCGTCGTTTGCCGCCGCGCGCTGTTGGCGATAAAGGCCTGCGCGCCAGGCTGGTGATAGCCGAGTGCCTCGGTCAAATCGAAGCCGGCGCGTTGCAGGCACGAGGCCAGCCGCGGTTGTTCCTTGACGTAGGCCAGGCGCGACATTTCCGCGCACAGGACCGCCTCGTCGTCACAGGACCCCAGCGTGAAAAAGTCGTCGGCGCTGCCGGGATGAAACAGGGACGTGCTGCTGGCGTCGTAGGGGATGGCAGGCATGGGTGTGAATCAACGTGGCGCGCGTTATGGCAAGGGACGCGTAGTTTGCGGGGAATTCAAAGCGGCCGCAATTTCGTCGATGTCCCGTCGCGTGGCGGTGGCGCTGTCGGCGCATCGACCACAGCTTGCGTCTGCGTTTGTAGACGGTCCGGGCTTTGTTAAAAAATATATTTTAAAAACATATACTTATGATCTTACGGCGACCTGTCACGGCGTGCCGGTGTCGACCAACGCGCACGTCTTTTGAAAAGGCCCGCACGGCCAGGACGTTGCCGCCCGCACGGTCGAAGGCGTGATTTAATAGCGAATCCGAAGCTTTACCGGGAGAGCACGCATGGCACAAGACGACAATACCGCCGCCGCGAAAAAACAGCGCTACAGCGGTTACTACAATCAGCCGGCCAAGAGCGATGATTCCCTGCTGACCGCGGTCGGTCCCGGCACGCCGTGCGGCGACTACCTGCGGCGTTACTGGCAGCCCTTCCTGATCGCGTCCGAACTGGGTGAACTGCCGCTTGCCGTGCGGCTGCTGGGCGAAGACCTGGTGGTGTTCCGCGACAAGTCCGGCACGCTGGGCCTGTTGCACAAGCACTGCATTCATCGCGGCGTGTCGCTGGAATTTGGCATCATTGCCGAGCGCGGCATCCGCTGCTGCTACCACGGCTGGCATTTCGATTGCGATGGCACGGTTCTGGATACGCCGGCCGAGCCCGAAACCAGCCGCATCAAACATAATTTTTGCCAGGGCGCCTATCGGGTGGTCGAACGGCACGGGCTGCTTTTTGCCTATATGGGACCGCCGGAAGCCGAACCGGAATTTCCGCTGTATGACGCGCTCTGTGTGCCGGGGCAGGTGATGGCACCGTTTCGCATGCCGCTGCCGTGCAACTGGCTGCAGATCGTCGAGAATGCGGCCGATCCGATTCACAATGCCTATCTGCACGCGATCATGAGCGCCAGCGGCAGCCAGTTTTCGGTGGCGTTCAAGGTGCTGCCGGCCCTGGATTTCGTGGAGACGCCGCTGGGTTTCCTGTCGATGGCCACGCGCAAGGTGCGCGACCATGTGTTCATCCGCGCGGGCGAATTGATGCTGCCTAACGTGGCGCAGTTTCCGGCGGGCAACAACGCCGTCGACAAGGAATCGGTGCGCGCGTTTGCCTCGCTCACGCGCTGGGCGGTACCGGTCGATGACCACCATTCGTTTTACATCGGCACCGCGCAATGGGACGAGCATGGCATCACGCGCAGTGCCAATCTCGACGACTACGGCGTGGGCAAGATGCCCTTGATCGGACAGACCGCCGACCGTCCGTATTACGAACGGCAGATCGAACCCGGAGACTACGATGCGATGGTGAGTCCCGGTCCCATCGTCAACCGCAAGTCGGAACACCTGGGCACCACCGATCGCGGCGTGGTGATGATCCGCCGCATGCTGGCGGCTGCCATCAACGCCACGCGCGAGGGCAAGGCGCCGGCGCTGCCGCGGTTGCCTGCAGGCGGCGCGCCGGTGCGCACCTACGCGCACGAAACAGTGCTGCGCCTGCCGCTGGCCGATGCGCTGCCGGACAAATCGGCGCTGGGCGCATTCGGCAACCGCGCGGCGAAAGTTTTCATCGACATGGACGACATCGCCGACAGCCGGCGCGATGCCGTGGCGCGCGAGCGTATCGAAAAAATCCTGCGCGAAGCGTGCGACGCCATCGGGCAGCCGGCGTAGACGCGATGGCTGAATCCCGTTTTATCACTGTGGCAGACGCAAGTGCGCGCAGCCGTTTGGCGAGCGATATCGTGATCGCCGGTGAACTCGCCTTCGTGTCCGGCCTGCGCGCCGCCGACCTGCACAACGACCGCGCGCCGCTGCCGGAAATGGTGGAGGCGCAGGTCGCCAAAATCTTCAACAACCTCGACGCGATACTGCAGGCGGCCGCGCTGACACGCGCGCAGATTGTCGCGGTAAAGTTGTATGTTATTGATTTTGAACGATTATTTGAGCGCGTGAATGCGGCGTATATAAGGTGCATCGGGGCCTCGCCGCTGCCCGCGCGCACCTGCGTCGGCGTTGCGCAGCTCACGCGCGGCGCACAGGTGGAGATGGATGTCGTGCTGCGCACGGGCGACTGATCCCGCATGCGCGAACGATGACATGAGCACGGCGACGATCACGGTGCAGGTGAAATCGGTGACGTTTGAGGCCGAGCGCATCAACAGCTATGAACTGCGGCCGCGCGCGGGCGGCGAACTGCCGCCGTTCACCGCGGGTGCGCACATCGACCTCAAACTCCCCAAAGCCATGTCACGCAGCTATTCGCTGGTGAATCCGCAGGGCGAACGCCACCGCTACGTGATAGCGGTCGCCCATGACGCCGCAAGCAAGGGCGGATCGCGCTTCATTCACGAGCGGCTGCGCGCGGGAGACACGCTCAGCATCACGCCGCCACGAAATAATTTCGCGTTGACTGAGAACGCGCGCCATTCCGTCTTGATTGTCGGCGGCATCGGTATCACGCCCATCTGGTGCATGGTGCAGCGTCTGGTCGAACTTAAGCGCTCGTGGGAACTTCACTATAGCGCGCGCACGCAGCAGTCGATGGCGTTTCTGGAACCCATTGCTGCGTTACAGGCGGCGCATCCCGGCCGGGTGGTACTGAATTTTGACCTTGAACCGGGTGGCCAGCCGCTCGATCTGGCCGCCATTGTGGCGCGTGCGGCAGACGATGCACACCTGTATTGCTGCGGCCCCGCGGGCTTGCTTGAGTCTTTCGAGCAGGCCACGCAGCAGCGGCCGCGCGACCATGTGCACGTCGAATACTTCTCGGCGCGGGAAGCGCCGGCCACGGGCGGCGGCTTCACCGTCGTGCTCGCGAAATCCAACGTCAGCATCTTCGTCAAGGATGGCGAGAGCATCCTCGACGCCCTGCGCGGCGCGGGCATCGATGCGCCGTTTTCCTGTGCCGAAGGCGTGTGCGGCACCTGCGAAATGCGCGTGCTCGAAGGCATGCCCGATCATCGCGACATGGTGCTGACCGAGGCCGAAAGGGCCGCCAACAAGAGCATGATGATTTGCTGCTCCGGGTCGAAGAGCGAGACGCTGGTGCTGGATGCGTAGCGGCCGCCGTCCGCTATGGCGGCACGCGTGGCGCGATTCCGCTATGCTTTAACCGGTTTGTGCTTCATTCCGCAACTGCACGTCCAACCGAAAGCTGGAGGAAACACCGATGAAATGGATCGCCCCCTGCGCAAGCGCCGCGGCCGCCACCCTGCTGGCATTGACCGCCACCGCCCAAACCTGGCCCGCCAAACCTGTGCGCGTGATCGTTCCGTTCGCCCCTGGCGGCGGCTCCGATCTGACCGCGCGGCCGATCGCGCAAAAGCTCAGCGAGGCGCTCGGTCAGCAGTTCGTGATCGACAACCGCGGCGGCGCGGGTGGGGCGATCGGCATGGAACTGGCGGCGAAGGCGCCGCCGGATGGCTACAACATCATGAGCATGTCGGGCAGTTTTTCCGCCACCGCGGCCACGCGCAAGTTGCCCTACGACCCGTTCGACGCGCTGGTGCCGGTGGTGGAGTTGGGCGTGATCGCGAACGTGCTGCTGGCGCATCCCGCGCTGCCGGTGAAAAACACCCGTGAACTGGTTGCGTTGGCCAGGGCAAAACCGGACACGCTGGTGTATGCGTCGACCGGCGTTGGCGGGCTCACGCACATGTCCATGGCCCTGTTCCTGAGCATGGCGGGCATCAAGATGATCCATGTCCCGTACAAGAGTACCGGCGCGGCGATGCCGGACCTGATCGCGGGACAGACACAGGTGTTGCTGGGCGGCATGCTGGGCTCGCGGCCGTTTTACACCACCGGCCGCCTGCGCGCGCTGGGCGTGTCCAGCGCCGCGCGCTGGCCCACCGAGCCGAATTTGCCGACGTTGGCGGAAACGGTTCCCGGTTACGTCACCGGCACTTACTATGGCATCTTCGTGCCCAAGGGCACACCGCCGGCGATCGTCACCCGGTTGAATACCGAGATCAATAGAATCCTCGGCGACGGCAGCATCAAGAAGACGCTGGAAGCGCAGGGCCTGATGGCCACGGGCGGCACGCCGGCGGCGTTCGCCACGCGCGTGAAGAAGGAATACAACGACTGGGTAAAGGTGGTGCGCGAGGCGAATATCAAGGTCGAGTAGGCGCTGCGTCCGCCGTCTGCGGGCGCTCAGCCGCAGCGCTTTATCGGGGCGTTGCCGAAGGGAAACCGTGCCGCCAGTTTTTTGTCGTTGCTGAAATCGATCATGCCCGATTTCTTCGCCGTGTCGACCTGGATGATAAACGGTGAATCGCCCATCGCGTCGGTGCTCAGCCAGATGACGTTTTGCACGTCGCGCCCCGCGCACGAAAAGCACTGGTCCAGTTTGCTGTAGACCTGTCGCTGCGCACCGTTGACGAATGTCACCTTGTTCGCTTCAACCACCACCTTGAGCGGCGAGGTGCAGGCCGCTTTCGCCGGCACCCAGGTGCCCAGCAGCGCCTTGTCGACGCTGCCGCCGGTGATGGCCATCGACACGCCTGCGGTCAGCACGCCGACAGCAAGGAAGGCGCTGCATATCAAGGATGTGGTATTGATCATTACGTATAAGTATTTGATTTTAAACATGTTTTATCTCCTGATATTGGCGGCCTTGATGACCTTGCCGTAGCGCTCGAACTCGCTACGCAAATACGCGGCCAGTTCGGCGGGCGTGCTGCCGGCCATTTCCGCGCCTTCGCTCGCCATGAAGTCGCGCACATCCTTCGACTTCAGGGCGCTGACGGTTTCGGCGTGCAGCTTGCCGACGATGGCCGGCGGTGTACCCGCAGGCACAAACATCGCATACCAGTTGGCCGAATTGTAGCCGGGATAGAACGACGCCAGCGTCGGCAGTTGCGGCGCCGCGGACGAACGGTTGATGGAGGTTACCGCGAGGCCGCGCACTTTGCCGGAGCGCACATGCGGCAGTGCGGTCACCGCGCCGCTGAAGGAGAAATCGGTTTCGCCGGCGATCAGCGCGCCGATGGACGGCCCGCCGCTGCGATAGGGAATGTGCGTCACGCGGAACCCCGCCGCCAGTCCCAGCATTTCGATGGCGAGGTGATTGGCCGAGCCGGTGCCGCTGGAACCGGCGTTGAGTCGGCCGGGATTCTTTTTCGCCAGCGCCACCAGTTCGGGAACACTGCGCGCGGGCACGCTCGGATGCACCATCAGGAATTGCGCCGCGGTGGAGATGAGGCTGACCGGCGCGAAATCGCGCATCAGGTCGAAGCTGACGGTTTTTACCAGCAGCGTGCTGACGGCAATCTGCGCGGTGCCGACCATGAGGGTGTAGCCGTCGGCGGGCGCGCGCACGGCGATTTCCGCGCCGAGGATGCCGGAGCCGCCGGGCCGGTTGTCGATGACGAAGGGTTGGCCCATGCTTTCGGTGAAGCGCTTGCCGAGCAGACGCGCCTGCACGTCACTGCCGCCACCGGGCGAAGCCGGCACGATGATGCGTGCGGCTCTGACCGGGTAGTTCTGTGCGTGCGCCATGGCGCAGGCGCAGGCGAGGGTCGCGCCGGTGGCGCAGCGCAAGGCGGCAAATGCAGAATGGCGTGTTGGCATCGTGAGCGGGTTTAGACAGGAACGGAGCGGCAAATTGTAAAACCATTTGACCGTAAAGCAGCAAATTTCTCTCCGCACAAAACCACGGTGGATTTTGCAGTAAGCTCGGCACCACACCAACTGCTGGAGAAACAACAATGGCAAAACTAAAAGACAAGGTGGCATTCCTGACCGGCGCCGGCGCGGGTATCGCCAAGGCAACCGCCAAGGCCTACGTGGCCGAGGGCGCCAAGGTGGCAATCATTGAACTCAATCGCGAGGTCGGCGAGGCCGCCGAGCGCGATGTGCGCGCCATGGGCGGTGACGCCCTGTTCATCGAAACCGACGTTACACAGGACGACAGCATGAAGCGCGCGATGGATGCCACCATTGCGCGGTTCGGCCGGCTCGATATCATCTTTAACTGCGCGGGCGGCTCGTTGCAGGAAGACGTTCCGGTGCACGAAATGGATCTCAAAGTGTGGCATCACACGGTGAATCTCAATCTGCTGCATCCGTTTCTGAGCTGCCGCCACGGCATCCCGCATCTGATCAAGGCTGGCGGCGGCGCGATCATCAATGTCACCTCGCATCTGGGGCTGATGGGTTCGATGAAGCCCGCGTATGCGGCGACCAAGGGTGGGATCATCTCGTTTACCAAGACGCTGGCGGCGCAGTATGTGCAATACGGCATCCGTGCCAACGCCATTGCGCCGGGCTCGATCCGCACCGAGCGCCAGATCAAGCGCTACGAGAACGCGCAGTGGCAGGCTGAAGACAATCCGGCGGCACGCGTGCGCGCGGCGACGCACAAGCTGTATCCGTTTTCGGCGGGGCCACCCGAGGACATTGCATCAATCGCGGTGTTTCTGGCCTCGAACGATTCGCGCATGCTGACCGGCACCACCATTGCCGCGGATGGCGGCCGTTCGAGTTATCTGAAAATTTATGCGGGAGAGGACTGAATTGATGTTTCGGATCTTGGGGCTGCTGTTGCCGGCGTTGGCGGCGTCGGAAGCGATGGCGCAGGGTGTTCCGGCCAAACCCGGCCGCGTGGTCGTGGGTTACCCGGCCGGCGGCCCCTCGGACATCCTCGCGCGCACGGTGGCACAAAAGCTCGGTGACGGCACGCGCCAGCAATGGATTGTCGACAACCGGCCGGGCGCGTCGGGCTTGATCGGTGCGGAACTGGTGTCGAAATCACCCGCGGACGGCTACACCCTGCTGGTGGTTCCCGCCACGCATGCGGTCAATCCCTCCCTGCATCGCAAGATGCCGCTCAATCTCCTGCGCGATCTCACGCATGTGAGCCTGATCGCGGAAGCGCCGTTCATTCTGGTGGTGCATCCCAGCCTGCCGGTGAAGAGCGTTCCCGAGCTGGCAGCCTTGGCGCGCAAACTGCCCGGGCAATTGAACTTCGGCGCGGCCAGCTACGGCGGTCTGCCGCATCTGGCTGGGGAACTGTTTAACCTGATGCACAAGGTGAAGATGATCGCGATCCCCTACAAGGGGGGTGCGCCGGCCACCGTGGACCTGGTGGCGGGACACGTGCCGATCATGTTCAACAGCATGCTGGCGTCGATGCCGCATGTGAATTCGGGCCGCCTGCGCGCGCTAGGGCTGACCTCGCTGCAGCGCTCCGCCACGCTGCCGCAGATGCCGACCGTGGCCGAGCAGGGCATGCCCGGCTTTGATGTGTCGGGTTGGTACGGTGCGCTGGCGCCGGCGAACCTGCCGCCGGAGGTGCTGGCGCGGCTGAACCGTGAAATCGTGCGCGGCATGCGCGATCCCGCCGTCGTCAAACGGCTCGCGGCCGACGGCGTGGAGGCGTCGACCTCCACACCCGATCAGTTCGCGGCACGGGTGAAAGCCGAGATGGAGAAGTGGGGCCAGGTGGTGCGGGAAGCGGCGGTCAAGCCGGTGAGTTGAGGCTGACGTGGCCGCGCGCGCGCCGTGATCGCTGCCACGCGCTCCGGCGGATCAGGATGCGGTCAATTCGAGCGTAATGCCCTGCACGCCGGGGAGTCCCGCATAGCGTGACTGCCAGGTCTCGCCGGGGCGTATTGGCAGCGCGTTGGTGAGGGTGCCGGTGGTGATGATTTCACCCGCCGCCAGCGGATCGAAGGCCGGCTGGCGCGCAACGCTGTCGGCGAGAAAGGCCAGCGCCAGGGCGGGATGATCGAGGGCGTTGCTGCCTTTGCCGCGTTCTTTTTCCGTGCCGTCGCAACTCAGGGTAATCGCGCAGTCGCCGAGTTGCGCCGCGAGTGCGGGCAGTTTGCCGGGATCCACGGCCACCGGCGTGCCGACGATCAAGCGCCAGTGCAGCGAAAAATCCGCGGCGAATTCCGCCGGCGTGCACTTCCAGCCGGCGAAGTGGCAGCACACAATTTCAAAGCTCGGCGCATACCATGCGACCGACTTCAATATCTCGGCATGGTCGCGGCAGTTGACCGGCACCGGCCCGCGCAGGCCAAAGGCGATCTCGGGTTCGATCAGCGGCTGTGAACTGTTCGTCAGCGACAGCCGAGCCCTGCCGTCGGCCGCGTGCATCAGCGTGCGGTCGTATACCGGGTGCCAGATTGGCGAGGTGGCGCCGTACTGCGGCCAGATGTTGCGGTTGGTGAAGCCGATTTTTCGGCCCACGGTTTTTTCGCCGCGCGCGCGGCGCAGACGGATGATCTCCGCAGATACCGCGTAGGCATCGTCCCAGTCGAAGCGTTGTTCGCGCCCGGCGATCGCGGGGATCAGCCGGCCGTGCTCCCAGGCGTCCAGCAATTCAATGGCGTAGTGTTTCATAAGTATTTGTTTTTAAACAGTTATTTCGCGCAGCGAAAAGCGATGTTGTGATGCCCTGCGCGCGGGTTGCGCGACAGGGTGCGGCCGCGCTGGGTGGTGGTGATTTCCGTGGCGGGTGAATCGTGGCCACCGCCGCGTGTCGCGCGCACGGGTCCGGGCGTCGGGTCTTCGCGGCCGTCGTCGGCGCGATAGGGGTAGGGCCGATACGCGCTCGACACCCAATGCCAGGCGTTGCCCACCATGCCGAGCGCGCCGTAGGGACTTGCGCCGGCGCTGAATTTTTCAACCGGTGCGGTTTGGTTAAAGTGCGCGGCAAATTGCGCGCGCGCGGGAGTGGGAGCGTCGTTGCCCCATGGATGGCGGCGTTGATCGGCGCCGCGCGCGGCTTTTTCCCATTCGGCTTCGGTGGGCAGGCGCTTGCCGCGCCACGCGCAGTACTCGCGCGCCCCCAGCCATGACGGTTCGACCACGGGATGATTTTCAAAGCCGTGGTCGGCGCTGTATGTGCCGTTGACTGCGTGAATGCGCGCATCGTTATCGTCATGGTCGTAGTACCGCTCGCCTGCCGCTGAACTGTGGCCGCGCGCGTTGAGGAATTCGGCGAACTGCGCATTGGTCACCGGCAGGCGGTCGATGTGAAACGCCGGCAGCGTGAGTGGGTGCGCAGGGCGTTCGTCCGCCGGACCGTCGTCGCGGCCCATGGTGAAGGCGCCCGCGGGGACGGCGATCATGTCCTGCGCGAACACGGCGCTGCTGAACACGGCAACGCATACCAATCCCGCAGCGAGCAGGCGCATGTTTCACGCTTGCAGGGCGGTTATCCGGCCCGTGCCGAGGCGGGTAGGCAAGCTGTTGATTTCATGGGACATAAGGGTCTTTCTGCGGGTGTGGTGTGAGTGGCATTCTGGCACGCCGTTCGCCGCAGCGGGAAGTCCTCTTTTCAAGCGCGGGCATTTGGGCGCACAATGCGTGCTGAATTCAACAAAAGGAGGCCAGAATGGGCAATATGGATCAGGTGGGACATACATTGGAAGACTTCGCGGCCAAATGCCACGACTTTATCAAGGCTGAGCCCGGACCAGCAGGCCGCAAGAAGGTGTGTGAATTGCTGTCGAAGGTGCTGGCCGACGAGCAGTTCGTGGCGCGCTACGTGGATCCCAATAAAGAAGAGCGCCACATCCTTTATCAGGATCCCGAATTCGGCTTCTGCATTCTGGCGCACAACTACGAAGGTCCGAAGGAAAGCAGCCCGCACGATCATGGTCCGTCGTGGGCGATTTACGGCCAGGCGCGCGGCGAGACCGCGATGAACGATTGGTCGCTGCTTGAAAAGCCCACCGAGCAGGTGGCGGGCAAGGTCAAGCATGTGCGCACCTACAAGCTCACACCGGGCGTGGCACATCTTTACAACGAGGGCGATCTGCACTCGCCCAGCCGCGCGGCGTCGACCAAGCTGATCCGCATCGAAGGCACCGACATGACCAAGGTCAAGCGGATGAAGTTTGAAGCCGTGTGACGCAGGTTCTTGGTCGCAAACAGAAAAAGCCGCGATCGCGGCTTTTTTTGCGTCTGCCGGCGGCGGCGTTTCGTCAGTGGCCCGTGCCCGCCGGAATCACCGGCAGGCCACCTTGTGAAAGATTGTACAGGTGGCGCTTGCGCACGAACCACATCGAGGCGGAGATGAATCCGCCGAACATCACAATCACGATGTAGATCGACAGATCCATGCTGATCAGCAGCGCATAGAGGCCGATCATGATCAGGATGGAGACGTTTTCGTTGAAGTTCTGTACGGCGATCGAGTGTCCGGCGCCCATCAGGATATGGCCGCGATGCTGCAGCAGCGCGTTCATCGGCACCACGAAAAATCCCGACAGCGCGCCGATCAGGATGATCAGCGGCACCGCCAGATAAATTGAATTCACGATGATCATGATCATCACAACCAGGCCCATGGCGATGCCCATGGGGATGACGTTGACCGCGCGGTTCAGCGGCACCATCCTGGCAGCCAGTATGGCGCCGCCCGCCACGCCGACGGCGCACACCCCCATCAGATTGGTCGCCTGCGTCAGGCTGTAACCGAGCGCGACCTCGGCCCATTTGAGCACGATGAACTGCAGGGTTGCGCCCGCGCCCCAGAACAGCGTGGTGATCGCCAGCGAAATCTGCCCGAGCTTGTCACTCCACAGCAGCTTCAGGCAGTGCCCGAATTCGCGCATCAGATACAACGGGTTGCGATTGACCATTTTGTGGTCGACGCCGGTATTGGGAATATACAGATTGAAGGTCGCGGCGACGACGTACAGCACGGCGATGACGGCGATGGCCGCCTCGCCCGGGCTGTCGATGCCGGTGTCGATATGCGGTATGTCGACGGCCAGTAACGTCGCGGATATTGCCGGGCTTATCAGCGCGCCGCCCAAGAGCGTGCCGAGGATGATGGAGCTGACCGTCAGTCCTTCGATCCAGCCGTTGGCGACCACCAGCTTGTGGTGCGGCAGGTATTCGGTGAGGATGCCGTATTTGGCGGGCGAGTAGGCGGCGGCGCCGAAGCCGACGACGGCGTAACCCAATAGTATTGTCGCGTAATCGCGTGCACCGGGTATCGACCACCACTCGTGGCCGAAGATCATCAAACAACCGATGACTTTGACCAGATTGGTGAGAAACATCACGCGGCCCTTGGGCATTGAATCGGCAAACGCGCCGACCACCGCCGCAAACAAGACATACGACACCGTGAACACGAACTTCAGCATCGGCGTCATCCATTCCGGCGCGGCGAGTTGCACCAGCAGGGAAATGGCGGCGATCAGCAGAGCGTTGTCAGCCAGCGACGAAAAAAACTGCGCCGCCATGATGATGTAAAAACCGAAGGGCATGCTGTTGTTTTAACAGGACATTTTGTGCAACCGGTGGCCAGGCCGGCGTGAGGGCCGCGGAGTTATACCATACAATGCGGTTCGTGGATGGCCGTGATGTCGCGCCGCGCCGGCCATCACAACTATTTTTCGCCATTGCGTGGCGCGGCGCACAGCGTCGGCAGGCAATTGTTACAGCAGCGTCTTTTTTCGTCTTGATCCATGTCCCGTCCCATCGCCGCAACCATCGATCTGTCTGCGCTACGCCATAACCTCGGCGTGGTGCGCCGCTGCGCCCCCGCTTCGCGCGTATTCGCGGTGGTGAAGGCCAATGCCTACGGGCACGGGGTGGCGCGCGTGGCGCGGTTGCTGGCCGCGGCGGGCGTGGACGGGTTTGCGCTGCTGGAACTGGACGCGGCAGTGGCGCTGCGCGAAGCCGGCCACACGCAACGTATTGTGTTGCTGGAGGGTTTTTTCGATGCCGGCGAACTGGCCGTACTCGCCAGGCATCGCATTGGCACCGTGATACATCACGCCGCGCAGATTGCCATGCTGCGCGAGGCGCCGGCAGGGATAAAACTGGATGTACTGGTCAAACTCAACAGCGGCATGAATCGCCTTGGTTTTGGCACTGCGGAGTTGCGGGCGGCCGTGGACAGTTTGCAGTCATACCCCGCGGCAGGCGTGCCAACGCTGATGACGCATTTTGCCAATGCCGACGATGCGCGTGGCGTTGCCTGGCAGATGGCGGCCTTCGAGCGCGCTGCCGCCGGCATCGTGCTGCCGCGAACGCTCGCCAATTCGGCGGCGATTCTTCGCCATCCGCAGACACACGCCGAGTGGGTCCGTCCCGGCATCATGCTGTATGGCGCGTCGCCATTTGCGGATGTCAGTGCCGCGCAACTGGGATTGCGGCCCGTGATGACGCTGGCGTCGCGGATTATCGGGGTGCAGCCATTGAAGCCCGGCGATACGGTCGGCTACGGCGGCACGTTCAGGGCCGCGCATGCCATGCGCATCGGCGTGGTGGCCTGCGGCTATGCCGACGGTTATCCGCGTCATGCTCCGACCGGCACGCCGGTACGTGTCGGAGACCGCCTGACAACAACCGTGGGTCGGGTGTCGATGGACATGCTGTGCGTGGATCTTACCCAGCTGCCGGATGCGCAAGTGGGCACGCGCGCCATATTGTGGGGCGACGGCAACCCGATCGACGACGTTGCCACGGCCGCCGGCACGGTGGGCTACGAGTTGCTGTGCGCGCTGGCGGCGCGGGTGCCCGTGGTGGAACAGGATGCCGCGCTGATAAAATCGCCTGCGTCATAGCGCGGCGTGCCTGGCACGCGAATTGCCTGTGCATCTAGTGGCGGGTGTATGATGCGAACTCAAGTCACCTCGGCGGGAGTGCCTATGAGTGCACACGAATCCAATACCTGGAATGAAGGCGTTTCGGCCGTCGTTGCGCCGCATGTGAATTCACGCTGGCCATTGCGTTACGGCGTGGCGTGCGGCGTGGTCGCCGTGGCCTTTCTGTTGCGGCTGACAATGTTTGGCCATCTGGATACGCGGCTGCCGTTCGGGTTTTTCCTGATCGCCGTGATGGTGGCGGCATGGTACGGCGGGCTCGGCCCCGGCTTGTTCGTCACGGCATCCGGCCTGCTGCTGGGCGGTTATTTCTTCCTGCCGCGCACAGGGGCAGCGATGGCCATGGGCGACGCGGAACGCACCGCGATTCTGGTATTCATCGTCAATGCCGCGCTGGTGTCGTTTCTGATGGACAAGCTGCACGCGCGCATCCGCGCGCTGGAGGCAAACCAGGCGCAAAGCAGCGCCGCGGCGCGGGACGGCAATACCTGAGCGTTGCGGTAGCGCTGCCGCGTGCGGTTACCGCGCCGTGGCTGGTGCGAGATCATCTGTCATGGCAAAAGCAAAAACAATTTACGTCTGCACCGAATGCGGCGGCCAGTCGCCGAAGTGGCAGGGCCAGTGTCCGGGTTGCCAGCAGTGGAACACCCTCGTGGAAAGCGTCTACGAGGCGCCGGCATCCGGCGGCAATCGCTATGGGCTGATCGCGGACACCGGCAGGCTGCAGCGCCTGTCGGAGGTGGAGGCGCGCGAAGAAACGCGCGTGTCGTCGGGCATTTCGGAGTTCGACCGGGTATTGGGTGGCGGACTGGTGCCGGGCGGCGTGGTGCTGATTGGCGGCGATCCTGGCATCGGCAAATCGACGCTGCTGCTGCAGTCGCTGGCGACACTGGGCGCGACGCGCAAGGTGCTGTATGTGAGCGGTGAAGAGTCGGCGCAGCAGATTGCGCTGCGCGCGCGGCGCCTCGACGCCGACGCGCGACAGGTGCATGTGCTGGCGGAGATCAATCTGGAAAAAATTCAGGCCACGATCCAGAGCGAAAAGCCGCAAGTGGCGGTGATCGATTCAATCCAGACGCTGTATTCCACGGCGCTGACGTCAGCACCCGGCTCGGTGGCGCAGGTGCGCGAGTGCGCCGCACAGTTGACGCGGGTGGCCAAGGCGGGGGCCACCACGATTATTCTGGTCGGCCATGTCACCAAGGAGGGCGCGCTGGCGGGGCCGCGCGTGCTTGAGCACATGGTCGATACCGTGCTGTATTTCGAAGGCGACACGCATTCGAGCTTCCGTCTGATTCGCGCGTTCAAGAACCGCTACGGCGCGGTGAACGAACTGGGCGTGTTCGCGATGACGGAAAAAGGGCTGAAGGGCGTGTCGAATCCGTCGGCGCTGTTCCTGTCGCAGCACAGCGGCGAAATCGCGGGCTCGTGCGTGGTGGTGACGCAGGAGGGCTCGCGTCCGATACTGGTGGAAATACAGGCGCTGGTCGACGACGCGCATGCGCCGAATCCACGCCGGCTGAGCGTCGGCCTCGAACAAAACCGTCTCGTGCTGCTGCTGGCGGTACTGCACCGGCACGCGGGGATTGCCTGCTACGATCAGGACGTATTCATCAATGCGGTGGGCGGCGTGCGCATCAGCGAGCCGGCGGCCGATCTGGCGGTAATGATGGCAGTGGTGTCCTCGCTCAAGAGCAAGCCGCTGCCGGCGAAGCTGGTGGTGTTTGGCGAGGTGGGACTGGCCGGCGAGGTGCGGCCGGTGCAGCGCGGACAGGAACGGCTGCGCGAAGCGGCCAAGCTCGGTTTCACGCATGCGTTGATTCCCGCGGCCAACCAGCCCAAGCAGGCCATCGCCGGGCTTACGGTCTACGCAGTGGATCGGATTGAAGCGGCGGTGGCACGCTTTCGCGATGGCTTCAGTTGAGGGACGCGCACGGCCGGCGACGCACACTGCGTGCGCTGACCGAAGTTACGGGAGGCTGTCGGCACGGCACCACAGCTTGTTCATAAGTATCTGTTTTTAAACTACTATTTAAATGGCGTGCAAGTGGATCTGAGGTTGCGTCAAATGGACGGTCCCGGTCCGCGCCGAGTGTCGGAGGTACGCTGATGGATGCCACCAATCCTTATCGCAAGGGTCTTGAAAAAAACGCGGCGAACTTCACGCCGCTGTCGCCGTTGTCATTGCTTGCTCGTACTGCCGCAGTCTATCCCGGGCGCACAGCCGTGATTTACGGCGATGTCAGCCTGAGTTGGTCGACCGTGTATGAGCGCTGCCGCCGGCTGGCGTCCGCATTGAGCCGGCACGGCATTGGTGAAGGCGATACCGTGGCGGCAATGCTGCCGAACGTACCGGCGATGAACGAGGCGCATTTTGGCGTGCCGATGACCGGCGCCGTGTTGAACACGCTCAACACGCGGCTGGATGCGGAAGCGATCGCGTTCATGCTTGATCACGGTGAAGCGAAGGTGCTGCTGACCGACCGAGAGTTCTCGCCGACGATTGAAAAGGCGCTGACGCTGGTGAACAAAAAGCCGCTGGTGATCGATGTCGATGATCCCGCCTTCGAAGGCGGCAAGCGGCTGGGTACCGTCGACTACGACACTTTTATCGCGGGCGGCGATGCCGGCTACGACTGGCAATTGCCCGGGGACGAGTGGAACGCGATCGCGCTCAACTATACCTCGGGCACCACCGGCAATCCGAAAGGTGTGGTGTACCATCATCGCGGTGCTTACCTGAACGCGGTGAGCAATATTCTGTCGTGGGGCATGGCGCCGCATCCGGTTTACCTGTGGACGCTGCCGATGTTTCATTGTAACGGCTGGTGCTTCCCGTGGACCCTGGCGGCGGCGGCCGGCACCAGCGTGTGCCTGCGGCGCGTTGAGGCGCAGGCCATTTTCGATCTGATCCGCGCGCACAAGGTGACGCATTACTGCGGCGCGCCGATCGTGCACAACCTGCTGCTCAATGCGCCGGCGTCGATGAAGCAAGGCATCAAGCACACGGTGAATTGCCTGGTCGCTGGCGCGGCGCCACCCGTGGCCGTCATTGAAGGCATGGAGAAGATGGGGTTCAATCTGACGCATGTGTACGGCCTGACCGAAACCTACGGGCCGGCGGCAGTGTGCGCGAAGCACGAGGCGTGGGACGCGCTCGACGTCGAGCGGCGCGCGGAACTGAATGGACGTCAGGGCGTGGCCTACCATTTGCAGCAGGGTATGACGGTGATGGACCCGGAAACCATGCAAGCGGTGCCGCACGATGGCGAAACGATGGGCGAAATCATGTTCCGCGGCAACATCACCATGAAGGGTTACCTCAAGAATGAGGCGGCCACGCGCGAGGCGTTTGCCGGCGGCTGGTTTCACAGCGGCGATCTCGGCGTGCTGCAGCCTGACGGCTATGTGAAGATCAAGGATCGATCCAAGGACATCATTATTTCTGGTGGCGAAAATATTTCGTCGATCGAGGTGGAAGATGCCTTGTACCGCCATCCGGCGGTGCTGGCCGCGGCGGTGGTGGCCAAGCCCGACGCGAAGTGGGGCGAAGTGCCGTGCGCGTTCGTCGAGCTAAAGGCGGGTACGGCGCCCAGCGAACAAGAGATCATCGATCACTGCCGTACGCGCATGGCGCACTTCAAGGCGCCCCGGCAGGTGGTGTTCGGCGAGTTGCCCAAGACATCCACCGGCAAAATCCAGAAATTCGTGTTGCGTGCCCAGGTCAGGTCGGCATCCGCAATGGATAAATAAAACGATTTAAAAACAATAAGTTACGAAATTATTGGCGCTCCGGGCGCGCAATCATCCCTTGCTGCCGTAGCAGCGTTGGCCTCAACAGAGCAGGACCACAAGACCTTCGCTCTGAGCGCGTGATTTTCAGGTTACGGGTTATTATGCGCGCCAACTTTCCGGCGTGCCGTGGTTCCATGGCGGCAGCAGGATGCGCCGATTTTTCAACGAAGGAGCCAGTGCAGTGAGCATCGAATACAAACTGGAGGGGAATATTGCGCTCGTCACCCTCAACCGCCCGGACAAACTCAACGCGCTGACCGACGCCATGTATGTGCGTCTCGCCGAACTGTTCACGCAGTTTCAGTCTGACGACAGCGTACGCACGGTGATCATCGGTGGCGCAGGGCGGGCGTTTTGTTCGGGAAGCGATGTCACCACCATGGTCAATGCGGATCCGGTGGCGGCCCGAGCACGCATGCAAACCCGCCATGCCATGATTTCGGCGATCGCGAACCTGGAAAAACCGGTGATTGCGGCGGTACGCGGCGTAGTGGCGGGTATTGGCTTTTCGATTGCCATGGCCAGCGATTTGATCATTGCCTCGGACAACGCGCGCTTTTCGCAGATTTTCAAGAAAATCGGTCTGGTGCCAGACGGCGGCGCGGTGTATTTTCTGACGCAGCGCGTGGGCATTGCGCGCGCCAAGGACTTGGTATACACCGCGCGCATGCTGCCGGCGGAAGAGGCGCGCGAGTGGGGACTGATCAATCGCGTGGTGCCCGATGCCGAACTCGAAGCCGCCGCAATGGCGTTGGCGCAAGAGCTGGCGGGGTCGGCCACCTTCGCGCTGGCGTTGGCCAAGAAAATGTTTCAGGCGATGTATGTGCCGACGCTCGAAACGCAGCTGGAGCAGGAAAACCTCTATCAGAGCACGGCAAAGCTGACCGAAGATCATGTCGAGGGCGTCGCCGCTTTCCGCGAAAAGCGCGTGGCCACGTTCAAGGGAAAATAATCGAATGAAACTCGAAGCAACACTTGTCGCAGCGATGCTGTGCCTTGCGGCGGGCCCGGTCGGGGCACAACCCTATCCCGCAAAAGCGGTAAAGCTCATTTTGCCGTTTCCGGCGGGCGGCCCCACGGACATAGTCGCGCGCCTGATCGGCCAGCGGCTCACCGAAGCATGGGGGCGGCAGGTGGTGATCGATAATCGTCCCGGTGGCGGCGGTGTCATCGGTGGTCAGGTCGCGGCCAAGTCACCCGCGGACGGCTATACGATTTTTCTGGGCGGCATTACGTCGCTGGTGCTGTCGACCTACACGCACCGCAACCGGCCGTATGATTCCCGGCGCGACTTCATGCCGGTAACGTTGGCCACCATGCAACCCCTGATGCTGCAGGTGCATCCCACGCTGCCGGTGAAGACGCTCAAGGACTATCTGGCACTGGCACGCGCGCGCCCCGGCGACATTAATTTCGGCACGTCGGGACCGGGGGGATCCGGCCACCTCGCCGGGGAATTGCTGCGGCAGATGACCAGAATCAATATTGTGCATGTGCCGTATCGTGGTGCGCCGCCTGCGATCAACGACCTGATTGCCGGTCAGGTGCAATCGATGTTTGGCTCGCCGCTGGCGGTGGTCGGCCACATCCGTTCAGGCCGGATTCGGGCGATCGCCATCACTGGCGCCAAACGTTCCACGGCGGTGCCGGACGTTCCCACGTTCGCCGAAGCCGGGCTGCCCGGCTACGATGCCAGCACCTGGAACGGTATCATGGTGCCGGCGGGCACGCCGCGCGCGATTGTCGAGCGGCTCAACCGCGACATTGTAAAAATACTGCGCGCGCCGGAAACGCAGCAGCGGTTTTCCGTGGATGGTTCCGTTGCCGTTGGCAGTACGCCGGAAGAGTACGCTGCGTTTATCGAGGCGGAACATGCGAAGTGGAGCCGGGTGGTGCGCGAGGCGGATATCCGGGTCGAGTGACATTGCATCAGGCACCGGCGGCGCGGCGGTTTGAAGCGCACCCTGCCTTCGCGTATAATACGGACTTCACGCTGCGGGACGGGTCACAACCTGTCCCGCTTTCCATATCTGGTCCCCAAATAGACCCAAGAAATCAGGAGGTTGCTGTGTTGCCACGTACGCCCGCCGTCCTCGTTCTCAAGGATGGAACGGTATTTCGTGGCACGTCAATCGGTGTCGAGGGCCTTTCTGCGGGTGAAGTGGTATTCAATACCGCCATCACGGGCTATCAGGAAATTCTGACCGATCCGTCGTATTGTCGGCAGATCGTCACGCTCACCTATCCCCATATCGGAAATACCGGGGCAAATGCCGAGGACGTGGAGTCGGACCGGGTATTTGCCGCGGGCCTGGTGATCCGTGACTTGCCGTTGCTGGCGTCGAATTTTCGCAAACAATGGTCGCTTGACGAATACCTGAGGCGGGAAAATGTGGTGGCGATCGCGGATATCGATACGCGCAGACTGACGCGTATCCTGCGCGACAAGGGTGCCCAGGATGGCTGTATTGTTGCCGGCGCTGTCGACGAGAAGGCCGCGCGCAAAGCCGCGGTGGATTTCCCCGGTCTGAAGGGCATGGATCTGGCCAAAGTGGTCAGTTGTACTCGCCACTATGCTTGGGATGAAACGCCATGGGTGCTGGGCCAGGGCTACGGCAAGCTGGCCGAGCCGAAATACCACGTGGTCGCCTTTGACTTTGGCGTCAAGCGTAATATCCTGCGCATGCTGGCCGCGCGCGGCTGCAAACTTACCGTAGTGCCCGCGCAAACGCCGGCAAAAGACGTGCTGGCGCTGAAGCCGGACGGCGTGTTCCTGTCCAATGGCCCGGGTGATCCCGAGCCTTGCGATTACGCGATTGCGGCGATCAGCGAATTGCTGGACAACAGTGTCCCACTGTTCGGCATCTGTCTCGGCCATCAGTTGTTGGGACTTGCCAGTGGTGCGCGGACCGTCAAAATGAAATTCGGCCACCATGGCGCCAATCATCCGGTGCAGGATCTTGATAGCGGCCGCGTGATGATCACCAGCCAGAATCACGGCTTTGCGGTCGACGCGCAAACGCTGCCTGGGAACTGCCGTATTACGCACGTGTCCCTGTTTGATGGCAGTCTGCAGGGATTCGCGCGTACCGACAAGCCAGCGTTCTGTTTTCAGGGGCATCCGGAGGCCAGTCCGGGACCGCACGATGTGGCGTATTTGTTCGATCGGTTTGTTGATCTTATGAAAAAGGCGTGAACGGGTGAACGAGTGAACGAGTAAACGAGTAACCCTTCTCCATTCCCTCGCCCCCACTTGCGAGGGAGAGGCCCAGGAAGAGGGGACACCCGTTCACTCGTTCACTCGTTCACCCGTTCACGAAGTTGAATGCCCAAACGCACCGACCTCAAGACCATCCTCATCATCGGCGCCGGCCCGAT
>CADECM010000078.1:0-15947 GCA_902825845.1 uncultured beta proteobacterium
TGTTGAAGGCGGCATCGTTCACCAGGATGTCGACGCGGCCGAACTCGGCGTGCGTCTGCTCGACCATGCGCGCCACCGCAGCCGGGTCGGTCACGTCGGCGCGCACGGCCATGGCGTGCACGCCGAGGTTGACCAGATCGCTGGCCACCGATTGGGCCGGGCCCTCCGATTCGGCGTAGTTCACCGTGACGTTGACGCCGTGCAGCGCCAGCGCGCGGCAGATGCGCTGTCCCAAGCCGCCGCTGCCGCCGGTGACGATGGCTGCGCAACCCTTGAGTTCCATGTGTATCCCCTTGTTGCGGTAATGTCGTCAGCGCTGCCGCGATCCCAGCACCTCGGGATTGAGCACGTTCACCGGCTTGCCCGCCGCATAGCCGAGCAGGCTGTCGATGGCGGCGCCGTACATGCCCTCGAAGGTGCTGGTGACGGCATAGCCCAGGTGTGGTGTGCAGATGACATTGGGCATTTTAAGCAGCGGATGATCGCCGTTGAGCACCGGTTCTTCCTCAAACACATCGACTGCGGCGCGCCCCGGCCGACCCTGCTTCAGCGCCACCTCCAGCGCGCCGGGTTCAACGAGGCGTGCGCGGCTGGTGTTGACGAACAGCGAGGTGGGTTTCATTAGCGCGAGATCGGCGGCGGTGATGATGCCGCGCGTTTGCTCGTTGGCAAAAATGTGCAGGCTGACAATGTCGGCCGTGCTGAAGAACGCTTCGCGCGACTCGGGCATTTCATAGCCGGCGGCGACGATCTTCGCGCGCGAGGCTTCGCGGCCCCAGCAGGTAACCTTCATCTGGAACGCCTTGCCCACCTGCGCCACCAGGCTGCCGATGCCGCCGAGCCCATAGATGCCCAGCGTCAGCCCGCGCAGTCCGGTGCCCATGGTGGTCTGCCACACGCCGCGTTTGAGTTCCTCGACCTCCTGCGGGATATGGCGCAGGCTCGCCAGAATCAGCGCCCAGGTCAGTTCGGCCGTGCTCACGCCGACGCCCACCCGGTTTGGCGAGGCGACGATGATGCCTTTTTCGGTGCAGGCGGCAAAGTCGATGTGATGGCGATGGCTGCCGGTCTGCGCGACGATTTTCACGGTGGTCAGGCGCTCGATCAGTTCGCGCGGAAACACGGTGCGTTCCTGTGTCAGGATTAACCCCTCCGCGCCGTTGATGCGAGCGGCGAGCTTTGCAGGATCCTTTTCCGTGTCGTGGTAGACCACCACCTCGTGATCCTTCAGCCGCGCGTAACACGACAGCGTGCGAAAGCCGTGCGACCAGTCGTCCAGCACGACAATTTTCATGGCGTCACCTTGATGTTGGCTTCGCGTATCACCCTGCCCCAGCGTTCGTATTCTTCGCGCACGAAGGTACCTGCCTGTTCCGGCGTGTTGACGGCGACCTCGCCCCCGAGCGCATCGAACTGCTTGCGCGTCTCCGCGGCTTGCATCACCTTGCCCACCTCGGCGTTAAGCCGCTCGACGATCGCGCGCGGCGTGCCGGCAGGCGCGGCCAGCACAAACCAGTTGACGATCAGCAATTGCGGCATGCCGGCCTCGGCTGCCGTGGCCACGCCGGGCATCGACTTGACCGGGCTGGTGTTGAGCACCGCCAGCGCGCGCATGCGTTTGCTTTGCACATAGGGCGCCGCCGCCGACGCGGCGGGTATCACCACATCGACTTCGCCGCTCATCGCGCCCACCAGCGCGAAGGTCGCGCCTTTGTACGGCACCAGCAGAATGTCTGTCTTGCTGAGCGTGCGCAGCAGTGCGCCCGCGAGATGACTGGGCGAGCCCGCCGCGCCCGAACCATAGCTGAGCTTGCCGGGATGGCTGCGCGCGAGCTGCACCAGCTCGCGAATACTCTTTGCGGGCACCGAGGGATGCACCACCAGCACCGACGGAATCTTGCCCAGCAGGGCGATGGGCACGAAATCCTGCAGCGGGTCCTGCACGGTTTTCGGGTACAGGTGCGGATTGATCACCAGCGGCGGTGCCGTCAACACCAGGCTGTAGCCGTCGGGCGCCGATTTGGCGGCGATGTCGTGGCCGATCTTGCCGCCGGCACCGACGCGTGGATCGACCATCACCTGTTGCCCCAGCGCCGGGCTGAGCTTGGTGGCGAGCCAGCGGCCGGCAAATTCCGTGGCGCCCAGATACGGCAGAATAATGCGCACCGGTTTGGATGGATAAGCCTGCGCCCATGCCCCGGTGCCAAGTGCAGCCAGCGACATGAACAGCAGCGAAGTGCACGCAGCGCGCGATTTGCCTGATTTCATGGGTGTAATCTTATACTATCGGCTTTTACGCCAGAGTAACCACAGAGGAAAGCGCATGAAACTATTGGGTTCCGCCGGCAGTCCGTACGCGCGCAAGGCGCGCATCGCGATGCTGGAAAAGAAAGTCAACTGCGAATTCGTGTTTGATCGGCCGTCCGAGCCGGGCTCGAATGTGCCGAAATACAACCCGCTGTCGAAAGTGCCGGTGCTGGTGCTCGACGATGGCAAAGGCATGATCGACTCGTCGGTAATCGTCGAATACTTCGACGGCATCGGCAGCGGGCCGAAACTGATTCCGGTGGATTTCCCCGCGCGCATCGCGGTGCGCCAATGGGAAGCGCTCGGCGACGGCATTGTCGATGCGATCGTCGCGCTCACCCACGACTCGCGCTACACGGAAAATTGCGACGCCAGCGCGGGCTGGTATCAGAAGCAGCTCAAGAAAATCGAGGCGGGTCTGGCCGCGGCACAAGGCGACATCGGCAACCATGAATTTTGCTACGGCAATGCCTTCAGCCTCGGCGACATCTGCGTGGGCATGGCGCTCGCCTATCTGGATCGCGCCTATGCCAGCTATGACTGGCGCGGCAAGTATCCGGGACTGAAACGCTACGCGGACAAGCTGTTTGCGCGCCCGACCTTTCAGCAGAGCTTGCCACCCAAGGCGTAGCGGATGTAAGTAATTGTTTGTAAACAATTATTTTAGGTTCACGCTGTTGCTCACAGCGGCCTCGGGAGCGTTTGCGCAGGGCGCCGCGAACTTCCCGAGCCGGCCGCTGCGTTTCATCGTGCCTTATGCGGCCGGCGGCAATGGCGACATCGTCGCGCGCATCGTGGCGCAGAAGCTCAGCGCGCAGCTGGGCCAGCAGGTGGTGATCGACAATCGCGCGGGCGCGGGCGGCAATATCGGCGCGGAGATCGCCGCGCATGCCGCGCCGGACGGCTACACCATCGTCTTGGGCACCAACACCCACGCCATCAACATGAGTCTGTATGCGCGCCCGGGCTATGATTTTGAGCGCGATTTTGTGCCGATCACGCGCAGCACCACGGCGCCGATGGTGCTGATCGTGAATCCGGGACTGCCCGCGAAAACGCTGAAGGAATTCATCGCGCTGGCGAAATCACAACCCGGCAAGCTCAACTTCGCCACCGGCGGCAGCGGCAGTTCGGCGCATGTGATCACCGAGCTGTTCGCCACGATGGCGGGCGTGCGCATGACACATGTGCCCTACAAGGGCGTGGCACAGGCCACCACCGATCTGATCGCGGGGCAGATCCAGCTGGCGTTCAACTCCACCTCGACCGCGCTCGCGCACATGCAAGCCGGCCGCGTGCGCGGCCTGGCGATCTCGACCGCCACGCGTTCCCCTGCCGCGCCGCAGCTGCCGACCATCGCGGAAGCGGGTGTGCCGGGCTTCGACGCCAGCATCTGGCAGGGCTTGCTGGCGCCGGCGCGTACGCCCGCCGCGCTGGTCGCGCGCCTCAATCGCGAGGCGGTAAGCGCGCTGCAATCGAGCGAGGTAAAAGAACAGTTGCGCGCGCAGGGCATCGAGGCGACGCCGTCGACGCCGGCGGAATTTGGCGCATTCATCAAGGCGGAAATCGCGCGCTGGGCGCAGGTGATCAAGGCCGCCGGCGCGAAAGCGGGGTAAAGCATGGCGTTTGTTTCAGAGACACTGGCGCAATTCGTGCATCAACTGCGCTTCGACGATATCCCCGAGGCCGCGCGCGAACGCGCCAAGGACCTGATGCTCGACGCCATCGGCATTGCGTTTGCGTCCACCCAGTTCGAATTTGCGCGCAAGGCGATGGCCGGCCTGTCATTTTTTGGTGCGGGCGAACGCGCGGTGATCGGCATGCGCGAGCGGCTTGCGTTGCGCGATGCGGCGGTGATGAACGGTGTGCTGATTCATGGACTCGATTACGACGACACGCATCTCGAGGGCGTGGTGCATGCGAGCGCGAGCTGCTTTTCGTGCGCCTTCGGCATGGCGGCGGAAGTGAATGCCACGGGGCGCGACTTGATCACCGCCTATGTTGCCGGGCTCGAAGCCATCGCGCGCATCGGCATGGTGGCCAAGGGCGGCCTGCACCTGAACGGCCTGCATCCGACCGGCACCATGGCCGCATTTGCCAGTGCGCTAATCGCGGGCAAGCTGATGGGTCTCGACGCCGAACAACTGGTAATGGCGCAGGGCAATGCGCTCAGCACGTCGGCCAGCAGCAGCCGCCAGTACAGCCAGGAGGGCGCGTGGACCAAGCGCCTGCATCCGGGCTGGGGCGCAGCAGCGGGAATTACCGCGGCGGCGATGGCGCGCGGCGGTTTTGTCGGTCCGCGGCAGGTGTATGAAGGCGACTACAACATCTATCGCACGCATACCGGCAAGCTCTACGAGCAGTGCGACCTGGCGCTCGCCACCAAAGACCTCGGCAGCGTATGGGAATCGGCGCGCGTCGCGATCAAACCCATTCCGGCATGTCATCTGGTGCATTCATGTTCGGATGCGGCGGTGGCGCTGGCCAATGCCCATGCGATTGACCCGTCGCAGGTGAAATCAATCCGCGCGCTGATTCCCGAACAGGCGATTCCCATTGTGTGCGAGCCGGCTGAAAAACGGCGGCGCCCGGTGTCGAGCTACGCCGCACAGTTCAGCATCTACCACGCGGTGGCGGCGAGCTTGTTGCGCAAGAAATTCGGCCTCGCGGAAATGGAACCCGAGGTCTACAACGATCCGCGCATTCTGGCTCTTGGTGACAAGGTGACTTACGCAGCCGATCCGAAATCGGAATATCCGAAGTATTTGTCGGGCGAGGTGGTGATTACCCTGAACGACGGGCGCGAACTGCGCCATCGCGAACACATCAATCGTGGTGCAGCCGACCGGCCCATTGTGCGCGAGGACATTGTGGTCAAATATCTGGATAACGCGCAGATGGCGATTTCAAAGGCGCGTGCCGGGGCGGTGCGCGACACGGTGTTTGCCGCGGACCGCCATACGGCACGCGAGCTGGAAGCCGCGTTGACGGGTTGAGGCGTTCCGGCCGCTATCGTAAAAAACTGTTTAAAATCAATTAGTTATGGCCATGCCGGCAATGTGAGGCGAACGCCGGTGGCGCCGTGGCAAGGGACCAAAAAAAGAAACGCGCCGGGACGAATCCCGGCGCGGAAAACGCAACCTACTAAGGAGGAGGAGGGTCGATTGCGCAGATGAAGTATCCCGCCATGAGCCGTGAAAGTCTGTGAACTGTTTCACACCGTCGCGCATGTCGTCGCGTTTTCTTCGGCACGCACTTGCTCGAAGCGGCGTTGACCCCGCAAAATGCGCCTTCCCTGTGACGCCCGTCACGAACTTCCCGACCTGAAAGATTCGCCATGAGCAAACTTCTCGATGTTATCCGTGACCGCCGCAGCGACCGCCATTTTGCCAACAAGCCGCTGGAAGCCGAAACAGTCGAAGCCCTGCTCGATGCTTTCCGCTGGGCGCCCTCGTCCAACAACCGCCAGCCGTGGCGCGTGCTGATCGCTTCAAGTCCCGAGGCCAACCGCATTTTTGACGATGCGCTGTCAGCGGGCAACAAGCAGTGGGCGCCAGTCGCGCCGCTGAAGATGGTGATCATCGGCGTGCCCGACGAACAGCCCGATCGCAACGGCATGCAGAATTTCATGCTGGACCTGGGCTTTGCCATGGAAAACATGATGGTGCAGGGGTACGCCATGGGCCTGACCATTCATGCCATGGCCGGCTTCGATTACGACAAGATCTGCAAGGGCTTCAATCTGCCGGCCAACGCCAGACCGGTGTCCGTGATGGCTGCGGGCTATCGCGGCAAGGTGGAAGACCTGATCGAAGAAGTGCGCGCCAAGGATCTCAAGCCGCGTACGCGCAAGGCGATCGGCGAGTTCACCTATCGCGACAGCTACGGCACGGCGTTCAAATAGTCCGCGGACCGGCTCGGCCCGCGATCGCGGCCGAGGGCAGGCGCGGGAACAGCGGGCCTTTTTGCCCGCTGCTCACTGCCTCGCACGCTGTGTCCCGCGCATACACTGCCTGCCATTGGTAGCGGCGGCGTCATTCCTGCGTCTCCGCAACGACACGGAGACCATGGCATGCTGTCATCCCCCGAAGAACACGAACACCGCCGCCTGCATCATGAACTGGAGCAGGCGATTGTCGCCATCAACCGCGAACAGATCGGCGCGGTCACCGGGCCCATCAGCCGCGAAAATTTCATCAACGTGGTGAAGATGGTCGCGTGCCTGCGCGCGCGCTACCTCTACACCGTGCTGGAACTCGGCGGCAGATGTCACAGCGAGTGCATTCCCACGGAGGAGGCGCTCGAACTCAAGCGCCTGCACGACGCTTACACCGAAGCGATCGAAGGGTTTGCCGCGCTCGAGCACGCGCTGCATCGCGGCTACCTCGCCTTCACCGCATAGCGCCGCACGCCCGCTCACGCAGGCCCTACGTCCGCTGCGGATGATCGGCTGCGTTTACTCGCCCCGATAGGTGGTGCGAAAGTCCCACACGCCCTTGTTCTTGTCCCACACAATGCTGTAGCGCCAGCCTGCGCGCACGTCATACTCGACAAAGCCGCGCTCGCGCGTGGCGATGCGGATTCTGCCGCGGGTTACACCCGGGCTGAAGCTGAAGCGCTTGTTCTCATGCGGGAACGCCGACTGATTGCGCCATGTGTTATCTCTCGGCTCGCGTGTTTCAAAGCGCAGCGCCTCGTTGGTGCGGTTCTCCAGCGACCAGCTTGCCCGCGCCACCGCCGGTTCCGGTGCGCCAACAGGCGCCCGTCGCGTGGTGCGCATATCCCACATGCTCTTGTTGTTGTCCCATACAAATTTGTACTGATTTCCCTCGTAGACATCGTATTCCACGTAACCGTGGTTGCGGGTGGCGATGCGCACCCGGCCCCGGTCGCCGGAGCGCCAGCGGTAACGCTTCGACTCATGCGGGTAAATACTGTGCGAGACCCATGTCCCGCGCCCCGGATCCATGGTTTCGAAGGTCAGCGTGGTGTTGCTCGTGTTGAAAATTTCGTAGTGCTGCGCCCAACCTGCGGTGCTCGCGAAGCCGAATACGGATAAAGCCAAAGCCAGCAATAATTGCCGCAACCCTTGCCGCGTCATCGGAATCTCCCCTTTTGTTGTGATTGCCGTGCCGGAAAATAGCCAAAAGCGCAGGCCGGCGCAAACATTTTTGTCACACTTTTCCGGCGTGCCTCCGGATGAAATCCAGCACGGCTTGCGCGCACTGCAACGGTGCCGTGGCGGCCACGTGGTACGACGCGCCCGGCATCACCAGCAATTCGGAATTTGCCATTTTCTGCTGCCATGCGCGCACCACGTCCACCGGATACAGCGGGTTGTCCTGCGTGGTAATGATCTGTGCCGGACAGCGGATGTTGAGCAGGTCCTGCGAAATATCGACCTTGGGCACCGCGCCGATAAATCCCAGTTGCGTGGAGCTGGCGGTGCGGCCCATGAAGTTGATCCACCACTCGATGCCCGCCGCCGGGAAGGAGCTACCGAGGCGCTTGGTCATGGTCTCGCGCGCCCAGCCCACGACGCCGGATTTTTCGATCACGTCCACCCACGCGCGGTAGCGGTCGCCCGCATCCTCGCCGCGTGTGGGGGAGGACAGCACCGTCACCGTGTTGACGCGCGACGGATGGCGCGCTGCCAGGTGCAGCGCCATGGTGCCGCCGACCTTGGCGCCGACCAGATAAAACCGGTCGATCTTCAGGTGATCCATCACCGCGATGAAATCGTCGGCAATGCGATCGAGCGACCAGGCATGATCGCGCGGCATCGGCGTCGAACGCCCGAAGCCGCGCATGTCGGGGCGCACCACGCGGTAGTTGCGCGCCAGCTCGGGCATCCAGCCGAACCATGCCTCGCCGCTCTCGGCGTTGCCGTGCAGCAGCAGTATCGTTTCATGCTCGCGCCACGGCTCGGCGAAATCGGTGACGTCGTAATACATGTTCAGATCGGGCGTGACTTGCAGCGTGGCCATGGCTGTTTCCAGGGTTGAGTCAATGATGGCGCGGCACGGGCGCGCTCATGCTTCGGGTGTGTCGGTGTCGGTATTGCCCTTGAGCAATTCGGCGCGGGCGCTTTGCGCCAGCCTTTCATAGCGCGAGCGGAAGGCGTCGAGTTGTTCGTCCTCCAGATGCTCCAGATCGAGCAGCGCGTTGTGCGCACCTTTGGTGGCGCGGATCAACTCGTCGAGCTTGACCTGCATCGCCTGGGTGTCGCGGTTCTGGGTGTTCTGAATCAGGAACACCATCAGGAAGGTAATGATGGTGGTCGCGGTGTTGATCACCAGCTGCCAGGTGTCGCTGAAGTGAAACAGCGGGCCGGTGACGATCCACGCCAGTATCACA
Source organism: uncultured beta proteobacterium (assembly GCA_902825845.1). Taxonomy (GTDB): domain Bacteria; phylum Pseudomonadota; class Gammaproteobacteria; order Burkholderiales; family SG8-41; genus UBA5216. Next base: position 8,665 of record CADECM010000078.1, read on the forward strand.
GTGACCGCCAGCACAAAGGTCACGGGGCGTCCACTGATGTGCGCGGCCCAGTTGGCGATGCGGGAATAGCTCGTTGACGATTTCATCGCGTTTTCCCTTGCGTGCGTTGCGCCGTGTTGTCCGTCCAGCGCGCTCAGAGACGTTCGAAAATCAGATAATAATTGGTTTTCAAACCCAGCGACTTGACCTCTTCGCGCAGCCGGAACCCCGCCGCGACCACCTCTTCGATCACCGTTTCCTTGCCTGCGCGCACGTGTTTCAACGTGCTCTCCGACGACACGCCCGGGATGCGTTCAAAGTCCACCACAATGAAGCGGCCACCCGCCTTGAGCGCGCGCCGGATGGAGGCGAGGGTCGCGGCCACCTGCTCGAAGTGGTGATACACATCGCTGGTGAACACGATGTCCACCGCGTTCGGCGGCAGCCCGGTGTCGGTCTGCGTGCCCACCACCGTGCCGAGATTGGTAATGCCTTCCTGCTTCGCGCGTGCCGCGATGGCGGCTGCGAACGGCTTCGACACTTCCGCGGCGATCACCCGCCCGTGCGAACCCACCTGCTTCGCGAACAGCATCGCCATGAACCCGGTGCCCGCGCCGACGTCCGCTACGGTCATGCCGGGCTTCACGCCCGCGGCGGCGGCGATGGCGCCGCGCCGCGCGTAGATCTCGCGGCTTTCTCCTTCAAACCGCGAGGTCCACTCCCCGGCATTGGCGTCATAAAAGCGTTCGTTGATCCTGGGGTCGGCGCCGGCGGGTGTGGACTGCGCCAGAACCGTGCCTGGCGCGCTGCCCATCAGCGCTGCAACCAGTGCCAGGCGTTGAACAACACTGCGTCGATTCATCAGGGCTCCCGGGTTCGCGTGACCGCACGCATGTTAGGACGTCGGTATGCGTGGGTCAAACCGCGCGCGCTTGGACGCAGGAGGGCGGCGCCTGGCATCGGGGCGGCGGTTCAGCCGCCCCAGCGGGTATCAGTAACCGCCGTAGGAGCCGGAGGAACCGTGAGAACCATAGCCCGATTGCCGTGCTGCCGGCTGGGACGCCGCTTGCTTGTCGGCGGCGCGTATGACGTGCCATACACTGCCCTGACCGTCGCCTTTGACCTCGCCGGGAGAGGCATCCGCGGCAAAGTAGTACAGCGGTTTGCCGTCCTTCGCCCATTGTTTGCTGCCGTCGTCGCGCGGGATGATGCTGAAACCGGCATTGGCGCTGGCGCCGTCCCGGGCGAAAAACGGCGGCCATGCCGCGGCGCAACCGCCATAACAATTACTCTTGTTGGCGGCGTCTTTGTCGAAGGTATACAGCGTGCGCCCGTTGGCATCGGCAAGCACGCCATTTCGTTGAGTGACCGATTGGGCCAGCGCCAGATTGACTGCCATGGCCGACATTGCCCCCGCTAAAATGGTGAAAACCGGCTTGTTCATCGTCGTCTCCTGTAGGTTGGCAGCGCGTGATTGCGCGCCTGTCCTGATATACGGAGTGGCGGCCGGATCGGAGACACCCGCGGGGAGATTTTTGTGGCTACCAGAGTTTGACGCAGTTGCCGGTCAGCACAAACGGTGCCGGGACGGCGCCGGCCCGTGCCGGCGCATCCTCGACGGATAGCGCCAGCCTGGGCACCGCGGACAGCAGTTTTTCCGAGGTGTCGGCCATCTCGAAGCTGCCCTTCCCCTCGCCGGGCACCACCCCCAGCGGGAACGCCGCGCCTGCCTTTGGCAGGGCCCAAAGCTGCAGGACCTTGCCGGCGGGCACCTCGACTTTGCGCAGGATTTTGACCGACATCGTCTTGCCGTGGCGGGTGGAACTGGCCAGCACCACCGGATTGTTGGATGCATCCGTCAGCAAACCGACATAACTTTCCGGCAGCTTGCTGCGCGCCTGCACAATTTCGTCCACGGGCACCATGGCATCCGGATAGAGACGGACAAGCCCCAACGTGGCCACCACGCCAAAAGCAACGCCGAGCGCGGGTTTGAGCCACATCAGCCAGCCAGAAGCGGATTTTTCGGCTGCGCCACCGCCGGTTCTGCGTTCGATGGCCTCCCACGCCGCGGGCGGCGGGGTTTGCGGCGGCACCGATTGCGCCAACGGGCTCAAGCGCCGCTCCCAATCCTGAACCGCGCGTTGCGCGGCGGGCGACGCGCGTTGAATCGCCTGAAAGCGGCGCCGCACGCGCCCGCTCATGGTGCCGAGCACGTATTCGGCGGCCAGACGATCGAGCAATTCGGGATGGTCGTATTTCATGCCAGCCGGTCCAGGCAGCGCTTGAGCTTGTCGAGCCCGCGCCGCAGCCAGACTTTGACGCTGCCAATGGGCGAGCCGATATGGCCGGCCACTTCTGAATGGCTGTAGCCCTGGTAATAGGCCAGCGCCAGACACTGCCGCTGGGGGCCGTCGATGGCATCGAGGCAGTCGCGGATCGCCAGCGTATCCGCCGCCTGCTCCAGCAATCCCAGCGGGCCGGGTTTGGTTTCTTCGATATCCACAGTGGTTCCGCTTGTCTCATCCTCCAGCGAATCGGCACTATGGCGCGCCCCGCTGCGTAACTCGTCCAGCGCGCGATTGCGCACAATGGCCGTCAGCCAGGTCATCGGCTGGCTTAACGCGGCCTGATAGCCCGATGCCCGGTGCCACGCGTTGACAAAGGCGTCCTGCAGCACTTCCTCCGCGCGCTCCCGCTGCCTGACTATACGTAACGCGACGCCAAACAGAGACGGTGCCGTCACATCGTACAGCCGCCGGAATGCCGCGCGGTCGCCGAGCGCGACGCGGGACAGGAGTTGCTGCAGCTCGGCGCCGCCGGCGCGCTCAGCCATGCGCGGCGCGACTGTCGTCCGGGGCGCCGCCGCGCGCCTGCATGCCGTAGTCGCGTGTCACCGCGGCCACACGGATGCGATAGTCGGCGAATATGCTGTCGCGGCCCGTTGCCTGCGCCACGCGGTGTCCCTCGACATTGCGCCACGCGGCCACCGCGTCCTCGTCGCGCCAGAATGAAAGTGACAGGAACTTGCCGCGTTGCGAGACGCTTTCGAAGCGCTCAATGGAAATGAAACCATCGAGCTTCTCCAGCGCGGGACGCAACGATGCCGCAATGTCAAAGTAGGCTGCCGCCTTGTCCCCCTTGGGCCAGACTTCGAAGATGACGACGATCATGTGTACTCGTTCATACAGGGCATGTCGCCCGGCAGCACATACCACTTCGCGCGTGAGCCCCAGAAAATGCTGTTTTCCGGGCGTGGCATGTCCGCCGGCGCATTGTCGAGCAGGCCGGCGGGTATCAGCATATCCTCCCGGCCTTTGGGCTGGTGCGGCACGCGCGAGCCGCACTGGCTGCAGAACCACACGGCAAAGCGCTGCGCGGTCGGCAGGTCGAACTTGCGGATCAGGTCCTCGCCTGCGCGCCATGTGAACTGCGCCTTGGGCACAAAAATATTTGCGGCATGGGCGCTGCCGGAGGCCTTCTGGCAACGTGAACAGTGGCAATAGCGGAATGCGGCGAACGGCGGCGTAACCTCGAATTTGACGCTGCCGCACAGGCAGCTGCCGGCAAGAGCTGTGGATGACATGGGATGAATCCTGTGGATTGATTTAAAAAGATGTTTATAAACAGATAGTTACATCATATAAGGGCTAGGGCATCAAGCGCAGTGTATACCCGCGCGCCGTGCCCCGTCGCGGGTTGTCCGAAGCGCACCGGCCGCGCCATCCCCGCCGGGGATGTTGCATGCGAGGCGCTCCGCCGGCGATGCGTGACAGGGGCTACTGGGCATTTGCAATTCGATCATGGTAGCCTTTCCGCGCGCCTTGCCGTTGTGCGGCGGCGGATGTCATCGACCAAGTCCCGCTCAAGATCAACAACACAGACAGGGGAAACCATGCCAAGCATCAACCTGCCCAGCGCTTCACCCGCGCCTCACCGCCGCACAGGGGTGTACCCCGTGCTGGCTGCCGTAACGCTGGCTGCCGCAAGCCTGGCGGCCCACGCACAGACCGACGAAGCCACCGCGCGCAAGGCGGCGGAAGAACTGCGCGTGCTGGTGTCCGAAAGTACCGGCGTGATCGGTGATCTGCAACCCGCCATCAATAGCCGCAAGACCACCCGCGAGCAGGTTGCGCCTGACGCGCTGGTCGAGCAGTTCAAGGGGCGCTACCAGAAAGCCACCGGCAGCGCGCTCGATCTCAAGGCGGCGGGACTGATCGGCGACATGCGCCGCGCTTACCTGCAGTCCTACACCAATGTCGTGACGCGCTATCAGGCCAACCTTACCAAGGGCGGGCAGGACGCCTTCGTGCCGGCATTTTTCAGGGCGCAAGCCATTGGTGATTTCAACAAGGCGATGCAGGGCAAGTCGCAGGCCTACGCCACCAATCGCGACGGCGAACTGATCAACAGCGACTGGGCCGTGGCCAAAGTCATGAAGGGCTCGCCTCTGGCGGGCGACGTCTCCAGACTGATGGCCACCGGCGGCCTCGACCCGGTGGTCAAGCGCAGCGGCAACATGGTGATGGGCTATTACCCGATGAAGCTCGGCGCGGCATGCGTGACCTGCCACGCGCAAAACGGCCTCAAACAAAAGGAAGGCACGTTCGGCGGCGCGCTGGTTGCACAGATCCCGGTGAAATAACGCCATGAGTCTGAAGGGCCTGCTGCGGCTGCTGCCGGCGGGCTTGCTGATCCTGGTCGCGCTCAACATGGCCATGCTGCTGCTGCAGAACCGGCAGGGGCGCGACATGTTCGATCAGGTAAAGATCGCGCAGGCGCAGCGCGACGGATTGGGCGTGGTACGTGCGCAGTGCGGCGATCTCACGCAAAACGCCGTGGCGTGGACGCTGACGCGGCGCGCCACGCAGGGCAGGCAATACGCCGAGGGCAAGACCGCGTGTCTCGCGGCGCTGGCCACGGTGCGGGAAGCCCTGCCGCAGGCGGCGCAGCCGCTGGGCCAGTTGCAGCAGCGCGTGCAGCAATTGGCGGCTCTGCTGGAAGCGATCCAGAGCGAGCACAGCGACGATACCAAAATGGTCACCGTGGGCCGTCTCGAACGCGAGGTGCAGCCCCTGTCACGGACCATCAACGCCGGCATCGATGCGCTGGCGAAATCGGCCGACGCGCAAGGCGAACAGGTCATGGGCGCGGTGATCGCGCAGCAACGGCGCGCCTTGTGGGTGGCAGGCGTCGTCGGTGTCATCGCAATAGCGATCGGCATGGTGCTGGTGGGTTTTGTCATGCGGCGTATCGTGGCGGCGGTGAACCAGGCGCGGCGCGTGGCCAGCGCCGTGGCCGATGGGGATCTCACCGTGGTGCCGCGGATGCAACGGGACGATGAAATCGGGCAGTTGGTGGCAGCCACCGACAATGTGCGCAAGGCGTGGATCGCCGCCATCGGTGATATCCGTCTCGCCACCGAACACATTGCCGATACCTCCACTGACATTTCGCGTGGTGCCGGCACGCTGAACGACCATAGTGTCAACGCCGCGGCCAGCCTGCGCCGTACCGCGGGGTCCATGGACGGGCTGCTCGACATGGTGCAGGCGTCCACGGCGTCCGCACGCGAAGCCGCCGATCTTGCCGGCACCGCCACCCACGCCGCGCGCGAAGGAAGCACCGCGGTGGGTGAACTGTCGCAGACCATGGAGGAGATTCGCGCGTCGTCGGCAAAAATCGCCGAGATCATCGGCGTCATCGACAGCATAGCGTTTCAGACCAACATCCTCGCGCTGAACGCGGCGGTGGAGGCCGCGCGCGCCGGCGAGCAGGGCCGCGGTTTCGCGGTGGTGGCGGCCGAAGTGCGCGCGCTGGCGCAGAGATCATCGCAAGCGGCCGGCGAGATTCGCGCTCTGATCAAAGCCTCGGTCGAACGCGTCGAGCGCGGCGCGCACAGTGCCGGCGGCGCGCGCCAGAAAATCGACGATGTCAGCCAGGCCATCGATCAGGTGTCGAACGTCATCCGCAACGTGTCGGACGCCGCGCACCGCCAGAGCCGCGAAATCGATCAGCTCGCGCGCACCATTCAGGAACTCGATCAGCTCACCCACAACAACACCGGCATGGTCGGCACCTGGACCCATTCCGCGAGCCAGTTGGGCGGCGAATCGCAGCGTCTGGCCGCGCTGGTGGCGCGTTTCAGGTTACCGCAAGAGGCCGCCGTGGTAGCGCCTGCGGCGCACGTGGCGAATCAAACGCGGTCCCCGGCAGCCCTGCCGCACGCGCGCGATGAAAATATATAACTATCTGATTTTATTGTCTTTTTAGGCAATGAGCGTGGCCTGCCAGAAGCCCACGTCGATCCAACGCTCGAACTTGCGCCCCACCTGCGGGAAATGCGCGACCTTCACAAAACCGCATTTTTCGTGCAGCGCGACGCTCGCGTCATTGGGCAGTGCGATACAGCCCACCACCGCGCGCACGCCGCGCGCTTTGAGTTCGCGCAGCAGCTGCAGATACAACGGCCTGGCGATGCCGCGGCCGGTGTATTCCTTGTCGACGTAGACCGTGCTCTCCAGTGTGTAGTCGTAGGCCGCGCGTGTGCGCCAGCGCGTGGCATAGGCGTAGGCGACAACCTTGCCGTTCACTGCGGCGACCAGCCACGGATACAGCGCGGTGTATTCCGCGATGCGCCTGGCCATGTCGGTTTCGGCAACGGGCGCTTGCTCGAACGAGATGACCGTCTGCTCGACGTAGGGGTTGTAAATCGCGCAGATCGCGGCCGCGTCGGCGGTCGTGACAGCGCGAACTGCCGGCGTCAACGGCGCGGCCGGCACGTCGGCGATGCCTGCCATTGCGATGACATAAATTCCATTGCGTCCACGTTTCTCATTTGTTGCCCCCGCTACGCCCAGCGCGGATTCTAGGCCCGCGCAAGCGGTCATTCAACGGCTGTGGGCCGGCCTATAATCCGACGCTGCAATTCCCCCATTTTTCCGGAAGACCATCATGCGCGAAAGGGAAAGCGGCGTTGCCATCGTGGGTTCGGGCCGCATGGGCGAATTGCGCGCGCATATTTCGGCGCATCACCCCGGGGTGCGCTTTCTGGCCTGTGCCGACAGCGACCCCGTCCGCGCCCGGAACATGGCGGGAAACGTCGGCGCGCAATTTCATTCGGGTAACAATCTTGACGTCATCGCGCATCCGGACGTCAACGCCGTGATCGTCTGCACGCCGAACTTTGCGCATCTGCAGCCGGTGTTGCAGGCGATTGAAATGGGCAAGGTTGTGCTGTGCGAAAAGCCCATCGGCCGCGCACCCGATGACGCCAACCAGATCATGGATGCGTTTGCGCGCCA
>CADECM010000078.1:16047-31356 GCA_902825845.1 uncultured beta proteobacterium
TGCGCGCCAGGGAGCAGGTGGCGCAGGGCCGCCTCGGCAAAATCGTCGGCGGCCACGCGCGCCTACAGCCTGCGTTCGCAGGCGCGCGGCAAACGCGGTCGCGAAATTGTCGAGACGCCGGTGGTGACCTCGCTCACCTATTACATCGGCCTCATGTGCTGGATCCTCGAAGGCAATCCGGTGGTGGAGGTGTACGCGCGCGAATACAGTTCCGGACGCAACCACGGTGTCAGCGACAACGTGCACGAGCTGACGTGGGCGATACTCACCTGTACCGACGGCGCGGCGATCAGCGCAGGCATCTACTACGGCCTGCCAGAGCAATATCTGTCGCGCGGGTTAAGCAGCCGCGAAGAACTGCTGGGCAGCAAGGCGTGCTGCTGATCGACGGCGATAACACCGACGAAATCCTCTACACCGAACGCAGCGTGCCGTACGCGCACCTCGCCGGTCAGGAAGCCAATATGGTTTTCCCCGGCAGTTCCACCCCGGGGTGCTGGGCGGTGGGTGATTTCTGGGGCCCGCTGGCCAGCGAAACCCGTGCCTGGCTGGATCACTGCACCACCGGCCATCCGAATGTACTGGCGACGGTCGACGATGCACGGCGCAATCTTGAAATCTCGCTCGCCATCGAGCGCTCGGAACGCAGCGGTGATACGGTAGCCGCTGGAACGCTGACTTCGTTGCCAGTTACCGGACGCTTTAAGGCTATGTCGACGCCTGGCTGGCCAACTGCTTGCGAATGGCGTGCTGGTATGCCGCTTCCTTGGCGGCCAGCGCATCCCGACCTTGCCAGCAAAATTTGCAGGACCTGCAGCGGCAAACCGGCAATTGCAACGTCAGATCAAAAGCCTTGCCCCGCGGATCCGCGGCCCGCAGGCAGTCATTCACTATGCGCGTAGCCACGTCGCTGCCGCCGCAATTCGGGCAACGTTCTTTCGTCATTTCGCACCTCGCCGTGTCGTACAAGATTTCGAAGTCTGCGCAAACGCACCTAAGCCGACACACCGTAACCGATTACTGGTGGCGGATAGTGCAGTGCGTCACCAGTATGGTTTGCATGGGCTTTGAAATCAACCTTTTTTGACGCGACGCACCATAATGGCCCCCGAACGTCACAGCCTAGTCTCCAGATCATTGCTTTGCAACGCAATCCAAAGCCGCCAAGTCGGGTAGTCCAGACGATACCGGAGCTGTTTTTGCGGTTAATTCAGCAAATTGACTTGCTGATCGTGTCAGGTTGAGAACGCGTCCAACGCCCGGTGCCGAGGCCCGACTGCGGTAATGTGAAAAGAGCGTGTTATGTCGCTCTGGCGCGCGTTTGCGCAGCGTGACAGCCGCCAAGAAAGAATCTAGAATGATGCGCAGCAACAAAATTCAGGGGGCACCATGGAAATCGCAGGAAAGGTCGCAGTCATTACCGGGGCCGCAAGCGGCATCGGCAGAGCCGTCGCCGCCGATTTGGCGCGGCGCAACGTGCAGGCGCTGGCGCTGGTGGATATTGGCGAAAACATCGAAGCCGTCGCGGCGGAAGTCGATCAGGTTGCCGGCCGCCGGGTGGCATTTCCGTATCGGGGGGACACCACGGACGACGCGTTTCGTGAATCGGTCTTCAACTCGATCAGCAGCCGATTCGACACAGTCACCATTTGCGTGCCCGCCGCCGGCATTACGCGCGACGAGCTGGCTGTGCGCATCGACAAGCTGAGCGGCAAGGCGCGCATTTACCCGGTCGACCAGTTCAAAAAGGTTCTGGACGTCAATCTCGTGGCGCCGGTGTACTGGGCGCTGGAGATGATTGCGCGCATCGCCGAGAAACGCGCGGCCGCCGGCCTCAAGCGCTGGCTTCCTGCCGAGGGCATGCAAGGCGCCATCGTATTCATCGGCTCGGTGTCATCCCAGGGCAACCGCGGGCAGATATCGTATGCGAGCACCAAGGCCGGGCTTGAAGGCGCGGCCGCCACGATCATGAAAGAAGCGGTGTTTCATGGCGTGCGCTGCGGCCTGATTCATCCGGGATTCACCGACACGCCGATGGTGCGCGCCTTGGGCGAAGACTACATCAACAAGCATATATTGCCGTATACGCAACTGAGCCGGCTGATTCGCCCGGAAGAAATCGCGGATGCCATCTGCTTCATGCTCGCCAACTCCGCGGTGAGTGGTGAACTGTGGGCGGATGCGGGGTGGCACGCGCCCGCGTAGGGGCACGACGCCAGCACCGCACACCTGTAAGGCGCTAGCCCGGCGTCATGGAATCTCCCGGGATTTACGGCGGAATGCCGTAGAATCCACGTTCCGAACGGAATCCAGGGAGAAGCACAATGCGCGCGCACATCAGGGCAGGCGGCTTGGGCAAAGGTTTGCTGATCGTGTTGATTGGCGCCGCCGCGCTGGCCGGCTGCGCCAACACGCAGACAGCTGCGGTGAAACACGGCTACCTATTTGCCGGTGGCCGCTACGTGGACACCAAGGCCGGGCCGATCATGGAACGGCAGATGTACGTCGAGTCGCGCATCCCGGCGCAGATCACAAAACCGTATCCCATCGTAATGATTCATGGCGCCGCCCAGACCGGCACCAATTTCACCGGCACGCCGGACGGGCGCAAGGGTTGGGCAGACTACTTCGTCGAGCAGGGCTACGCCGTTTATGTTGTCGATCAGCCCGCACGCGGCCGTTCCGCGGATGCCGGCACGGCTGGCACGGCGGTACGCTTTCCGGCGGACGTGCTGGAGAAGCGCTTCACCGCCACCGCCAAATTCAAGCTGTGGCCGCAGGCGGCGCTGCACACGCAGTTTCCCGGAGAGGGGCCCGACCGCGGACAGCGTGGCAATCCCGTGTTCGACCAGTTCTATGCCTCGCAGGTGCAGTTTCTGCGTCCCAACAGCGTCAGCGAAATCATGCTGCGTGAAGCCGGCGCCGCCCTGTTGGACAAGATCGGCCCGGCCATCGTGTTCACGCACTCACAGTCCGGCCCGTTCGGCTGGGTCATTGCGGATGCGCGCCCCAAACTCGTCAAAGCGATTGTTGCCGCCGAGCCTTCGGGGCCGCCTTTCCGCAACGCGGTTTTCGGCACCGCCGCGGCACGCAATTGGGGCGTCACCGAAACCCCGATGACGTACTCGCCTGCGGTTACCGATCCTGCCCAGATCCAGACCGTTGAGCAGGCCGCGGCAGACGGCCCGAACCTGGTGAAATGTCTGCTGCAGGCAGAGCCGGCGCGCAAGCTGACGTCGATGCAATCGATACCGGTAATGATCTTTGCTGCCGAGGCCTCCTACCACGCGGCCTACGATCACTGCACCGCCAAATATCTGCAGCAAGCCGGGGTCAAAGCTGACTTCGTGCGGCTGGAAAACGCCGGCATCCGCGGCAACGGCCATATGGTCATGATCGAAAAGAACAATCTCGAGATCGCGGCGTTGATTGCACGCTGGCTGGCGGACAAGGTTCGCTAACCCGCGGTATCTTGGTGGCGGCGCTCGTCTGCCTTCAGGGTTTGAGGCGATTTCTAGTAAGAGGTCGGCCAGGTCCGCATCAGGTGCTGGCCCACGCCGCCGCTCAGGCGCAGGCGATGCACCTCAAGCATGCGGATCAGCCATTCGCGGGTGTCGCGCGGATCGATCACGTCGTGCGCAGTGTAGATGCCCGCCATGTCGTACGGCGTGGTGCCCTTGTTCATCCTGGCCACGGCTTCCCTGAATTTCTCCGGCTCGCCGGGTGACGCGCCATAGGCAATTTGCGCGCCGAATTCCGGTTTCATGAAACTCACCTCGGCGGTGACCCAGCACGCGACTTCGTCCGCATTACCGCCTGCCCCCATGTTGGATACCGCGAGACCGTAGCTCTTGCGCATCACCACCGACAGCTTCGGCACGGTGACCAGCTCCATCGCGTTCAGCCAGTTCATCACCTTGCCGGTGATGCCCAGTTGCTCGCCCTCCACGCCAATCAGAAAACCCGGCTGATCGACCAGCAGCACGACGGGTATGTTGAACGAATCGCACAGCACAAAAAACGCCTGCACCTTCTGGCATTCCTGCGCGCCGATGGCGCCACCCTTGTGCAGCGGGTTGTTGGCGATGATGCCGACGCTCTTGCCGTCAAGCCGCGTCAGTGCCGTGGTGACGGCGCGGCCATAGCGCGACTTCATCTCGAACATCGAGTCCCTGTCGACGATGGCGCGAATGATCTTCTTCACGTCGTAGACCTGATTGTTCGAGGCGGGAAGAATATCCATGATCTTCGGCATCTCTGCGCCCGACCCCTCAGGCACCGCAACTTCCGGCGGCGGCTCGTTATGGTGGCTGGGCAGATACGACAAAAACTGCTTGATCGCGTCGATGGCCTGTTCGTCGGTGTCGACCACCTGATCGGCGATGCCGCTCGCTTCGGCATGCACCTGCCAGCCGCCGAGCGCCTCGGGATCGACGGTGTTGCCGGTGGCCATTTTGATCAGGCGTGGGCTCGACACCGCCATGATCGCGCCCTTGCGGAAGACGCAAAAATCCGATAGCGACGCATACCACGCCGACGAGCCGTAGCAATGCCCGAGCACCGCCGCCGCCCAGGGATTTTCGCGCATGCGCATGTACTCGATGGGGTCGTCCTTGGAGCCGATGGAATCCGCGCCCATCACATCCGGCATGCGCGCGCCGGTGGATTCACCGAGGAACACCGCGGGTATGCCGCGTTTGCGCGCGCTTTGCTTGATGTGCTTGAGTTTTTTGATGTTGATATTGGCGCTCGATGCGCCCTTCACCGTGAAATCGTTGGCGATAACGGCGGCCTCGCGCCCGTTGATGCGGCCAAAGCCCGACACTTTGCCATCGGCGGGGGTATTGGCCCTGTCCTCGGGCCGCGATGACACCGCGAACCGCCCGGATTCGATGAACGTGCCGGAATCGAACAGCCGGTCGATGCGCTCGCGCGCATTGAGCATGCCGCTCGCCTTGCGCTCGGCGAGCTTCTTGTCGCCGCCCATGGCGAGCGCTTGTTGTTGGCGGCGTTCGAGTTCCTTCAGCGAATCTTCAAATGGCATGGCGGGCCCTCAAACCTGTTGCGGTGAACCGATGATACCGCCCCCGTGGCATTCCGTTAAACTGCGCACGATCATGCCCCGCCAAAACGCCAAGTCAACGCCGCTGCCGGAACTCGCCGAAATCCGCCCTGGGCAATCGATTGAACTGCTGAAGGCCCTGCACATCCTCACGCGCGACGGGCGCATGAATCAGGACAGCCGCAGGAAGCTGAAGCAGGTGTATCACCTGTATCAATTCATTGAGCCGCTGCTGCGCCAGGTCATCGGCGATCGCGGCAGCGCGCGGCTGGCCGACATTGGCGCGGGCAAGTCGTATCTGGGCTTCATCCTCTACGATCTGTTTTTCAAGGCGCGCGACGATGCCTCGCACATTTATGCCATCGAGGCGCGCGGCGAGCTGGTGCAAAAGTCGGCTGCTCTGGCCCGCGAGCTGCAATTTTCGCGCATGACGTTCGTAAATCTGTCCGTGGCGGACGCCATGAACGCGTCGCAACTGCCCGCAGCGCTCGATGTGGTCACCGCACTGCACGCCTGCGACACCGCGACTGACGATGCGATACGCTTTGCCTTGAGCAGGCACGCACGCTTCATCGTGCTCGCGCCGTGCTGTCAGGCGGAAGTCGCCGCCGCCTTGCGCAAGAACAAAAGCGCTGCGCTCGGCGACCCGCTGACCGAAGCGTGGCGCCACCCGCTGCACACGCGCGAATTCGGCGGGCATATCACCAATGTATTGCGCTGCCTGCAGCTGGAGGCGCACGGCTACCAGGTCAACGTCACCGAGCTGGTGGGCTGGGAACATTCGCTGAAAAATGAATTGATTATTGCGAGTTACAAGGATCTGCCGCGCGCGCGGCCGGCGCGGCGGCTGGGTGAATTGTTGGCGAAGGTGGGGCTGGAGGCGTTACAAGAGCGGTTTTTCGTCGCATGACCGCTGTGAAAGCCTTAAACCGCAAAACCATCATCTGCTGTTCCCGCGCAGGCGGGAACCCATAACACAGCGGCACTGGAGACACCCTATGGTTTCCCGCCTGCGCGGGAACGGCAAATGATGGTGACGCACGATCAGACGCTTCGCAACGTCGCTGGTGCAGAAGGAAAAACATGATCACAAAAAATTCAAACCCTTTCCGTCTCGCCATGTTCACCAAGAACCGCGAGAACCCGGCCTACGAAGCCGCACGCCTCGGTGCCGAACGCGTCGCGCAGCGCCTCAACGCGCGCATTACGCACTACGTGCCCGTGGTGCCCGATAGCGCGGCAGAACAACAGGCGTTCGTGGATCAGGCCATCGCCAACGACAAACCCGATGCGGTGCTGTTCGTCGCCACCGATGCCGAGGCGATGGTTCCTTCGATCCAAAAACTCAACGCCGCGCGCATACCGGTGTTCAGTTTCGTCAATCGCCTGGTGGGCGGCGAGTGGCTGAGTCACGCCGGCTCGGACGATGCGGCACTTGCGGGCGATATATCTAAATATCTGTTTTTAAACATTAATTTGATTGGCCGTGTGCTGGTGCTGGCAGGCACGCACGGCTCCGTTTCCGGCCGTGACCGCCTCGCCGGCTTTGCGCAAGCCTTTGCCGCGCATCCCGACATCACACGCGTGGCCGACGTGCCGGGCGAGTTCCTGCAAAGCGTTGCGCACCGAGAAATGGCGCGCGTGCTGGCGAGTGGCATGGCCTTCGACGCCATCCTTGCAGCCAACGACGCGATGGCGCTGGGCGCCATCGATGCGCTCGAAGCTGCCGGCAGACCGCTGCCGCCCATTGTCGGCGTCAACGCCGTGCCCGACGCCATTGCTGCCATCAAAGCGGGCAAGCTGCTCGCCACTGCGAGTTTTGACGCGATGAAAATGGCTTGCCTCGCCACCGAAGCGGCCGTGCGCCACCTGCGTGGCGAGCCAGTGCCGCGGGAAATCAAACTGCCGGTGGAAATTGTCGACCGCGCAAACTGCGCGGCATGGGATTTGCCGTTTGCGGCGCGGACGTTGCCGGTGTGGGAAACGGCAGTGGTAAAAAGCTGACGCGCTAGTGGGGACTTGCCGACTACGGCACGTCCCCACTGCGCGAAGCCATGCCATCAGACGCTAGGATTTGCTGACCTGTCCCTGCGTGATGTGCACCCTTTGACGATCGAAGGAACGGAAGGTAAACGACACCGGCCGCTCCGCGTACTCGCTCGTGCGTTTGCGCAGCAGTTCGACTGCGATCAATTCCCCCAGCCGCAGGCTGCGGGTATTGTCCGTGCGCCAGTGCACACCGCCCATCGACCGTCCCATCGCGACATTGCTCGCGATCTTGTTGAGTTCGCCACCGACAGTCATGTCACCGGCGTCGGCGGCGACGTACTGCTGCGGGTCGCAGAAATCGTCCAGCCCGCCGGCGGAGCGGCGATAGCCGGGTTGCAGCAGTTTCAAGTCGCCGCCCGGCGGATCCTTCGGTCCGTTGAGCGCAATATTCGCGTTGTCGTTGGCCTGCTGGTAAACCTCCCCGAGCTTGGCATCTTCGTCAAACCAGGCTTTGAGCACGGTGACGCATGCCCCCGCGACCGTCGCATGCCCCGCGCCGTAGGCGGGATGGCTGGGAGAACCCGCGGAGAAGGCCATGGGCAGGAAGTAGGTCCCGGTGCCGCCGTTGAGCGCGGCGTTGTGACTGCTTACCGCGGCAAGCGTATCGTTCAGCGCCGTCGCGAAATTGGGCGAGCCGCTGACGGAAGCCGGGATGCGATAGTCGCGGGTTTCGCCGCCGAATCCATTGTGCTGCATCTGCAGCAGGCCGGCAAACACCTCCGGCCGGCAGCGCCGATGCACCAGCCATTTTTGCCGCCACACCACCTTGAGTGCGCGGCTCGCCACCTCTGAAACCAGCGTCAGCAGATCCGGACCACCGAGCGTCGCAAAACCGCCCTCGCGCGAGTAACGATGGGCGCGGTAGGGATTGCCCTCGTCCACCGGTGCGTCGATGCCCAGCAGGAACAGTGCCGCGTTGAAGTACGCCTGATGCAGGGCATCGCGGTTCACGAAGCGGGCAATATCCCGCATTGTCGAAATGTAGCGCTTCCCGTTCCCCGCCGGGTAGTAGCTGGCGCCGCGATGCAGTTGATCCGCATAGTTGTTGCAGCTTCCATAGTCGCGGCCATACCTGTCCTTGCCCGTGTTCTGCGCCAGCAACCAGTCCCCGTGTGCGGTAAGGAAATCGGTTTTGGCGATATACGGCACCTGTTTCTGATCGATGGTCTGTGTGCCGTAGCCAATCGGCTGAAGGAAGAACTGACTGATCAGCGGGCCGAAGTTCTCATCCTGCAAGCCGCTGCGAAACAGGGTTTGCAGCACGACACTCGCGCCCCCCGCGCCGCCTGCTGCATCCAGCGGCACGCGCAGCTTGCCGGGGTCCGTGTCGACACTCACCGCAATGTCGAACATGCGGTTGATGGCCTTGCGTGCATCGTCGATACGATTTGCGACGTTGTAGCCGAGTGGTCCATCGTGTGCCGATAGTCCGGCGCACCCCGCATCGGGCGCTGCCCGGTGCTGCTGGAAGGCGAGCAATGGCGCGTCGCGCAACAACGCCATCCAGTACAGTTCGATCATCTCCGCGGTCGCGGTGATCGAACGGCACGCCGGCGCGGGCAGCATTTCCATGGTTTTGGGATCCGGTCCATGCGTCTCGGTCGACGCGCCGGCCAGCGGGCTGACAAACGTCGCCACGCCCTTGACCAGTGGCGGATGCGCATTGGCGGCAAACGGTGTTTGCGCCGGGTCGGACAGCGGCCCGGCAGGCACATCCTCGAAATTGCGCGGCGCGCCCGCCTCGATCTCGATGCACGTGCGTTCGAGCGTGCGGTAGGCCGCGGGGATAACCTCGCCAAACGCATTGTGCGGCAACGTCTTGTGGAAATTGCCGATAAACGGCGCTGCAACCTGATCCGCGGCATTCGCGGCCGGATTGACAATCTCACGGCAGACGAGGCTCTCGTCGGCATTGGGGGTGGGAAAGGGCATGCGATTTCTCCTGGCAGGAAGTAAGGTTGATGGTGTGCGCAAGCGGCTGGGTTGGTGCCAACCCGCGCCGCGATGCACAAGCCTTGAACACGGCACCACCAACGTTACGCTTGCACCGGTGCGCGCGAAATATGTCTGATGGCGTAGACCGTACGCCATAGGCATAATCCGGCCCGCATCGCGCCGATGGCGCGCCAAGCAATCAGCCTTGCCTGGCCCTGTCTCCCGTCTGTACTACGCCAGACAGCATTGCCGGCAGGTCTCGCGGGCCGCCGGGTGGAAAAAGGATGATCCGGCGCGGGGATTCGACGGGAGCGGCAAGGCTTGTGCCGGCGTGGCCGTTGCCCGCACGCTGGCTACGCCTCGTGACACACCGACCCATCGTGTGCCGCGGCAAAATGCAGCAGATGGGTGGCGCAGGTGCGCGGGAACATCAACTGGATTTTGTGAAAGGTCGACGGCACGCGGATCACCTGCAGCTTGCGGATGTTTTGCCTGAGCATGTCCATCTGCTCATCGCTGGTGATCGGCCCGGCAGACGGATACAGGCCCAGCACCGGCGCCGCGATTTTCGACAGATACGGCAACGCACTGCTGGCATGCAGTGCGCGGCTCATCGCGGCCTGCACATCAGGGTTGCTGGCCGCGAATTCCTGTTCGTACCAATCCAGCAGCTTCGGGTCGGCATTCGCGGGAAAGCGCGTGGTTCGGTTGGTGGCGGCCACCCACGCTTTCATGCCCATGGCTTTTTGCGCTTCGGCTTCCGATTGATGGCCCAGCGCGTAGGTGGTCTTGGTGGTTTCGTTGAGGTTCACCGGCGAGGACACCAGCGTCAGCGTGCGCACGCGCCGTGGGTGCGTGGCGGCGAGCACCATGCCGAGGATGCCGCCCATCGATTCGCCGCAGTAGTGCACCGCATCCGCGCCCAGATGGTCGATGATGGCGGCGAGATCACTGACGCAGTTTTCGACGGTGAAGTCGCGCTCAAGGTCAAACGTCGCCGGCGATTGCCCCAAACCGCGCGCATCCGGACGCACCACCTTGAACCAGCGCGCAAGATACGGCACCCAGCTGTACCAGAACTTGCCGGAGCGGCCGAAGCCGTGCTGCAGGAACAGATAGGGCGCGTTTTTCCACGGGTCGGTGTAGTCGTCGACGGTGTAGTGGATATCGGGATGGTTGGCGCGTTTAACGATCGGCATATATTCACCTTTGCATCACGGGTAATTCCGCGAACTTGTCGTTCCCGCCCGCGCGGGAATGGCAAGGTGGACGTTTTCGGGTCAACTCGTCACTTGCCGCACCAGCTGATCGAGATACTGCAGCGTCAGCGCGTGCATTTTCTCGTAACTCAGATTACTGATCGGGTGCGGCAGTTCGATCATCGGGTGACCATCCATGCCGCGGCTTTTGAACTGGTGAATGGCTGCGTTCTTGAATATCTGCGTCAGGATCACCGTCGCGGGAATCCCGCGCTTTTCGAACTCCACGGCGTCGTGCACACTGCACAACGTGCAGGACCCTCACCCGCCGACGGCGGCAATGGCGACGTCGACTTCCCGGGCCAGTTCGTCCAGCATCGCGGTTGGCGCCGGTTTCGAGAAATACGGCTTGCGGCGGATGATGGTTTTCGCAACGCCATAGTGCTCGCGCAGCCCTTCAGCCATCGCCTCGGCGATGACGTCGGCCTGCTCCTTGGTGTTGTCGATGATGCCCACCACCTTGCCGCGTAAATCCATGGGACGCGGCGCCAGTTGAATTTTCGTGTCGCTGCCGCCGGCGCTGGGATCGATGATGCGTGTGACCATATCAGGCTCCTTTGTCAGATGTCGTAGGTGCCATGCACCGCGTGACTCGATTCATTCCAGCCGTGGCACACCGCAGTCACCGGCCCCAAACCGCCGGCGACGATCAGGTGCACGCGATTCACGTCTTTCACCGCCTTGAACGGCGCGTCGTCGTCGTTGGGATCGATGCCCAGTGCGCGTGCGCGCTCCTCACGCCAGTTGCCGCGGTGCCGCAGATCGCCCTGTCTGCGTTCGGCCAGCGCCCACAAGCGCTGCCGCACCTGCGCGCGGCTCATGCCCGCGTCCGCGCACAGCCGCGCATGCTGCGGACCCATCGCCACCACCACATCGGAGTTGAACCACATGTTCCACGAGCCGGTGGACGTCATCGAATCGCCGATGCCGCGCAGCAGCCGCTGCGGCTCGGTGCTCACGTCGTCAAAATGCAGGCGCGGGCTTTCCGCCATGGCGCAGGTGATCACGTTGTCGTCCTTGCCGTAGCCGTGCGCCTGCGCCAGCGTTTCCCATGGCGTCAGCGCCATGTTTTCGGTAAGGCAGGCGGTGTAGCGGATGGGCGAACCGAACACCGTGGCCGAGGCGAGGCCGGCCAGACCGCCGCCCAGATTCATCAGTATCAGGCGGATGGCGCGGCCGATGGTGGCGTTGGCGCGAAAGCCCGGCCCGAAGCAGCCATTGCCGCCGTGAATGCCGATCTGTTGCGCGTAAGGCCCGTTGACGATCATCAACGGCGCCACGCCGTGCATGGTGCATTGCACGCCGCCCATGTTGAATTCGTCGCGCAACATGATTTTGACGGCACCCAGCACCACCGGCAAATAGTCCGGCTTGCAGCCTGCCATCAGCGCATGCAGCGCGACGTCACGCACGGTGGCGGTCTCGCCCGCGGGCGGGATGACGCCAACAACTTCATCGGGGTCGCGGCGGGTGCCCGTGAGCATCCAGTGCAGGCGTTGTTGATTCGGCGCCACCACGGGAAAGCCGTCCGACCACGGCTTTTCCAGAAAGTACTGGTACTCATCGCGGTCGTCGGGGAGCGTGATTTCCTGCGCCGGCATATTATGTAACTATCTGTTTTTAAACAATATTTAGGAATACACCTGCGGGCCGACGCGTGCCGCGCCTGCGGCTTACAGCAGCCCGGGTGTCATTACTGCGCGCACCTGCGCCACGGTCCGGTAGTCCCGCCGCACGCTCAGCCACCACACCGCGCCTTTTTTCACGCTCATTTCTCCCGCGTCGCCGGTCAATAGCAGCGCAGCGATGCGACCCAGCGTGGGTTGATGCCCCACCACCAGTGTGACGCCACGGTCCTCGACAGGGCCGACGGCTTTCAGCACGGCGGCACAATCGCTGCCGGTGTCGAGCGCGGCGCAGGTGGAAAATTCGCGCTTCAGCGCGCGCGCCGTTTGCTGCGCGCGTAGCGCCGGACTCACCAGCACCACCGCGTCCGGTGGCAGGCGCTGGTTGAGCCACGCCGCCATGCGCGAGGCCTGGCCGCGGCCCTTGGCGGTGAGTTCACGCGCATGATCCGGCGAGCCATCGGCGGCATCGGCGTGACGCCAGAGAATCAAATCCATGGCTTTGAATCGAAGAAGAAGAGCGTCTATTGTGCGCGCCCGTGCGGGGCAATTCAATGCGTGCCGCGGCGCCTGCCGACAGCGGCTTTCCCGCCAACAACCGACTCAGCCGGCTGCCGCCGTGGTGGCGAGAATCGACAGCAACCGATACTGCGCGTTGGTGCCGTCGTTGGTACTGGCTGCGCCAGGATGATAGGCGCCGCTTTGATCCATGCGCCACGATTGAGGTTCGCACTCGAGATAGGGCGTCAGGCCCTCGTCAATCACACGCTGCTTGAGCTTCGCATCCAGCACCGGAAACGCCACCTCGACGCGCCCGAAAAAATTGCGTCCCATCCAGTCCGCACTCGACAGGAAGACCTCATCCTTGCCGTCATTCCAGAAGCGGAATATGCGCGAATGTTCCAGAAACCGTCCCACGATCGAGCGCACCGTGATCGTCTCCGACACGCCGGGTACGCCGGGGCGCAGCGCGCACACGCCGCGCACCACGAGGTCGATTTTCACCCCGGCCTTGGATGCTTCGTAGAGGGCGGCGATCACCTCCGGGTCGAGCAGTGCGTTCATCTTCGCGGTAATCGCCGCCGCGCGGCCGGCCTGCGCATGGGCCGTCTCCGCGTGGATCGCGCGCAGCACGTTCCGGTGCAGCGTAAACGGCGCCTGCCACAGGTGGTGCAGTTTGGTGGCGCGCCCGAGTCCGGTCAGCTGCATGAACACTTCATTGACGTCGGCAGTGATTTTTTCGTTACAGGTAAACAGCCCGAAGTCGGTGTAAAGCTTCGCGGTGCGCGGATGATAATTCCCGGTGCCCAGATGCACATAACGGCGCAGCGGGCTCTCCGCGTGCTCCGGTTCGCGCCGCACCACCATCAATAGCTTGGCGTGGGTTTTGTGGCCGACCACGCCATACACCACGTGCGCGCCGGCGTCCTCGAGGCGTTGCGCCCAGTTGATGTTGGCTTCCTCGTCGAAGCGCGCCAGCAACTCCAGCACCACGGTGACTTCCTTGCCGCTGCGCGCCGCATTGATCAGGCTTTCCATCAGGACGGAATCGCTGCCGGTGCGGTAGACGGTCTGCTTGATTGCCACCACCTGCGGGTCCCGCGCCGCTTCCTCGAGAAACGAAATCACCGGCTGGAACGACTGGAACGGGTGATAGAGCAGCAGGTCGCCCGCCTGGATCGCTTGCAGCATGCCGCCGGCCTGATTGATGTTGTCGGGCAGGCCCGCTTCGAACACCGGATACTTCAGATCCGGCCGGTGCACGCGGTCCGGCACGCTCATCAAACGCACCAGATTCACCGGGCCATCCACGCGGTAGACGTCTTCAGGATCGAGCTTGCACTGCCCCATCAGAAAATCGCAAATCTGCTGCGGGCAGTTGGCGGAAATTTCGAGCCGCACCTCGTCACCGAACTGGCGGTGCGGCAGTTCGCCGCGCAGCGCCGCGCGCAGATCCTTGACCTCTTCCTCATCGACGAAAAGGTCGCTGTTGCGGGTGACGCGAAACTGGTAACTGTCCACCACCTTCATGCCGGCGAACAGTTCCGACACATGCGCGTGCATGACGGAGCTGAGCAGCACAAAGTCATGGTCGCCGGCCTGCTGCGCGATGTCGGCCGGCAACTGAATCACGCGCGGCAGCACGCGCGGCGCGGGGACGATGGCGAGGCCCGAATTGCGCCCGAAGGCATCACGGCCCTCCAGTTCGACCGCAAAATTGAGGCTCTTGTTGAGCACGCGCGGAAACGGATGCGACGGGTCGAGCCCGATGGGCGTCAGCACCGGCATCACTTCGCGCAAAAAATAACTCTTTATCCATGCCGCCTGTGCCGGCGTGAAATCCCCCGGCTGCAGGAAGCGAATGCCCGCGCGCGCCAGTGCCGGCGTGATGTCTTCATTGAACAGGCGATACTGCGCCTCAACCAGCGCGTGCGCCTGTCTGGCGACCTGCAAGTACACCTCTTTCACGGGCAGGCGGTCGGGACCAAACGCCGCGGTGCCGGCTTCGATTTCGGCGTGCAGACCGGCCACGCGGATCTCGAAGAATTCATCGAGATTGCTGCTGACGATACACAGGAACCGCAGCCGCTCCAGCAGCGGCGTATCGGCGTGCTCCGCCTGCGCCAGCACCCGGCGGTTAAACGCGAGTTGGCCGGTCTCGCGGTTCAGGAACAATTCCGGCGCCAAGTCCGCGCTGCTCATGGTCACTTCACCTGCGGGGGCGCGCTCGCCCCGCCGCCGTCAGCGGCTGTTGGGGGCGACGTATCCCGCCGCCGCATCGGCGCCGCCGCCGAAGAAATGTTTCTCCATTTGCTGCGCAAGATAATCGCGCGATTTCTTGTCTGCGAGGCTGAGGCGGTTTTCATTGACCAGCATTTTCTGATGTTCGAGCCACTGCTTCCACGCTTCCTTCGACACGTTGTCGAAGATGCGTTTGCCCACGTCGCCGGGATAGGGCGGAAAATCCAGGCCCTCGGCCTCGCGTCCCAGCTTGATGCATTTCACCGTTCGAGCCATGGGTTAACCTCCCGAGTCTAGTTCAACAATATGACGGAATTATTTCAACGCGCCGGTCGTGCCGTTTTCAAACAGGCGCAGGTGGGTGAGACGACCGAACACCGCCATCGCCATTGCGATAAACAGCGGCGCCGCGCAATCGGCCAGCAGCCCGGCTGCGGTGATGCTGCCGCGGTCGCCCCAGGCATCCGCGCCCGCCGCGATGGCGATGCCCAGCGCCAGGCTTAGCGCCAGCATGGCGGCGTAGGGCCAGGTGAACGGCGGCGCGGCTGGGTTCGGGTTCATGGGCGTGTCGTTCACAGCCGCTTGATCAGCACCACCGAGCGCCGCTGGTAGTTGTACATTTCGCGTTTTTGCGCGG
>CADECM010000079.1:0-3211 GCA_902825845.1 uncultured beta proteobacterium
TGGACGGCGGGCTGGTGCGGTCGGTGATGTAGTGAAGTCGTCATTCCGGCGCAGGCCGGAATCCAGGGCGTAGTTGCAACCCGGGTTCTGACCGTCGCCAGAACGACGGGAGCGGTTGGGCACCTGCTTCGTACTTGCCGTCGTTTGTTTGTGCGTAACCCATAAGCGGAGAGCAATATGAAAATCACCAAACTCGAAACCTTTGTCGTGGACGGCGGCTGGCGCGCGTGGACCTATGTCAAGGTCGAAACCGACGAGGGCATCACCGGCTGGGGCGAGTGTTCCGATTACCGCGTCACCAACTCGGTGGAAGGCATGGTGCGCGATCTGACACCGGTGCTGGTCGGCCGCGATCCGTGTTCCTATGAAATGCGCTTTATCGACATGATGCGCGTAACGCGCTCCAGTCCCGGCGGTATCGCGGCGCGGGCCATCGCCGGCATCGAATGCGCGCTGGTGGATATTGCGGCGCGCGCGCGCAATATTTCCGTGACCGAACTGCTGGGCGGGCCGACACGCGACAAGGTGCGTCTCTACTGGTCGCACTGCGGCACCACGCGCGTGCGTCATCACGAGATGGTGGGCAAGCCGCCGATCAACAACTGGGCGGATGTGACCGCGCTGGGCAAGGAGGTGGTGGCGCGCGGCTTCACCGCACTCAAAACCAACATCGTGATGCCGGGGCAGGGCGGTACCTGGATGAGCGGCTTCGGCGGCTTTGGCGTCACCATGGGGCCGAACGACGAATGGGCGCCCAACGGCCTGATCGAGCACACGGTCAAACACATCGGCACGCTGCGCGACGCGGTGGGGCCCGAGTTCGACATCAATCTCGACCTCAACTGGCACTTCAAGCCCGAAGCCTGCGCGCGCATCGCCAAAGCGCTGGAGCCGTTCAATCTGCACTGGCTGGAGATCGACACCCATGATGCCGAGGCATTGCTGCAGGTGAAGCAATCCACCAGCACGCGCATTTGCACCGGCGAAACGCTGATCCACATGAAAGAGTATCTGCCGTTTTTCCAGAAGCACGCCGCGGATATGTTCATGATCGACGTGCCGTGGAACGGCATTGCGCAGGGCAAGAAAGTGGGCGATCTGGCCGCCACCTTTGGCCACAACATCGGCCCGCACAATCACTACAGCCACCTGTCCACGCACATGAGTGCGGCGCTGTGCGCGACGCTGCACAATGTGCGCATCATGGAAATCGACATCGATGACGTGCCGTGGAAGGACGAACTGGTGACGCATGCGCCGGAAATCGTCGACGGCCACATGATCATCCCGAAGCGTCCGGGCTGGGGCACGGCCATTGTGGAAGAAGTGGCGCGCGCGCATCCGTGGGACCCGCACAAGGACGCGCATGCCAAGCAGATCGCGTTTGCAAAAAAATAGCCTTGCCGCGGCGACCTGCTGCCGGAAAAGTGCATAGTCCAACCGCATTGTTTTTTTACCAGGAGACCTCCATCATGGAACGCAAAACAGCCAGTGACTTTCATCCCGAAGTGCTCAAACTGTTCGATGGCTATGTGCACGGCGCCAAGACCCGTCGTGAATTTCTGGACGGCGCGGCGAAATTCGCGGTGGGCGGCGTATCGGCCGCGGCCATTCTGCAAAGTCTGCAACCGAATTTCGCGTGGGCTGAGCAGGTGAAAAAGGACGACCCGCGCATCAAGACCGAACGGCTCGAGTACGATTCGCCGCAGGGCTCGGGCAAGATGAACGGCTATTTTGTCAAACCGGCAAACGCAAAAGGAAAACTGCCGGGCATCGTGGTGATACACGAAAATCGCGGGCTGAATCCGTATATCGAAGATGTCGCGCGGCGCCTCGCATTGTTGAACTTCGTCGCCTTCGCGCCGGACGCGCTGGCGCCGGTGGGCGGATACCCCGGCAACGAGGACGAGGCGCGCGCGCTGTTCGCCAAGCAGGACACCAAGAAGCGCATCGAGGACCTCGCGACCGCGGTGTCCGTAATGAAGGCGCGGCCGGAATTCGGCGGCAAGTGGGGCTCTGTGGGCTTTTGCTTCGGCGGCGGCATCGTCAATCTGTTCGCCACGCGCTTTCCCGACATGGCCGCAGGCGTGCCGTACTACGGCGTGCAGCCAGCGGTGGCCAACGTGCCGAACATCAAGGCGGCCTTACTGATCCAGTACGCCGGCGAAGACGAGCGCATCAACAAGGGCTGGCCGGCGTATGAAGAAGCGCTCAAGGCCAACAAGGTGCGTTATGAAATGCACATGTATCCGAAGGTGCAGCACGGATTTCATAACGACACCACGCCGCGCTACGACGACGCGGCGGCAAAACTGTCATGGCAGCGCACCGTGGATTTTTTCAACAAACAGCTGCGATAAATGTAAGTATCTGTTTTTATTATATAATTTTTCATTGCGAGTATTGGAAACATGGACACTCCCGCACCCAAGAATGCCACCACCATCACCGGCTCACGCGCTTTGGTCGACGCGCTGTTGCGCGAAGGCATCGATCACGTGTTCGGCATTCCCGGCACGCAGAATCTTGCCTTCCTCGACGCGCTGCGCGAAACACCGCAAATTCGTTTCATCCTCACGCGTCACGAACAGGGCGCGGCGTTCATGGCGCTGGGCTTCGCGCGTGCGCGCAATGCGCCCGCGGTGGTGACCGCGACTGAAGGTCCCGGCGTCACCAATCTGGTTACCGCCATCGCCGCCGCCAACAAGGGCAATGTGCCGCTGATCAGCATCTGCGGCGTGCAGGAAAGCGACATGCGCGAACGCGATGCCACGCAGGATCTCGACCAGATTCCGTTCATGCGTCCGATCACC
The DNA here is from genome assembly GCA_902825845.1 of uncultured beta proteobacterium. Lineage (GTDB taxonomy): Bacteria > Pseudomonadota > Gammaproteobacteria > Burkholderiales > SG8-41 > UBA5216. The sequence continues at coordinate 2,814 of CADECM010000079.1, forward strand.
AAATGGGCCTACAGCATTCCGTATCCGGAGCGCATTCAGGAAATGGTGCGCAAGGCGTTTCGCGTGGCGCTGACCGAACCGCAGGGCCCGACGCACCTGGAAGCGCCGAACGAGGTGATGCTGCAGCAGGTCAAGCCGGAAACCACGGCACCCGCGGCGTATCGCGCCACGGTGCCGGCGGTGTGCGACCCGTCGCAGCTGGATCAGGCGTGGGCGCTGATCGGCAAGGCCGAGCGCCCAATGTTCGTGGTGGGGCGCGGCGTGATGAAGGAGAACGTCATCGGTGAGATGGAAAAGCTTGCCACGGCGACCGGCATCCCGGTGGCCGTGCTGCAGTATTCGCCCGACGGCTTTCCGTCGGTGCACCCGCTGGCGCTGGGGCCGCTGGGCCGCAACGG
>CADECM010000079.1:3311-29673 GCA_902825845.1 uncultured beta proteobacterium
TCGGAGACGGCGCCGATCCAGTCGCAGTGGGTGGCGCACTGCATTCGCAAGGTGCTGCCGAAGAACGGCGTGTGCGTGGTGGATGCCGGCAACGGCGGCAAGCATGTGCGCAGCTATTTCAAGAGCTACGAACCGTTCACCTTCATGTGCATCGACGACTGGGCCTCGGTGGGCGGCTCATTCCCGATCGCGCTTGGCGCCAAGCTGGCCTGTCCCGAGCGGCCGGTGATTTCCGCCTCCGGCGACATGGGCATCATGTGCAACATCGGCGAGCTGGAAACCGCGGTGCGTGAGAACATTCCCGTGGTGCACGTCATCTTCAACGATGAAGGCCTCGGCAATGAGCGCGCGTTCCAGAACGAGCATTTCGGCGGGCGCTTTTTCGCGGTCGATTACAAGAATCCCAACTTCGGCGATCTGGCGAAGGTGTTCGGCGCCTACGGCGAGCGCGTCACCGAGCCGGGTGAACTCGAAGGCGCGATCCAGCGCGCGCTGGCCAGCGGCAAGCCCGCGCTGATCGATGTGATGATCGACCAGAACACGCTGGCGCCGGTGGTGTTCAAGCAGTAGCCGGGTGCCCTCGCCCGCTGCTGCGGGTGGGGGAGTCGTCGCACAGCGCAGATAAAAAGCATTTAAAAACATATAGTTACGCAATACTCTCGCTCGGCGACCGGCACGCCGGGTATTACCGCCGCCGCTGCAGCAGGACGTGTGGGGTGGCAAACCGCTGCGCTGGTTCGACGTGAGCGACGCGAGCGGCGTCGGCGGCCGATGCGGGCGGTTGCTGCGTTGCCCGCGCGCCGGCCGCGAGTTTGAAACGTTCAACCAGGTGTTGCAGCGACTGCGCCTGCGCGCGCATGGTCTCCGCCGCCGCTGCGGTCTGTTCGACGATCGCGGCGTTGTGCTGGGTCGAGCCCTCCATTTGCGTGATGGCCTGATTGATCTGCTCAATGCTGTTGGCCTGCTCCGCGGTCGCAGCGGCGATTCTGCCGATCACCTCGACCGCCTCTTCGTTGGCCGCGACAATATCCTTCATCGCGCCGCCGGTGTCATTGATCAGTGTGGTGCCCGCCGTGATGTGATCGACCGACGCCGTAATCAGCGCCTTGATCTCGCGCGCCGCCGTGGCGCTGCGCTGTGCCAGGGCGCGAACCTCGGCGGCCACCACGGCAAAGCCGCGGCCCTGTTCGCCGGCTCGCGCCGCCTCCACTGCGGCATTCAGTGCCAGAATATTGGTCTGAAAGGCGATGCTGTCGATGACGCCGATAATCTCGGCGATGCGGCGCGAGCTTTCCTGAATCAGGCCGAATTTTTCGACGGTATGGGCGACCACCGTGCCGCCGCTGCGCGCCGCCGCCGCGGCTTTGAGCGTGACGTCGTTTGCGCGCCGCGTGTTGTCCGCCACGTCGCGCGCCGAACCGGTGATCTGCTCCATGCTGGCGGCGGTCTGTTCCAGCGTCGAGGCCTGATGCTGCGTTCGCGCCGACAGATCACTGTTGCCGCCGTTGACCTGCTGTGCCGAGGCCACCACCGCGCTTGTGGTCTCGCGCACCTGCAGGGCCAGCTGCGACAGGCGCTGCTGCATGATGTCGAGCGAGTTCATCAGCGGCGCGGCTTCCCCGGCGCCGTCGGCAGAGATCGACTGCGACAGATCGCCGCCCGAGATGCGTTCGGCGACCGCCACTGCGCGGCGCAGCGGCCGCGCCACGCGGCGGAAAAACACCCAGAAAATACACGCGGTGCCGGCGATGCTGATCAGCGCGGCGCAAAGCAGCAGAATACGTGTCAATGTGGCGGCGCGCCGCGCATTGGCACGCGCCTCGACTTCGTCGCGCATCAGCGCGTCGCGCAGTTTGCCGCCATCCGTGGTGACCAGCCCCAGCGCCTTGATCGCCGCGGTATTCGATACCGACACGTCTTTTTCCGCGATAAACGCCTTGGCATGCGTGCGCAAGGCGTTGAAATCAATGCCGGCGTTGCGGTCGTAAGCGCCCTTGTCGAGCGAGCTCTGCAACACCAACAGCTGATTCAGGCCGTTGGCTGCGAGCGCGCGGGAAGCGTCCGAGCCCTCGGTGACCGCAATTTCCTCGACGCCTCGCAGAAATTTAAGAACTTCCGTCACGGCCCCGTTATAGGTTTCGGCGCGCCGCACCGCCTGATTCTGGCGGTCCAACGTGAACCACAACGCGCCAAACAAGCCGATCAGCAGCACCAGAACGAAAATCACCCCGGCAGCCAGCGTCCTGCCGCCGCTTGCGTTGAGATCCGCGCGCCGTGCCGTTGCACCCAAATCCTTGGTCCGCGGCGAGTCCGGCACGGCTGTCATGCGGCGCGCACCAACGATGACATCGCGCAAAGCGCGTGGACCGGCGCGACAAAAGCTAAAATCGGCTTGCTCATGAAATTGCTTGATCCGGATGTTTCGACCGCAGGGTCGAGTGCCCGCGCTGCATGTATATGGAATATACAACGTTTGTGCGGCGGGGGCTTTCGCAACATCATGAATCAGTCGTTTGATCAACCCGACAGGAGGAGCACCCCATGGTTCGACGCGTAGTGACCGGCCACGACGACAGCGGCAAGGCCATCGTTTTATCCGACGGCGCAGCGCCATTTGAGATCACCAACCCGGCGCGGCCGGGGTATGTGTCCACGGACATCTGGCGCACCAACGCCACGCCCACACCGGTGGTGTCCCGGCACGAGGAGACCACGCTCGGTCCGCGGCGGCAGATGCCGGAGGCCAACGGCACGGTGTTTCGCATCAACCGCATCATGCCCGAAGGACCGGAGATTCGCGGCATGACGGCTGAACAGTCGAAAAACCTGTTTGCCGCGCTGGGCAACGAACAGGCGTCGACCTTTGGCAAGAACGGCCGTCATCCGCTGATGCACCGCACCCGGACCATCGACTATGTGCTGATCCTGTCGGGCGAAATCTACTGCGTGCTCGACGACACCGAGGTGCTGCTGAAAGCCGGCGACACCATGATTCAGTGCGGCACCAATCATGCGTGGAGCAACCGCTCGAACGCGCCATGCGATATTGCGTTTGTGCTGATTGATGGCGCGTTTGCACCGGAGTTGGCGAAGAAACTCGAAGGCAAATAGGCGTCGCGTCGCGGCTTGCGGCGCTTTTACCGTCCACGAACAAGGGAGGAAGCGATGCGACAACGCCGTCGCGCCATGATGACAGGCGCGCTGCTGGTGGCGGGATTTCTGACGGCGGGTCAGGCACCCGGTCAAGCGTATCCCAGCCGACCCTTGCGCATGCTGGTGCCGTTCGCGCCGGGTGGCAATGTCGACATCACCGCACGGGCAATTTCCGGCGACATGGCGGCGGTCCTGGGCCGCCCGCTTGTGGTGGAAAATCGTCCCGGCGCCGGCGGCATGATCGCTGCCGAGCTGGTGGCGAAATCGCCGCCCGATGGCCATACGCTGCTGATCGCCTCCACCGGCGTGATGACCAATCTGCCCGCGCTCAACCGCAACTTGCCGTACGACGTGGTGCGCGATTTTGCCGCGGTATCGCGGGTTGCCATTGTGCCGCTGGTACTCATCGTTCATCCTTCAGTGCCGGCCACCACCACGCGGCAATTCATCGCGCTGGCGCGTTCCAAACCCGGACGGCTGCTGATAGCGTCGTCGGGCGCCGGCACCAACCTGTTCGCCGAACAGCTGATGATCTCGACCGGCTCGCGCCTGACGACGGTGGCCTACAAGGGCAGCGGACCGGCGTTGATCGATCTCGTTGCGGGGCACGTCGATTGCTACCTTGACCAGGTGACCTCGTCGCTGGGCTACGTGCGCAGTGGACGCGTGCGTGCGATAGCGGTGACCACGGCAACGCGCGCCGCGCGCCTGCCCGACGTGCCCACGCTGGCGGAATCGGGCGTGCCCGGATATGATGCCAGCACGGTGACCGGCATTTTTGTGCCGGCGGCAACGCCGCGGGAGGTCGTCGCGCGGCTGAACGACGTGCTCTCCGGCTTGCTCAAAACGCCGGCGATTCGCGAGCGCTTTGCCACGGTGGGGGCCGAAGCCGCGCCGGGTAGCAGCAGCGATTTTGCCGCCTTTATTCGCAACGACATCGAGCGCTGGAAAAGCGTGGTGCGTCAGGCTGGCATCCAGCTGCAGTAGGCGCGGCCAGACAAGACTGGAATTTCATTGGCAGGACATGCCGCGATGGTTGGCGTTTTCACGGGCCTTCGCATTTCGCAATCACCACAGGAGAACAATCGCATGAATAGCCGCACCCTGAACAGCCAGCCCGGCATCCTCGCCGGCGTTCCACGAACCGCGCGCTATCTTACGTTTAACGTGGTGGAGGCGCGGCGCGTCAGGCAGGCATTGGCATCGCTGGCGTCCACAGCGGATGGTGGCGAAGTGGTGGTGGGCGTTGGCGTGCAGCTCGCGGATCAACTGGGCGCGGCGATAGACGGGCTGCGGCCTTTTCCGCGTTTGCGCGGGGCCAAAGTGAATCTGCCGGTGACCGCCGCGGCACTCTGGTGCTGGATACGCGGCGAAGACCGTGGCGACATGCTGCATCGTTCGCGCGCCATCGAAGCCTCGATTGCACCGGCATTCCGCGCGCAGACGGTGGTGGATGGATTCCGCCACCACGACGGACGCGATTTGTCCGGCTATATCGACGGCACGGAAAATCCCAAAGGCGTTAAAGCGCAGCGCGCCGCCTTAGTCTCCGGCAAGGGTGCGGGACTCGACGGCTCCAGTTTCGTCGCGGTGCAGCAGTGGCTGCACAATTTTTCAAGCTTTGACGCCATGAGCGCGCGCGAGCAGGACAATGCCATAGGGCGCCGCCGCCGCGACAATGTTGAGCTGGAAAACGCGCCGGTATCCGCTCATGTCAAGCGCACGGCGCAGGAAAGTTTTGATCCGGAAGCGTTCGTGGTGCGGCGCTCCATGCCGTGGGTCGACGGACAGCGCGCAGGGCTGATGTTCGTGGCGTTCGGCGCGTCGTTCGATGCCTTCGAGGCCCAGTTGCGGCGTATGGCCGGCATCGACGATGGCGTGGTGGATGCCCTGTTCCGTTTTACGCAGCCGCTCAGCGGAAGCTACTTCTGGTGCCCGCCGCTGAAGCGCGGCAAGCTGGATTTCAGCCGGCTGCTGAAATAGCCGGGCGACGCCGGGGCAGACCGGTGCCGCTGCTACGGGACTAGCAGATTGGCCTTGCGCGCCACCGCGCGCCAGCGTGCGATTTCCGCAGACAGAAATTTCGAGAGGTCCGCGGGGCTTGCGGTGCGCGGCTGCAAACCCTGCAGGACAAGGGCGTCGCGCACCTGCGGCGCGCCGATGGACGTTGCGAATTCCCGATGCAGACGATCGACGATGGCGCGCGGCGTCCTGGCCGGCGCAAACACCGCCAGCCACAGCGTGACGTCAAAGTTGCGGACGCCCGCTTCCTGTGCCGTGGGCACATCGGGCAACGCGGGAGCGCGCTCACCGCCGGTGACTGCCAGCGCCCGCAAGCGGCCCGCGCGCACGTGCGGCAGCACTGGGGCCATGGTGCCGAACTGCAGTTCGATGCGGCCCGCAAGCGTGTCGATTACCGACTGTGCCGAACTCTTGTAGGCGACCGGCGTGAGCTGGATGCCGGTTGCCTGCGACAGCAGTTCGCCGCCGAGGCGCGCCATGCTGGCGCTGCCGACCGTCGAATAGCGAATTTTGCCAGGATTGGCTCGTGCCAGCGCAATCAGTTCACCCAGATTCGCTGCGGCCACTGCAGGATGCACGGCCAGAATGTAGGGCAGATGCCCGATCAGCGTCACCGGCACAAAGTCCTTTTCCGGGTCGTAGCTCAGGTGCGGATTGAGCGCCTTCGACAGGGCGTGCGTGCTGGTGGTGCCGCCGCACAGCGTATAGCCGTCAGGCTCGGCACGCGCCCCCAGCTCCGCGCCAATGGCGCCGCTGGCCCCGGCGCGGTTGTCGATCACGATAGATTGCCCCAGCGCCTGCGCCACGCGCGGCGTGATCGCGCGCGCAGCGGCATCCACCGAACTGCCCGCGGGAAATGGCGTGATCAGCCGCAGCGGGCGCGCGGGCCAAGGGTTTGCAGCGTGGGCCGCTGCACTGACCCATGGCAGCATGGCACATAGGGCGAGCGAGGCGGTCTGGCGGAACGTCGGCATGGTTTTTATTTCCGTGTCTGTTGTCGAAAGTGCTAGATTCGGATATCCATTCCCTCTCGCACGGTGCCATATCATGAAGCAAATTCACGGTCTCGGCAGTACGCGTAAATACCCATGAACAACGCCAATCCCCGTATCGCCATCCTCGGCATGCACCTCGAAAGCAATGCCTTTGCGCCGGTGTCGACCGAAGACGATTTTCGCAAATCCTGTTACTTCGAGGGCGATGCAATGCTGGCCGAGGCGGCGAAGCCGGCGCCGGCGATGCCCGGCGAAATTCCCGCTTTTGTCAAAGCGATGAACGATAGCGGACCGTGGCAACCGGTGCCCATCATCATCACCGGCACCGAACCCGGCGGTCCGGCCGATCAGCGCTTCGTTGATGCCACGCTGGCGCGCATGCGCGCGATGCTCGCGGCGGCGGGATCGCTCGATGCCATTTACATCTGCAATCATGGCGCGATGACAGCGTCTGACCGCGAAGACCCCGATGGCGAACTCTACGCCCTCGCGCGTGAGGCCGCCGGGCCGCGGGCGCCGGTGCTGAGCACGGTCGACCTGCACGCCAATATCACGCAGCGCATGTTCGATTGCGCCGATTGCATCGTGTCGTACCGCACCAACCCGCATGTCGACCGGCGCCAACGCGGCGCGGAGGCGGCCACGCTGCTGCGCCGGCTGCTGGCGGGCGAGCGCTGGGAAAAAACCCTGATCCGCATGCCCATATCGCCGCCCTCGGTGACGCTGCTCACCGCGCGCGGCGCCTACGCCGACATGATCAACGAAGGTCAGCGCCACATCGGCCCCGATCTGCCGGTGGTGTCGGTCGTCGGCAGCTTTGTGTTCGGCGATGTGCGTGAGGGCGGCATTACCATACTCACCTACGGCCGGGGTCCCGGGCCCAAGGCGCTGGCGCTGCAACTGGCGCAGTTCGCCTGGGCAGAGCGCGCGCGCTTTTGCGTGCGACTCACGCCGCTTGCGGCGGCGATCGCGCGCGCGGCGGAGGCGGGCCACAACGGCGAACGCACGGCGGTGTGCCTTGCTGACGTGGCGGACAATCCCGGCGGCGGCGGACGTGGCAACACCACCGACATCCTCGAAGGGCTGCTCGCCGCCCGGGTGCAGAATGTCTTGCTCGGCAACTTCGTGGATGCCGCCGCCGCCGCGCGCTGCCACGCCGCGGGCGCGGGCGCCACATTGCAACTCACGCTGAACGAAGGCCGCGCTGATGCCTACGGACGCGAGGTGCCGGTGACAGCCACGGTGCTGGCGCTGTCCGGCGGTGTGGTGGTGGGCCGGCGCGGCGTGTACGCGGGCCGCACGGTGAATCTCGGGCCGGCGGCCGCGATCCGCGTGGACGGCCTGACGATGGTGGTGTGCTCGCGCCGCATCCAGTGCGCGGACCCGGTGTTCTTCGAAACCTTCGGTCTCGACATCGGCGTGTTCTCGTCGCTGGTGGTGAAGTCGCGCGGCCACTTCCGCGCCGGCATCGACACCTGGTATCCCGACGAACGCATCATCGAGGTCGATGCCGCCGGGCTGACATCGCCCGTGCTCGAACGGTGGACTTGGAAGCGTATGCCGCGTCCGTCGTGGCCGCTGGATGCGGATACGCAGTGGCGGGCGCCTGATTTAAGCACGCTGTAGTCACCCACAGGGCACGGACAACGACAGGTTGAGGAGGGAATGCATGACGATTGCAATCCGCGATTCCGGTGCGCCGCTGGGCCATGAAATCAGCGGCGTGGATCTGACCCGGCCGCTGGATGACAGCACCTTCGCCGGCATTGAAAAGGCCTTCAACAATTGCGGCGTGGTGGTGATTCGCGATCAAAACCTTACCCCCGCTCAGCAGGTCGCCTTCACCCGGCGCTTTGGCGAAGTCGAGCGTTATCCGGTGGGCAGTTTCGGGCTGCCCGGGCAGGACGAGATTCTGGTGGTGTCGAACATCATCGAGGAGGGCAAGCCGATCGGACTGATCGACGCCGGGCGCAACTGGCACAGTGACATGTTGTTCACGCAGCGGCCGCCGCGCTGCTCGCTGTTGTATTGCCTGGAGGTGCCGCACCAGGATGACAAGATATTCGGCGATACCTTGTTCGCCAGCACGGCGGCGGCGTACGATGGCTTGCCGGCAGGCATGAAGCAGCGGCTGGCGGGGCTGAAGGCGTTTCACAGCTTCCGCGCCTATGCGAGCACAAAAACCGATGGACGTGAGAAGGAAGGCGAGGCATTTCCGGATGTGATTCACCCGCTGGTGCGCACCCATCCCATCACCGGCAGGCAGTGTCTCTATCTGAGTCATTCCCTGACAAGGAGAATCGGCGATCTGGGCGAGACCGAAACAGCGGCACTGGTGCGCCAGCTGATCGATCACATTACCAGTGAGCCGTATGTCTATCGGCATCACTGGCGCGTCGGCGATCTGGTGATCTGGGACAACTGTTCCAGTATGCATCGCGCGATGTTTGACTATGCGTTGCCGCAGCGGCGGCGCATGCATCGCACCACCGTAATGGGCACGCAGCCGTTTTGAGGCGGGTTTCGTTTGGTTGTCGGGCGCAACGGGTTTGCGTCCGCGCCGAAACGACAACGCCACAACAAACTGGAGGGCATTCAGTTGCAACGATGGTATGGCCCGTGCAGGGCGCTGCTCGCCGGCCTGATAACCCTGGCCGCGGTACCGGGTGCCGCACAGAACTATCCGGCCAAGTCCTTGCGTCTGGTTGTGCCGTATTCCACAGGCGCGTCAACCGATCTGCTGGCGGGTGCGCTTGATGCCGCGCTCAGGACACCGGATATTTCGGGCAAGCTCGTGCCGTGGGGATTTGACCCGTGGTTCGCGGCGCCGCAAACACTTGCGGCGTTCGGCGCAACAGAGCGCCAGCGCTACCGCGATCAGGTCAAAAAATTCGGCAGTATCGAGAACTAACCGGGCAATTTGATATAGGCAAAGTTGCCGCCGCCAGGAATGACGGACACGCCGTGGTCATGATCGTGGCCGTGATCATGACCGTGATCATGACCGCACGCTTCGTGGTAAAGCGCGGCGAACTGGCGCGATGTTTCCGCAATGGCGTCCTCTGGACCCACCGCCCGTACATGATTTGCCCCGCAGTGCAGGCATTTCATGCGTCCCAATCCAGTCAGGCCGACGGCCACTTCGCGCGGCCCTGCCCATTTGATGCGGATCTTTTTGCCGCAGTCGGGGCAACTGGCGGAGGGGGGAAACAGTTGTTCTGGTTTGCTCATGATCTGCTGGTGTTGGCGACGGTTCGATGGATTAATTTCCGGTGGCCCCACGATGGCGGTACGGCTCCGCGCAACGGATGATGGCGGTGTTGTCTTTGAGGTTGAGACAGTGCCGCACATCGGCTTCGCGCGCGTGTTTGCCCTCGTTACCGCTGACGAGGGTGACTTCGCGCGGCTGCGCTTCCTGCGATTTGTCGGCCGGTGTCTGTGCGATGGCGGCACCCGCTGCGAGCAGTAAGGCAGCTGCGCTGGCGACGAACAGTTTCATGATCTGGCTCCGGTTGCGGTTGAGCGTAGGGGTTGCGTTAATAATGGCTATGCGGTTGATTTTATTATAAAAGTTGTCGTGAGTGGGTACTCGCCTTCAAGCGGCCACCGCCGTCCAGGTCTTCTCGCCCTCTGCCATCCAGTGCTTGGGATCATCCTCAATCATGATGCGGTAGAGGTAGCGTACTTCCTTCATGTCGTAGTCGCCATTGGCCTGATGCATCACGCTGCGATCGTCCCAGATCAACATGTCGCCCATCTTCCATTTGTGGCGGTATTCGAACTTCTGTTGCGTGGCATGTGCGATCAGTTCATTCACCAGGGTCATTGCCGGGCCGTCTTCCATGCCGACGATGCCGTCAATGCGCACCGGATTGAGATACAAAAACTTGCGGCCGTTTTCCGGATGCACGCGCACCAGCGGATGCACGCCCGGCGGCGGCAGCGCCATGGCGCTGTCGTCGGAGAGCTTGCGCATCTTGCGCGGCGTGTAGCGGCTTTCCCAGGCGTGGATCGCCTTCAAGCCGTCGATGCGCCGTTTCATGTCCGCGGTCAGCGCGTCGTAGGCAAGGTGCATGTTGACGAATTGCGTGTCGCCGCCGTAGCTCGGCAGCGTCACCGTGTGCAGCAGGGTCGCGCGCGGCGGGCACGGATGATTGGAGTGATCGGTGTGCCAGGAACCGCCGTTGATGCGGTATTCGCCGGGCGCGACTTCGGTATTGCGGATTTCGAACACCTCTGGGTGGCCGGTGGCGCGCACGTCCTTGTGGTGCTGCGACAGTAGCGGGCCGAAGACGTTTTCGCCGGCTGCCGCAAACTGTGCCGCGGACAATTTCTGGTCGCGAAACACCAGCACATGGTATCTGGCGAAGTCGGCATTGATTTCGTGCTTCAGTGCAGCATCGACCGGACAGGAAAAATCGACACCGTGAATTTCCGCGCCGGTGCGGTGTGGGGTCATCGGTGCAATCGTGTAGCGGCTCATCGTAGCCTCCTGTCTGACGGGACCGGCAAAATCGTTTACCTGCGGCGACTGTATGCCTCAGATCGCCCGCTGGTCAACTGCCGCCGATTTTGCACCCGTGAGCGGCGGCACTGGCAGCGCGGCCATGGCCAATCCGCTTTCGCTATCGGCGCGCCTGCGCGAGAATGGCAGCCCATGAACACGGCAGCCCAGGAATTTCTGCGACTGAAAATGGCCGGCCTGGTATTGCTTGCGCTGGGCTTTGTCGCGGCGGCCGCAATCGGCGAATCCGTGGGGGACGGCGGCCAGCTGCTCGCCGCTCCGTTGCGCCAGATGGCGAGGCTAGGCGCCGCCTGGATGGGCGCGGCGTATCTTCTCTCCATCGGATTGATCGTTTTGCTGGCCGGCCTGCATGGTGTCCCCTTGCTGACGAGTGCGCGTGCGCGCCGCGGCGCCCTGCAAAAGCTTGCCGGGGCCACACTGCTGATTCTGTGTTTGGCCTTTGTGGCGGTTACGGAGCTGCCGGCATTTCAGGCCGCGCAGGAGGCATGGTGGATAACGCTGTCCAGTCTGATCGTGTTTATCGCGGCGGCGCGCATGGGAATTCAGCTCCTGCGCAGCGGCTGGAAATATGATGCGGAATCCGCGGCCCAGCTGCTGGCCACAGATGCGCGTCCGCCGGTGATTTACCTGCGATCGTTTGAAGCGGACGGTGAAATTCTGCTGTGGCCGGGTGGGTTTTGGCGCAAGGCGGCAACGGCCTGTTTTGACTATTTGGCGGCGTACAGTCCGGAACAGGAGTTGGCTGAAATCCTGAATCGCGTGGGGCCGGTGATCGCCATTGGCAAGCCCGGCGAGCCGTTGCCGGAATTGGGCGCCGCGCGGCTTTATGTAGACGATGCCGATTGGCAGGCGAAGGTGCTTGATATGCTGGCACGGTCGCGCCTGGTGATCATACGCGCCGGCGCAACGCCGAATCTGCAATGGGAGATCGAACAGGCGATGGCGCGTGTGCCGCGCCGGCAAGTAGTGTTTGTGAGTCTGGGTGACGCCGGCAGGACTGTGGCATTCGACCGCTATTTTGAGCAGCGCTTCGGCCGCGTTCTGCCATCGGCCAAGCCTGCGACGGCCCCGCTGTGGGTCAGGTTATTGTTACTCGGCCGTTCCACTGTGGGTGGAAGAATCATCTACTTTGATGATGCTCTGCAACCACGGGAGGAGCCGATCCGGCCGGCATTCAGCGTGGCGGGTCTGCTACTGGGCATCGCGCGCCCGCATCGGGATCCGATGCGGGCAGCCCTGAAACGCGTGTTTGAGGCGCTGGCGCTGCCGTGGGCGGGCCGCAGCAGTCAGACCATGGCGGTGCTGCTGGCCATGTTCGGCGGCATCTTCGGCCTGCATCACTTCTACCTTGGCGAGCGCAAGCGCGGTTTCTGGCATCTGGTCTTTTTCTGGACCGCCATTCCGATGCTTGTCGGATGGTACGACACGGTAAGGCTGGCGCGCCTTGCGCCGCAGGCCTTCGCGCAACAATACGCCGGGCGTCGCAGTGCACCGTCCTGATGCGGCGCGGACCCTGCCGCCATGAAACGGCAGTGTTACAACATCGGCCCCGGCTTGGCGAGCGCCTCCGGCCCCAGGTGCGACACAATGTAGTCATAGGCATCGTCCACCGAATCGGTGCGATGCATCAGCGATAAATCCGCGGCGTTGATCACGCCATGCTCGACCAGCGCGTCGAAGTTGATGATTTCGCGCCAGTACTCGGTGCCAAACAGCACGATGGGCATTGGCTTGGACATCTTGCGCGTTTGCACCAGCGTCAGCAGTTCAAACAGCTCGTCGAGCGTGCCGAAGCCGCCGGGGAACACCAGCACCGCCTTGGCCAGATAATAGAACCAGAACTTGCGCATGAAAAAATAATGGAAGTGGACGGACAGCCCGCGCGTGATATAGGCGTTGTCGAACTGCTCGTTGGGCAGCGAGATGGTGAGCCCGACATTCAGGCCCTGCGCCTCGGAGGCGCCGCGGTTGGCCGCCTCCATGATGCCGGGGCCGCCGCCGGTGCACACCACAAAGCGCTTCTCAACACGATCGAGCCCCTTGGACCACTGCGTGAAGCGGAACCCCAGACTGCGCGCGGCTTCGTAATACTTCGACATCTTCAGATTCATGTGCGCGGTTTTCAGGTCGCCGCCTTCGGCTTCGGCTTTCTTCAGCGCGGCTTCGGCCTGTTCGCGCGACAGCGTGCGGGCAGATCCCATGAACACGATGGTGTCGTCGACATGCTCACGGTCGAAACGGCTTTTCGGCTCAAGATACTCGGCGAGGATGCGCAGCGGGCGGCCATCACGGCTGTTGAGAAAAGCTTCGTTGCGATAGGCCTTTGTGCTCGGATTCATCATTGTAAGTTATTGTTTTTAATGAAATTTTTAGTATCCGTGTGTTGGGGTGCCGCGCCGCGCTACACCACCGCGGGCGCAATTGCCTGCAACATCCAGCGCGCCAACGCCGTCATGCGAGCGTCCTCGTGCTGCTGGCCCATCAACTGCGCGCCTAACGGCATGCCGCCCACGCTCATCAGCGGCATCGTCACGCACGGTGCGTGCAGCATGGAGCTTGGGGTGTTGAACACCGAGTCGCCGGTGGGGCGGGGTGCAAGCGGCTGACCGGGTTTGTCGCCGGGCCACAAGGGCGCTGGACCGGGGCAGGACAGCATGATGACGCCGTCGGCGAGCGGCGCCAGCGCCTGATGGCACTGCTGCGCGGCGGCGCGTCTTGACAATAGCACGCGATAATCTTCCGGATTCATTGCGAGCGCACGCGTTACCGTGCTTTTCAAGCGCTCGCTCACGCCATCGGGATGGTTTTCCACCAGCGCCGCCTGATACCAGCGGTTCTCCCAGGCGGTGATGGTGTTGCACACGTAATTGCTGTCGCGGATCGAATGTTCGAATGCCTCGATCCAGGCGTGGTCTTTGCGCCGCAGCAGAGTGACGCCGGCACGCGCGATGTTATCCATCAGTGCCGCGAAGGCCTTCTTGCTCGCGCCATCGAGCTCGGCCCAGCCTTCGGATTCGAGCACGATCAGGCATTGCGGCTTTACCGCCTCGGGCGCGGCCGCGGGGCCGAACAATCCCATGCGCCCGGGATCACCGCCGGCGCGCTTCGCAATTTCAATCGCCACTTGCCACATGTCTTCGATGCAGCCCGCGTGCACGCCGGTGGTGCTTTGACTGGTGGCTTGCCGTTCGCCGCGGTTGATGCCGCCTTGCGTGGGCTTGAACGCGATGTTGCCGCAGTAGGCCGCGGGGCGAATCACCGAGCCGCCCACTTGCGTGCCGAGCGCGGCCGGTACCATGCGCGCAGCCACCGCCGCGGCCGAGCCGGAGGAGGAGCCGCCCGGCGTGCGCGTGGCGTCGAACGGATTGGTGGTCGGCCCCGGATGCGAGCCGCCCAGTTCCGCAGTGACGGTCTTGCCGAGGATCAGCGCGCCCGCCTCGCGCAGCGCCCACACCGCGGCGTTGTCGCGATGCGTATGATTGCCGTTGTAGGCCGCGCAGCCGAAATCGGTGGGCATGTCGCGGGTTTCGAGCAAATCCTTGATCGCGACCGGCATGCCGTCGATCGCGGACAGCGGCTTGCCCGCCTTCCAGCGCGCGCTGCTGGCATCGGCGGCGGCGCGCGCGTTGTCCGTATTCATCACCACAAACGCCTTCACCACCGGCTCGCGCGCGGCGATGGTTTCAAGACAGCGTTCGAGATACGCGCGCGGCGTATCGCTGCCGTCGCGAAAGCGCGGCGTGGCATCGTGAAAGGTCAGCGCCCTGAACGTGCGCGGGTCGTAGCTGCGGGGTGTGGGTGTGTCCATGGCGGCATCCTCCAGTTGAGTCCTGACGCAATATCGCGCAAAAACAAAGTCCTGTCGAGCAACGCGGCTGCCTTTGGCGTGCGCATCGCATCCGGCCATGCTTCGCCGCACATGTGATTTCCGCCACGCACGGTGGCAGGGCGTAGCGCGCTGCGCTTACCATGTCCTGCGCTTGCTGTGTCAAAGTGTGATGGGCTGATAACCGGCAGTGTTTTGCCGATGTCGCGGGTCGGCGCTGCGCTCACTGCGGTTTGATGCCCAGCGCCGGAATGGTTTTTCCGAACAGCTTCAGTTCGCGTTCCAGTTTGGCGCGAAATTCCGGCGGCGAACTGCCTGCGGGATCCGCGCCCAGCAGCGCCAGACGATCCCTGACGTCGGGGCGTTTCAGCAGCTTGATCACTTCGGCGTGCAGCACGTTTACAATCGGCGGCGGTGTGCCGGCGGGCGCGAGTATGCCCTGCCATGGCGAAACATCGACGCCGCTCACGCCCGCCTCGGCGAAGGTGGGCACCTGCGGCAGGTAGTGCAGCCGTTGCGCCGCCGATGTGGCCAGCACTTTGATCTTGCCGCCCTTGAGTTGCGGCAGCAGCGCGGTGGCGGTGGCAAACGCGATTTGTATTTCGCCCGCCAGCAGCGCCACCTGTGCCGCCGCGCCGCCCTTGTAGCTCACCGAGAGGATGGTTTTGACGGTTCCGGTATTGAGCTTGAACAGCTCGGTGGCCAGATGCGTGGAACTGCCCATCTGGGTAAAGCCCGCGGTGAGGCCGCCGGGCTTGCTCTTTGACAATGCAATCAATTCCGCAACCGTATTCGCCGGCACGCCGGGGTGCACGATGATGAACAGCGGCTGATTCGCGATCTCGCTGATCGGCGCGAAGTCTTTCAGCACGTCGTAGGCCAGATTGGCATGCAGGAACGGCGTGGTGGTGAAGGCCGCATACGCGAACAACAGCGTGTAGCCGTCGGCACGCGCGCGCGCCACGATTTCAGACGCGATAATGCCGCCGCCGCCCGAACGATTGTCGACAATGATGGGCCGTCCCAAACTCTGATTGAGCGCGGCGGCGAGAATGCGCGCCACGCCGTCGTTACTGCCGCCGGGTGGCGACGGCACGAGAAGCCGAATGGGCTTGGCAGGGTAGGTGTCCGTCTGCGCGCCGGCGGCCTCGGGCGCGAGCAGCAGCGCTGCCATTGCAACGGCCGCATGCCTGCCCGCGTTCATGCGGCAATCCTACTCAAAGAAGAACCGCCCCACCTTGACGCCGGTGACCCACGGCTTGTCGCGGTTCTCCACTTCGATACGAAATTCGACTTCCACCCGCAATGAACCATCATCGCGTTCCTCGATTGCCAGCAGCTTCGAGCGGGCGCGCACGCGCGATCCGGCGCGCAGTGGCGACAAAAAGCGGATACGGTCCCAGCCCTGATTCAGCGAGTACTTGCGCGGGTAGCGGCTGTAGGGCGAAATGGCGCGGCTCAGTTTGGGCATGAGGGCAACGCCCATGTTGCCCGGCGCGATGGTGCCGCCGAAGCTGGACTGGCTTGCGCGCTCGACATCAGTGTGTATCCAGCCGGTTTCGCCGGAAAGTTCCACGAAATCATCGATCAGTTTCTGCGTCACCTGGAACCACTCGCCCGGCGTCGCCTCCACGCCGATGTCCGCGCGCATCGCCTGCAGCACTTCCGCTTTGCTCATCATGGCTATTGCACCGCCGGCATGACTTCCTTCGCAAAACGCTCCATCGAGCGCAGCACGCGCTTCTGATTCAGGTCGCCGAACCAGAAGCTGCAGTTGAAGTGCGATATGCCCATCAACTCCTGATGGCGCTTGAGCTGGTGGATGCAATGGTCCGGCGAGCCGATCAGCACATAGCGGTCGATCAATTCCTCGACACTGGGTTCGGTCTTGGGTTTGACGGGAATCGCGCGGCCGTTTTCCACCTGTTCGTAGTGATTGCGCAGGCTCAGGGTAACGCGCATGTTCCACAGCGCGTGTTCGGCGGCGTCGCGCGCATCGGCGTCGCTTTCGGCGACATACACCGCGCGCTGCACGCCGACGCGGGGCTTTTTCGGCGGCTTTACCTTGTCGACGATCTCGTCGTACATTTTGCCGAAGGCCGCCAGGTGATCGAGCGTGACGCCGAAGCCGCCGGTCAGCACATCAAAGCCGCGCTTCACCGTGGCCTCGATCGCATACGGGCTTTGCGCCACGCACCAGATCGGCGGATGCGGATTCTGCAGCGGCTGCGGAAATACCACGGTGTCCGGGATCTTGTAGTGTGTGCCGTCGTAGCTGAACGCCTTGCCTTTGAACGCGGCAAGGATGATATCGAGCGATTCATCCCAGCGGTTCTTGGCGGACTCCAGTTCGAGTCCGAAACGCTCGAACTCGTAGTTCTGGTAACCGCGTCCGAAACCGATATCCACGCGCCCGCCGGACAGCAGATCGAGCGTGGCGATTTCCTCGGCCACCACCAGCGGGTGATGCAGCGGCACCACGATCACCGCCGTGCCCACGCGCAGCCGCGTGGTCTTGGCCGCGATGTGCGTGGCAAGCTGCGTCGGGCGCGACAAATAGCCGTAGGTGGAAAAATGATGCTCGCCCAGCCACACATTGCGAAAGCCGAGCGCTTCGGCGGCCTGTGCCTGTTCGGTGCCGCGCGCATAAATTTCCTGCGAGGAGGCTGCAGAAGGGGATTGCATCAGCAGAAACGTTCCGATGTCCATGGTTGATCCTTGTGTGGAAGGCGTTCGTCAAAATGTCCATCGCCCCAACCGCGCTCGGCTTGGGCGATTCAAATCGAATACATCATTCCGGTTGTATCCCCGCGGATTGTATGACCCTGGTCCATTTGTCGAGGTCCCGCTGCACGAACGCGCCCAGTTCCGCGGGCGTCATGTCGAAGTTTACCGCGCCCAGCCGCGCAAACTGCGTTTGCACGCGCGGGGTTTGCTTGATCTGCGTGATCGCCGCATGCAGTTTCCGGATGATCGCGGGCGGCGTCTTCGCCGGGGCAACCATACAGTAAAACAACAGCGCGTCGTAACCCGGCAGGCCGCTCTCGACAATGGTTGGCACCTCGGGCAATGTCGGCAGGCGTTGCGGCGATGACACCGCGATGGCGCGCAGGCGCCCCGATTGGATGTGCGGCATGGCCGCCACGGCATTGTTGATGGCAAACGGCACATGGCCGCCGACCAGCGCGATCAGCGCCGGGCCGTCGCCGGGATACGACACCTGCAGCACGTCGATGCCCGCCATCTGCTTGAGCAACACCATGTTGAGATGGCTGCTGGAGCCGATGCTCGAAGTGCCGTGGGTCAGTGCGCCGGGCTTGGACTTGGCAAGCTTGATGATCTCTCCCAATGTTTTGGGCGCGAATGACGGATGCGCCACAAGAATGTTGGGCACATGTGCCGTCATCGCCACTGGCGCGAAATCGCGGATCGGGTGATACGGCAGCTTGCGGAACAGCGGCAGTCCCGTGGTGAGCACGCCGCCGTACGTGAACAACAGCGTATGACCGTCCGGGTCCGCCTTGGCCGCGAGCGCGGCAGCGATGCGGCCGCTGGCGCCACCGCGATTGTCCACCACCACCGTTTGCCCCAGCGACGACTGCAGGCCATCGCGCAGCAGCCGGCCCAGCGTATCGGTGCCGCCAGCAGGCGGCGAGGGGATCAACATGCGTATGGGCTTGCTGGGGTAGTCCTGCGCGTACGCGACGCCGGCGCACAGCATGACGGCAACACCGATGAGCACGCGGGCGCGCAGGCGCTGGACTTGGTGGCAACAGGGCATCAACTTCCTCCGTTCGGCACGCGCAAGTGTTTTTTTGGCAGGGACTGACGCGATGTCGCGTGGCGTTGCCGGCGGATGAATCATAGGTAAACCGCTCGAGCGCGTCCATCGCGCGCAGCAAAGCGGTTCGCTGTTTATATATATCGCGGCGTGAAATACATAAGCTATTGATTTTATTGAATTATTTTTTAATGTACTCACCAGGGATTGCGATGCCCGCTTCGTCGGGACGTCCTTCAGGCCGCACGCTGGTATAGCCCGCACAGACGGTATAAATCACCACCATGCGGCTATCCTTTGCGGCGGCGATGCCGTGCGGCAGACCTGCCGGCAGGTTGATCAGCGTGCCCGGTTTGAGCGGCACGTCGGCGCGGTCGTCAAAGGTGATCGCGCCGCGGCCTTCGACGCAGAAGATGACTTCGTCGTCGTTGGGGTGCACGTGAAACGGCGTGACTTGACCCGGCTCATAGCAGTTCATGCGCGTGACCAGGTCCTTTGAATCGATCAGGGGCTGATTGACGCGTGCTTCGGACGCATAGCGTTTCAGGTCGTTGATGTTGAGCGACTGCACGGTTCCGGTGCTTGCCATGGCGATATCTCCTGTCAGTTCACTTTGACGCCGGCAGCCTTCACCACCGGTCCCCACTTGGCCAGTTCGTCGCGGATGAACTTGTCGAATTCGGCCGGCGTGCCGCCCGCCGCGACGATGCTCGCCGCCGTGAGCCGCGTCTTCACGTCCTGCGATGCGAGCGCGCGATTGGCCTCGGCATTGATTTTGGCGATGATGGCCTTTGGCGTGCCGGCGGGCGCCAGCAGGCCGTACCACACCTGACCGTCGATGCGGGCCAGACCCGCTTCCTTCATGGTGGGAATGTCGGGATACGCGGCAACACGCGTTGCGCTGGTGACGGCCAGCGCGCGCACCCGCCCTGATTTGATGAAGGCCTGATGGCCGGCGACGGCGTCGAAGAAAATCGGAATTTCGTTGGCGGCGAGCGCGGGCGCGCCGGTGCCGCTACCCTTGTACGGAATATGCTGGCTCGGCATTTTGGTGACGATCTTGAACAGCTCGCCCACCATGTGCGGCGCGCTGCCGGTGCCGGGCGACCCGAAGCTGATGCCGCCGGATTTGGCCTTGGCCAGCGCCAGCACATCGGCCACCGATTTCACCGGCACCTGCGCGTTGGCCATCAGGAACACCGGCATGGTGGCGGACAGAATGATCGGCTCGAAATCCTTGACCGGGTCATAGGGCAGATTGCCGTAGACATGCGGGCCGATGCCGTGGGTGGTGATGCCACACTGCAGCAGCGTGTGGCCGTCGGGCGTCGCCTTGGAGACGAGGTTGGTCGCTATGACGCCGCCCGAGCCGGCGCGATTGTCGACCACGAAGGTCTGCCCCACCGCATCGCCGACTTTTTGCGCGGTGATGCGCGCCAGCAGGTCCGCTGCGCCGCCGGCCGGCACAAATACCACCACGCGCACCGGGCGCGTCGGGTAATTGGTCTGGGCATGGGCGGTGATACCGCAGGCGAGCGCGGCTGCGGCGAAGAGTGTTGCCAAAGCTTTCATGGTTTTTGTTTCCTCCGGGGGGATGGGGCTGCATTGTCCGTAAGCGGGCGCGCATTATTGCATTGGCACCCTGCAGATGGCTAATGCGATGCGGCTGTCGCCGCGGTTGCGTTCAGCCCAGCGCGCCGGCAGTGCGCAGCCTTTCGAATTCCACCGCATCCGCACCCAGCCAGTCTTTGAGCACAGCCTCGGCGTGCTCGCCGAGCTGTGGCGCTGCGCGGCGGTACTCGACCGGCGTCGCGCTCAGGCGAAGCGGACTACCGACACCGGCAACGCGCGTGCCGTCGCTACGCTCGAGTTCGACCTTGAGGCCGCGCTCGCGCGCCTGATCCATCTCGAACACCTGTTGCAGATTGTTGATGCGCCCATTGGGCACGCCACCGGCGTCGAGTTTTGCGGCAAGTTCATCGACCCGGCCTTGCGCAAACGTGCGCCGCAGTTCGCCGAGCGCGGCATCGCGGTTGATTTGCCGTGATGAAGGCGTCGCAAGCCGCGGGTCGCGCGCGAGGTCGTCGCGCTCAAGCGCCTTGCACAGCGCCTGCCACTGCGAGTTGTTGCCGCAGGCCACGATCAGGTGGCCATCCGCGCATTTGAAGGTTTCATACGGCATCATGATGCCGCCGGAGGAGGTGCCCATGCGGCCCGGCACCTTGCCGTTCTGGAAGTAGCCTGCCGCCTGATGCATGCTCAAGGCGGCGACGGTGTCGAACAGCGCCATGTCGATATACTGGCCGAGACCGCTGGCATCACGCTCGCGCAGCGCGGCGAGGATGGCGATGCCCGCGTAAAGCCCCGTCGACAGATCGACGATGGACGCGCCGATCTTCATCGGCCCGCCGCCGGGTTCGCCGTCGGGATGCCCGGTCACGCTCATCAGGCCGCCGACGCCCTGAAAAATATAGTCGTAGCCCGGCCGTTCGCGCAGCGGCCCGGTCTGGCCAAAGCCGGTGATCGAGCAATACACCAGCCGCGGATTGAGGGCGGACAGCGTGTCGTAGTCCAGCCCGCGCCGCGCGAGGTCGCCCACTTTGTAGTTTTCGATCAACACGTCGGCCTGCTGCGCGAGCCGGCGTACCAGTGCGGCGCCGGCGTCATTGGCAAGGTCGATGGCAATGGATCGCTTGTTGCGGTTGGCACTGCTGAAGTAAGTCGAGTCTCGTGTCGGCTCGCCGTGCGCGTCCGGCAGCCACGGCGGTCCCCACGGACGCGTGTCGTCGCCGATGCCGGGGCGCTCGATCTTCACCACATCGGCGCCGAGATCGGCAAGATTCTGCGCGCACGTGGGGCCGGCGAGCACGCGCGCGAGATCGATGACGCGCAGGCCGGCGAGGGCGGGGCGGCGGGGGTTGTCGGTTCGGTTTTGGGGCATTGCTTCCGGAAGTGATTGAAGTAAACCGCGATGCGGCGGCGCTTTATCCTTACGCTGAGGCGCTCACAAGATTTGCGCTTTCAGCAGCGACGACACCAGCTTGGCGCCGAACGACAGCAACAGCAGCGCAATGCCGCCGTAGAGCCGCCGTTCATCCCAGGTGTCCCACGAGCCGGCCTGTTCCTGCGCCTTCTTGCGCATGGCCTCGAAGGTTTGTTTTTCCAGACCCGACTTGCTTTCTGTGAGCATCTTTCGCAGGTCCCAGGCTTCGCGCAGCAGCTTGTTGATGCGCAGGGCGGACCAGCCCAACAGCAGACCGCTTGCGATGCCCATGCCGTCGGCAGTCAATGACCAGATTTCGTCGGCCCCCATAGTGCGCGACTCAGAGTATGACCTTGGCCAGCGCGGTCTGGCCGTCCAGCTCGACTTTGAGTTTGTCCTGACCAGCGTTCTGCACCACCGATTCGTCCACCAGCAGCATGACCACCCTGGCATGCTGCGCGCGTGCCAGCGTCGCCATCTGCGAAATGGTCATGCCGCGGCTGCCGACACCCGCTTCGATGCGGCTGATCTCCGCCTGATTGACGCCGGACATGGCCTGTACCTGGCGTTGCGTCAGTCCCCGCGCTTCGCGCAACGCGCGCATCATGCGGCCGACCTGCACCAGTTCGTCATCCGGCGTGGCGAGGGCGTCGATTTCGCGATCCTGTTCCAGCTGGTCTTCGATATCCCGCAACTTGGATTTCATGATATTTACCTCTTAAATTTCGTCGACTCGCCGCACCGCTGCCGCCAGCGCGCGAAAGTAAGCCGCTTCTGACGCTTCGATGTTCCAGCCGCCTTCGTAGCCGGCTGCGCTCAACAGGTAGAACACGTCGTCCTTGACGTGCAGGAACGCCGCCAGCCCGCCTTGCCGCCCAGCCTGCTCGAACAGATGCATGATGCGTCCATCCGAAAGGGTGTGCGGCATGGCATCCGCATCCATGTCGTCCGAATCGATTACCGCCCTGCGCCGCCGCATCAGCACCCGTACCAGCTGACGCATCTCGGCCGAGGCGGACTTTGCCAGCGCCTCAATTTCCGTCAGCGCTTCTGGATGAAAGTCGTGCTCGGATTCACGCATTGCCGACGATTATGTGCTTTTCCACATCAAAGTCAAATGGTCCGTGATAACGCAGGCGTCAGGATTCCTGCACCAGCTCGACCATGATGCCTTGCGGGCCGCGAACGAACGCAAGGCGTAGGCCCGCACTGCGCGTCACCGGACCGAAAGCAATATCGGCCCCCTTGGTGCGCAATTCCGCCACGGCGTCATCCACGTTGTCGACGGTGAGGCCGATGTGTTCCAGCCCGTAATACGGAAACACCGGCGCCGGTGCGGTCGGATCATCCGGGTGCGGCGGCGCGATCAATACCGTCTGTCCACCGAGCCGCAGACTGATGCGCATCTGGCCGTGATACAGCGTGCCGGGCGCGTACGGACTGCGCGTGACCTCGGCGCCGAACAGGGTCTCGAAGAAACGCGCGGTGGCCTCCGGGTCAGGGCTGCGCAGATGCACATGATCGTAGCGATAGGCTCGCATGGTTTACTCCTGTCGGTTGGCGGAAAAAATATTGCGCTTTACATATTCACGTTACGGCTTTTTCCCCTCATCCCAACCCCGATCCCAACCCTTCTCCCGCGGGGGAAGGGGTTTTCATCCCTTGCCCTCCGGGCGATGGGACGAGGGTGAACGCGGAACGCACTGCTGAGCAATTTGTCACGATGAAATGGGGTTCGCAATAGTGCAAGTTGAATGCGCACAGCGCGCGGCTCAACGCAGCGCGCGCACCGCCCGCACCTGCGCGTTGAACCCTGCCCTTTCCGGCACGGCGATGCCGTCGCAGAAATAGACGATCCAGTTGCGCCCGCTGTCCGTGGTGTCAGCCGTGTGCATGATGGGGCCGGAGCGGTCGAAGAGTTTGTGCAGATGACAGTCCTCGGACGTGCCGGAGCCCATCAGCGTCATGGCTTCTTCCAGCGTGGGCAGACGCCAGTCGTTAAAGCCCGCAAAACGGCGGGCGTTGAGTTCCTCGACGTAAGCCCGGGCGCGATCATGGTCAAGCGGCCGTGGGGAGGCGCGCTGCTGCCACATCAGCCGGTAGTGTGTTTCGCTGACGACCACGTCCGTGCCGAGCAACTTGCGTTCCGGCGCCAGCACTGCCGCGCTGCCGGCGGCGTTCCAGCGCGTATGAAAAAAATTGTGCTGCGCGACCATCGCCCGCGCCTGTTCAACGGAAACCGCCGCTGGCGCGGCGCGCAGTTGCACACTGCGCGAGACCAACCGCGATGTCTGCGGCAGGGCCAGGACTGCCGCCAGCGCCACTGCGGCCAGCGCCGCACCCGCCCACAGCCACTTGCGGCGCGCGCGGGGCCTGGCGCCACTGTCGATGGAGCGGATCAGGCGCTCGCTGTCGTAATCCCAGCGCTCGTTGGACAGGGTCACCGCCTGCAGCCCGGCAAGGCGCCGCAGCGGTTGCGGCAAGGCCTGCTCCGCCGGCATTTTGGCGTCGCCCACCAGCACCGGAATGACGCGCCGCCCCGCGTCCAGTGCCGTTTGCAACTCCAGCCGCACGAAATCATCGGGATCGTCGAGGCGACGCTGTTGCGATTCGTTGGCGACCGTGAGCCACGAGTCGCCGATCACGGCCAGCACCACGTCGGCGCCGTGGATGCTGCGCGCGATCACCGCGGCGAAGTTTTCGCCCGGCTGTATGCGGTCCACATCCATGAACACATGATCATCACCGTAACGCTCGCGCAGGCCATCGTAGAGCCGGCCGGCGTAGGCAGCGGCATCGTCACGGCGATAACTGATAAAAATCGTGGTCATGGCTGCCGATTGCGCCCGCTGCCGCAACGGCGCGCGACGCGTCAGGCGATCCTGCGCTGCGCGTGGGGCGCCGCCGGCACCTCCAGCATGCGCATGAAGTCGCGCACCGAGGCAACGGATTCGAAGCGAGCCAGCGTTTGCGAAAGTTCCTTCACCTGTGCCGCGGGCAGCACGCCGGCGGCACAGTCTTCAAACTTGGCAGTGAGTCTTTCCGGCGGGATGGGATTGGCCGCGGTTCTGCCCAGCGGCTGCATCACGCGCGAGGCCACGCTGCGGCCATCCTTGAAGGTGACTTTGACCTCGGCCGCCATCAACCGTCCGGGTTCGAATTGTCCGTCGAGATGCGGAGTCGCGTGCACGCGCGCAAGCAAGTCCTGCATCGCCGCCTCGCGCAGGGCCTGTTCGCTGAAATGGCCGAGCAGCACGCGCCCGTCGAGCAGCGCGCGGCCCACGCAATACTGTACGCTGAATTTGGCCTCAAGACCGGTCTTGGGCTGCGGCCGGTCGGTGTGCGCAAGGCGTTGCGGGGCGGTGTAGGAATCCACACGCGTGATGTCGCCGGGTTTGAACGGCCCGTGTTCGCGCACGAGGTTCAGCGCCGCTTCCACTGCCGCATGCGTGCTGTAGCAGCAGGGATACAACTTGAACGCGGCGCCCGGTTCCACGATATCCAGCGGCGCGCCCCAGGTGTCGAGCACCTTCTCGGCGTGGAATTTGCCCGCGCCGTTGAACAGATTGAAGTAGCCCTGCTTGTGGGCGAAGGCGTCGGCATTGGCCGTGTAGCCTTTGCGCGCCAGCAGCGCCGCCATCAGCCCGCCGCGCGCGCACTGGCCGACATGCAGGGACTTCACCATGGTGCCGAAGTTGGCCTTGGTGCCCGCTGCCAGCGACGTGCTGATGGCAAGCGCGGTGGCGGTTTGCTCCGCGGTGAGGTTCAGTAAACGCGAACACGCCGCGGCCACCGCGAAGATGCCCACCGTCGAGGTCGGATGCCAGCCGGATTCGTAGTGCTCCGGATGCACGGCGCGCCCGAGCTGCGAGCCGGTTTCGAAGCCAGCGGTATGCGCCACCAGCACGTCCATGCCGCTGCAGTTGAACGCCTCGGCCGCGGCCAGCAGCGCCGGCACCATGATGGCCGAGGCATGGCCGTTCATGTTCGCGCCGCCGTTGTCGTAGTCGAGCACGTGCGCGGCCACGCCGTTGATGAGTGCGGCATCCAGCGCGCTGGTGCGGCTGGCGGTGCCCAGCACCAGGGCATTGCCGCCATTCATCTGCACCCCGATCACCTCTGCCACTTTCGAGGGCGCATCTTCCGCCACGCCCGCGAGCGTCACGCCCAGCGTGTCCATCACGCCAACCTTGCTCCAGTCGAGCGCGGCCTGGGGGAGATTGTCCGCGCGCATTGTCACAATGCGTTCGGCCATGTCTTGTGCGAGGGTCATGGAGCTATCCTTTTCGATTCAGTGTTGACGCGGTAACAGGCATGCCGATTATGCCGGGCGAGCGTTGGTGTGTCATGCCGGCAATAGCTGTGGCGCCGCGACACCGTGACCGCGTCGTTCATGGCGGGAGCCTTGCGTGTTGCGTGCCAGAGGAATCGCGACGATACAGTGGCTATGTGGTTGTAACTATATGTTTTTATATATATTTTTGTATTGGATTGGATCGGTCGTGTCGCGCCGTTGCGCTTGACTGCTCTTCAGGCCAGGTATAAATTGATTTCAACATTTTCCACGTGCACTTGATGTCGATCCGTTGGTTTTCGGCCTGTAATGGCAACCCTACCCCAGCCCAACTATCAATACAACGGCGTCTATGACCACGCCATTTTCCTGGCGGAGTTCACCAGGCAGTTTGCCCGAAGCGGGAGGTATAACGCCGCGGCGGTACCGCAAATGCTCACCCTGCTGGACTTGATTGAACGAGACATCGCCATCACCGATGTAAGATGGGCTGCCTACATGCTGGCCACGGTGATGTGGGAAACCACGGTGCCCACGACGGTGTTGCGTCCGGCCGTCAACAAGAAGGGCAAGCCGTTAGTTAATAAGAAGGGGCAATCGGTCCTGGTGAAGCAGCGCCGATGGTTGATGAGCATGTCTCCGGTCGATGAAATCGGCCACGGCAAGGGACGCCGCTATCATGAGCCGGTGAAGGTAAAACGCCTGGCTGACGGAAGTGCACGCATAACCGAACAAGATGGCGATCAGTTCAAAATTACACCAGCAGGCATGATTACACCGCTG
>CADECM010000080.1:0-27665 GCA_902825845.1 uncultured beta proteobacterium
CCACCATCGCCGCGATGCGCGCGCAACTGGCCACTGTCAAATCGCGAAATCTGCCCGCATGAATCCGCTGAAATTTACCCCGCCGCTGCGCGTCAAGGCCGTGATGATCGACCTGGACGGCACTCTGCTCGACACCATTCCCGATCTCGCCGCCGCCGCAAACAACATGCTGGTCGAAATGGGGCGCACGCCGCTGCCGGAATCGGCGATACGCAATTACGTGGGCAAGGGCATTGCCAATCTGATCGAGCGCACGCTCACCAACAGCATGGACGGCAAGCCCGATCCGGCTTCGTTCGAGCGCGCGGTACCCATCTACGAGCGTTGCTACACGGCGGCCAACGGCCGGCACACGACGATGTATCCCGGCGTCAAGGAGGGCCTGGACGTGCTGCGCGCGCAGGGCTACCCGCTAGTCTGCGTCACCAACAAGTCCGAGCGCTTTACGCTGCCGCTGCTCGACTACGTCGAACTGTCCGGCTACTTCAAGACTGTAGTGGCGGGCGACACCCTGCCCCAGAAGAAACCCGATCCCGCGCCGCTGTTGCATGCGTGCACGCAGCTTGGAGTGGCACCCAACGAAATGCTGATGATCGGCGATTCGCTTAACGACGCGCAGGCGGCACGTGCGGCGGGCTGCCCGGTTTTTTGCGTGAACTACGGCTACAACGAAGGCCACGATGTGCGCACGCTGGATGTTGATGCTATAGTTGCTTCACTGATGGATGCGACCCGGTTGATTGAAAGAATTAATTAGTCATGAATCTGAAGAACGCCGATCCGGGCAGGACACGCGAACGCTGGCGTCGTTGGCGACGCTGATCGTTCTGTCCTGCTGCCGTGTTGATTGAATGAACGCGCGGCCCTGATCAATCGTTTTTCCGAGAGAGCCTGTCATGACTGAAGTTGAATTCCTGCGGCTGGCACAAGCCGGCTACAACCGCATCCCCGTTGTCCTTGAGACCTTTGCCGATCTCGACACGCCGCTGTCGATCTATCTCAAGCTTGCCAACAAGCCGTACACCTATCTGCTGGAATCGGTGGTGGGCGGCGAACGCTTCGGGCGTTACTCCTTCATCGGCCTGGCGGCAAAGACACGCATCGAAGTGCGCGGCTATCAGTGCACCGAATATGTCGGGGCTGCGGTGACACAGCAGGAGACGGTGGCGGATCCGCTGGATTACGTCGAAAAATATCTGGCGCGGTTCAATGTTGCCAACGTCGAAGTCGAAGCGAAGCTGCCGCGATTTTGCGGCGGACTGGTGGGCTATTTCGGCTACGACACGGTGCGCTACATCGAAAAGCGCCTCGCGCAAACGCAAAAGCCCGACGAACTGGGCACGCCCGATATCGCGCTGCTGGTGTCGGAGGAACTGGCCATCGTCGACAACCTTGCGGGTAAGCTGTACCTGGTGGTGTATGCCACGCCCGGCACGGCGGACGCCTATGCGCGCGCGCGCACGCGTCTCGCCGAACTCCTGCAAAAACTGCGCGAGCCGGTGGTGATTCCGCCTGCCGGCAGTGCGCTGCCGGCGCAGGCGGTATCGGGCTTTGGCCAGGAGGCGTACCACATCGCAGTGGAGCGCGCCAAGAAATACATATACGACGGCGATATCATGCAGGTGGTGCCGTCGCAGCGCATGTCCAAACCGCTGCGCGCAACGCCGCTTGCGCTCTACCGCGCGCTGCGCACCCTGAATCCGTCCCCGTACATGTTCTATTTCGACTTTGACGACTTTCACGTGGTCGGCGCTTCGCCCGAAATTCTCGCGCGGCTGGAGGGCGACGTGGTCACGGTGCGGCCCATCGCCGGCACGCGCAAGCGCGGTGTCACGGACGATGAAGACAAGGCGCTGGCGGATGAGTTGCTCGCCGATCCGAAGGAGCGCGCCGAGCACATCATGCTGGTCGACCTGGGCCGTAACGACGCCGGGCGCGTGGCCCAGATAGGCACCGTGCGTGTCACCGAACAGATGGTGATCGAGCGCTACTCTCACGTCATGCACATCGTGTCCAATGTCGAAGGGCGGCTAAAGCCGGGTCTGACCGCTATCGATGTGCTGCGCGCGACCTTTCCCGCAGGCACGGTATCGGGCGCGCCGAAAGTGCGCGCCATGGAAATCATCGACGAACTGGAGCCGGTGAAGCGCGGCATTTATGCCGGCGCGGTGGGTTACATCGGGTTTGACGGCAACATGGACGTGGCCATCGCGCTGCGTACTGGCGTGGTCAAGGACGGAAAGCTTTATGCCCAAGCGGGCGGCGGCGTGGTCGCTGACTCCGAACCCGAGGCCGAATGGCAGGAAACCCAGAACAAGGTGCGCGCGCTGCTGCGCGCCGCAGAGATTGCCGAGGCGGGGCTCGACAGTAAGATATAAAAAGTTATTTTAAATCAAGTATTTACATTTTATGTGGGATGGGTGGAGCGCAGCGCAACCCATCAATCACCGCGATAATATTTGTGACGGATTGCGCTGCGCTCCACCCATCCTACAGCGTCGGGCTCTTGAATTCGCCGCCCATCGCCATCTGCGCCCATGGGCCCAGCTGCGCATCGGCGCTGAAGGTAATGTGGCCGGCCGCCGCGTGCTGGTCGCGGTACAGCCGCTGCATGACGCTGGAATCGTAAATGCCGTTGGCGCCGAGCATTTCGTAGAGTGAGTCGACCGCCTCGCCCACCAGCTTCATGCCCATGGCCGCATTGCGCCGGTAGCGCAGTTTTTCCGCCATGTCGAGTTTGCCGCCGGCGCGGTAGACGTTGTGCGCCTCGATGCAGTCGTTTCTGAGCCAGGTGCGCACGGCATCGATCTTGGCGCCGGCCGCGCCCACGCGCAATTGCACGGTCTGGAAATCACGCATCTTGGCGCCGGTGTAGGCGGTGCTGCGCTGTTTGACCAGTTCGGTGGTTTGTTCCAGCAGGTTGGTGGCATTGCCCACCATGCAGCCCGCAATGCAGTGCCCGCCGAGCGCCGCGGTCGGCACTTTGTACATGGCGTTGGTGTTGACCTTCAGCCCAGGATACTCGTGTGCCGGATTCGCCACATGCATGGAAACCACGCGGTGCCCGGGCACGAACACCTTGTCGCACGTGACAGTGCGGCTGCCGGTGCCGCGCATGCCCAGTGTCTGCCAGTCGTCGATGACCGTAAAATCGGGGCGTCGCACCTGACACATCACCCAATCGACCGCCTTGCCGTCGGCATCTTTCACGATGCACGCCAACTGCTCCCACTCGGAATGATCCACGCCGGAGGAAAATCCCCACTTGCCGGACAACTCAAGTCCGCCCTCGACAAAGCGTCCGCTGCCCTGGACATAGGCGATGCCGGATGCAATCAGCACTTCGGGATCAGCGCCCCAGATTTCCTCGTGCGCGCCTTTTGGCCATTGTGCAAGTCCGCGATGGTGCGAACCGAGATTGGCTACCACCCAGGCGGTGGAGGCATCGCCCCGGCCGAGCATTTCAGGGATGTCGAAATAGGCGACAAAATCGAGTTCCATGCCGCCCCACGCCTTGGGCTGCAAATAACGCCACAGGCCGCAGTCATGCAGGGCGCGTACGACTTCGGGCACCAGCTTCGTCGACCGTTCATTGTCCGGCGCGTGCTTGCGCAGCAGTGGTATCAATGCGCGCGCGCTTTCGAGCGCCTCGCCGTAGCTGACATTGGAAAAATCGCGTTGCCTGGGTTCGGGAGCGTTCAAGGGGACACCGTCTGATTCGTGTTTGTCATGGGGCAACGCCATGGCGATACCGCCTGCCGCGGCCCGTCTCATCCCTGCGTGTTCGTCGGGCGGCGCTTTCGCAGCTGTTTGCCAAGGCAATACCCGGGACAATGGTAAAGGTGCGCCCGGCAATTAGGCAAGCGTCCGCGAGTTCAAATTGGCAAGTGTTCTTGGTAGAATGGGGCCGCTTTCGGTGGTAGCCTATCGGGAATTTCGTGCATTCACAATTGAGAGAGCCTGGCGCAATGATTTTGCTTACTGTTCGTACCTGTCGCACGGCTGTTCGCGTTGCCGGGCTCGCGATCGCCCTGCTGCTGGGCGTGCCTGTTCATGCCCAAACCGACGAACTGCAGGACGTCAATCAGATGCTGAAGCTGGGTCAGTTCGACCAGGCATTGACGCGCATCAACAGTTACCTGTCGACGCGCCCCAAGGATGCGCGTGGCCGCTTCCTCAAGGGCCTGATCCTGGCGGAGCAGAACAAGCCAAACGATGCGATCAAGGTGTTCTCCGACCTGACGCAGGATTTCCCCGATTTGCCGGGACCGTACAACAATCTCGCGGTGCTGTATGCCGCGCAGGGCCAGTATGACAAGGCACGCGGCGCGCTCGAACAGGCGATACGCACGCATCCCAGCTACGCCACGGCACATGAGAACCTGGGTGATATTTACGCCAAGATGGCGAGCCAGGCGTACGACAAAGCGTTGCAGCTGGACAAGAGCAACGCCACGGCGCAGTCCAAGCTGAACATGATCCGCGATTTGTTCCCTGCTGACTCGCGCAGCGCCAAGACGGTGGCTGCCAAGACGCCGCCGGCAAAGGTTGCGACAGCTGCTCCGGCCTATGATCCCACCAAGCCCGTGGCTGCCGCGCCTGTGGTGGCCGCTCCCGCCGCTGTGCCTGCCGCCAAACCCGCGGCGGTGACACGAGAGGCGGAACCCGCGGCCAAGCCGGTGGCGAAAGCGCCCACTGCGGATGAGGTGACGACATTTGTGAACGCATGGGCGAGGGCCTGGTCCGATAATGATGTTCCCGGGTACCTGGCCGCGTACGCGCCGGACTTCCGCACGCCGCGGGGCGAGGCCCGCGCCGCATGGGAAGCCGAACGCAAGGCACGCATCGCCAAGCCCCGCAAGATCCAGGTTACGCTGGATTCGCTCAAAGTGGCCTTTGACGGCAATGGCCGCGCCACGGTAACGTTTGTCCAGCACTACAACTCCGACGTTGTGAAGCAGACCAATGCCAAAGTCCTGGTAATGACCAAGGCCGGAGATAAATGGCTGATACAGCAAGAACGAAGCGGCGGTTAACCGGGCGCGCCTCGGTCGTCGTCATCACGCTGCTGGTGCTGGTGGCGGGCGCTGCCGCGTTCTTCGCGGGCGATCGTCCGCAGTTGTCTGCGGCATTTCTGCCGGTCAACTACAGCCAAAGCGTCGGAAGCACGGCGCAACCGCGCGCTTCGGGCGCGACGAGCGCGACGGGCGCTTCGGTCGCGATCGAGCAGCAAGCCGAGACCCTGCTCGCCAGAACACTGGCGGAAATTCGCGGCAATCGCATGGACAACGCGCTGACCGAAATTGACCGGGTGATCGGCGCCTATCCCAACTTTCGCCTCGCGCACCTGATCAAGGGCGACCTGCTGCTGGCGCGGGCGCGGCCAATCAGCGTGTTCGGCAACGTCAGCGACGCGCCGCAGGTCGTGCTTGACGCGCTGCGTGACGAGGCGCGTGTGCGCATGGTGCGCGCCCAGGCTGAGCGGCCGAGGGCACAGATGCCGCGCTATGTCGTGCAAATGCCGCCCGAACAACGGCATGTGCTGGTGGTCGATACGTCCAAGTCCACGCTCTACGTGTTCGAGAATCGGGATGGCGAGGCACACTATGTCACGGACTACTACGTCACCATCGGCAAGGAGGGCATGGACAAGTATCGCGAAGGTGACAACAAGACGCCGCTGGGTGTGTACCACGTCACCGGCAGCATCTCGCGCGAGCAGCTGAACGCGAGTTTTGGCAAACAGGCGGGCGAGTACGGCGTTGGCGCGCTGCCCATCAGCTATCCCAACGAATGGGATCGTCGTGCCGGGCGCAGTGGCCATGGCATCTGGTTGCATGGGGTGCCGTTTGACACCTACAGCCGCCCACCGCGCGCGAGCAATGGCTGCGTGGCGTTGACCAACGAGGATTTCATGGCGCTGTCCAGGACCGTGCAGGTGGGCGTGACACCGGTAATCATAGCCAATGGCATCGAGTGGTCGAATGCAGATGAGATGCGTGTGCTGCGGGCGGATCTGAAAGGGGCCTTCGAAAAATGGCGCGGCGACTGGGAAAGCCTCAACACCGCGAACTACCTTGCTAACTACTCGCGGCAATTTGCCTCGGGCACGCAAA
Organism: uncultured beta proteobacterium; assembly: GCA_902825845.1. GTDB lineage: Bacteria > Pseudomonadota > Gammaproteobacteria > Burkholderiales > SG8-41 > UBA5216. The sequence goes on from CADECM010000080.1 coordinate 6,117, forward strand.
ACTTCACGGCGTGGGCTGACTACAAACGCGAGGTCAATTCCGCCAAGACGTGGATCAAAGTCAGGCTGGATAATGTCAGCATGTTTGTCTATCCCGGTGCTGACGATCTGGCGGTGGTGACGTATGACCAGAATTACACCAGCAGCAACATTTCCGGTCAGACGCGCCGGCGCCAGTACTGGAAAAAAGAATCCGGCGGCTGGAAAATTCTTTACGAGGGCATGGCGTCCGCCAGCTGAGGTCCGGCACGGTCGCCGCTCCGGGACGCCGGGCGTATAATCGCAGGTGACACAGTTGCCTGCGCCGGCGCCCCTACCCATGCTTTTGGTCATCGATAATTACGATTCGTTTACTTACAACCTTGTCCAGTATTTTGGCGAACTGGGCGAGGACGTGCAGGTGTTTCGCAACGACGACATCACGCTTGAAGGCGTGGAACGGCTGAAACCCGCGCGCATCGTGGTGTCGCCCGGTCCCTGCACACCCAATGAAGCCGGCATTTCGGTTTCCGCGATCCGGCACTTCGCCGGGAAAGTGCCGATCCTGGGCGTCTGCCTAGGTCACCAGAGCATCGGACAGGCTTTCGGCGGCCGGATCGTGCACGCGCGGCAATTGATGCACGGCAAGACGTCGGCGATACATCACCACAACAGCAGCGTGTTTCGTGGCCTGCCGGCGGAATTTCAGGCCACGCGCTATCACTCGCTGGTGATTGATCGCGCCAGTCTGCCGGATTGTCTGGAAGTCACTGCGTGGACCGACGACGGCGAGATCATGGGCGTGCGCCACAAAACGTTGCCGGTCGAGGGTGTGCAGTTTCACCCGGAGTCGATACTGACCGAGCACGGCCACGCGATACTGAGGAATTTTCTGGAGGGAGCCCCATGACGCCGCAGGAAGCACTGGCGCGTATCGTCGATCACCGCGAGATTTTTCACGATGAAATGCTTTCGCTGATGCGCCAGATCATGGGCGGGGAGGTTTCCGCCACGCTGATCGCCGCCATCATCGCTGCCTTGCGCGTGAAAAAGGAAACCATCGGCGAAATCGCTGCAGCGGCGCAGGTGATGCGCGAATTTGCCACACGGGTGCCGACGCCGGATCTGCCGTACCTGATCGATACCTGCGGCACTGGCGGCGACGCGGCGCATACGTTTAACATCTCGACGGCGGCAATGTTCGTGGCTGCCGCGGCGGGGGCCAAGGTGGCAAAACATGGCGGACGCTCGGTATCCAGCAAATCCGGCAGTGCCGACGTGCTCGAGGCGCTCGGCGCCAACATCAATCTGCCGCCCGAGCAGGTTGCCCGGTCGATCGGGGAAGTCGGCGTTGGATTCATGTTTGCGCCCAATCACCACAGCGCGATGAAGTACGCCGCGCCGGTGCGCCGCGAACTGGGTGTCAAGACGATCTTCAATATACTGGGACCGCTGACCAATCCCGCAGGCGCGAAGCAGCAGGTGATGGGCGTGTTTCATCCCGACCTGGTGGGCATACAGGCGCGCGTGCTGCAGCGGCTGGGCAGCCGGAGAGCGATGATCGTGCATGGCCGCGAAGGCCTCGACGAAATTTCTCTGTGCGGGCCGACGATGGTCGGCGAGCTCAAGGACAATGCGGTTAGCGAATACGAGGTGCGCCCCGCCGATGTCGGACTCACCGCGTGTGATGCCGCCGCGTTGCGGGTCGACGGTATCGATGCCTCCAAGGCCATGTTGCTGGCGGCACTCAATAACAAGGACGGTCCCGCGCGGGACATTGTCGCGTTCAATGCTGGCGCGAGCATCTACGTTGCAGGCCTTGCTGGCTCGCTTGCGGACGGGGTCAAGCTGGCGCTCGCGACGCTCGCCAGCGGCGCCGCGCGCAAGCAGCTCGACCGCTTTGTGGCGTATACGAGCGCCACGCAGTGAAATTTCGTAAGTATTTGTTTTAAAACAATTTTATGTCAGATATATTGCGGCGCATTATTGCCGTCAAGCAAACCGAAATCGCCGCCGCCCAGGCGCTGCTGCCACTCGATGCGCTGGAGCAGCAGGCCAACCGCGCGCCGCCGGCGCGGGATTTCGTGGGTGCAATGCGCGCAAAGATTGCCGCGGGCGAATCCGCAGTCATCGCGGAAATCAAGAAGGCCAGTCCGAGCAAAGGTGTGTTGCGCGAAGTATTCGAGCCGGCGCTGATCGCCAAGAGTTACCAGCAGCACGGCGCGGCGTGTCTCTCGGTACTGACCGACCGGCAGTTTTTTCAGGGCAACATCGCACATCTGAAGGCCGCGCGGGCAGCGTGTAATTTGCCGGTGCTGCGCAAGGATTTCATGATTGATCCTTACCAGGTCGTCGAATCGCGGGCTGCGGGCGCCGACTGTATCCTGTTGATTGTCGCGGCGCTGGATTTGCCGCGCCTGCGCGATCTGGAGTCAGTGGCGGTGAGCAAGGGGTTGGCGGTATTGGTGGAGGTGCACGACGGCGTTGAACTCGATCTTGCTCTGCAACTGAACACGCCGCTGATCGGCATCAACAATCGCAATTTGCGCACCTTTGAAACCAAACTGGGTGTAACGCTTGGCTTGCTCGACCGCGTGCCGGCGGATCGGCTGGTGATAACGGAAAGCGGCATTTTAAAACGAGCCGATGTCGAACTCATGCGCGCGCGCAAGGTGCACGGTTTCCTGGTGGGTGAAGCGTTTATGCGAGCAGTGGAACCAGGCGTCGAGTTGCAGCGGCTGTTCGGCACATGATCGACGTCGACAAGATCATCACGGGCTTTGACAAGGGCCTGCGCACGCTGTTTGCGCCGGCGCAAACACTGCGCGAAGTCCCCGGCGAGAATCTGTCCGATACAGTGCTGGACGAGGCGCCGCGCCGCGAGGCGGCCGCGTTGATGCGCGTAAACCACACTGGCGAAGTGTGTGCCCAGGCGCTCTATCAGGGACAGGCGCTGACCGCGCGTGAACCGACGGCGCGACAGGCGCTGGAGCATGCGGCGCAGGAAGAAATCGAGCACCTGGCGTGGACCGAGCAGCGTATCGCCGAACTGGGCGGTAGCAAGAGTGTGCTCAATCCGCTGTTCTACGCAGGATCTTTTGCCGTGGGCGCGGTGTCAGGACTGCTGGGTGATCGCTGGAACCTCGGTTTTCTCGCCGAGACCGAACGGCAGGTGGTGCGTCACCTCGAAGGCCATCTGCAACGGCTCCCGCCGGAGGACCAAAAGAGCCGCGCGATCGTGGCGCAAATGCGCGATGATGAAGCACGGCACGCGACCAGTGCTGTCAATCACGGCGGCGCGGATTTGCCTCCGCCCGTCAAGGCAGCCATGAAAGTATCGTCGAAAATCATGACAGAAACCGCGTACTGGCTATAACCCGGCGAGGCGGCAAAGCGTTTATTCTTGCCTCTTGCCTCTTGCCTCTTGCCTCTTGCCTCTTGCCTCTTGCCTCACGCCTCACGCACTTCGAAATCGTGGGTGATCGCGGCAGTTTTGCCGAGCATGATCGAGGCCGAACAATACTTCTGCGCGGACAAATGCACCGCGCGTTCGACCTGCTGGGGCTTCAGCCCCTTGCCCGTCACCACAAAGTGAAAATGAATCCTGGTGAAAACCTTGGGATCTTCGGCGGCACGTTCCGCGTCGATTTCCAGCACGCAGTCGCTGACACTGGCGCGTGATTTCTTGAGGATGTGCACCACGTCATAGGCGGTGCAGCCGCCGGTGCCCATCAGCAGCGTTTCCATCGGCCGCGGGCCGAGATTGCGTCCGCCGCCTTCCGGCGCGCCGTCCATCACCAGCGCATGGCCGCTTTCCGATTCGGCGACAAAGGCCACGTTTTCCAGCCACTTGATGCGTGCTTTCATAGATTTCCCATCGGCAATTACCCGGCGGATTTTATCCGATACCACAGCAGTCCCAGAACTTCGTGACAGAAATCGCTGCTGCGGCGCAATGCGTCGGCGCGCGGCAGAAAGTCCAGCAGAGTCAGGCGGAAGTGCGTGACGTAGTGCGTGGAAGCGGGCACCACATCAAATCCCGCTTCAGCGAACTGCCGTTGTGCGCGCAGCATATGCCAGGCGTGCGTCACCACATACACGCGATCGATGCCCAGCGGCGCGAGCAGGGCGCGGCTGGCGCGGGCGTTTTCCAGAGTGTTGTTGGATGTGCTTTCGGTCCACGCCACGGGCGTCCTGAATTCGTTCTCCAGCACGGCTTTCATCACAAGGGCCTCGGAATGGCGGCTGCCCTGCGGGCTGCCGCCACTCACCAGCACGGGTTTGCCGGTTTTCTGCCGCAGATAGGCGGCGTATCTCAGACGCGCGAGGGTGGCTTCGTTAACCGTGTCCGAGGCGTATTCGGGTGCGTGAAAATACTGGCCGCCGCCGAGAACGATAATGGCCTGTGCCGGCGGCGCCTGCAGCGGGTCCGTCGGCGCCGGTTCGATGTACCGCACCAGCGTCTGCGCGACCCAGGGTGTCGACAGTAGCCACAGTGCTCCCAAAGACAGCGTCAATAACGCGGTTGCCGCGCGCGGGTGTTTGCGCCGGTGCCAGCCCGCGAAAGCGGCCAATAACAATAAGCAGCCCGGCGGCAGCAGCCACGCGGCAATTCCGTTAACGACTAGCCAGGAATTCATTATCTATTTGTTTCCACAGGTAATTTATGGTTTTCCCGCAGCACGGCCGGTGGCGGCTTTCAGTGCACTCTATTTGACATAGCCTGATGATTTCCAATAGAATTCGCGGTTCCGTCCGGTTGGCGCTGGTCCAATCGCCCGCAGAAGCAGAAACAGGATTTTCCATGAAGACATTTAACGCCAAGGCTGAAACCGCGCAGCACGACTGGTTTGTCGTCGACGCCGCGGGCAAAGTGCTGGGACGCCTTGCGGCTGAAATCGCGCATCGGCTGCGCGGCAAGCATAAACCCGAATATACCCCGCATGTGGACACTGGCGACTTTATCGTCGTCGTCAACGTCGACAAACTGCGCGTTACCGGCAATAAGGCCAAGGGCAAACTGTATCACCGGCACACCGGTTATCCGGGCGGCATCCGCACCACGGATTTCGAAAGTATGCAAGCCGCGCATCCCGGCCGCGCGCTGGAAAAAGCGGTCAAGGGCATGCTGCCCAAGGGGCCGCTCGGTTACGCGATGCTGCGCAAAATGAAAGCCTACGCCGGCGAAGCACATCCGCATGCCGCGCAGCAACCCAAACAACTGCAGGTCTGATGGCGCGCGCGGCGCGCTTCACTTAATCGAGGCATTTTCACATGGCAGTGCAAAGCAACTATGGAACGGGCCGGCGCAAGAGCGCCGTGGCGCGGGTTTACATCCGGCCGGGCAAGGGTGACATCGTCGTCAATGGCAAACCGGTGGACGATTTTTTCTCGCGTGAAACCGGCCGCATGATCGTGCGCCAGCCGCTGGTGCTTACCGACAATGCGACGCGCTTTGACATCAGTGTTAACGTCATCGGTGGTGGCGAATCCGGCCAGGCGGGTGCGGTGCGACACGGCATCACGCGCGCGCTGATCGATTACGATGCGGCGTTGAAGCCGCCGCTCAAAAAGGCGGGACTGGTTACGCGCGACGCGCGCGAAGTCGAGCGCAAAAAGGTCGGTCTGCGCAAGGCGCGCCGCCGCAAGCAGTTTTCCAAGCGGTAAGTATCGCACTAGCGCAGAACTATCGTTGTATGCGACGAAGCCGCCGACCAGGGCGGCTTTGTTGTTTGCGAGGGCCTTCCCGGATTCGGAACGGATTAACTGGTGAGGTTCATGCGGCGCGGCGGACGTAACCGGGCACTGGAGAAAACCATGGCACAGAAAGACATCAATGTAGGCATTGTCGGCGGCACCGGCTACACCGGCGTCGAACTGTTGCGGCTGCTGGTGCAGCATCCGGCCGCCAAACTGGGCGCCATCACGTCGCGCTCCGAGGCCGGCATGCCGGTGGCCGATATGTTCAGCAACCTGCGCGGCTGGACTGACCTGAAGTTTGTCGAACCCGCGGCGGCCGCACTCGACCACTGCGATGTGGTTTTTTTCGCCACGCCCAACGGCATCGCAATGAAAGACACCCCGGCGTTGGTAAAGGCGGGCGTGCGCGTGATTGACGTGGCGGCCGATTTTCGCATCAAGGATATCGCGCTGTGGGAGAAGTGGTACGGCATGCCGCATGCCTGCCCTGAATTGGTGGCAGAGGCGGTTTACGGCCTGCCCGAAGTAAATCGCGAGCAGATCGCGGGCGCGCGCATTGTCGCCAACCCCGGTTGTTATCCCACGGCCGTGCAACTGGGTTTCCTGCCGCTGCTGGAGGCGGGTGTGGTGGATATCGCGCACCTGATAGCAGATGCCAAGTCGGGTGTGTCAGGCGCTGGCCGCAAGGCTGAAGTTCATACGTTGTTGGCGGAAGCCGCCGACAACTTCAAGGCCTATGGCGTGTCCGGGCACCGGCATTTGCCCGAGATTACGCAGGGCCTCACGCAGATGGCCGGCAAACCCGTGAAATTGGTGTTTACGCCGCATCTGACGCCGATGATTCGCGGCATCCATGCCACCTTGTATGCGCGGCTCACTCGCGAGGTCGATTTGCAGGCGCTGTTTGAAAAGCGCTACGCCAACGAAGCGTTTGTGGACGTGATGGCCGCGGGGTCGCATCCCGACACGCGCTCGGTGCGCGGCGCCAATCTGTGCCGCCTCGCCGTTCACAGGCCACAGGGCGGCGACATGGTGGTGGTGCTGTCCGTGATCGACAATCTGGTCAAGGGGGCTGCCGGTCAGGCGGTGCAGAACATGAATATCATGTTCGGGTTGACGGAAGACACCGGCCTGCGCCAGGTCGCCTTGCTGCCGTAGTTATTCGCCAGACATGAAAGCCCGTTGTTGAAGGTCTGGATCAAGTCGCTGAAGAATCGCTCCGGCATCAATGCGCCGCGCGTTGCGGTACGCGCGCATATGCCTTGGTACATGCGCACAGTGGCGCTCCTTGGCGTTGCGCTGGCGGTGGTGGCCGCGAGTTGGGCGACCTACCACTACGGGCGCGAGTTTGCCGGATTCCGCAAAAGCGAAATCGAAAGCGAAACCCGTCGTCTTAACGAACTTGCCGGCACACAGGCCGCTGAAATTGCGGACATGCGCGCCAAGCTTGCCGCAATCGATAGTCAGCGCCAGATCGAGGCGGTCACGTATGGCGACCTGGTAAAGCAGGTCAAATCGTTGTCGAATGAAAATGCGCGACTTAAGGATGATCTGGCCTTTTTTCAGTCGTTGCTGCCGGTGGCGGGGCGTGACGACGCCATAGCGCTGGGCCAAATCAAGGTCGAGCCCGACGCCGTGCCGGGCGAATACAAGTATCGCCTGCTGCTGGTGCAGGGCGGACAGCGTCCCGCGGATTTTATGGGCCATGTGCAAATCGTGGTGAGCGCGCAACAGGGCGCTGAAAAACTGGTGCTGGCGCTGCCGCCGGTCGCAGACGGAAAAATCCGCGAGTATCAGCTAAATTTCAAGTCTTTTCAGAGGGTTGAGGGCGCTTTTAAGGTTACACCGGGGGCCGTGGTCAAGAGTGTGCAGGTACGGGTATATCAAAATGGCGCCAGCGCGCCTAAACTCGTCAAATCCGTGAATATCAGTTAGGGGGCGATAATGTTTGGAGCAAAAGGAGCCGCGAAAGGACCCGCCAAACCACAGGGCCGTATCGATTCACTGATCGGTGCGGGCACTACGATTGAAGGCAACGTGAATTTTACGGGTGGATTGCGCGTGGACGGTCGGGTACACGGCAGTATCGTGTCCTCGGGTGACCAGCCGGGCATGGTGGTGATTTCCGAGCAAGCCGAAGTTACCGGTGAAATTCGCGTTGGGCATGTGATCGTCAACGGCCGCGTGAGCGGGCCTATTCACGCCAGTGAAACGCTGGACCTTCAGGCCAAAGCGCATGTCACAGGCGATGTGCACTACCACCGGCTTGAGATTCAGGGCGGCGCCGTGGTGCAGGGCATGCTGGTGTGCGAGGGTGCCGCGCAGACCGACAAGGTCGTCAAGCTGAAGTCAGCGGCGACCGAATAAGCCGTCATCGCGGTCCGATTGATTTTTAGCTATACTGGCCCAATATATGGGCAACCAGGAGTTAACCATGAATGCTGTTACCGAGAGCTTTACCGAGAATATGCCGGATCCGTTGGTGTTTACCGACAACGCGGCGAACAAGGTCAAGAACCTGATCGACGAAGAGGGAAATCCCGATCTTAAGTTGCGCGTCTTTGTCACCGGAGGCGGCTGTTCGGGTTTCCAGTACGGATTCACGTTTGAGGAAACCGTGAGCGATGATGACACGTCTTTGAACAAGGGCGGCGTGACCCTGCTGGTAGATCCGATGAGCCTGCAATATCTGATGGGCGCGGAGATTGACTATCAGGAAAATGCCGAGGGCGCGCAGTTCGTGATCAAGAACCCCAATGCGACGTCCACCTGCGGCTGCGGTTCGTCGTTTTCCACGTAACGCGCTCGCTGCGGAAGCTGCATCAAAAAAGCGGCCGAGGCCGCTTTTTTTGTGTGCGAAGTTTGCCCCGGCTTCAAGCCGGATAAATTGCCCCCAAGATGCGCGGTCCCTTTGCTCCGGTAACCTCCGGCAGGTTGCCCGGCGCGCGCAACAAGGTCTGGCGCGCCAGCCAGGCGAACGCCAACGCCTCCACCCAATCGGGCGCGAGCCCGAGTGCAGTGGTATCCGCGACGTGACGAGCCGGCATCAAGGCAGCGAGCCGTGACATCAACGCGCGGTTGTGCGCGCCGCCGCCGCACACGAAAACCGCCTCGGCCGGTGTGCAATACCTGTCTATCGCTTGCGCAATTCCTTGTGCAGTGAGTTCAAGGAGTGTGGCTTGCACATCCTGTGGCCGTTCCCGGCCTGTGAGCGCTTGCTTCAGCCAGCTCAGACTGAACTGCTCCCGTCCCGTGCTCTTGGGTGGAGGGTATGTAAAAAAATCATTTAAAAACAGATGGTTATATAAATCCGGCAAGATATGACCGGTGGCTGCCCAGGCACCATCCCGATCGAACATGCTGCCAAGATGTTCGCCTATCCATGCGTCCATCAGCAGGTTGCCTGGCCCGCAATCAAAGCCGGTGACTGTCCCGTTCTTCGGCAGGTCGGTTATGTTGGCGATACCGCCGATGTTGACGATAACGCGGTGCTCTCGCGCACTGTGAAACAGCTGCCGGTGAAACGCCGGCACCAGCGGCGCGCCCTGACCACCGGCCGCCACGTCGCGGCTGCGAAAATCACAGATCACCTCAATGCCGGTCATTTCGGCGAGCAGGGCGGCATTCACCAGTTGCGTGGTGTAGCCGGCTGCAGGCTGGTGGCGCACCGTCTGGCCGTGACAGCCGATGGCCGCGATGTCGCTTGCCGCGAGTGACGCCTGCTCAAGCAGTCTGCACACCGCCGCGGCATAGGCTGTGGCAAGCGCATTGGCGGCAAGCGATGCGCGGTGAATTTCGTCCGCGCCTGGCGTCTGCAGCGCGAGCAGCGCGTCACGCAATGGCGCCTCGAACGGCTGAAAGTGGCTATGCAGCAATTGCGGCGCGTCGTCGAATGACGCGCTCACGGCGTCGATGCCGTCAAGGCTGGTACCGGACATCAACCCGATGAATAACCGGGGCATGATCCGCGTGCGGCCGCGAGACTGCTTACTCGAACGTCGCGGGCCGGGTGTCGCGCAACAGTTCCATCGTGCGCGCGAGCGGGGCGGAAGCCAGCAAAAACCGTTGCTTTACCGCCGGTGGCATCGGCGATGCGGTGGGCATCGCGACCGACAACGGATCGTGGTGCACACCGTCTATGCGGAATTCGTAGTGCACATGCGGGCCGGTGGTCATCCCGGTCATGCCGACCGTGCCGATGATGTCGCCTTGTTGTACTCGCATGCCGGGACTGATGCCGCCGGCAAAGCGCGCCATGTGCGCGTACAGCGTCGTGTATTTATTCTGATGCCGCAGGATGACCACGTTGCCGTAGCCGCTTTGTACGCCGGCGAATTCGACGGTGCCATCGGCAGTGGCCTTGATATTGGTGCCGATGGGCGCGACGAAGTCAACGCCCTTGTGCGCGGTCATGCGGTGCAGTACCGGGTGATACCGCGCCATGGTAAATCCAGAGCTTACCCGTGAAAATTCCAGCGGAGAGCGCAAAAACGACTTGCGGATATCGCGGCCATCCGGCGTGTAATAGGCGCCCTGGCCGGGTGTGATTTCGAACCAGACGACATTGTGCTTGCGGCCCTGATTGACGAATTCGGCCGACAGCACGCGGCCGGCGCCCACACGCTCGCCGCGTTCGAGCAATTCCTCGTATATCACCGTGAAGCGGTCGTCCTGGCGCAGGTCCTTGCGAAAATCGATTTCAGTGGAGAACAAATCCACCAGCTGCATGGCGATGGCGTCGGGAACGTCCAGCGCATCGGTCGCCGCAAACAGCGAGCTGCGAATCACGCCGGCGGCGTTCACCACGCGGGTATCGAGTGCTGCGGAGTTTTCCGCGGCGATGTAGTGATCACCGTCGCGCGTCACGGCAAGCAGACGGTCGCCGTTCAGATATTGCAGGGTCAGCAGCGTGCCATCGGCGCGGGTGGCGGCGCGCAGTGTGCGGCCGGCTGTCAACTGGTAAAACGCGCGCGCTTCGGGAGCGCTATTGATAAACGCCAGCGCGTCGGCGTCATTGACGCGCAAGCGCGCCAACATGCCGGCCAGGGTATCCCCGCGCCGTATCAGTTCCTCGCGCCAGTAGATCAACGCTTCGGCGGAAGGCTTTTCAGCGGCGTCCGGCAGTGCTTGCGGCAAGACGACTTGTTCCACCACCGGGGTACGCACGACCGTGTCGGTGACGGTATCGGGTGCAATACCAAAGGATGTGACCACGCCGGCAAACGGCAGCAGCAGCACCAGCGCCGTGCGCCGGAACGCCGTCGATCGAAGCAGCCGCCCAAGGAATTGCGCTACAATCCGTTGTTGCGCTTGAGGCATGATTTATCGAGGTTTTTTGAAGCGCGAAGCATACCAGACTCACTTTTCGGGTCAATCCCGGAAACCAACCAAACGCCAACTTTTCCCTGATTTTCCCCACATGCCGGACCTGGAATTCCAGCTTGAAACCATACGCCGCGGCTGCGACGAACTGCTGATCGAGACCGAGCTTGTTGAAAAGCTGAAAACCGGAACTGCGCTTCGCGTCAAGGCCGGCTTCGACCCGACCGCTCCCGATTTGCACATCGGGCATACCGTTCTGATCAACAAGCTGCGCCAATTACAAGACCTCGGGCATCACGTTTTGTTCCTGATCGGGGATTTCACCGGCATGATTGGTGACCCCACCGGCAAGAACGCGACGCGCCCGCCACTGACGCGCGAGGATGTGGCGCGCAACGCACGAACTTACACCGAGCAGGTGTTCAAGATTCTGGACCGCGAAAAAACCGAGGTCTGCTTCAATTCGACGTGGATGGACAAGATGAACGCGGCGGACATGATCAAGCTCGCGGCCAGCCACACCGTCGCGCGCATGCTTGAGCGCGACGACTTTTCCAAACGCTACAAGGGCAATCAGCCGATCGCCATTCACGAATTTCTGTACCCGCTGGTGCAAGGCTACGATTCGGTGGCCATGAAGGCGGATCTGGAACTGGGCGGCACCGATCAGAAATTCAATCTGCTGATGGGCCGCGAACTGCAAAAGCACTACGGCCAGCGGTCGCAGTGCATCCTCACCATGCCGCTGCTGGAAGGCTTGGACGGTGTCAACAAGATGTCCAAGTCGCTGGGCAACTATGTCGGCATCAACGAGCCGCCGAATGACATTTTCGGCAAGCTGATGTCGATTTCGGATGAGTTGATGTGGCGCTACATCGAACTGCTGTCGTTTGCGCCGCTGTCTGACGTCAATCAGTGGAAACGGTCGGTTGCGGATGGTGCCAATCCGCGTGATATCAAGGTGCGCTTTGCGCAGGAAATTGTCGCGCGCTTTCACAGCAAGGCTGCGGCCGACGCTGCGCTTGCCGATTTCGAAGCGCGGTTCAAACAAGGCGGCGTGCCGGACACGATGCCCGAAGTTGCGCTTGCGGCACCCAATGGACTGGCGATCGCTCAGGTTCTCAAACAGGCGGGACTCACGCCCAGCACCACCGAAGCGACCCGCATGATCGAACAGGGCGGCGTCAAACTCGCGGGCGAAAAGGTGAGCGACAAGGCTTTGAAACTTGCCGCCGGCACCTACGTGCTGCAGGTGGGCAAGCGCAAGTTCGCGCGCGTGACCATCTCTTAAAAAACCGTTTACAATCAATTAGTTATAACATATCATTTCCAACAACACCACAGGAGAGGTCATGGCCCAAGCCATCAATCCCGGCACCAACCCGTCGCAAACGTTGTCCTTCAATTTCAAGCTGCTGTCGCATAACACGCTGGATGGTTTCGGCGGCGTGGGTGAAGGCATGGGCATGCAAAAAACCAAGGACGGCCGCCGCATCATGTGGTTGGGCCATGAAGCTGCACCGAAAAATTTTACCGGTGTGGACGTCACCGATCCCAAAAACCCCAAGGTGATCATCCAGACCGAATTGCCGCATCACAAAATGCGCTCGAACTCGCTCGAAGTGTGTGGCGATCGCATGTATGTTGCGCATCAGATACGGGGTGCAGAACCTGGCGCAACGCCGGCGGGCTTCGACATCTGGGACATCAGCACGCCTGAAAATCCCAAAAAGATTTCGCACTTCGACGCCTCCGGCCCGCATTCGCTGGGTGTGCACTGCGTGTGGTGCGTGGACAATGAGTACGTTCACATGTCATCGGGTGCCGGCGACTTCGAGCCGCGCCATGAGAACGACCACCAGTTTTATCGCATGATCGACGTGCGCAATCCGTCAAAGCCGGTGGAAGCCGGCCGCTGGTGGTACCCGGGCCAAAGCGTGAAGGACAAGGAGCCGCCGCTCAAGCGTCATCCCAAGCATGATAACGGCTACCGGCCCCATAACACGCAGTGGTATCCGCAGCGCCCCGACCGCGCGTATCTCGGTTACCTCGACGGCGGCATCATCATTCTCGACATCAGCGACAAGGCGCATCCCAAAGAAATTTCGCGCTACAACTATTCGCCGCCGATGAACGGCTTTACGCATACTGCGATGCCGCTGTTTTCCAGAGACCTGATGATTGTCAGCGACGAATGCGTGATGGACGACGGCAAGGATTGGCCCAAGCTGACGTGGGTCATGAACATGGCGGACGAAACCAATCTGGTGCCGATCTCCACGCTGCCACTGCCGCCGGCGGAAGTGTTTACCAAGCGCGGCGGGCGTTTTGGTTCGCACAATCTCTACGAAAATTATCCGATGGACGTGGCGTGGCGCTCGGACAACATCATACTTGCCACTTTCTTTAACGGCGGGCTGCGGGTGTACGACCTGAGCAATCCGTACCAGCCGCAGGAAGTCGCCTACTTTGTCCCCGGCGCGCCGGCACTGTCGCCCAAGGGCTCGGTGCAAATCAACGATGTGTATGTCGACGATCGAAACCTCGTGTACACCGTGGATCGCTTCACGGGCGGCCTGTACATACTGGAAATGAATCTCTAGACCTGCAGCCCGGGTCGTCCGCGGACAACCCGGCGCGGACTATTCTTTCTTTGTGTCGGAACTGGGGGTTACCAAATCCACCGCGGCGCCGACGGCTTTTGCCCCCACCTTGACCACGGTCGCACCGGCGGTAATAACGGCGTCGCCCACTGCCACGATGGCCGAACAGCCGGCAGCGGGCAACAGTAGCCCGGTCAGTACTGTCGCGAGCAGGATTCGTGGCGTACGCATGTTTGGCTCCCGTATTCGATGTGCGTATGGGACACTACAGGTGTGCCCGAGTTCACGGCTCTCCGCCGCCCACATCCGGCGTTTCGAGCGGCGCCGCCCCATCCGCGGCTGATCTCGATTCGGCGCTTGTTTCGTGCCCCGAGTTGGAATAGATTGACGCAGGAACATCCTGCAATCTCGCAAACAGGGCGGAGAACTTCATGAAGGTTTATCTGGTGCACCATGTCGACGCGTTGCCGGCGGAAAAGGATCCGCAACGCCATATCAGCCCGATGGGGCGCGAACAGGCAGACCGGCTGGGCGCCCGATTCAAGGCGCTGGGCGCGGCACCCGTGCGTATCCTGCACAGCGACAAACAGTGGACCATCGACACTGCCGAATGCATCGCCGCCGCACTGGGCACAGCGGACAAGACTGTGAAAGCAGCCTATCCCGTAAACACGGGCGATCCGCTCGCGCCCTTTCTGGCGGAGATTGCAGCAGCCGGCGGCGACGTCATGATGTGCGGTCATGTCGATTATCTGCTGCGCGCCGCGTCAAAGCTTGTGTGCGGCGACGAATCGCGCAAAGTGGTCGAGTTCAAGCCCGGTAACGGCACCGCGGTGTGTCTTGAAGGCAAGGGCAGCGACTGGGTGATCACCTACGCCTGGCGTCAGGATCACGCGCCGGGGTAGTTCCGCGCAAACGGGCTGCACGCCCAAATGGCAACCGCCGCGCCCAACACTTTCATCGTCCAATGACACCGCACAAGGATATGCCAAACGTTCCGGCTTGCCCCGGTTGCGGCGCCGCCATGCAGGCCGAGCTGTTCGAGCGCGCGGCGGGCGGCACGTTGGTGATCGACATTTGCTATGCGTGCCGCGCCATCTGGTTTGACCAGATGGAGAGCGCGCAACTCGCGCCGGGCGGCACCATTGAACTGTTCAGAAAAATTCACCAGCATCGTGACGACGGCTATCACGCTTTGCCCGAGCGCATGCCCTGCCCGCGCTGCGGTGCCGCGTTGAGACTGACCCATGACATCGCAAAAACCGGGCGCGTAAGCTACTACCGCTGTGGCGCCAGTCACGGCAGGCTCACCACGTTTTTCCATTTCCTGCGCGAGAAAAAATTTGTGCGCAACCTTACGCCACAGGAACTGAATTCGATCAAGGCGACCCTGGCCGAAGTGCGGTGTTCCGGCTGCGGCGGGCCCGTCAATATCACGCGCGACACCGCTTGCGGCTACTGCCGCGCGCCGCTGTCAGTGCTCGATGCGCAGGCGGTGGAAAAGGCGCTGGCGGAACTCGTCACGCGTCAGGCGCATGGCACGGATCCGGCGCAGGTGGCCGCCGCGATGCACCAGGCGCTGATGATCGAACCGCGGCGCGCCGAGGCGCGCGAACGCAGGGCGGCAGGCTTGCCCGCAGCGGATTTGTCGCTGCCGGCCGCCGACCTCGTGCTCGGCGGCATTTCCGCGCTGGTGAGCCGCTTGTTGAAGTAGGGTAATCCACTGCCGGTGCGTGGCCGCCGCCGGGAGGCAACACTGGGCATCGCAAGTCGCAACGTGATGCGATGCAGCGATGTTACTGCTTGCCGCATGCGTGTTGACACCCGGCGGGCAAACTGCGAGATTGGCGCGTACTCATGCGGAGGGCCGATGGCCAGATCATTGCGAACGAAGTCGTCCGGGCATACCCGGACCAGAAGCCCGCAAGGGCGGTCACCGAATGAAAACGCGAGCGAGGCTGACATGGTCATACAATATCTGCTGGTTACCTTTCCGGAGCAACGCGCGGTGCTGGTCGACGGAGCGGGTGTGGGATTCACCAATCACACACTGATGCTGCCCGCCGATGAGTACACGGTAACGCTCGACGGCGGCGGCTGTCGACCGCTGAGCCAGCAGGTGGTCCTCGGCGGCACATCGATCATCAAGCCGAAAGTAATCGCGTTCCAGCCGGCAGCCAACGCCAAGGCCGCGCCCCCGGTAACGGCGAAAAAGTTGCCAGACACCCCGCCGCGACGCGGAAACCGTAATGCCTAACTTGCTTCACCCGCGCAGGCGCGAGCATTCCATCATGTTTGGCCGGCTCATGCGCCTGGGTTGGATCGCCATCCTCGTCGCGTTGGCGGGCTGCGCGAGCACGCGATTCGTCAACCAGCCGCTCGTCCAGGGGCAGAGCAATCCGGAGCGCCGCGCGGTGGACGTCTCGCATCCCGAACGGCCATTGATACTGGTGGCGGTGTCCGGCGGCGGATCGCGTGCCGCTGCGCTGGGCTGGGCGGTGCTGCGGGCGTTGCGAGATTTCCGCTATCCTGCCGCGGGACAGACCCGCAGCCTGATCGACGACATCGGAGTCCTGTCATCGGTGTCCGGCGGCAGCGTCATCGCCGCGCATTTCGCACTCAACGGGCCGCAGGGCCTGGACCGGTTCGAGCAGGATTTTCTGGTGCCTGACAACACGCGCGAACTGGTGTTGCAAGCCGCGAACCCATTGACCTGGCTGCGGCTCGCGACCCGCGGATCGTCGCGCATAGATCTGGTCAGCGAACTGTTCGACCGCCAGTTGTTCAGCCAAAAGACATTTGCCGAACTGAATCAGCCGGGCAAACCGTACCTGATCCTGAATGCGACGGACATGGCCACGGGCGAAATTTTTGCGTTTACGCCAGGGCGCTTCAATGACATCTGCGCCGACTTCGACCAACAGCCCATTTCAGTCAGCGTGGCCGCTTCTGCCGCCGTGCCGGTGATTTTTTCGCCGGTGGCAATGCAAAATTACTCGGCGACGCACTGCATCGGCGCGACGCCGCCCCAATGGATAAGGAGCCGATTGAACGGCAAATTTGCGCCGTACATCAATCTTTCCCAGTTCAAGCTCGCGCGCTATGCCAACGATTTGCGTCACGGCGAGGGCAGCTTGCGCAAGATTGACTACCTGTATCTGCTCGATGGCGGGCTTGCCGACAATCTGGCCATTCATGGCCTGCTTGAGACGATGGTATCGCCCTATGCCGCGCCGGCCATTGTCGATTTCAATGCGCCTGTACCGCCGCGAGGGACGATGTTGCAGGCGCTTAACACCGGACAGATCAAAAAGCTTGCCGTCATCGTGATCAACGCTCGAGCCGATCCCGACAACACGATTTCCCGAACCGCTACGCGCCCGGGCATTCTCGGCATGATCGGCAGCGTGACCACCATTCCGCTCGAGTCGACCACCGCCAGCGTCAGCGCCCAGATGGATACGCTGCTGTCCGAGCTCAATAGCGCGGGTGGCGGCGGAGCCGGCGATCCCCAGTTCGCGGGTATGCGCGTCTACGGCATCCAGATCGACTTTGACCTGTTGCGCGCCAGCGAGCCAAGACAGCGGGACTTGCGTGAAAAGGCCAACGCCATACCGACGCTGTGGACGATAACCAGGGAAAATCTCGACGTTATCCGGGAGTCCGCCACCGTGCTGTTGCAACAACACCCATGCTTTCAGCGCCTGTTGGGCGACATGAATATTGCCGCGAAGTTCGTCGACCGCTCGTACGCAACCACGGGGTGTCCGCAGACCGCTGATTAGCAAAATGCGTTCCGGGAAAAAGCGGCAGCACACCCGATGGGAACAGGACGCCAATTGCCGCGCAGCAGCCCGAACTGTGCCGCGAATAGCAATACGCCGCTGCGGTCCGGCGTGATCAGCGTGTGGCCTGAAGGCGGCGACCTCGCCCGCGCCTTCAGAAAGCGAATCGACCGTGTCCGATACTTACCGGCGGCCTGGCCGCGGGTCACGGTGGGGCCTGCGCGCAAACGTGCTCCCGTATCACAAGCCATTGTTAATCCGGTGTTTTCAATCTGTGCGCAAGCCGGGTACGGTAAGATGCGGGGTGTTTTTCAAGACCCACGCCATGCAACTTTTTACCATTGGACTGAATCACCAGACGGCGCCGCTGAATGTGCGGGAGCAGGTGGTGTTTCACGCCGAACGTCTGGTGCAGGCACTCGGCGATCTGGTGGCACGGCGACCGGTGCAGGAGGCCGCCATTGTCTCCACCTGCAACCGCACCGAGATTTACTGCCACGCGGAAGAGCCGCGTGCCGCGGTGGAATGGATGGCGGCGTACCACCAGCTCAGACCGCAGCAGATCGAACCGTACCTTTACAAGCTGCCGCAGGAGCGCGCGGTCAAGCACGCGTTTCGCGTGGCCAGCGGGCTGGATTCGATGGTGGTCGGCGAGCCGCAAATCCTTGGGCAATTCAAGGATGCCGTGCGCGCCGCGGAAACCGCGGGCACCCTGGGTTTGCTGCTCAACAAATTGTTCCAGCGCACCTTCGCGGTGGCAAAAACCGTGCGCACCGACACCGAGATCGGCGCCAGCACCGTATCGATGGCTGCCGCGGCCGTGCAGCTGGCGGGCCGTATCTATCCCAGTATCGGCGAGCAGGCGGTGTTGTTTGTGGGCGCGGGGGAAATGGTGGAGTTGTGCGCCAGCCATTTCGCCGCGCATCATCCCAGGCGCATGACCTTTGCCAATCGCACCGAAGCACGCGCGCAGCACCTGGCCGACCGCTTTTTGGGACGCGTGATTTCACTGAATGATCTGCCGGCGCAACTGGCGCTGCACGACATCGTGGTGTGCTGCACCGCGAGCCCGCTGCCGATCGTGGGCAAGGGCATCGTGGAAAGCGCGCTGCATGCGCGCAGGCACCGGCCGATGATGATGTTTGATCTGGCCGTGCCGCGCGACATCGAACTCGAAGTCGGCAGGCTCGACGACATTTTTTTGTATACCGTCGATGATCTGGGCAAGATCGCCAGTGCCGGCCTGGCGCAGCGCCAGAGCGCCGTGCAACAGGCCGAAGTGATTATCGAAAACCAGGTCACGGATTTCATGCACTGGCTGGGCAATCGCGAACTGGTGCCCACCATTCGCGCGCTGCGCGACGCCGCCGAGCGCGCGCGCCGCAACGAAGTCGAGCGCGCGCTGCGCAAGCTCAATACCGGCGAAGACCCGCAGCGCGTGATCGAGGCCCTGTCGCAGGCGCTCACCAACAAGCTGATGCATCCGCCGACCCACGCGCTGAATCACGCCGGCGAGGACGAGCGCAAGGATCTGGCCGCGCTGCTGACACGGCTGTATCAGATACCGCGCCAGGAATAAGCAATGAAGCCCAGCATCGCCGCGAAGCTCGCGCAGCTGTCGCGCCGCCTCGAAGAGATCAATCGTACGCTGAGCGCGGAAGACGTCACCAGCGACATGGACAACTATCGCAAGCTGACGCGCGAAAGCGCCGAGATCGCGCCGGTGGTGGCGCTGTATCGCGAGTACGAAAAAGGCGAAGCCGATCTAAAGGGCGCGCAGGAAATGTTTGCCGACCCCGAGATGCGCGAGCTTGCCGAAGCGGAAGTCGGCGAAATCCGCGAACGGCTCGAAGGCCTGGAAGGCGAGTTGCAAAAGCAGTTGTTGCCCCGAGACCCCAACGACGAGCGTAACATCTTCCTGGAAATTCGCGCCGGCACCGGCGGCGAGGAATCGGCGTTGTTTGCCGGCACATTGTTTCGCATGTACTGCCGCTACGCCGAGCGCAACCGCTGGCAGGTGGAGATCATGTCGCAAAACCCGTCAGACCTTGGCGGTTACCGCGAAATCATCGCACGCGTGATCGGGCGCGGCGCCTACTCGAAACTGAAGTTCGAATCGGGCGCGCACCGCGTGCAGCGCGTGCCCGAGACCGAGGCGCAGGGGCGCGTGCACACGTCTGCCTGCACCGTGGCGGTGCTGCCGGAAGTGGACGATGTGGCCGACGTGGTGCTCAATCCGGCTGATCTCAAGATCGACACCTTTCGCGCATCGGGCGCTGGCGGCCAGCACATCAACAAAACCGATTCGGCGATTCGCATCACGCATTTGCCCACCGGCACCGTGGTTGAGTGTCAGGACGACCGTTCGCAGCACAAGAACCGCGCGCGCGCGATGGCGGTGCTGGCGGCGCGCATCAAGGACAAGCAGGTGAGAGAGCACAATTCCAGGATAGCCGCCGAGCGCAAATCGCTGGTGGGCAGCGGCGACCGCTCCGAGCGCATACGCACCTACAACTTTCCGCAGGGGCGCGTCACTGATCATCGCATCAACCTCACGCTGTACAAGATCGCGCAGATCATGGACGGCGACATGGACGAGGTCACCGGCGCACTTGCCGCCGAACATCAGGCCGAGCAGCTGGCGCAGTTGGCCGAAGAAATGCAGCCGGCGTAATTACGCCGCCGCGCCGCAGTGGCCGCTGCCCTTGCCCTGATTGCCGCGGCGCTGTTTGCGGCGGCTCTGGTTACCACCCAATTCGGCCTGCGTCATATGGACGGGTTGGCGGGCGCGAAGTTCAGCGTCCCGTTGGCGGCGCTTGTTTTCTGGCTGATGCTGCCGTGGCAGGGCTTTGGCGGGTGGAACGCCGCCGGCGCGGGGGTGTTTCTTGCACTGGGTGTGTTCTTTCCGGTGACGGTGACCTTGCTTGCCTATGAAGCCAACCGGCGGCTCGGCCCCACCATCGCCGGCGCCATTGGCAGCACCGCGCCCCTGTTTGCGGTGCTGGGCGCGGTGCTGTTTCTGGGCGAGCGGCTGCGCCTGACGCAAATGGCCGCGACGCTGGCGATCATGGCGGGCTCTACGGTGCTGATCTGGCGCGGTGGCGCGCCAGCGGGCGCGCTGCGTGGTACCGCTTTTGTTTCGTGGACGGCGTGGCTGGCAGCCGCCTTGCGCGCGTTGGCGCAAGTGGTTGCCAAGGCAGGACTGCTGCTGTGGCCCAACCCGTATGCAGCGGTCACGCTGAGTTACACGGTGTCCGCTGTGGTGATCTGGATCGTTGCCGCATTCAGCCGGCGGCCTGAGTCGCGGCGCTACACTGCGAGGGGTGCAGGGTGGTTCGCGCTGACCGGCCTGTGCAACGGTGGCGCGGTGATGGCGTTGTATGCCGCGCTGGAGACCGGCGCGGTGAATCTGGTGTCGCCGATTGCCGCGACGTATCCCCTGTTCACGCTGGTGATCAACGCCTTCATCCTGCGCGAAGAGCGCGCCAGCGCGCGTGTGCTGGGCGGGGTGGCGCTGATGGTGGCTGGCGTAGCAGCGTTGCTCATTTTGTAAATATGTTTAAAATCAACAACTTATGATAAGTATCGCGCAGGCGCTGCAAAGCAGTGGCGTAGCGGCCATTGATGCGCGCGTGTTGCTGCGCGCCGCGCTGGCGGTGGATGACGTCTATCTCATCGCACACGCCGGCGATGCGCTGAGCGAACCACACGAAACGCGTTTTCGCGCGCTGCTGGCGCGTCGCGTGGCCGGCGAGCCGGTGGCGTACATTGTCGGCGAGCGCGAATTCTATGGGCAAGTGTTCAGGATCACGCCGGCGGTGCTGATACCGCGTCCCGAAACCGAACTGCTGGTGGAGCTGGCATTGCAGCGCGATGGAGGGCAGGTGCTTGACCTCGGCACCGGCAGCGGCTGCGTCGCCATCAGCATTGCGCTGGCATGCGCGGCTGCTCACATCGTTGCCGTGGATCAATCCGCTGCCGCTCTCGAGGTGGCGCACGACAATGCAGCGCGTCTGGACGCGCGCAACGTGGCGTTCCGTGCAAGCGACTGGTTTGACGCGGTGCGCGGGCAGCGCTTCGATCTCATCGTGTCCAATCCGCCCTATGTGGCGGCGGACGATGCGCATCTTGCGCAAGGCGATCTGCGTTTTGAACCGCCGT
>CADECM010000080.1:27765-29149 GCA_902825845.1 uncultured beta proteobacterium
GCCGGCGGCAACCCCGTCAATGTCGCGGTCAGCGGCGCCACGCGCCAGTCCGCGCGTTGCTCCGGCACGTCAAGGTAGTTGTCCCAGATCCAGTCCATCTGCGCGGCTGACAGCCCGTAATTGCCGGTGCCCAGTTGCGCCCAGGACGGCGTTGCGTTGTCGGTGGAATACACGCCGTAGACAAGAAGCATGAACGACAGCGGCGAGGCGCCGGCATCGCGCAGTGCCAGCGCCACGCCCAGGGCGAGATTGCCGCCGGCCGAGTCGCCGCCGATGGCAAGCCGTGCCGGATCGATGCCGAGCGCCGCGCCTTCGCGCGCGGCATAGTGCACCGCCGCCAGCATGTCGTCATGGCCCGCCGGAAAGCGGTGTTCCGGCGCCAGCCGGTAGCCGACGGACAATGCCGCGACGCCGCTGCCGCGCACCAGTTCGCGCAGCATGCCGTCCCATGAGGCCAGCGCGCCCTGTGCGAAACTGCCGCCATGGGCGTACACGATCAGCGGCGGGTTCGTGCCGGTGTCGGGCAGATACAGCCGGCACGGCACAGCGCCGCCGGCGCCGGGAATCCCGATATCACGCTCGCGTGCCAGCGGCACCGACCCTTCGTTGAGCACGGCGCCGATACGTGCGGCCATTGCGCGGCACTCTGCGATGGGCGCGCTGGTCGGATTCATCGCGCGCAGGCCGCGCGTCTTCAGCAGTTCCACGAGCGCCGCGAGGCCGGCATCGAGAGTCATGGCGCCGATGCTAGGACTGATTGAATCCGGCAACCACCGGCGTAATCCCCTTCAGCCGCGGCAACACCTCGCGCGCAAACAGGTTGATGCTCTTCTCGGTCTCCTGGTGATTCATGAAGCCGGAGCGGCCGATCATTACCAGATGTCCGAAGCCGCCCACGAAGTCGTAAAAATCCTTGATCTGCTGGTAGACCGAATCGGGCGTGCCGGCAAACAGGATGCCCTGCGCTTTCGCCTGCTCGGGCGTGGTGCCGATCAGCGCGCCGCCGATCGACGGCTTCATGCCGGCCGGCGCAGACGCGGCCGTGACGCGGGGGCGCGTGCGGTAAATCATCGGTGCCGCCTCGGGGGGCGCTCCGCCGGGCAGAAACTTGCCGAACTGCGGTGCCGATTTCATGCTGGTGTTGAGGAACCACAGCAGCTTTTCGCCCAGTCGCATGCCTTCTTCTTCGGTGTCGCCCACGGCCACCAGTGCGGCATAGGCAAACTGATCGGTCGTTGACGGCGGCAACCCGGCGTCGACACGTGCTTGCCGGTTGGCAGCAAACGCGGCCTTGGTGCCTTCGGGACCACGAAGCACCAGCGCGTGCACCATGCCGCGCCGGCCCACGTCCCGCGAAGTGGAGGCATCACCGGTTGCCGACCAC
>CADECM010000081.1:0-5519 GCA_902825845.1 uncultured beta proteobacterium
TCACGGCGGGTTACTCGCGCACCAACAACCGCGCCAACGCGACGTACGAAACCGGCGGTGCTACATCGACGCAGTTCCCGGGCGCCGATTCCAGCGCGCTGGCTGTGGCACTGCGGCACTCGTTCTAAGCAAACAGCAGATTTTTGCTGGTCCAAACGGGCGCTTCGGCGCCCGTTTGTTTTGTGGTGCGCTTGCGCCTGCTTGCAGTCAGGTGGCCGCCGCGCGCGCCGCTGCGATAGAGGCGGCTGCGGGATTGGCGTGGTTCCCGGCACAACCTCGTCACGCATTGGCTGGTTGCATCCCGTGTGAGGATGGGAGGTGAGGCAGTGCCGTCCGGACATGGCAGCCTTCCCGGGAAACACACTGGAATTTGGTTTTTACGTACGTTCGAACTAACGTGAGTGCGGTGTGCATTCCGGGGCGCCACCCATGTCAATTCCCCTATGGGCACGGACCGGGGCGTCGAAATGGACTATGCGTGGCGCCAAACCATGGCTGGCCATGACATGGATGGGATGTCCCGTGCTCATCCGGCGTTTCCTCGTCAGCGCGCAGGCCGTGCAGCTGCTGAAACCCTGCCGGGTACGCTGGCGCAGATTCGCCAGTGCTTCGGCGCCGGGCTTGCCAAATGGACCGATGTCGGCAAGACTGCGGGGATAACCGGGAAGTAGCACCACTACCCGGATCGAGGAGCGCGTAGATGAACGGCTGTAAGAAGGTCTTGGGCGCGGCATTGTGCGCGGTTTCCGCGGTCGCTGCAGCGCAGCCGTACCCGTCGAAGCCGGTGCGCATCATGGTCGGTGTCTCGCCCGGCGGCGGCGTCGATACCGCGGCGCGCATGCTCGGCCAGGCTTTGGGCGATTTATGGCGCCGCCCGGTGATCATTGAGAATCGCCCGGGCGTCGTGGGAATGGTGGCGACTGAATTCACGGCGAAGGCCCCGCCCGACGGCTATACGCTGCTTCTGTGCAACATCGCGACGCACGCCATCGTGCCGGCGCGCTATGGCAAAAAGGTCCCTTACGATCCCATCGGCGATTTTGCGTTTCCGTCGATGATCGGCACGGTGCCCAACCTGTTCATGGTGCACCCGTCGTTTCCCGCGAAAACAATCAGGGAATACATCCGCTATGCCAAAAAGCACCCCGGCCAGGTGAGCTTTGGGTCCTCGGGTGTCGGCGGTTCGCCGCATTTGTCCATCGAGCTGCTGAAAACGCTGACGGGACTCAATATTGTGCATGTGCCGTACAAGGGCGCGTCGCTGGCGCTCGCCGACGCCATCAGCGGTCATATCGAATCTTCAGTCGGGAATCTTGCGGGTTCGCCGCTTGCGGCTGCCAAGGCGGGCCGTGTGCGCGCGCTGGCGGTTACCTCCGGCAAGCGCAGCGTGCAATTGCCGGAGGTGCCGACCTTCGCCGAATCCGGCGTGTCCGGCTACGATGTTTCAAGTTGGTACGGCATTTGCACGCAGGCAAGGGTACCGCAGCCGGTGCTGACCCAGCTCACCACCGATATTCACAAGGCACTGGCCGGTCCGCTCAAGCAGCGCCTGACCGATCAGGGCGTCGAAGTCGCGACCACCACGCCCGAAGAGTTCGTGACCTATGTCAAAGCCGAGATCAAGAAATGGACCCGGGTGGTGATCGGCGCCAAGCTGCAGGTCGAATAGCGATCCTTGAGACCGCGCCGGGCAGGCGCCTCAGTCCTCCAGAACCACTTTGTTGCGCAGCGTGCCGATGCCGGTGATGTCAACTTCGCAGATGTCGCCCGGTTTCATGTTGCGCGGCGAACCGTCGGTGCCCATCCACATCACATCGCCCGGGTAGAGCGTGCAGTACTTGCTCACTTCGGCGATATAGGTCTCGACGTCGTGAATCATGTTGGCTGTGGCGAAGCGGTCGACTTCCTGGCCGTTCAGCCGTACCACGGTGGTCATGCCGCGGTAGTCGAGACCGGTGACGATCCACGGGCCCATCGGCTTGAAGCTGTCGGCGTTCTTGCCGCGCCACAAGGTGCGGTCGCCGCGCTGCCAGGTGCGCTCGCTGACATCGTTGCCGATGGTCCAGCCGAACACGTGGTCGAGCGCCTTTTCGGCGGGAATCTTCTTGCCCTGCTTGCCGATCACGGCGACCAGCTCGCCTTCGTACTGGAAGATGTCGCCGGCATCTTTGGGCTTGACGATGGGGTCGTCGTGCGCGCACAGCGCGTTGTTGGCGCGATAGCCGATGTCGGGGCGCTGCGGAAACTGCGGCTCGACGCCGCGGCGTTTGGCTGACTGGATGATGTGGTCGCGGTAATTGATCCCCACACAGTAGAACGTCGATGGCACCGTGGGAATCAGCAGCTTTACCGACGACAGTGCATGGCGCGTGGATGAATCCTTGTGCGGCCCCCACGGCGCGCCGTCGATGGCGACAACAGTGTCGCCATCGATTCTGCCGAACGACGTTTTTCCACCGGTCTCAAACCGGCACCACTTTGTGCTCATGCTGGGTCTCCCTGATGTTCAAACGTCCGCGGCGGCAGCGCCACGGATTGCCGTTATACCGCGACGATCGGTTGGCCTTCGAGCGACGTCGACGGCTTGCCGTCCACGCCCACCGGCACGTCACCCACCAGCGTGACACGGTAGAACTGGCGGTCAAATTCCGAATCGAAAATATCCCGCGGGGCCAGGTGCGCGGTGGAGCGGTTGTCCCAGAACGCGACGCAGCCCGGCGACCAGCGAAAGCGCACGGTGAATTCGGACCGCACCACATGCTCCCACAGGAATTCCAGCAGCACCTGGCTTTCGCGCGCCGACATGCCGACGATCGACTTCAAGAACGACGGGCTCACGAACAGCGCGCGCTCGCCGGTCTCCGGATGCACGCGCACGATCGGGTGCTCGCTCACCAGCGTACGCTTGCGCATCAGTTCGCGATACTCCGGCGTTTCGGCCACGCCCGGCGGCGGCGCGAAGCGATGCGTGCCGCGCAGGCCATCCACGAATTTCTGCATCACCGGCGACAGCGCGTTGTAGGCCGCTACCAGATTGGTGAATTGCGTGTCGCCGCCGTAGGGCGGCACCACGTCGCCGCGCAGCATCGACGCCGCGGGCGGGTTGATCGCCGCGGTGATGTCGGTGTGCCAGCCCGACCACGGGCGGAACAGCACCTGACCCTGGTAGCGGTTGGCCTTGCGGTCCTTGGCCACGGAATAGATTTGCGGGAACTCGC
The DNA here is from genome assembly GCA_902825845.1 of uncultured beta proteobacterium. Taxonomy (GTDB): domain Bacteria; phylum Pseudomonadota; class Gammaproteobacteria; order Burkholderiales; family SG8-41; genus UBA5216. The sequence goes on from CADECM010000081.1 coordinate 3,219, forward strand.
CGTCGCTGCCGTACACCACGTGCCCGGCGGTGGTCTCGCCGAACTGGCGTGCCGCGGCAATGTGCTTGCGGTGATCGAGCGTCTGATTGTGAAAGAACACCACCTTCCAGCGCAGCAGCGCGTCGCGCACTGTCTTTACGTGTTCCGGCGGCATTGGCCGCGATAGATCGACACCGCGGATCTCCGCGCCGCAATGTATCGCCATCGGCAACACTTCGACTGCTTCATTCGGCTGTGCTGCCGTTTCGCGCAAGGCTTGCACTGACATGGTGTTTTCTCCTGTGATTTCGGTCCAAGCCTCATTCTCTACCCGATGCGGCCGCGGGCGCAACTTGCCGCGTGATGGCCGCAGATTAAGAGGACGCCCGGCATTACCAGCGCGCGTTCAGCGCGGTCAAATCCCGGCGCAGGTGGCGGACTCGCGGCAGCATGCGACGGGCAGCGCGCGCGCAGATGCGGCTGTCGCTTGCGCCGGCGATCCGGATGCGGTCACCCGACTGCATGGCGGTGTCACGGCCATGCGCATCGGTTTTCGTAAGTATTTGTTTTTAAACAACTATTTTTGATGCAGCACATCTACCCCGAAACCGGGGCGGTATCGGCCCCCGAGAGTTCCTGGAACGTCCCGATTGCAGAGGCGGACTGCGATCCATAAAGGTCTACCGGGGCGCAATTGTTTCGAACCGGCCATTGACGCCAGTGATCGCCGTCAGCGCGCCTCGTTGAAATTCCGCAACACGACATATTCGATCACCTGATTGGTCGCCTTCAGAATTTTCAGCTGCGCGCCCTTGTAGGTGATGATATTGCCTTCGGATTCGTCCATTGTGAAATTGGTGGTGTAGGGCATGCGAACGTTGTTTCCGCTGATTTCGCGGTAGGTAAAATTCAATATGCGTCCGGCCTTGCCGTTGTATTCGACGATCTGCTGGTATGAATTCGGGTCTGAGCAGAGTACGTCCGTTTTGTGGCGTATGGAGCCGAACGAGGAGTCGAAACATCCCGCCCAGATGTCGTCGACGCAAACTTCGTTGGTTTTTTTCTTGTACGTGACCCTGTCCGTCCGATCCCTGACGCCCTGTACCAAATTCAGCAGCGTAATCGGATAACCCACAATGCTGTAGTATTCGCTGGTATCGGGAACACGGCAATACTGGCCTGCATTGATGATGACGAATTTCCCGCGGATGCTGCCCAGTTCCAGCACGTCGGTACGAAATCCGCGCCCCTGCATCAACAGGCGATCGCCCAGATACGCCTTGTTGGCTTCATTGAGTGGCGGATACGACACATCCATGAAGTTCATCGGTGGCTTGCTCGCACATCCGCCCAGCAACGCAACGATGCCCAACAACAACAGTTTCGCTCGCATGTTTTCCCCTTGATTTGAATCCATTACCGCTGATGTAACAACGATTCCCCGTGCATGGATGTCCCGCTCCGTCAATCGCCTGACGCATTGACGGCAAGCCGACATTGACGACAGTGCACCTAACACCCCGGACGTATGCTCCCAAACAGGAAGCCCATCTGACAATTGACGTTGATCTTCGTGTTTCCGTTTTTGGGTTTTTTGAAGATTGTCCCGACTGCGCGCACGGGTGCCGTCACCGCCCTGGCAACGGGCGAGCGCCTCACTGAACGCGGCACAATGGCATTTACGCCCGTGTTCACAACACTCACGGCTCCCCTGGCAAGCCCCACGCCGACGCCGGCAACAGCGCTGCCGGTGCCGACAACGGTGTTGCCCACGGCCGACACGGCTTCGTCCGGATGGGTTGCCATGCGCACACCGTATTTCGCGAGACCAACCGCGCCTTTGCCCAGGTTCACCGCCATCTGATCCGGCCGCGTCAGCTGGGTGGCGACTTTCCCGGTGAACTGCACCGCGCCGGTTGCGAGTTCGCCTGCGCGCTGTGGCATTTCGTGCGGGCGCTGCAGGGTATCGCCGGTCCATTTTGCGGCGTCGAACACATCCGGCACGTGCGTGCCCAGCGCGGTATCGGCGGCCCAGCCCACCGCCATGCCACCGGCCACGCCTTTGGCAACGCTGCCGGCACCCATACGACCTTTGGCAGTACGTGCCCCCGGTGTGTCGGCATGGGCGCGGGTGGCCGGCAAATCGGCATCCATGCCGCGCTGGCGGCGCGCGATCTCGCCACGGCGTTTCAGTTCGGCGGATGACGCCGCACGGCCTTGTGCAAGATCGGTAATTTCGCGCGCGACCGCGTGCCCGCCCTGCTGTCGCGGCGCGTCTTTACGCAGCATCTCGTCAAACTTGTCCCGGCGCTTGACGTCATC
>CADECM010000081.1:5619-29089 GCA_902825845.1 uncultured beta proteobacterium
ACGCAGCATCTCGTCAAACTTGTCCCGGCGCTTGACGTCATCGCGCACGTGTTTGGCGGCCGTGCCGCGCTCGCGCAGCTGTTGTGCATCATCGGTGTGGCCGTTGACTCGTGCCTGCGTTTGCGCGTCCAGTCCCTGCATCTGCGCGTCCCAGCGGCGCTGTTGGGCGGCTTCGCCCGCTTTCAGGGTTCTGATGGCATTGTCGGGATCGGCGCCGATCGCCGTATTGACATCGGTTGCCGCGGCTGCTTCGCCATTGGCCCAGCCGGCGCTGCTCATCAGCAATCCACTCACCAGCAGCAGGCCCGCACAGGCCCTGGGTGCGGGCAATGCAAGGATGGGGTTACGTGGTTTCATTCCGGAGTCCTCCTCAAGCGGTATGCATTTCTGACGAATGCTCTTTTTTCAGAACCGCGTCGCTGCAACTGCCGCCTCAGCGATGGTTTGTTGCCTTGCGCGGTGGAAAGAATCTTACGGCAGCGCCGGATCGAAAAGCCGGGTCAAAGTGCAAAGCTTGGTATCCGATTGTTACGAGACGTTTCCGATGCGGCCGCCTCTATATCTAAGTTAATTTTCCCGATTTTTCCAACGAAAAATAACTTACGTAAATTTACGCAATCAGAATTGCGTCCGTATGCCAGCCGCGTGTCGACAGTGCGTCAAGGCGAGTGCCTTTGGCAGGGTAGAGCTGCGCCTGGGCCGGCGCTATCCAGAAGAGCGCAATCGCTGTGGCAAAGAACGCGGTTTGCAGCGTGACCTGCGCGGTGCCGGAATTGGCAATGCGGAATGTCGTATTCCCATGAATTACATAAGTATTTGATTTTAAATAACTATTTGTTGAGGCATTGTTGTGTGCGGACGGTGGCGCGTTATATACTTTCACCGTCACGCAATAGTTTTCGCCGTGCCGTGCAAGATTCGACCGGCTCGCCGCAAGCAGCTTGCGGAACCGCCATTCGCCCATGCGGGCGCAAACTCACCAAGGAGAACCACCATGATCAAGTTATTCTGGGCGCCCGGCACCTGCGCGCTGGCGTCGCATATCGCGCTCGAAGACGCCGGCGCGAAATTCGAAACCGTCAAACTCGATTTCACGAAAGGCGATCAGCGCAAGCCCGAGTATCTGAAAGTGAACCCCAAAGGCCGCGTGCCTGCGTTGGTGACCGACCGCGGCATTCTCTCCGAGACGCCGGCGATTCTCGCCTGGATTGCGCAGACGTATCCGCAGGCGAAACTCGCGCCGGCCGACGCTTTTGATTTTGCCGCGGCGCAGGCCTTCAACAGTTACCTGTGTTCCACCGTCCATCCCGCGCACGCGCACGGGCGGCGTGGCTCGCGATGGTCGGACGATGCCGCGGCACATGAATCGATGAAGGCGAAAGTGCCGCAGAACATGTCGGACTGCTATGCCCTTATCGAAAGCGATTACCTGAAAGGGCCGTGGGTGATGGGCGCCGACTACAGCATGTGCGATCCGTATCTCTATACCATCAGCGGCTGGCTGGAGAGCGACGGCGTTGACATCGCCAAATTCCCCAAGGCGCACGACCACTTCAAGCGCATGAACGAACGCGCGGCGGTGCAAAAGGCGGTGGCGGTTTTCAATGGGTAGAGGCCCGAGCGGACCGGTAACTACACGTTTGCGGGCGGAATGATCCTGTTCTCCCGCATCTCGTCCCACATCCGGAAGAACATTGCTTCGGTATCCACGTAGTCGTGAAAGCCGAAGCGCCGCAGCTTGTTCAGGCTTGAGATCACGTCGAAGCCCGCCGCAAACACAAAATCGCCATACGGCCACTGCACGATGTCCGGGTAGCTGATCGGCCGCAGGCCATGCTGTTGTACGAGGCGATCCCACACCGGCGCCTTGTCGGCCATGGTTCTCACCAGGCTGATATGACGGCGTGCGCCGGGTTCCAAATTGAAATACCGGGCGATCTTGGGCCACGTGTCTTCCCAGCGGATCAGATCGCCATTGGTGACGTTGAAGGCTTCGTTGGCGCACTGCGGTGTGGTCGACATCCACACCACCGCGCGCGCCAGCATGTCCGCGTCAGTGCACTGATACAGCGCGTGGTAATTCTCCGCCGTGCCCGGATGGCACAGCGGCAGCCCCAGCGCCTTGCTGATCGCGGCATAGATCGCGATCACCATCGTCAGGTTGCTGTGATTGCCGGTGGCAAAGCCGCAGATTGCATGTGGCCGCGCCGAGGAATAGGTCCAGCGCCGGCCCTGCTGCCGCGCCACCATGTAATCCCACTGGTTGTAATAAAAATTGGGCGGCATGTGGCGCGGGTGCTCTTCGCGCGCGGGCGTCCGCAAGGCGCCCAGATGCGAGCCATACCACTTGGTGCCCTGCATGAAGTGAATATGCTGCAGATTGGGCGCAATCGGTTCGATGGTTTCCACCACATTGCGCAGCATGGCGAGGTTGCCCTCGATCAAGGCGGGCGCCAGCGGGTCCGGGTTGGTGGCCACCGCCACGTAGAACACATGCGTCACGTCCGTCAGGTGCGCGAGCTTGGTGCGGCACTGCACGGCGTCGGTGAGATCGACGGCGATGTGTTCATGGGAACCTTGCACATCCGGCGCACGCCGCGACAGCGCGGCGATGTCCCAGTTGCCGTCGGCCAGCAGGTGCCGCAACAGATTGCGGCCGACAACGCCGGTGGCGCCGGCGATGAGCGCTTTGGGTTTGGGCATGGTAAATCCCCGAGTCGCGCGACCTTACAGTCCCGCCACCGCCTCGTGGTAGACGCTGTTATCGATCAGCGTCGCCAGTTCCTGGCGCGTGCGCGGCGCGCGGCCCTGCTCCTGCGCCACCCACTGGTCCTGATTGACCAGCACGTCGAGCTGATTCGGCGCTATGCAGGCGCAGTAGTCGTGCTGGTGGAACGCACGGTCGATCAGCCCGCGCTCGTAGCCGGTTGCTTTTTCCAGCCATTCGCAGCCGATGTGCGGCTTTTCCTTCACCAGTTTCGACGCGCGGATGATATGGCGCGTCAGTTCGACGATCTGCCGCCGTTTGCCGGGATTGGCAAGTTTTTCCGCAGTGGAGTTCAGATTGAAATAATGGTCACTGGCACCGGGTGTGTTCAACTCGATCGCGTCATCGCCGATGCCATCCTTGCCCGCCTGCGCCGCCGGCTCCCAGATGCTGATCGCATCCACGCGCTTGTCGATCAGGGCCTTGGAAATCTCGAAAATCGGCGCCAGCCCGACAATCTCCACATCGTTTTCCCGCAACCCGTTGGCGGCGAGTTCCCGCGACAGATAGTAGCTCGACGAGGTGCGCGGAAAGGTGCCCACGCGCTTGCCGCGCAGATCCTTGACCGAGGCAATGCCCGCCGAGCGGCGCGCGACGATATGGTAGCGGCCGCGCGTCACGCAGAACAGAATGCGCATCTCCGGATGCGTTGCCGAGTAGCGCAGGAACTGCGTGTCGTAATTGGTTCCGACATCCGCCAGCGGTAGTGCCGCTTCTGCCGATATGGCCCTGGCCGCGTCGGTATTGATCGAAGCCGCGGCGTTCATCGACGCGTCGCCGCCGACCAGATAGGCCACGCTGCCATGATGCACCGTCGCCTTGCCGCCGGACATCGTGTCCACCGCGATGAGCGTGGTGGCCTGTTCCATGACATTGCGCATGCCGTACACCTGCAGGTCCATGGTGATCTCCGCTGAATTTAATCCGCCTTCATGTTCGCAGCTTTTACCACGTTTGCCCACTTGCCGATCTCGCTGCGGAGAAACGCGCTGAACTGCTCCGGCGTGCCCGGGGCCGGCTCTGCCGCCAGTTTGTTGAGGCGGTCGGCAACATCCGGGCTGCGCAGCGCGCGTGTGACCGCCGCGTTGAGCTTGCCGATGATGTCCTTGGGCACGGCCACCGGCGCCATCATGCCGTACCAGCCGCTGGCGCTGAAGCCGGGCACACCCGCCTCGGCGACGGTGGGCAGATCGGGCAACAATTTCTGGCGCGTCGTCCCGGTGGCGGCAAGCGGGCGCAGCCGGCCGGACTGGATGTGCGGCAACACCAGCAGCGTGTTCTCGAAATTCAGATCCACTTCTCCCGCCAGCAGGGCCGTTTGCGCGGGCGCGCTGCCTTTGTACGGCACATGCACCAGCTTCACGCCCACCATCATGTTGAGCAATTCGCCCGCCAGATGCGGACCCGTGCCTGCGCCCGCCGAGCCGTAATTCAGTTTGCCCGGGCGCGCTTTTGCCAGCGCGAGCAATTCGCGCATTGACTTCGCCGGGACGGAAGGGTGCAGCGTCACGATGTACGACACATTGACCAATTGCGTGATCGGCGCCAGATCGCGCAGCGTGTCGTAGCCGAGCTTTGGATTGAGCGTGGGCGATACCGCCAGGCCGCCAATGGTGCCTGCGAGAACGGTGTAGCCATCGGGCGGTGATTTCGCCACCAGCTCCGTGCCGATGGCGCCGCCCGCGCCGCCGCGATTGTCGATAACCACCGGTTGTCCCAGCGCCTCCGACAGCCTCGGCGCAATGATGCGCGTCACCACGTCTGTCGGACCACCCGCGGGAAACGGCACCACCACGCGCACCGCCTTGGCGGGGTAGTTCTGCGCCTGCGCGGGCAGCACTGCAGCCGCTGCGCACAGCAATGATGCGCATGCGGCATGGCTGACACGGCGTAACACCGCCGCGCGCGTGGTTGGATTACGCAACGTGCGTAGCAAACTACCGCGCGGCAAACGAAGATGTTGAGCAGGATTGAGGCGCATGAGAAGATCCCATTAAAATTAATTCAATAAAAACAATTAGTTACGAAAGATAACACGTTTTGCAGGCAACCAGAATAGGGGTTTCTACGGTGGTGGCGAGCGATGTGCCGAGCGGGCAGGGTGCAGGTGTGCGTTGTGGCTTGCCATCACGGCGTGATGGAGTGACAAGCATCGACAGACGCGAGGAACTGACCCGCGTCTTGAGTCGTTAATCTGGACGCATTTGTGCCGAGATTCGCCGCCATGCTTTGCCACCATGTGCGCTGCGTTCCCGACCCGGGTTCAGCGCCGGGTGCCGCGGTTGCAACACCCTTTGGTTAATTGACCTCGCGGCGCGGCGCGGATACATTGCGCCTACTGCGAACAGGGGTTTGAAACTTCTGTCAGCAGTGCACCATTACTCAAACGAGGAGAAAAACGCATGACCATGCAATTCACAAAACGCGCCTTCGTCCTGAGCGCGATAGCTGCGCTCAGCGGACTCGCGGCGAACAATGCAGCCGCACAGAAGGTGGATTTTGCGGGCAAGCGAATCGAGGTCATCGTGCCGTTCGCCCCCGGCGGCGGTTCGGACGTCTACATGCGCGCGATGGCGCCGCATCTCGAGCGCCATCTTCCCGGCAAGCCCACCCTCATCATTCGTAACGTGCCGGGGTCGCGATCGATTCCGGGCGCGAATCAGTTTCAGGACCGCGCGAAGCCCGATGGCACGCATCTGATGGTCGTTTCCGCGACCACGGTCGCGAGCTTCGTGTTCGATCGCGCGAAGGTAAAGTTTGAAATGGACAAGTGGCAGCCGCTGCTGCTCTCGCCGCAGGGCATGGTCGCCTACGCCCATCCGGTGCTCGGCGTCAAGACGTGGAAGGATCTACCCAAGCTCAAGGGGCAGCAGTTCACCTTCGGCGGCCAAAGCGCCAATTCCGGCGAACTGCGTTTCATCATGATGCTGCACCTGCTCGGCCTCAAAACGAACCACGTCTGGGGGCTCAACCGGGGGCCGGTGCGTCTTGCCTTCGAGCGCGGCGAATTCAACATCAACTACGATTCGATGCCGGGCTACAAGGGTGGCGCGATGCAGCTGGTGAAGGCGGGCAAGGCCGTGCCGATTTTTACGGCCGGCATCGTCAACGACAAGGGCGAAATCATCCGCGATCCCAACGAGCCCGATCTGCCGCATTTCGCCGAGGCGATGGAAATGATCCACGGCAAGAAGCCGTCCGGCCCCGGCTGGGACGCCTGGATGTCCTCCTCGAAGATGAATACGATGATGAACAAAGGCCTGTTCCTGCCTGCCGGCACCCCGAAGCCCATCGTCGAAGCGTGGTCCAAGGCCATCGCCGACATGCTGAAGGATCCGGTGTTCGACAAGGAGGCGGGCGCTGTGATCGAGGGCTATCCACAGTTCATCGGCGACGCCGCGCGGCCGATCATCAAGGACGCCATCACGTTCAAGCCGGAGGCCTGGCAGTGGCTCAAGGACTACTTCAAGAAGGAACATAACGTCACGCTGAATTAATCCGCCACCCCGGATTCATTCAAGTGCAAAGCGATCTTTTCCAGGCGCTGCTGACGCTGTTCAGCGTGCAGCACCTGCTGTTTTTGGTCGGGGGCGTGCTCCTCGGGCTCGTGGTCGGATTTCTTCCCGGACTGGGCGGCATCGCGGCGCTTTCGCTGCTGCTGCCTTTCGTCTACGGCGGGAATCCGACCCTTGTATTGCCGATGATGATCGGGCTGCTCGCGGTGACCAATACGTCGGATACGTTTCCGGCGGTGCTGGTGGGCATTCCCGGCACCTCCAGTGCGCAGGCCACGATTTTGGACGGTCATGCACTCGCCCGCCAGGGCGAGGCCGCCCGCGCATTGGGGGCGGCGTTTTCCGCATCCTTGCTCGGCGGCTTGTTCGGCGCTTTGGTGTTGACCCTGGCCATCCAGTTTGCGCGCCCATTGATCCTTGGCGTCGGTTTCGGCGAACAGCTCATGCTGGTTTTGCTGGCTCTGACCATGGTCGGCATGCTGACCGGCGTGAGCCCGATCAAGGGCCTTGCCATGTGCGGCCTGGGGTTGCTGTTCGGCAGCGTGGGCGCGGCGCCGGCCACGGCCGAGGAGCGCCTGACCTTCGGCCTGGGTTATCTCGAAGACGGGATTCCGCTGGTCATCATGGGACTGGCCATGTTCGCGATTCCCGAAATCATCGAAGTGCTGCGCAAGCGCAACACCATCTCTTCAGTGCCGGAACTCGGCTCGGGAACGCTGCGCGGCTTTGCCGAAACGCTCAAACACAAATGGCTGGTGGTGCGCACGTCCTCGCTCGGCGTGTTCATCGGCGCGCTGCCCGGCCTGGGTGGATCGGTCACCAATTGGGTCGCCTACGCCCATGCCATGCAGACGGCAAAAGACCGTTCGCTGTTCGGCAAAGGGGACATTCGCGGCGTGATCGGCCCCGAGGCCTCCAACAATGCGGACAACGGCGGCGCCCTCATTCCGACCCTGATGTTCGGCATACCGGGTTCGGCGAGCATGGCGCTGTTTCTCGGTGCGCTGGTCCTGATCGGCGTCGAGCCCGGCATCGGCATGATGGAGCGCCATCTCGATCTCACCTACATCATCATCTGGTCGCTGGCGATCGCGAACGTGATCGGCGCCGGCATCTGCCTCGTGCTGGCCAAGCCGATCGCGCGCCTCACGCTGGTGCCTTTCGTGCTGGTGGCGCCGTTCATGATCGTGATCATCTACTTTGCGGCGTTTCAGGCCACGCGAGCGTGGGAGGACCTGATCGCGCTCTTCGTGCTGGGCATTTTCGGCATGTACATGAAACGCTTCGGCTGGTCGCGGCCCGCGTTGTTGATTGGTTTCGTGCTCGCGAAACAGCTCGACGCCTCGGTTTACCAATCGATCCAGGTGTACGGCATGTCGTTCCTGCAGCGCGGCGGCGTGCAAATCATCATTGCGCTGATCGTGATCTCGATCTTCGTGGCCGCGCGCGTGAAGCCGCACCGCGATCCGCTGTCGGCCGATGGTCCGCACGCGCCCGTGAACAAGATGCCGCAGGCGATCTTTCTCGGGCTGCTGATCGCGGCATGTCTGTACACGGTCTACGATGTCTGGCGCCTGAATTTTCTCGCCAAGGTGTTTCCGTTGTCGGCCGCCTTGATCACGCTGCTAATGCTGGGCGTCGCGTCCTTCACGTTCTTGCGTCACAGACCGGCTTACCTGTTCTTCGACGCCGAGCGCGAGCATGCCGTGGGCGACAAGCCGGTGGCGACAGAGATTCACTTCCAGTCGTGGATTCTCGGTTTCATTGCCGCCATCGGTGCCGTCGGCTTCATCCTCGGGACTTTCGTGTACATCACGGCGTTCATGCGCGTGAAAGCCGGTGTGCGCTGGCACTGGGCATTGGCGGGCGCGCTGGGCGCGGCACTGGTGCTGGCGGGTTTCGGTCACGTGCTCGCGCTGAGCTATCCTCGCGGGCTGCTGCAAATCGCGACCGAACTGCCCTGGCCGTTTGACTGAGGGGGCGGGATTTTCAAACGCCCGCCTCGCCGCTTTGCTTGAACCGTTGCGTTTGGGCCGCGTGGCGCGGGATGCGCGTCGGGAGCAGTTCCGGGCGGCGCGCGAGCCCGAACGCAAGATCGTCGACGGCGGCGGCGTTACTTTTTCAGGCCCTTGGCCATACCCAGATCGCTGAGGATTTGCGCATAGACTTTTTCCTCTGCGTTCAGATCCTTGCGGAACGCGGCTGAATCGGCGTAAGCGTCGAACCAGCCCTGTTGCGCGAGGGTTTTCTTCCACGGATCCGATTTCACCATGGCGCTCAGCGTCTTGTCCCAGTAGGCCACCACCTCGGGCGGCATGCCCGGCGGCGCGAACACGCCGCGCCAGTGTCGGATCACCACGTCGATGCCCATCGATTTCCACGTCGGCAATTTGGCCAATTCGCCGGGCAGTGCTTCGCCGGAGGATACCGCCAGCACGCGCGCCTTGCCCGCTTTCACCTGCTCGATGGCCTCCGACAAACCGGTTGAGATCACCGGCACGTGGCCGCCGAGCATCTGCATGGTGAGATCGCCGCCGCTCTTGAACGGCACGATTTTGACTTTCTTGGGATCGACGCCATAAGCCATCGCCGGACGCAGAATGTTCATCTGGTCGTTGCTGGGCACCGTGCCCACGCCGAACACCACTGACTCCGGATTCTGCTTGAGCTTGTCGAGCACATCCTTTGCCGTCTTGAACGGCGAATCGGCGCGGGTGACCCAGGCAATGTATTCGGTGGTGAGCCGCCCGAGCGGCGTCACGTCATTGTGCGAGAGCGGCGTGGTGCCGACGATGCGATTGACGTAAACGCGGTTCGACTCAATATACAGCACATGCGCGTCGCCCTTTTTCTGATTGACCTGCGTGCGCGCGATATTGCCGCCGGCACCGCCAACATTCTTGATGACGATATTTTGCGTAAAGAGTCTGGTGTCGCGCAGTGCCGCTTCGATGGCGCGTCCCGTCACGTCCAGGCCGCCGCCGGGATTGCCGGCAACCACCATCTCCACCGCCTTCTCCGGATACGCGGCAAGCGACGCGCCCGCGAACAGCGCAAACGTTCCCAGCAGCAGAGTGCCGAGTCTGGATTTCAAGTTCATCTGTTCCTCCGTTATGGTTTTTTGGCGCCCGAAGTATATCGCCCAGGCCGTGAGCCACCACATGCCACGCTGCAACTCGGCCGGCAGGTCGGGACCGGCATGGTCGGCGCCGGAACCGTGCATCGTGATGTTGTGGCCGATGGCCGCAATACGTGTTCAGCCGCACGGCAAGAGGTTATGTAAGTATTTGTTTTTATTGCATATTTTATTGGGCGCCGACGAGGGCGTGCCAGCGCGGCGCCGCCGCACAACGCCTCAATCAACGTATGCAATGCAATCTACGCGTCCGCGGTTCACCTGATACTCACCGGTGCGGTATTGCCGCCGGCACACATCGGCGTAATTGATATCGGCCACCTTGGAGGTGTAGGTGGTGTTGAATCCCATGCTGGTCACTATGCAAACCGGCTGGCCGTTGCGCTTGGTTCCGGAGCCGGAGAATCCGCGCTGTTTGCAATACTGCGTGAGATTCGCGCTACGTACCACCTTGCGTTTGGGCGGCGGTGGCGGCGGTGGATTGCGCACCTGCGGCGGTGGTGTGTACACCTGCGGCGGCGGGGGGATGTATTGTGGGGCGGGGGTCGGCGTATAGGGCGCCTGCGGCTGATACCCGCCCCCTTGGTTACCCTCCACTGCGCAGCCCGTCAGGAACGTCGGCAGTGCGCTCAGCACGAAGGCTGTGAAACCCTTTCTGAACATCGATTTCTCCTCGCGTATTGGAATGGTGCACGCTATTGTTTTTAAACTCGATGCACTGTAGCGCCCGCCGTGGCATGCGGTCAACGACGCGTGGCGTGTCGATATCAATTTACCGTGCATTACGCGTTGCACCGTACGGGATCGTACAAAAAACTGGCGAGTTATCCTGTCAAAGCGAGCCTCGCTTTGCGCGCAAGGGCCCAATCGGCATTGCAGCGCTCTGCACCGGGCCTGGGACGGCAAGCAGCGCCCGACCCCGTCGATTAATCCAGCCGGACGTTGGCATCGCGCGCGACGCGCCGCCAGCGTGCGATGTCGGCGGTGATGAATTGCGTCAGTTGTTCGCGCGTCATCGCGGCAGGCTCCGCGCCCTCGGCGGCGTAGCGCTGTTTGAGGTCTGCCGACTGCAGCGCCCTGGTCAGTTCGGACGCGAGGCGATTGACGATATCCAGCGGCGTTCCAGCCGGCACGGCGATGCCCCACCAGTACTCGGCCCGATAGTTTGCATAGCCCGATTCCGCGATGGTGGGAATGTCGGGCAGGAATACGCTGCGCTTCACGCTGCCCACGGCGAGCGCTTTCAGGCGCCCGGCCTGCATCTGCGACATGACGGAGGGCGGGCTGGTCATCGCCAGTTGCAGGTGCCCACCCATCAAATCGGCGAGCGCGGGCGCTATTCCTTTGTACGGCACGTGCACGATGTCGATGCCGGCCATTTTACGAAACAGTTCCGCCGACAAATGCGTGTGACTGCCGATGCCCGGCGAGCCGTGGTGAATCTGCCCCGGCCGCGCCCTGGCGAGCGCCACCAGTTCGCGGATATTTTTGACCGGCAGCGACGGATGTACCACCGCCAGCAGCGGCGCGCGCGCCATCATGCCGACAAACACAAAATCGTTCAGCGTGTCATAGGGCATCCTGGTGCGCAGCGCCGCGTTGGTGACGAAGGATGCCTGTATGTTGAGAAGGCTGTAGCCATCAGGCGCCGATTTCGCAACGTTGGCGGCGCCCAGCATGCCGGCCGCGCCTGCGCGATTATCGATCACCACCGGTTGGCCCAGCGCCGGACTCATGGTTTGCGCCGTGATGCGCGACAACACGTCGTTGCTGCCGCCCGGCGGCACCGGTACCACCAGACGTATGGGTTTGGATGGATACGGCTGCGCCACCACGCCGGCCAGAGGCCAAAAGGCAGTCAGCAACAGAACAAGAAACGTGCGCATCGCGCCATGGTAGCGGATTCAGCGACGCCTCACCGCGCAGAATGTCGAGGCCCCGCGTGTTTTTGGGAAAAACTTCCCGCACCCTCTGTACGGGGCCTGGGATACGGCAAGGCGATTTGCCCACAAGGTAATTCAAATTGGCGAATCGATCGGCGATTATTCGCTGCCGTTGTTATTTGACTCAAAAACCGGCAAATGGCATAAAGTGGACGCGCGGCAGGCAGCGGGCCGTGGCACCAAGGTGTGCCGCGTTCGCGTTAATTTCTGCACCCATCTTCATGGAGGCGGCATGACTCTGAAGTCACATTCGGTTGTGGGCATCCTGATCGCAGCACTGTTGTTGTTCCCGGTGCCCGGGCACGCAGCGCAGCCCGAGTATCCCGCCAAGGCCATCCGGCTGATTGTGCCGTTTCCGCCCGGCGGTTCTGCCGATCCGCTGGCGCGCGCGTTTGGCGGCTGGTTCGCGGACAAATTCCATGTGTCCGTGGTGGCTGATAATCGTCCTGGCGCGGGCACCGCCATCGCGCACACGCTCGCCGCCAAAGCCGCGCCCGATGGTTACACGCTGATCCTCGGGTCGTCCTCCGGGCTGGCCTCCAATCCGGCCTTTGGCACGAAACTGGATTACGATCCCATCAGGGATTTCGAGCCCGTCGGACTTGCAGGCCTTGCGCCGCAACTGCTGGTGGTGCATCCGTCGGTGCCGGTGAAAGGCATGCGCGAATTTATTGCGCTCTCCAAAGCGCAACCCGACAAGATCGGTTTCGGTTCGCCCGGCACCGGATCGCTCGGCCACCTGAGCATCGCACTGCTCAACACCTCCACCGGCGCCCATTTCTTGCATGTGCCGTACAAGGGCGCTGGCTTTGGCATGATTGATCTGGTGGCAGGCCGCATACAGGCTTTTTTCGGCAGCGTCACCGGCAGCCAGCCGCAGGTCGCCGCGGGCAAATTGCGCGCCATGGCCACCGGCCACGCGAAGCGGCTGCGCTCCCTGCCGGATGTGCCCACCATTGCCGAGACGGTGCCCGGGTTTTCCTGCGACGGCTGGTACGGCATCCTCGGCCCCGCGGGCATGCCCGCGCCCATCGTCAAAAAGCTCAATGCCGAAATGCAGCAGGCGCTGGCCAACGCCGCGTTTACCAAACAACTCGAATTGGTGGGCCTCGAGCCGGGTGGCGGTACCCCGCAGGCGCTACGCGATTTTGTGCGTTCCGAGCTGACGCGCTGGACCAAAGCGGCGAGCGAGGCGGGGCTTCGGGTGTCGGTGAAGTGATATTCCGGGGGCGCAGCCGCCTGCAGCAGCCGTGCCCCAATCAAGGTTATTGATTTGATTCTGGCTTGCGTAGCGCAACGCCAAATGCATCAGACGATCCGCCGGGCATGGTCCTGCACGCAACAGCATTGTGCAAAGCACGCAAAAATGGGCGTGTCATTCCCGCGCAGACGGGAATCCATAACACGCTGCCATGGGGCGGCTCGCATGGTTTCCCGCCGGCGCGGGGATGACAGTGGCGGCTTATTGTCCACACGAAACCCTGGTGTGGCGAATCACTTGATCGCGGCCAGGCACTGCAATCCAGGATAACCGCACCCCACTGTGCTATCGTTCAACGCCATGCGCGGCATGAGCGATGAACCCGTGCGCGCCCACCCCTTGCATTGGAAAGGCAGACATCATGGCGGAAACGAATCGCATCAAGGAAATTCCCGACAACGAGATGACGGATGCGCAAAAGAAGGTATTTGCGGATCTGGTGGCCGGTCGCGGCCGCTTGCTCGCGCCGTACAAGATCTGGATCCATTCGCCGAAATTGGCTGCGGCGATGGAAACGATCGGCACCTTTCTCAACAAGGCGGGTTCCCTCAGCGAGCGCGAGGTCGAGCTGGTCATCTGCATCATCGCCAATCATTGGCAAGGCGGGTATGTGTGGGCGGCCCATGTCAAGCGCTGCCTCGAACTTGGCTACAAACAAGCCGTGTTCGATGCGATGCGCGCCGGGCAGACGCCGACGTTCGATCATGCGCGCGAGCAGGCGATCTACGATCTTGCCGCCATCGCAATGGCTCCCGGCGGCGGCTCGGACGAAGTATTCGAGCGCGCCGACAAGCTGCTGGGGCGCAACGGTATTGCTGAAGTGGTCGGATTAATGGGCTACTACAGCGCGGTGTCGATGGGCATGAAGCTGCACCGCGTGCCGGTTCCCAAGCCTGCTTCGGCTTGAGCTGAATTGTCGATCACGTTTCGCGGATGCGTCCCGGTTGGGCGTCGGCGGAATCAGGTTCGATGGGGGTCCGACCCTGGACCCACATTGCCGCGGCCACATCAGTTCTCGGGTTCGAAATGAACGGTCTGCCCTTTTAACGTAACCGAACTGGTGAGCTTTACCGGGTTCACGACCAACTGTTCCGCGAAGCAGCCGCCCTTGGCATTGCGTATCAGCGCAACGATCCTGTCCAGCGGTTCGTCCGAATCGATATCGAGACTGGTGCTTACCCCCTGCCAGCTGCCCTTGACCGTTCCTTTTAGCACCGATCCCGCGACCTGAAAGTCGAATTCGACGTGGCAGCGGGCTTTTTTCACCTTCAATTTCATCATGGACGCGTACCGCGCCACCTGAGTCAGCAGTCAGAAGCCTATCGCCAACGCGAGATAACTCATCGGCGGCGCATGTTTGTTGGTGCCGCCTATGGTCGGCGGCTCGTCCGAGTAAATGTCGAATCCGCGCGAGTTGCCCAGTTTCAGGTGATGCTCACCTTCGATCGACTCGGTATCCGCGACCAGATGCATGGCAAGACCTTGCGGCGGCAATTCCGGCTTGTCGGTGATTCGTTCGCCGGGCTTGGTGCTTTGTTCTGCTGCGTTCAACGGTTTTTCATTCATGGCTGCGCTCCTTGAGTTTCGGCTTTCTGCTGTCGGCGGCATGCGGGGCAATGCTGTCGCCCGGCGGCAGCGGCCGTCGGGCGCAACCTGGCGATTATGCCGCAGTCGGGATTGGCGGTGGCGCCGGATGGGTAATTGCGGCGCGGCGGCATCGAATATCTTGCACGGCGTCGCGTGATTGCGGCATAGTAGGAAGCAGACCACGCATCAGCGCAACACATGGCGCCGACGCGATTGCGTCGAGGCCGGCATGAAGTGAACCTTTGGGGAGCGCATCGATGATGAAGGCTTTGCTTGCAGCCGGCGCCTGTCTCGCTGGCATCTGTCCGCCGGTTTCTGCCCAGACATGGCCGGCCAAATCCGTGCGCATCATCTATCCGTCGGCGCCCGGCGGCCAGTTTGACGGTCTGCTGCGCAGCCTGAGCAAGCGTCTACTCGAAACCTTCGGGCAATCGTTTGTGGTCGACAATCGCGCCGGCGCCAACGGCATTATCGGCACCGAACTCGGCGCCCGGTCGGCGCCCGACGGCTACACGCTGGTGGGCACGACCAACAGCATGCTGGTGATGAACAAGGCTGCCTTTGCCAAACTGCCATTTGAGCCGCTGCGTGATTTCGATTTCATCACCATCCTGATGTCCTCGCCGTTTGCACTGTGCGTACATCCTTCGCTGCCGGCACAACGCATCGGCGATCTGCTGGCGCTCGCCAAGAAACGGCCGGGAGAACTTTCCTATGGCTCGTTCGGGCCCGCCAGTGTGCCCCTGTTCGGTATGGCGCTGTTCCAGCAAAAAACCGGGATACGGCTTACGCACATCCCCTACAAGGGCGGCACTCCGGCGGCCATGGCGCTGGTTGCCGGCGAAATTCCGATCCTGCTCAATTCGATGCTCAATCAGCTTGCCTTCATCCGCGCCGGGCGCGTGCGCGCACTGGCGCTTGCCGGCCCGTCGCGCCTGAAGGTCATGCCGGAACTTCCCACGCTTGCCGAACAGGGTATCGAGGGCGCCGACACCGAGGGCTGGTACGCGCTTGCGGCGCCGCGCGGCACGCCGCCCCAGATCCTGCACCGCGTGCGCGAGGTCATCGGCAGCACCCTCAACAGCCGCGAGATTCGCGACAACATCGAATCCACGGGATCACAGATCGTGTTCAACACGCCTGCAGCGTTCGAAGCACGGGTGCGCAGTGACATCGAAAAATGGACCGCCGTTGCGCGCCAGGCAGACATAAAGCCGAACTGACCACGCCAGGCACACCCCGTTGATGAAATCACGTTGATAATTTTGAGCTTTACACATTCACGTGACAGCTCTTTCCCTCATTCCAATCCTTCTCCCACCGGGCATACGTATTTACACATCTCCGCCGCGCTACTCCCTCGCCCCGCAAGCGGGGCGAGGGGATTTGTGTCGATACGCATGCCCTCCTGGACAAGGGCCAACTTGAAGCGGAGCAGAAGGGGGCACGCAGCGCCGGGTGAGGGGAGATCTGGACTTTTCATAGGGGCTGAATAGAGGCGTGCAGACAAGCCATCGCAATCCAGGTGGAAGTGGCAGGCCGCAATCGGTATTTTGAACAGGGAGAACAGTGATGAAAGTCGGCACGGGCCAATACACCTACGAACTCATCGAGAACTTCGCTCAATTGCCCGCGGGCGAAACCTTTGGCGTAATAAGCCGGGTGACCTCGGATTCGCTAAATCGTCTTTATGTGTTCCAGCGCAAGGACCCGGCAGTGCTGGTGTTCGATCAACAGGGGAAGTTTCTGAACGCATGGGGATCGGGCGTGTTCAAGCGCGCGCACGGCTTCAAGATCGTGAAGGACATCGTCTACCTCACCGATCAGGCGGACAACGTGGCGCAGATCTACACCCTCGACGGCAAGTTGATCAAACAGCTTGGCACGCGCGGGCAGCATTCCGATACCGGCTGCGAAGACTGGCATGTCCTGCCGCTGCGCGCGGCGGGACCGTTCAATCATCCGACCGAAATGATGCCCAGCCCGTCGGGCGATTTGTATGTGACCGACGGCTATCGCAACAGCCGCGTGCATCGGTTCAGCAAAGACGGCGAACTGATTCAATCCTGGGGCCAGCCCGGGAACAGCGCGCCCGGCGACTTCCACCTGCCGCACACGCTCGTCATCACGCCCGACGGCACGCTTTATGTGAGCGATCGCGCCAACCGGCGCGTGCAGATTTTTACGCCCGATGGCACGTTCAAAGGCATGTGGACCGGCATGGGCGGCCCGAACGATATGGCGCTCGACAAAAACGGGATTTTCTATCTCGACGAGCAGGCTACGGAAACCAGCAAGGCCGCCATCAGTGTGCGCGATGGCAGTGGCACCGTGCTTGCGCGCTGGGAAGTTGCGCCCACGCATGGCATGGGCATCGATACGCTGGGCAATATCTATGTGGCGCTGACACGGCTGGCCCGCATCGACAAGTATGTGCGCTTGTAATTGCAGTTTTGCAAACCGCGACACGTGCCGGTTCATCAGCGAGAACTTCGCCATGAGCCCATCCACTGAGGCCCTTGTCGGACGGACACACCGTGCCGGATGACCGTCGCGACTGCAAGATGGTCCGCGTCGAACCGCTTACCCCGCCACCGCCGGCCACAGGCGCCGGCCCACCATCGGCGACCCCGGTGCGTGCGTGAGTTGCGGGCGCACGCGGCCCATCCAGGTTTCGGGCTTGTGCGCGTCCGCTTCGTGCGGCGCAAAATGCGCGTCCCGCGCCGCCAGCGAGACGAACTCATGCAGGATGGCGTGTTTTTGCGTGCCCACGCTCACCAGCAGCTTGCGCGCGCCGATGCAGCCGGGCAGCCCCGCCAGCAATGGAAACCGTTCCTGCGCGTACCACGCGCCGAGGTCATCATCCACCGCGCTGCTGGCGGTGGCATAGCAGCCAAACTGCACCACGGTGCCCGCGGTGAGTCCGGGTCCGCGCTGCGCCACCTGCGGCCCGTCCACCCGCGACTCCTCGGCAAGGATGCAGTTTTGCGCGCGCTGACGCATGCCGATCATGCGGCGGGTTTCCGCGCTTTGCCGCTGCGCCAGTTGTGCCGGGCTGGGGTTGAGGAAGGTGGCTGTGCTGGCCGCGGCAAACATCGCAAGATAAGCGTGTCCGTCGCCGCCCGTCAGCGCGTAATGCGCGGCCCACGCGTATCCGGGCCGCGCCAGCTTTTCCGGGATATGCACCCCGTGAAACCACGCCAGATACTCGGCGCGATTCGCATCCGCAATTTCATACCATATAGCCCACAACCCTCGATCCATGACCTTGCTCCCTGAAACATCCGGGCTGCATTATCAGCCGTGCCATGCCGCACTTCAAACGGTTTAACCCGCCATAAGGGGGCGCGCAGCGGGTGAATCCGGCCCGTCAGCGAGAACTTCGCTACAATCCCATTCACTGAGGCGATTGTCGGACGGATACACCGGCACGCGCGAGAAAATCGGAGGAAACACACCATGCCTGACGACCGAAGCGACCTTCAAACCGATAGCCCCGTCTACAAAACGATCCGCGTCGAACCGCTCACCCCGACCATCGGCGCCGAGATCGCCGGCGTCGATCTCGGCAACACGCTCACTGAACTCCAGTTCGACGAGATCCACACCGCGCTAATGCGCCACCTGGTGATCTTCTTCCGAGACCAGCAGCTCACCATCGAGCAGCACAAGGCTTTCGGCCGGCGCTTTGGCGAGCTCGACATCCACCCCACCTCGCGCATGGCGGGCCATCCCGAGATCATCGAGATCAAGGCCGACGAGAACTCCAAGTACGTCGCCGGGGAAGTCTGGCACTCCGACGTCACCTGCAGCCCGACGCCGCCGATGGGCTCGATTCTCCACTTGCAACAGACGCCCGCGAACGGCGGGGGCGATACGCTGTTCATCAACATGTACCGCGCCTACGAAACCCTGGCCGAACCCGTGCGCAAGATGATCGACGGCATGACGGCCATCCACGACGGCGACCGCGTGTGGCGCGGGCGGCAACAGAAGAAAGTGGCGGGTGAGTTGCCGCGCTCGGAGCACCCGGTGGTGCGCATCCACCCGGTGACCGGACGCCGTGCGCTGTTCGTCAACCGCAACTTTACCGAATGCATCGTCGGCGTCTCGCGGCTCGAAAGCGATGCCATCCTCGACATGCTCTATCGCCACTCAGAGCGCGACGACTTCAAGTGCCGCTTCAAGTGGCGGCCCGACTCCATCGCGTTCTGGGACAACCGCTGCACCATGCATCAGGCGATGTGGGACTACTACCCGCAGAAGCGGCATGGGTACCGCGTGACGGTGGCGGGGACGAAGCCGTAATGCCCGTTTTGTGGCACGAACGCGTGCGTCTTTTGCGCGCACGCATCGCGGCCATCGCAGCCATGCCTTCCTCGTGTTTGCCGAACGTGCCGACGGTCATCGAAGCCGGCGTGCCGGGATTGGCCGATTTCGCCGCGCTGGCGCAGCACGGGTTCTATGGCCCGCGTACACGCCACAACAGGTGGTGGCGGTGATCTACGCTGCGGCAGCAAAGACCATGGCGGGCCTCAAGGTGGTCGCAAACCTTGTGACCCTGGGCATCGACGTGGACCTTGCGCCACCGCGTGAGTTCGCGGCCTTCACCAGGACGGAATTTGAACGTTACCGGCAACTGATTGCGTAGGCCGGTTCTGCAATTCAGGAGCACAGCATGATTGAAGTCATCAAATTGGGCGGGCCCTTGGGGGCCGAGATTCGTGGTATCGATCCGCGCAAGGCGTTGAGTGCCGACGAGGCGAAAGCGCTGCACGACGCGTTTCTTGAGAATCTGGTGCTGCGCATACGCGGGGCGCCGCTGACTGTGCCGCAGTTGCGCGACTTCAGCCGCTACCTGGGCGTGCTGCGTCCGCATGCGGCGAAGGCTTACCACGACAAGGACGTACCGGAAGTCGTGATCATGACCAACCTCGACGCCAACGGCGTGTACGACAAAGTCGGCGCCGAACGCGGCGTGGGCTGGCATGTGGACGGTACCTTCCAGCAGGACCCGACCAAGGCCACGGTCCTGCATTCGGTGGCGCTGCCGGATCACGGCGGCAATACCGCGTTCGCCAATATGTATCAGGCGTGGGACACCATGCCCGAAGACCTCAGGCGCCGCATCGACGGGCTCACGGCGGTGCATCGCCTGCGCGGTCGCAAAGCCTATACCCAGGGCATCGTCAGCGCGGCGGAGATGCAAAAGATGGGCACCGTGCGTCACCCGGTGGTGCGCATACATCCGGAAACCGGCAAGAAGGCGGTGTTCGTCAACCCGCATCACACACTGCAAATCGAGGGCATGACACGCGAGGCGAGTGACGCCTTGCTGGAAGAGATTTTCGCGTGGTGCGAACGTCCCGAGTTTCAGTGGGAGCAAGAGTGGCAAGTGGGCGACACCATCATCTGGGAAAACCGCTGCGCGTGGCATTCCGGCCGCGCGGATTACCCGAAGAACCAGTTGCGCAAGTTTTATCGCACCTCGATTTTTGAATTTGGCAGCGCATCCACCCATACGCACTAACCGGCTGCGCGAACGCGGGTCGCGCGGCGAAGTGGCATCCCGCCTGTGCATGGATATTGGCTGGCCGGTGTTGGTGGAAGGCCGGGCAAAGTCTGGGACAACGGCTGCACCGGGCATCTGGCGATGTGGGACTGCGATCCGCAGCGGCGGTATGGGCGCGGGTTATTGTTGCTGGGACGACGCCCTGATCGTCATTTCGCGAGGGCAGAGCGTGCCGCTGAATTCAAAGGTGCACGATTTGATGTGAGCGTGGTGATTTTCATGGTTTGTACCTTGCCCGATGCAACGATGATGAAAGACGTGCGCGCATGGTCCTTACGGGGCTTGCGATGGTTGCTGTTGGCGCTGTGCCTGCCACTGCTGGGCGCTTGCGTGTCAGTGATGCCGCCGGTTCAGCACAGTGGCGAACAGCCAGAGGCGAGGGCCTTGCTCGAAGCCTCGGCGCAGGCGCACGGTATTACGGCTTTTCGCCAACTGCGAGACATCAACGTCAGTTACGACGGACAGTGGCGCTATCTGGTGCAGAAGTTGCAACCGGTGCTGATCGACGCCGATTTTCGCAAGACTTCGGAGGAACGGCTGTTGTTGGGGCGGGAGCGCGTGATCGGCCAGCGCCATAGCGGCCCCGGCGGGGTAAAACAGGTTACGCGGCAGGCCACTTCGGTCGAGGTGCATTACAACGGGCAGCCGAGCAGCGATCGCGACGTGCTGGCCGCAGCAGCGCTGGTCGCAGATGCCTATCGGATGTTCCTGCTGGGCCCCATGCATTTTCTGGAAGGCAATGCCAGTCTGGCGCTTGCCGGCACCGGCGACGTTGAAGGCCGCGCCTGCGACTTGCTGTTGGCCGTGCGACGGCCCGGCCACGGCCAGTCGGTGGAAGATCGCTACCTGCTGTTCATCGACCGGCAGGATCGACTGCTGCGCCGCGTACGATTCAGCATGGAGGGCCTCGCATCAACGCAAGGCGCCGTGGTCGAGGTGGATTTCTTCGACCATCGCGACATTGCGGGCGTGCGCTGGCCGACGCGATTCTTCGAACGCATCCGCAAGCCGATTCCGATGTTGCCGGTTCATGCGTGGCGCCTGACAGGGCTGGACGTGAACCGCGGCTACAGCGCGGCGGAAATCTCGGGCCAGAATTTCAGCGGACGGGCGGGCGATCCCGCCCGGGCATTGAAGTAGCCGCTCACCGCCAGCGTAATGCGGGGCAAGACCGTCTTGTAAAAATACAATAAAAACAAATACTTACGTTGTCTCAACTGTGAGGCATTGCCGGCAATTTCATGCCATGCACGTTGTTGCCCGTCAAGGTGCGAAAGCGATGCCCTCCGCAGCATGCGCATCGCCACGCCACCGTTTGAGTGCGGTGCGCATTCGGTCAGCCCGTTCAGGATCGTAGGGCTTGTTTGGCTTTCAGCCTGCCGTTCGGCCGCGATCCCCTTTCAAGCAGGCTCGCGGTGCGCCAGCGCAATCAGCGGCGCGACAACAGCGAATTGCAGCAGGGTAAACGCAACTTCCAGCGTCAGGAAATCCACGACAGACGACATGCGGTATTTGGCCGCAACCGGCAGGACAGCGAACGAAACTGCCAGCGCCGAGAAGATCAAGCCGCTTTTCGCGGCGCTGCTCCCCCACCGCGCCCGTTCTGTGTTGAACAAGCGCGGATAGGCCCACGAGAAGAAGCACGCCTGTATGAGCATGGACGCCAGACCCAGCGGAATAATGACTTCCGGCCGATACATTTCCAGCCGGTGATACTGCTCGGCGAACACCACCAGATGCCACGCGTAGCCCAGCGGAAACGTCGGCAAAAGGTAGGCGGCAAATCCAAGCCAAAACGATTTGGTCACGGCAATCCCCAAAAAATAAACCTGTTGACGGCTGAAATGTGTGCTGACACATCACTTGCTTTTCACAAGTGTTATGAGATTAACCTGTTCACTTGTTTATTGCAAGCAATCTGGGTACCCTTGCCCCGATGAAAGTCTCTGGCGCAAAGCAGCAGCGGTCATCCTGTCCGATCAGTATCGGCCTTGAAGCCATCGGCGATGCGTGGTCGTTGCTCATCATTCGTGACTTGATGTTCAAAGGCCGCAGCACCTTCCGCGAATTCCTGGAAGGCGGCGAGGGCATCGCCAGCAACGTTCTGAGCGACCGCCTTCAACGGCTGGAGGCGTTGAACATCATTTCAAAGACAAGAAATGCCGATGATGCAAGAAAGTTCAACTACCGGCTGACCCAAATTGGCATTGATCTGGCGCCCACGCTGGTTGAAATGATTCTCTGGTCTGCCAAATACTTCAAAACCGGCGCGCCGCCGGATGTGGTGGAGGAAATGACTCACCGGCGCAAGGCATTCCTCGCAAACGTCAGAAGGGGTTGGGAACAGTCCGCTCCGAAAGCTAAATGACGCCGCTCACGTCAGATGCTTTCGTGGGATGTCTGCTAATCGCTATCTTCCGATCCTGTAAATCGTAAAAATTCGCGCCGCGCCATTCTAACGGCATCTGGCGGCATCCAATCACGATGCTCTTGTGGCAGCCGCATAAGTTCCCGGTGTGACCCCATACGTTGGTTGGCAAAAGGCAAGGCCTGACCCCTACACGCAAGCCCCGAAATTGCCTCCGCGAGCAAACCGGGGTACATTGAACTTTACGCAATGAGAGTGTTTGCAATTCTCGTCCCTCCCTGGAAGAATCGGCAGCGCATCATGAAGCTATATACCTCGCCTACCAGCCCTTACGGCCGCATGGCCCGGATCGTCCGCCTCGAAAAGGGATTGGCGGACCGCATCGCCCTGCATCCGGTGAAGACGCGGGGCGCTGACAATCCGTACTACGCAGTCAATCCATCCGGCCGGGTGCCGTCGTTGATCCTAAACGACGGGGCCGTGTTGGAGGACTCGACGCTCGTCTGCTGGTTCATGGATCATCTCGACGGTGCCCCGACCCTGCACCCGCCGGAAGGCATGGCGGGGCTCGACCACCGGCGCATCGAGGCGACAGCGCGCAGCATGCTCGACGGGCTCAGTCTGTGGGGGCGCGAGTATCTTTACCGGGAAGCGGAAATCCGCTCCGCGACGATCATCGCGCACGAACAGGCGCGCGCCCTGCGTCTTGCCGATGTATTCGAGAAGGAAGTGCAGGGCAAGGTACTTTCCGGCCCCCTGAACATGGCGCAAATCACACTCGCCTGCGCCCTCCACGGTCGCGTGAACGACCGCCCACAAGGATTCCGCTGGCAGGACGGCCGTCCAAACCTGTGCGCCTGGGCCGAGCGCATGGGCGGCTACGCCTCCATCGTGGAGACTTTGCCGCCGCCGCGAAACTAGCGGGATTCGGCCTCTGCCAACACGTCGTCCTTGGGCGACGTGTTATACAATCTGCGGTTACGAATATATCAGAAAAAACAGATAGTTACGATATATCGTGTCCAACCCCATTTTCTCCCTTTAGCAGCGTTTAGCGAAAGTGATGGGCCGACGCGGGTCGATGCCGTATTGGCGAAGGACTTGCCGCAAGCTTGGGATGTTTGTGCCTGGCCACTTTGACTCGCCGGGCGTACGTAGGGTGCGGTGGCAGGCAAAAGGCAAGACGCGACCCCTCGCGCGACTTCCTGGAAGGCGGCGAGGGCATCGCCAGCAACGTTCTGACCGACCACCTTCAACGGCTGGAAACGTTGAACATCATTTCAAAGACAAGAAATGCCGATGATGCAAGAAAGTTCAACTA
>CADECM010000082.1 GCA_902825845.1 uncultured beta proteobacterium
TTGTCCTGAGTGTGGCGGGGACGAATCGTCTCGGAATCTACTGTGAGCACCAGGATCAATGCTGCACGTACCGTGCTTGGCGATACCGGTACCGCACAGCGATTCATCAAGACGCTGCCGCGTAAGGGTCTTCGCTTCGTTGCTCCCGTCAACGAAGTCGGCGAAAGGGTTGCGCAGGTCCCGATCACGGCTCCGATTCCCGAAACGAATAAACCCTCTATCGCGGTGTTACCGTTTGCAAACCTCAGTGGCAATTCGGAACAGGATTACTTTTCCAACGGCATTGTCGAGGACATCACGACCGCGCTTTCGCGAAATCGCGCTTTGATGGTCATCGCCCGAAACTCATCGTTTGCCTTCAAGGATAGCGGGGTAGGAATCAAGCAGATCGCGCAGGATCTCGGCATTCGCTACGTATTGGAGGGCAGCGTGCGCAAGTCAGGTGGCCGGGTTCGCGTCACGGCGCAGCTCATCCAGGCCGACGAAGGGGCCCATCTTTGGGCTGACAGGTTCGAAGGCGCGGCGGCGGATATCTTCGACCTTCAGGATCAAATCGTAACCCGCGTCGTCGGCGCAATCACCCCGCATCTCGAAAATGCCGAAATCGCCCGTGCCCGCCGCATTGCGACTGGAAATCTTGCCGCCTACGATCTGTACCTGCACGGCCTCGATAACTGGAACCGCTGGACGCAGGAGGGCCATGCCAAGGCGTTAGAGTACTTTTACGCCGCGATCGAAAAAGACCGCGACTTTTCGACCGCATACGGTCTCGCGCTTTCCTGTCATCTACTCGGCAAGTCGAACGGCTGGACCCCCAGTCCCGACGAGAGCGAAGTCGCGCGACTGGTCGATCGTGCCGCCGACATCGGTGTGGACGATCCCATAGCGCTGTGCTGGGCCGGTCACGCTCAGGCGTATTTCTTCAAGGACGTCGCGCGCGCATTGCTGCTCATAGACCGGGCACTGGAAATCGACGTCAATTTGGCGATGGGCTGGCAACGCAGCGGCTGGGTCCGCGGTTATGCTGGGGACCCGGAAGGCGCCATTTCAAGTCTGAAGAAGGCCATGCTGCTTAACCCACTCGATCCGCGCGTGTTCCTCACGCATAGCGCAATGGCTTTTGCGCACTACATCGCTGGGCGCGACGACGAAGCTGCGGACTGGGCGGCGACAGCCCTGCGACTAAAGCCCAACTGGATGCCAGCACTGCGCATGGCAATCGCGGCAAACGCAATGCGAGACCGGCTGGACCTCGCGGCCCAAGCTTTGGAGATTTACTTGGGCCTCGATCAAGAGGCAAACATAACGAAAATCTGCGAGTATTACCCATTATGCCGGGACGACGACCGACAACGGCTGGTGCTGGGAATGCATAAGGTGGGCATGCCCGCTTGAAGGTTCGACGGCTTGCGGAACTGCTTGAAACTGGAGCGCCTTTGAAAAGAACAGGCCCAAGGTACAGTTACCGGGTTTCCTTTGCAAATCGGGGC
The DNA here is from genome assembly GCA_902825845.1 of uncultured beta proteobacterium. GTDB lineage: Bacteria > Pseudomonadota > Gammaproteobacteria > Burkholderiales > SG8-41 > UBA5216. Next base: position 1,491 of record CADECM010000082.1, read on the forward strand.
TGCTCGTGCCTTGAAGTAGCTGGCGGCCCGTCGCTCTGACTTTTGCGCGTACGACCGTTCACCTGCCCGCTGCGGACGGTGGTAAATCAGTGTCCGAGGTACCGCTGGCTGACAAGCGGAAGCTCGGATCACGTTAAGGTACTGCCGTCCTTGGCCGAGAGCCCAATTTCCATCCCACACCCGCTCGTCCAAGCGAGAACCCCTTTGAACGCCAGCACGACAAGAGCCGTCTCGCACGCTCCCCCAAAGCGGGCCGGATGCCTAAAAGCGTCCGACGACCCGCCCAAGCCATATGCTACCTACGCCGCCCGCAAAGCCTGCTGGAAAGCAATATGCTGCGGCCCGATTTCAGACACGCGATTGCAGGATATATTCGCCATGCCGCGGCTGATTTCGCCGCGATAGATATCCAGCGCGCGGGCGGCGCCCACCTCGCCTGCCGCAGCGGTGCCGTAGAGCGTGCTGCGTCCGATCAGCACCATCTTGGCGCCCAGCGCCAGCGCCTTCACCACGTCGCTGCCGCGGCGCACGCCGCTGTCGAACACGATGGTGGTGTTGTTGCCGACCGCCTTGACGATGTCGGGCAGGACCTCGATCGGCGACGGGGCGGCGTCGCAATTGCGCCCGCCGTGATTGGAAACAATGATGCCGTCGGCGCCATGCTCCACCGATCTCGCCGCATCGTCGGGATGCAGCAACCCTTTCACCAGCAGCTTGCCCGGCCAGATGTCGCGCAGGGCCTTGAGGTCATCCCAGTTGAGGGAATCGCTGCGCGTATCCTTGTTGCCGCCGTAGGCGGTGGTGACCTTACCCTTGAGTTCGTCGGGGAAGTTCACGCGCTCGGGCAGGCCGCCGTTGGCGATGTAGCGTCCCAGCACGCCCATCATCCAGCGTGGATGCGTGAGCACGTCCATGGTGTTCTTGCTGTTGTATTTGAACGGCACGGAAAAACCGTTGCGCCGGTTGTATTCGCGATTGCCGGCGACCGCGCCGTCCACCGTCACCAGCAGCGCTTCAAACCCCGCGGCCGAAGCCCGCTTTACCAACTGGTGGGACAGCTTGCGGTCCGCCCACATGTAAAGCTGCATCCACAGCGTGCCGCCGACTTCGCCTGAGATTTCCTCCATGCTGGTGATGGAGCCGGTCGCCAGTGAAAACGGTATGCCAGCGGCCTTGGCCGCACGCGCCAGTGCCAGTTCGCCCTTGTACCACATCATGCCGGCAGCGCCGGTGGGCGCGATGCCAATCGGCATCTTGTGTTCCTTGCCGAACAGCGTGGTGTCGAGCTTGCGGCCGGAAACGTCCACCAGCATGCGCGGCCGGAACTGGATGCGTTCGAAGGCTTCGCGGTTGTTGCGCAGCGCCACCTCCTCTTCGGTGCCGCGATCGACAAACTCGAACAGCCACTTGGGCAGGCGGCGCTTGGCCATGTCCCGCAGGTCGAAAATGTTTTGCGCGTCGTCTATGTTTGGAAAAATCATGGTGGTCCCCCTTTGCGTTTTACCCTGATTGGCCGCTGCTTCGGCAACGGCCGTTGTTCGTCTGTTGCCGCGCGGCTCGCCGGCGGAGCGCTGCGGTTCACATTGTAAGCAACCCAATCTGTGCGAAGCCGCCATTGTAGAGTAGAAAATCGGGTTCGTAGAAGACTGTTTTGGCGAATGGCGCGCATGGCTGTCCTGCGCAGTTTGGACTACTGCAAGCGCGGCATGGCGACTGGGCGCGCACGGAATCGTGCTACAGTTTTCCGCAGTTCGCGGGTCTATTGCGATGAAGGAGATTTCCGATGAGCGACAACAAACATTGGGTTGGCACGTGGACGGCGGCACCGGCGCCCAGCGAAAGCGGCATGGGCTTCGCCAATCACACGCTGCGCATGATGCCGCGTGTGAGCATCGGCGGTGACACGCTGCGGGTGCGCGTGTCGAACGCGTACGGCGCCGGCAAGCTCAACATCGGCGCCGCCTATGTCGGCATCCGCGACAAAGGGCCTGCCGTCGTGCCCGGCTCGGAACGCAAGCTCACCTTTTGCGGCGCGGATTCGGCCACGGTCGCCGCCGGCGCGATGGTGATCAGCGATAACGTCCAACTCGACTTCAAACCGCTGGCCGATCTGGCAGTGACGTTGTATCTGCCGGATGAGATTCCCGTCGGATTCCAGATCACCGGGCGCTATGCACGGCAAACCAACTACATCTCGCCGCCGGGCAACTTTGCCACTGCGGTCAATATGCCGGTGGGCAAGCTCACCGACGAATGGTTTTTCGTCAGCGGCATCGACGTGCTGGCATCGCCGCAGACCGGCGGTGTGGTCGCGCTCGGGGATTCGCTGACTGACGCCAACATCTCGACCCACGACACGTATAGCCGCTGGCCCGATCAGTTGGCACGGCGGCTGGTCGCGCTCGGCTCGGGCCGCCCGCTGGCGGTGATGAATCAGGGCCTGGGCGGCAACCGCATCCTGCACGATCTGCGCGGCGACAGCGGGCTGCGGCGCTTTGATCGCGATGTGCTGTCGCAGCCCGGCGTCACCCACGCCATCGTCATGCTCGGCACCAACGATCTGCGCAACCGTTATGCCAAACCCGGCGAAGAAGTCACGGCGCAGCAGATGATCGGCGGGCTTCATCAGATGGCGTTGCGGGCGCAGGCCTGCGGCATCAAACTCATCGGTGCGACCCTGACGCCATTCGGCAACGAAACCTATATGCGCGGCGCGTGGAATGCGGTGCGCGAAGGGCATCGCGTCGCGGTGAACGCGTGGATCCGCGACAGCGGCGTGCTGGATGGCGTGGTCGATTTCGACGCGGCGCTGCGCGACCCTGAGCGACCCACGCAAATGCTGCCGATGTATGACTGCGGTGACGGACTGCACCCCAGCGATCTGGGGTACTGCAGGATGGGCGATGTCATTGACCTCGCGTTATTCGATTGAACGATTCACCCCTGAAACCAAGGACATTCTCCATGAATCATTTTACTGCGACTGTCGCGTGCCGCCATGCAACTTGACCTCGCTGGACGCAAGACACTGATTGCAGGCGGCTCGCGCGGCATCGGCCGCGCCATAGCGCTGGCCTACGCGCGCGCCGGCGCGGATGTTTCCATCTGTGCACGCGGGGAGACGGCACTGCGCGCGACAGAAGCCGAGCTTCAGCAACAGGGACACCGGGTACACGCCATGGCCTGCGACCTCGGCAATGCCGAAGCGGTGACGGCCTATGTGGCGGCAGCGGCAAAGGCACTTGGCGGCATCGACGTGCTGGTGAACAACGCATCCGGCTTCGGCAGCAGCGACGACGAGGACGGCTGGGCGGCGAGCATTCAAGTGGATTTATTGTCGACAGTGCGCGCCTCGCGCGCGGCATTGCCCTACCTGGAAAAGTCCCGCGGCAACATCATCAATATTTCGTCGACCGCTGCACTCAAGCCCAGCCCGCGCAATCCGCCCTACGGCGCGATCAAGGCCGCGCTGGTGCAGTACACACTGTCGCAGGCGGCACAGCACGCCGCCAAACACATCCGCGTGAACTGCATCGCGCCGGGTTCCATCGAGTTTCCGGGCGGCAGTTGGGAGCGCAGAAAAACCACCGATCCCAAACTCTACAATACGGTGCTGGGCCGCTGCCGCTTTGGCCGCCTCGGCACGCCGGACGAAGTGGCGAATGTCGCGCTGTTCCTGGCGAGCAGCGCGGCGAGCTGGGTTACCGGGCAGACCATTGCCGTGGACGGCGCGCAGTCCCTGTTTGGATAGCGGACAGCCCCCCCGTAATCCGCGCCTGGCTTACTGCGGCTACAGGCCGATTCGCTTCGCGATTTTGCCGTATCGCGCATGGTCGTCGCGCGAGTACCTGGCGAGCAGGTGTCTCCGGGCGGAACCGACGTGAGCACCCTCACCGTCTTGGCCGGATAGATCTGCGCCCGTGCTCCGCAAAAACATCCCGCAAGCGCGATCAACAACAGGGCCGGTCGAACATTGCGCCTGGCTGCAACCTCTTGTTGAGTTTGTTGTGAAGCCTTCGCCTGTCACGCCAATCGCGTTAGTGCTCACTGGCAAGGCCGCGCTCACTGACCAGAATGCACTTGCCGACAACCTTGCGCTGCCCTACGGTGTGCAGCGTCTGCGGCGCCTGCTCGAAGGCATGGCGGCGATCAATGCGAGGCTTCAACACACCCCGGCGGACCTGGTCCAGCAGACCGGTCATCATGTCGGCCCAGCGCCGCGGATGGCGTTGCGTGAAACCGCCATAGGGCACGCCCACCACCGACAGGCCGCCAAACAGGATTCGGTTCGCCGGCGCAGACGGAATGCGCCCGCCCGCGAAACCCACCACCAGCAGGCGTCCGTCGATCGCCGTCGATCTCATCGCCGCATCAAACACATCGCCGCCTACCGGATCCAACGAGACATCGACGCCGCGCCCACCGGTCAGCTCGCGTATGCGTTCGGCGAGGGGTTCGGTGTTGTAGTTGACAACGTGGTCCGCGCCCTGCGCTTGCACCACGCGCAATTTTTCGTCGTCACCGCCACTGGCGATCACCGTTGCGCCCAGCATCTTGCCCAACATTACGGCAGCCAATCCCACGCCGCCGGATGCGCCATGCACCGCCAGCACTTCGCCTGGCACGAGGCGGGCACGTTCCGTCAACGCATAGTAGCTGGTGCCGAAATTCAGCGGCAAGCCGGCAATGTCGACCAGAGAAACCCCCTGCGGCACGGGGACCACACGCTCCGCGGCCAACGTCACTTCATCGGCAAAACATCCGCGGATGTCGTTGTTCTGCACCAGCACGCGATCGCCCGGCCTGAAGCGGGTCACGCCGGCGCCGCAGTCGATGACCTCACCGGCGCCCTCCGTGCCGAGAACAAATGGCGGCACGAGCTTCACCTGATAGCGGCCGGCAATTACCAGCAGGTCGCCGAAATTCACGCCCGCCGCGTGAATCGCCACGCGCACTTCGCCGGCCGCCGGCGGACGTGACGGCCATTCCATCACCCGCAGCACGTCGGGGCCGCCGAGCGCGGTGCACACCACGGCCTTCACGCGTCCGCCCCGCTAGGCATGCGCATCCCACGCACCTGCGCCGAGGCCCTGCTGCACGAGTTTGGCTTTTTCGACCTTGTCGGTGCCGGTGCGCGGCAGCATGTCGATGAATTCAATAAACCGCGGCAGCATGAACTTCGGCAGCCTGCCCTGCAGCCACGCAAACAGGTCGGCGGGGTCCAGCGCCGCACCCGACTTCAGCACCAGCACCAGCCGGATGTCGTCTTCGCCCGCGCCCGCCGGGTGTGCGAGCGCGACGCACTCCGCAATGGCCGGATGCGCGGCAACGCCGCGTTCCACTTCGGACGACGACACGTTCTCGCCGCGGCGGCGTATGCGTTCCTTTTTGCGATCGACGTAAAAATAGTTGCCCGCCGCGTCGCACCGCAAAATGTCACCGGTGTGGAACCATAAATTGCGCCAGGCATCGAGTGTCGCCTGCGGCTGGTTGAGGTAACCCTGCATCGCGATGTACGGCTTGCGCGGACGGCCGACCAGCTCCCCGGCGTTGCCCGGCGGCACCGGCACGTCGTTATCGTCGACCAGCGCGAGATCCCAATCCTCGTGCGCGCGGCCGGTGGAACCCAGTTCGCGCTGCGGATACGGGTTATACAGCAGATAACTGGTCTCGGTCATCGCGAACGCCTCCAACGCGCGCACGCCAAAACGTGCCTCGAAGTCGAGATCGTGCGGCGCATTGAATACTGCACGCAAGCCATGCGCGCGGTCGTGCGCGCCGGGCGGCTGCGCCTTGAGCAGCGGCACCAGCGCGTGCACCACAAAGCCCAGCGTGGCCTTGCACGCGGCCGCCTGCTGCCAGTACCGCGACGCACTGAAGCGCTGGTCAAGCACCACCTGCGCCCCGAGCACCAGCGCGGGCAGCATGCACATGCGGCTGGACAGACCGTGAAACAGCGGCAGTGGCGTATACAAAACATCCTCGCGCGTCATGCCGCTCAAACGCATATAGGTGCATGCCGACTGAAAACACAGGCCATCGGGCAACATCACGCCTTTTGAGGGACCGGTGGTGCCGGAGGTGTAGGAAATGAATCCGATGCGGCGAAAATCTCCCGGCACTTCGGGCTCTGCGCCCGATTCGAGGTAAAGCGCTGCGAACGGCAGCAGCCGGTCACGCGTCACGATGCGTTCCGCACCGCCCTTGTCGTACGAATCGCCGGTCACGGCCAGCCACGGAATGTTGTGCTTTGCCGCGTCGCTTAAACTGTCGAGCGATGGCAGCAAATCGGCGCTGACAATGACGCCGTCCGCCCGTGCGTCCTCGACCTGCGCCTCCAGCAGGAATCCTTTGAGGCTGGTATTGAGCGGCACGATGGCCGCGCCGAGCAGGCTGCAGGCATACCACACGAACACAAACTCAACGCCGTTCGGCAGCAGCAACAGCACGCGGCTGCCGTCCCCGATGCCACGTTGCGCCAGCCCGCGCGCGAGGGCGCGGCTGCGCTTTTCGGTTTCGGCAAAGGTGAAGGTGCGGCCGCGGAACGTCAGGTACGGCCGATTCGCGTCTTCGGCGGCACGCAGCCGCAAAAAGCGTCCGATACTGCGCTCATCCAATGGCAGGTCATAAAGCGGGTTGGCAAACGGCGTGGTGGCGCGGTCAGAAGGCATGAACGTGGCGTATGGCAGGTGCTGTTTGCGGCACTATCGGCGGTGCATAGTACACTAGTGTCCTGAGTCAGAAATTCGTAGCTGAATTCTTTTGCCCGTTTGCCGATACTTTGTCGCGCTCCTCACCGGGTGCCCAACCCTGTCTCGTCGCGCTTCGCGTCTCGTCAAACAGGCAAAAGAATTCGGATAGTCCATCTTTCTGCCTTAATATTGTTCTACGAATTTCTGGCTCAGGACACTAGCGCCGCACGGGATCAAGCGTCGGGCCACCGCGGCCAATCATGGAGGATTACCATGCATTCATTGAAACGGGTTCTGTTGGCACTGCTCGCCCTCGCCATTCACTCAGGCGCGCTGGCACAGGCGGGCGCCCCCAACGCCTATCCCGCCAAGCCGGTGCGCCTGCTCATTCCCTTTGCAGCCGGCGGCGGCGCGGATGTGGTGTGCCGCCCCTTTGTGCAAAAACTGAGCGAGCGGCTGCAGCAGTCGATCGTCTATGAAAACCGCGGTGGCGCGGGCGGCGTGCTCGCGGGTGAAACCGTGGCGCGCGCCGCGCCCGACGGCTACACACTGTTGCTGGCTGCGGTGTCGGTGATGACCGTTACCGTGAATCTGATGAAAATGCCGTTCGATCCGGCAAAGGATTTTGCGCCCATCACCAAAATCGCCGACGTGGCGAGCCTGCTTGCCGCACGACCCGGCCTTACGCCGCGCACGATGAAGGAACTGGTCGGCTACGCGCGAGCGAATCCGGGCAAGCTGGTGTGGGGTCTGTCCGGCATCGGCTCGCCCGGACACTTGTCGATGGAGCGGTTCCGGCTGGAGCAACGCATGGATGTGACGCGGGTATTTTACAAGGGTGCCGGACCGGGCACAGTCGCGCTGATGAGCGGCGAGGTCGATATCATGAGCGCCAATCTGGGCGTGTTCAGCGCACACATCAAGGCCGGGCGTCTGCGGCCGATTGCGACGTCCAGCCGCCAGCGCCTGGCGGCGCTACCGGACCTGCCCACCTATGCGGAAGCGGGCTTTCCCGGCTATGAACATGGCTCGTGGTACGGACTGGCGGCGCCAGCCGGTACGCCCGCAACCATTATCAATCGTCTCTACAGCGAGAGCGCGAAAGTACTCAAGGATCCAGACATCGCTGCCGCGTTCGCACGCGACGGCGCCACGGCAGTGGGCAATACGCCGCAGGCGTTCACACAGTACATCCGTGATGAAATCGCCGCTTCGGCGAAGCTGATTGCGGCGGCTAAAATTCGCATTTAGCCAGCCTCGCCGCGTGAATTACTGTAACTATTTGATTTTAAACAACTTTTAAATCAGTCCGGCATCAAGGCGAAGGTCCATACCGACCCGCCGCGCTGTATGTTGCCGGCGCGCAGCCGCACCGAAGTCCCGCCAGCGATCCCCGACATTACCGAAACATACTGCACACCCTTGTGGGTGTAGGTAACGGGCGGCGCATTGACGGCGGATCCGGTCTGAAATTTCCACAGGACCTTGCCGTCATCTTCATCCATCGCGATGAACTCGCCGGTTTGCTTGCCGGTGAACAGTATGCCGCCGGCAGTCGACAGCGTGCCGGCCCACATGCCGATGTCGGCATCGTGCAGCGGCACCTGCCATTTCGGCTTGCCGGTGAGCGGGTCCATTGCATTGTAGTAACCGAACGGCGCGTCCGCCGGCAGCGGCACGCGAGCGGTTTGCGCACCCGTATAGCGCGAGCCCGCTTTGTAGTCGAGCAGTTTGGGGTTGTACTGGATCATCATGCCCTCATCCAGCCGCGTGAAATACAGCAGCCCGGTACGCGGATTGAAGGCCATCGGCGGCCAGTTCTTACCACCCGTAGTACGCGGCCACAGTTCGACTCTTTCGCCGGCGCGCAGGCGTTTGGCCACCTCCGAGAACACGGGACGTCCGGTGGCAAGATCGATACGCTCGGCCCAGTTCACCTTCACAAATGCATTGGCGGCAATCAGCTTGCCATTGGTGCGGTCGAGCACATATAAAAAACCGTTGCGGTCCGCATGCATCAGTACTTTGCGCATCTGGCCGCCGATGCGAATGTCGGCCAGCACGTTCTCGTTGATGCCGTCGTAGTCGAAAGGCTCCGACGGCGTCCATTGATAGTGCCAGACGATTTCGCCCGTTTTCGGACGCATCGCCATCACCGAACCCATGTACAGATTGTCGCCGGGGCTGCGCACGTTGGGGTCCCACGGCCCACCATTGCCCGCGCCCCAGTAGACGAGGTCGAGCTCGGGGTCATAAGAACCGGTCATCCAGGTGGAGGCGCCGCCCTTGAGATACGCATCGCCCGCCGGCCAGGTATCGCCGCCGCGTTCACCCGGTGCTGCGGTGGCATGACGCCGATACAGGCGCTTGCCGGTATCGGGATCGTAGCCGTCAACAAACCCGCGAATGCCGAACTCGCCGCCGGCAATGCCCTGCATCAGCACGCCGTTGGCCACGGTCGGCGCCGAAGTGATCGAGTAACCTTCCTTCCATTCGGCGAGTTTGACCTTCCACAACTCCTTGCCGGTTTTCGCGTCCAGTGCCTTGAGGTGCGCATCGATGGTGCCAACGAACACCTTGCCGTTGTACACCGCCACCCCGCGTGTCGACAGCCCGCAACACACCACCCGCGCGGTGGCAGGGTCCCAGCTCGATTCGGCCTGCCACAATTGGCGCCCGGTGGCGACATCGATCGCCACGGTGCGCCGCACGTTGGTGACGTACATGATGCCGTTGTAGACGAAGGGCTGGCCCTGTTCGCCGAAATCATTGTTCACCGACAAATTCCATACCGGCACCAGCCGCCGCACGTTGCGCCTGGTGATCTGATTAAGGGTGCTGTAGCGCTGCTGGTGATAACCCATGCCGTAGGTCAGCACGTTGTCGGTGTTCCTGCCGTCGTGTTTCAGATCGTCCATCGTTTGCGCAGCTGCCGCCACCCCCCACAACAACGCGAGTCCGCCGATCAATATTCGCATGGTATTTTCTCCCTGGTCAGATGTGCGGGATTCTAGCCTGTTTCGCCCGCCTGCAAACCAGCGCCGCGCCGTCACTCAGCGTCTTGACCGGTCAGCGTGCCCTGTCATAATCGTCAGCCTGCATTACAACCTCGGCCGAGACTACCGCCATGACCATTCGTTCGCTGCAGCACGTCGCCCTTGCCGTGCCGGACCCCGCCGCCGGCCGCCAGTTCTACACGGATTTCGGCATGCTGGCGCATGACGACGGCAGGCGTGTGCTGATGCGCTGCGCCGGCCGCGAGCAGGATCAGATCATCCTGATCGAGGGGCCGCAAAAACGCCTGCACCATGTGTGCCTCGGTGCACGCGCCGAGGCGATCCGCGCAATTGCGCAACGGCTGGAAGGCAACGGCCACACACTGGTGGACGCGCCGCGTGAAGCGCCCGCGGACGGCATCTGGTTTCGCGATCCCGATGACGTGCTGGTGAACGTGCGCGACGCAGCCTCCGCGCCGTGGCTGCCCGCGCCGCAGTGGCTCATCAACAACCCCGGCAACCTCAACCGTTCCGGTAGCGTGGGGCATCCGCCGCGCGGCTTGCCGGTCGCGCCGCGGCGGCTCGGACACACGCTGCGCTTTACCCCGGATCTTGACCGGCAAACGGATTTTTACACACGCCTCGTCGGCATGCGGCTGTCCGACCGTTCGCCCGGCATAGTGACGTTTCTGCGCAATGGCGAGGGCGGCAGCGATCATCATGTTATGGGCTTCATCAAATCCGACCGCCCTGGTTTTCATCATGCCAGCTTCGAGGTGGCCAACATCGACGAAATCGGCATCGGCGCATGCCGCATGATCGACAAGGGCTACCGCAACGGCTGGGGCTTCGGGCGGCATGTGATCGGCTCGAATTTTTTTCACTACATCCGCGATCCCTGGGGCAGTCTTGCCGAGTACTTTTGCGACATCGACTACATCCCCGACGGCGACGACTGGAAACCGACGGATTACCCGGCGGCGGACTCGCTGTATGCGTGGGGTCCCGCCGTGCCGGACGATTTCGGGGTGAACTTCGAAGCGGCTTGAACACTGATCCACCTTGATTGACAAGCAGGCGCGCGCGCCCGCATCATAGGCTGCGCACAACAAGTTCCCACAGCAACCGCGGTCCAGTGTCTTTCAGCCCAAGGAGATCATTGCAATGAAACTGCCCCGTATCGTCGCGGCGCTGGTTTGCAGCGTGTTGATGACCGCGTCCGGCGCGTTGTTCGCGCAAGGCTCGAAGCCACCCGTCAAGATCGGCATGAGCATGCCGCAAACCGGCACGCTGGGCGGCGGCGGCCAGGCGGCGCTGGTGGCGCTGCGCATGTGGGTGGACGATGTCAACGGCAAGGGTGGCCTGCTGGGACGCAAGGTCGAATTCATCGTCTACGACGATCAGAGCAATCCGGCGCTGACCCCCGGCATCTATACCAAGCTGCTCGATGTGGACAAAGTGGACCTGCTGATCGCGCCGTACGCGACCGTGCCCACAGCGCCGATCATGCCGCTGGTGAAACAGCGCGGCCTGCTGCTGATGGGCAATTTTTCATTTCAGGTGAACCACACGGTCAAGCACGACATGTGGTTCAACAACGCGCCGTGGAACGACGCCTCGAGCTGGTCGGACGGTTTTTTCAAGGCCGGGAAGCAGGTCGGCGCGAAAACCATCGCCATTCTGGCCGCCGACCAGGAGTTCGCGCAGAATCTTGCCAACGGCGCGCGCGAACTGGCTGGCAAGGCCGGCCTGAAAACCGTCTACAACCAGAACTACCCGCCCGCGACCGTGGATTTTTCCGCCATCATTCGCGCAATCCGCGCCGCGAAACCGGACATGGTATTCGTGTGTTCCTATCCCAACGATTCGGTGGCGATCGTGCGCGCGGTGAACGAAATCGGTGTCGGCAGTTCGGTGAAGCTGTTCGGCGGCGGCATGGTCGGTCTGCAGTTCACGCCGAACATGGTGTCGCTGGGCTCCATGCTCAACGGCATCGTCAATTACAATTCCTACGTGCCCGGCATGAAATATCCGGGCATCGACGAATTCTTTGAACGCTACAGAAAGCGCGCCGGGGAAGCGAAAGTCGACCCGCTGGGCCTGTATCTGCCGCCGTTCAACTACGCCATTGGCCAAATGATCGAGCAGGCGGTGAACGGCACCAGGAGCCTGGATCACAAGACCCTGGCAGCGTACCTGCGCAAGAACGAGATGAAGACCATTGTTGGTTCGATCCGCTATGGCCCCGACGGTGAATGGGTCAATCCGCGCGTGGTGCAGGCACAGTTTCGCGGCATTGCCGACAAGAACATGGATCAATTCCGCCAGCCGGGCAAGCAGGTGGTACTGTATCCGGAGCAATACAAGACCGGCGAGGTCATCGCGCCATTTGAGAAGGCACGCAAGTAATCCCGTGCACACGATGTCTTCCTTCTCGCGCAAATACCGCGCGCAAGGGAAGGAACATGCATTGCTTTCCCCTGCAGGAAAGATGAATGCCGCCATGGCCCACTCGGAATAACGTCCTTGTTCTCAATGGATCTGCTGCTCGATGCGGTGATCTTCGGCCTGCTGCTGGGCTGTTTCTATGCGGCCGTCAGCGTGGGCCTCACGGTCGCCTTCGGTCTGCTCGACGTGCCGCACATCGCGCACCCGGCGTTTCTGGTACTGGGCGCGTACTGCACCTGGCTGCTGAACGGCTACGGTCTGGACCCGATCGTCGCCGGTATCGTGCTGATGCCGGCCTTTATGGCGCTGGGGATGGCGGTCTACCGCTTCTACTACGAAACCTTCGAGCGCCGCGGCAGCGACGCCGGGTTGCGCGGCCTGGCATTTTTCTTCGGGGTGGTCTTCATCATTGAAGTCGGGCTCATTCTCCTGTTCGGCGTCGATCAGCGCCTGGTCGAAGCCGCCTACATCGGGAAAAGCCTCGATATCGGGGATACGCGCCTGCCACTGCGCATGCTGGTGGCGTTCGCCATGGCGCTGATTTTGACGGCGGGACTCGCGCTCTATCTTTCGAAAACGTTCACCGGCCGCGCGATCAAGGCGGTGGCGCAGGACGAGACCGCGCTGCGCCTGATGGGCGCGAACCCGGTGCGCATCAAGCAATGGGCGTTCGGTATCGCCACCGCCGTCACGGGACTGGCCGGCGCGCTGCTGATCATCATCGGTCCGGTGGAACCGACCATCGACCGCGTTTACATCGGACGGACCTTTTGCGTGGTGGTGCTGGCGGGACTGGGCAGCATGTCGGGCACCCTGCTGGCCGGCATCATTCTCGGCATTTCCGAATCGATTGTGCTGACCATGCTGGGCGCGTCCTGGGCGCCGGCCGTCTCGTTTGGCCTGCTGCTCGTCATGCTCGGCATACGTCCGCAGGGGCTGTTTGGACGATGACGGCGCGCGGCTACCGATTCTGGATCGGCGCGGCCATCGTGCTGTCGGCGGCCTGCGTGGCGGCGGCCGTCGTCAAGAACGAGTACTACTTCTATGCCGCCTATGTGGTCATCCAGTTCGTGGTGCTGGCAACCGCCTGGAACATCCTCGGCGGGTATGCGGGCTATGTGAATTTCGGCAGCAGCGCGTTTTTCGGCGTCGGCGCCTACATCGCGGTGATGCTCATCAAATGGCTGAATCTGCCGCTGGGGTTGCAGATCATCGCCGCCGCCGCGGTGGGTGGCACACTGGGCTTTGGCGTGGGGTTGCTGACCCTGCGCCTGCGCGGCATCTTTTTTTCCATTGCCACGGTCGCCATCACCATTATTCTGGAAACCGCGGTGATCAACTGGCGCTTCGTCGGCGGCGCCACCGGCATCCAGATACTGCGTCCGCCGGTGATGGAGCCTTTCGAGTCCTATACCAAAATGCTGTTCGTCTGCATGGTATTGCTCGCGATTATCGCGGTGGCGATCGCGCGTCATATCGAAACCTCGTGGATCGGCCGCGGCCTGCGCGCGATCCGCGACAACGAAGAAGCCGCCGAGTGCACGGGTGTCCCCACGTTGAAACTCAAGCTCGCGGCATGCGCCATTTCCGGCGCGCTGATGAGCGCGGCGGGCGCGCCGCTGGCGATGTACCAGAGCTTCGTCGAGCCCGCCTCCGCGTTCAACCTCACCTATTCGGTGTCCGCGCTCGCCATGCCCATCATCGGCGGCACCTCGCACTGGCTCGGCCCCGTGCTGGGCGCGCTGCTGCTCGGCTCGGTGCAGCAGATCGTCACGGTCACCGTGTCCTCGGAGTTGAACGTGCTGGTGGTCGGCGTGCTGCTGGTGGTGTTCGTGGTGGCGGCGCCGCAGGGACTTGTGGGGTTGTTTACTAAGGTGAAGGACAAGGTCAAAGGCAATTAGACGCAGATTCACGCAGATGTGCACAGATTAGAAATCAAATAAAAACAAATACTTATATTCATACCACCTATCGTGGCACGCCGCAAAATGCAATCCGCGTAAATCTGTGTCAAAAGGGTTGCAGCGCTTAACCAAATGGCCGAACCGCTACTACAGATCACCAACGTCAGCAAACGCTTCGGCGGCTTTACCGCACTCGATGGTGTCGATCTTGCGGTTGCGCCGGGTGAACGCTTTGGTTTGATCGGGCCCAACGGCTCGGGAAAGACCACGCTGATCAACTGCATTTCAGGTTCGCTCCGCAACGAAAGCGGTTCGATCCGGTTTGGCGGCGAAGACATTTCCGCGCTACCGGCCTATCAGCGCACGCGGCGCGGCATTGCGCGCAGTTTTCAGATTCCGCGGCCGTTTTCGAGCATGACGGTGATGGAGAACCTGATGGTGCCGCTGGAGTTTGTGCGACACCGGCACACGCTGCACCGTAGCGATACGCGCGCCGAAGCCCTTGAAATCCTCGGTTCCATCAGCCTTGCGGACAAGGCCGACACGCCATCGAACCAGCTGTCGCAGGTGGAACTGCGCAAAATGGAACTCGCGCGCGCGATGGCGGCGCGGCCGCGCCTGCTGATTTCCGACGAAGCGATGGCCGGGCTCTCCGGCGCGGAAATCGACGAAGTGCTGGCCATATTGTTCAAGCTCAACGATAGCGGCATCACCATCATCATGATCGAGCACATCATGCAGGCGGTGATGCGTTTTTCACAACGCGTGGTCTGTCTGGACGCCGGCAAGATCATCTGCGAAGGCGCGCCCGGCGCAATTATCACCAACGCGAACGTGCAAAGGGCCTATCTTGGCAACTGAGTTGGCGCTTGAACTCATCATCGAGAATGTGGATGCGGGCTACGGCGCGGTGCGCGCGCTGCAGGGCGTGTCTCTGCGCGTCGCCAACGGCGAAACGGCCGCCCTGCTCGGCACCAACGGCAACGGCAAAAGCACGCTGATGAAGTGCGTGATGGGCATGGTGCGGCCCACGCGCGGCACGATTCGGCTCGACATCGACGGCGTAACGCACGATCTCTCGCGGCTTTCCACCGAAGAGATCGTCAACATCGGCGTGGCCATGGTGCCGGAAGGCCGACGGCTGTTTCCGCGGCTGACGGTCGAGGAGAACCTGCTGCTCGGCGCGTACCGCCCGCTGGCGCGCGCGGACATCGCCAAAAACATCGGCTTTTGCTATGAAGCGTTTCCGCTATTACTGGAACGCCGCCGCCAGCTTGCCGGCTCCATGTCCGGCGGGCAGCAGCAGATGCTGGCGATAGCGCGCGCGCTGATGTCGGCGCCGCGCCTGTTGCTGGTCGACGAACCGTCGGTGGGTCTCGCCCCGATTCTGGTATCGCAGACCATCAGCAAGATCCGCGAACTCAAGGACCGGTATGGCCTCACGGTGCTGATGGCCGAACAGAACTTCCATCAGGCGATTCGCATCGCCGACCGCGGCTATATCATCGTGCACGGTGAAATCGTATTCGACGGCAGCGTCGGCGAACTCGAACAAAACGACCTCGTCAAGAACTATTACCTCGGCGCCACGGCATAGGCCGCGGGATGCGGCCACGCGGCTACCAGCGCGCGAGGTCGTAACCCAGTGTCACCATGAACCCCGCGCCGCCGAGCAGATTGAACTGAACATTGAGCTGGTCCTTTTTGTATCCCACACCGGGCACGATACCGGGCGATAAGCCGTTGTGGTTGAACGGAACCTTGTCTTCATACGGTTTCCTGTATCCGTAGACCGCGCCGCCAGTCAGCTTCGCATACCAGTTTGAACCCGGTTCGTTGATCGGCCACCAATAACCCGCGTACAGATAATGGCTTTTCTGACCGAACGAATTATTGAAAAAAGAGTAGCCGCCCAGCCAGTGCGAGGGGCGTATCCATTCCGCGCCCACCAGCCACGAATACCTCACGTGCTCCCTGCTGGAATGAAAGTGGACCGCCCCGGGCGCGCCCTGCGCCATCAAAATTCCGCCCGCGGCATCCGAGTCCAGCTTCAGTTTGTCCTGCGCATGACATATGGGGATGATCAACAGGCATACAACGTGGCACAACAGCTTCGCAAGGCGCAATCAGAACCCCGCCATGAAGTCGGATCGAAAATGTGTTTGGATTGACCGGGCTGTATCCGTTACGCGGTATGGCGGCAGGATAGCGGCAGGAAAGGCCTTTATTTTGCACGACGTCATCGTATTGCCGCCGGCGCTACCGTAGACCCGGTGCCGCCCTTGATTTTCAGCGGCTGCAGGGTCAGGACAAATTCGTGCACGCGTCTGGCGGCAAGTTCGTCGAGTTTCAGGTTTTCGAGCAGATGAATGCCGTTCACCACCAGCGCTATCTGGTGCACGGGCAGCGAGAGTTGTTTATCGGGATTGGGTGAGACCTCCACCGGGGCGTTATCGGCGCCGAGCAGAAGCGGATCCTGCTTTGCCAGCCACTCCGCCGCCGCCACGCCGATACCCGGATTGGAACGCGTATAACGCGCGCTGTCCTTGCCCCACAATTTGCCCCAGCCGGTATGGATGATCACCGCATCTCCCGGCTGCAACGCAAGCTTTTGCCGCGCCAGTGCCTGCTGCAGATCATCGACCGTGATTTCATAATTGTCGCCGAGCATCTCCAACCCTTTCAGCGCCGCCACGTCGATCAGCACGCCGCGCGTAAATAGCATGCCCACGTTTTCCACGCCCAGTTTGGAAAAACCGTTACGCGTTTCCACGTCTTCGAGTTTGACGCAGTTATACATGCGGCCGGCGATCATCTGATGCGGAAACGCATCGAACTGCGTGCCGATCTGACCCAATTCGGTGGTGACGATTTCTTCGTTTCCGCCCCGTTGATTGACACCAGGCGCCTGCGCCGAACGCTTGGTAACCATGCTGAAGACGCGCGCCGGGCTGTTGGATGACGGCGCGTTGAGCATATGCGCCAGTTCGATCACCTCGCCAGTGCGAATCAGCTTCGCGGCGCGCAGTATCGTCTCCGGCTTCATGTGATTGGCGGCGCCGCGTTGATCGTTCGCGCCCCATTTCGACGGGCAACGTTGTGACTCCGGCGGTGGACGCCAGCCCTGCGCCGCCGCCGCGCCTGCCGCCAGTACAACGACCACGCCTACCACGCCTGCTACCGTACGCTTAATCATGGCGATCTCCCGTCCGAGTTTGATGCATTGTGATCGCTGAGTTTTTCAGTCACCTCGTGAAAATCATGCAACCATCTGATTTTGATTTATTTTTTTGCCTGAGTTTTGGCGAGCCACGTGAACACCATACCTGCTACAGCGTCCTCGCGGCCGTTATAGAAATGATCGCAGTCGGTCACGATATTCACCTCGCAGGCGCCGCCGCACGCCGCCGCAAATTCCTCGGCGGGATAGCGATCGCGATCTTCCTGGTCACCGCGTATCGCCAGCACCGGGCACTTGATCTGCGGCGCGAGCGCGATGGTGTCCGGCACGGCGACGATGCGGTCGAGAAAACTCTCCGCGCTGATCACATACCACCAGCCGGGCATGAACATGAGTTCGCGGCCCCGGCCCGCGGCCACCAGCGCGCGCGCACGCTGCGTGAGTTCGCCGAGCTGATCGACGGCGAACAATTTTTCGCTGCCCCCGGACGTGTCTTGCCGCGCGCCGCCGCGGCCCGCGGACAGCAGCACCAGCGCCGGCGTGGCGGGGTGGTCGGCGACATGGCGCGTGGCAAGCATGCCGCCGTTGCTGTGGCCGATGATTACCGGATTGGCGTATCCCTGACTGGCGAGCCACTGTGCGGCATACCGGTTGTCGGCAATCGACTCCGCAATGGTCTGAAACGCGCCACCCTCGGGCGCGCGGCTGGCACGCGTGGTCAGAATATCGTGGCCGCGGCGGTTGAACGCGAGAAACGCAAGGCCCAGCTTCGTCAGCGCCGGTGCCAGAAAGCGCGCGGCACCGGTATAAAAATTCATGGTATTGCCGTGGAAGTACAGGGCCGCGCCATGCGCGCGCGTGTCGGGCTCGTGAAAAGCGCCGTCGATGGGAATACTGTCGGTTGCTATGGTGACCAGCTGCGTCTTCATGGCCCATCCTTTCGGCAAGCGCCTGTTTCAGGGTGCGTCGCAGACGGCATGATACAGATACCAGGTCAGCGCGATGTCACCACCGCGTGATGCGCTGCATGACACCGTCACGCGCCAGCATATGCTTTACCGCCGCCGCAATGTGTATCGCCATCAACGACATGAAAACGATCACGGCGACGAAGTGCACCTGGCTGCAGATTTCCTTGTACGCGGGTGAATCCCAGCCCCAATGCGGCAGCGTGTGGCCGAAGTACTTGATCGGATATTTCGTGAAGGACGACCCGAGATAGCCCGACAGCGGCATGATGATCATGCACGCATACAAGCCGAAATGGCTCGCCCGCGCCGCCAGCCGCTGCCATGCGGGAAGCGTCGCCGGCAACGGCGGCGCGCCGTGCGTCAGGCGCCACACGATGCGCAGCAGAATCAGCATGCCCAGGGTGAGGCCGATGGACTTGTGAATGTTGAACCAGTACGCGCGTACGCCGGGCGGACTCTTCGGAATCTCGATCATCGACCACCCGATCGCAATCTGCCAGATGACGCCCAGCGCAATCAGCCAGTGCAGAACGATGGCGACTCTTGTGTAGCGTGCCGAATTGTTCATGCGACTGGCCGCTGACCTACTTTTCCCCCGCGGTAACATAGGCCCACAGGGCGTCTATGTCGTCCGCGTTCAACAGGCCGCCCCAGGGCGGCATCTGGTTCTTTCCCTTGCTGACCGAGGTTACGAACCGGCTTTTCTGGTCCTGCGGAAACATCCGCAAATCGAATGCCCCCTGCGGATCCAGCATGCGCGGGCCATGACAGGGCGAGCAATTTTGCGCATAGGCGGCCGATCCCTTCTTGATCTGCTCGGGAGACGGCGCGTCGGGCGCATCGGCCCGCGCTGGGGCAATCTGTGCCAATACGCAGGCTGCGGCGGCCAACAAACATCTCGCTGATTTCAAGGGTCCGAATTCCTTCATGAGTTGAACAACGCGCGGGACCGCCCGGCTAATCCCGCAACGCAAACGTCCACACCGACCCGCCCAGCGGCACTTGCGGCAGACGCGAACGGCCGCTGGTGCCGTAGAGGCCGCCGAGACCGACCAGCACGGTAACGTATTGTTTGCCGTTATGCGTCCAGGTGATCGGTTGCGCGTTCACGCCGGAGCTCACGCGGAATTCCCAGATCGTCGCGCCGGTATCGGCATCCATCGCGTAGAACTCGCCGGTATGCTTGCCGTTGAACAGCAGGCCGCCGCCGGTGGCGAGCATGGCCGACCAGTTCTGGTGATCCTTCAGCGGCACGCGCCATTTGGCTGTGGCGGTCAGCGGATCGATGGCCTCGACGTGTCCCACCACATCGCCCGGTTTGAGCGTGGGATAACGGTTCGCCATGCCCTGATAGCGCAGGCCGGGTTTGTACGGCGCCACGTCGGTAAATCGATAGAACGAGGACATGTGATTGGTGTTGGCATACAGCAGGCCGGTGTTCGGGTTGTATGCCGCGTGGGGCCAGTTCTTGGCGCCGCGCACGCTGGGCCACATTTCGATTTCACCGCCGGCGCGCAGCTTCTTTGCCACATCCGATTCGACCGGCCGCCCGGTTTTCATATCGACATGGGTGGCCCAGTTGACTTTGCCAAACGGTTTGGCGGAGATGAGCTTGCCGTTGGTGCGGTCGATCACATACAGGAAGCCGCCACGATTCATCTGCATCACGACCTTGCGTTTCTGCCCGTCGATGGTCATGTCGGTGAGGATCAATTCCCACAGCGAATCCCAGTCGTAGGAGTCGTTCGGCACAAACTGGTAGTGCCAGACGATTTCACCGGTCTTCGGCCGCACCGCGATCACCGAGGCCACATACAGGTTGTCGCCCTTGCGCACTGCGGGATTCCACGGGCCCGCATTGCCGGTGCCCCAATACGCAAGATCGAGCTCGGGATCGTACGAACCGGTGATCCAGGTGCTGGCCCCGCCGTGCGCATGCGCCTCGCGCGGTTCCCACGTATCGTGGCCCTTTTCGCCGGGGCCGGCGGTGGTATAGCGCCGCCACAGATGCTTGCCAGTGTCTGGATCCCAGCCATCGATGAAGCCGCGAATGCCGAACTCCGCGCCGGAAATGCCCGTGATCACAACACCGTTGGCGATCTGCGGCGCGACGGTTTGCGAATAACCGTCTTTCCACTCGGCGGCTTTCTGCTTCCACACCTGCTTACCGGTTTTCTGGTCGAGCGCCACCACGTGCGCATCCAGCGTGGTGCGGAACACCTTGCCCTTGTACAGCGCCACGCCCTTGTTCGACACGCCGCAGCACACCACGCGGCGCGTATCCGGCACCCACTCCACGGCCGTGCGCCAGATTTGTTTGCCGGTGAGCGCATCGATGGCGTAGGTCCACTTGGCGTTGCTGATGTAGAGTACGCCGTCATACAACAGCGGCTGCGCCTGCTCACCGAAATCATTTTCGAGGCCTGCGGTCCATACCGGCGCCAGTTTCCTGATGTTGCTCTTGTTGATTTGCTTGAGCGGGCTGTAACGATTCTGGTTGTAGCCCATGCCGTAGGTGAGCACGTTGTCCGGCGTGGCCTGATCGGCAATCAGTTCCGCATCGGTGGGCCCCACCCCGGTCCTGGTGGATTCCGGCAAAGGGCCCGTTGCATCGGTGGCGCAGCCGGCACACAGCGCAATGGCGAAGATGCAATTTAAGTATTTGATTTTATTCATTTATTTCTCTCTGACTGTGGCGTAGCCTAATCGTTGGCAAGCGCGAAGGTCCACACCGACCCGTTACGCGGCTGCCCCTTGAAAAAATCGCCCATGCGCAGCGCACCCGTCCCGCCGAGACCCGATTGCACGGTGACATACTGCCTGCCGTTTTGCGTGAAGGTGATCGGCTGCGCGTTGATGCCGGAGGTCGTTTTGAATTGCCACAGCGTCTGGCCGGTATCCATGTCGTACGCGGCGAATTCGCCGGTGGCCTTGCCTGAAAACAGCAGACCACCCTTGGTTGCCAGCATCGAGCTATAGCTAGGTG
The DNA here is from genome assembly GCA_902825845.1 of uncultured beta proteobacterium. Lineage (GTDB taxonomy): Bacteria > Pseudomonadota > Gammaproteobacteria > Burkholderiales > SG8-41 > UBA5216. Next base: position 22,669 of record CADECM010000082.1, read on the forward strand.
TGTCCTGCACCGGCACGCGCCACTGGTGTTTGCCCGTCATCGGATTGATGGCATCGACATGCCCGATCGGCCGTCCGGCCTCGCGCGGGGCCGGGCGATTTTCAAAGCCCTGATAGCGCTGTCCCACTTTGTATTCTGCCGGACGATAGCGCACCAGGCGCGAGTTATGCATGGTGTTGGCGTAGAGCAAACCGGTGTCCGGATTGAATGCGGAGTGCGCCCAGTTCTTGGCGCCCCACTGCCCCGGCCACAATTCGATTTGCTCGCCGGTACGAAATTTCTTCGACACATCGGATTCAACCGGGCGGCCGGTTTTGAGATCGACCTGGCTCGCCCAATTGACCTTTTCAAAGGCGGGCGCCGCGACCAGCTTGCCATTGGTGCGATCCACCACATACAGAAAACCGCCGCGGCTCATGTGCATGATGACTTTGCGCGTCACGCCCTGATGCGCGATGTCGGCAATCACCCACTCCCATGTGGCATCGAGGTCAAACATTTCATTCGGCACCAATTGATAATGCCAGGCGATTTCACCGGTCTTCGGTTTGATCGCCAATACCGATGCGGTGTACAGATTGTCGCCTGGACGGCTGGTGGGATTCCACGGCGCGGCGTTGCCGGTGCCCCAGTAGACCAGGTCCAGTTGCGGATCGTACGATCCGGTGATCCAGGTCGAGCCGCCGCCGCGCGACGCGGAAGTTGCATCGGGCCAGGTGTCGCTGCCCTTTTCGCCGGAACCGGGTATGGTGTAGCGGCGCCACAGGCGCTTGCCCGTTTCCGGATCGTAACCGTCGATAAATCCGCGCACGCCAAATTCCGCGCCGGACATGCCGGTGATCAACACGCCATTGGCGACCTGCGGCGCGCTAACAATGGAAAAACCTTCTTTCCATTCGGCCACCTTGGTCTTCCATACCTCTTTGCCGGTTTTCTGGTCGAGCGCCACCAGATGCGCGTCGAGGGTGCCGCGAAACACTTTGCCGTTATACAGCGCCGCACCACGGTTGGATTGCCCGCAACACACGATACGCGCGGCCGCCACATCATAATTCGTCGGCGTGCGCCACAACTGCCTGCCGCTGGCCGCGTCGATCGCCACGGTAAATCTGGCGTTGGTAACGAACATCACGCCGTTGTAAACCATCGGTTGCGCCTGCTCGCCGAGTTCGTTCTCCAGCGACAGGCTCCACACCGGCACCAGATTTTTGACGTTGCTCTTGTTGATCTGGGTGAGCGTGCTGTAACGCTGCTGGCTGTAACTCATGCCATAGTTCACGACGTTGTCGGTGTTGGTGCTGCCCCGGATCAAATCCTCGCGCGACTGCGCGAATGCTTGCGGCGCCTGTGCCACACACCCATACAGCACGGCTGCCGCCATTGCCACGTACGCTGATAACCGCATGACCTTTCCCCCTTGTTATTACTACGTCAACCCTTTGCCGGTTTTCCCATCCCGGTCATTCCCTGCTGCGTTCCACTCATACTTCATCAGTCGGATTCTACGACCCAGCGAAAATAATTTATTCAAACATGTTACAGACCGTGCGTCATAGAGGCAACAGTGCAACCATGCAGCCCGCAGATGCTGCATCACAGCATTGACATCGGGAGCGGTTTGCTGCGCTCGATTGCCGCACCTCGCGTCAGTTTGCCTTGACGCCCGCAGCGCGAAACACCTTGCGGCGCGTGACAATTTCCTCGCGGATGAGACGTTCAAAGGCCTGCGGCGAGCTGATATTCACCACGCCGCCCAAGGCGACAATCTTGTCGCGCACGTCCGAGGCTTCGAGAATGCGTGCGACCTGGCTGTTCAACCGGTCGATCACGGCACGCGGCGTTTTCGCCGGTGCCAGAATGCCGTACCAGCCGTTGTACTCGTATGCCGGCAGCCCTGCCTCGGCCGGCGTGGGCACATTGGGCAGCAACGCAACGCGCTGGGCGGACGTTGCCGCCAGCGCCTGCAGGCGCCCGCTCTTGATCAGGGGTATCAACGGCAGGGTGGGCGCGACGAAATAATGCGTGCGTCCGGAAATTGTATCGTTGAGCGCTTCAGGCACGCCCTTGTAAGGCACATGCGTCGCGCTGATGCCCGCAGTGAAATTGAACAATTCGGAACCATAGTGCGTGCCGCTGCCGATGCCAGAAGACGCAAAATTCAGTTGCATCGGTTTCTGTTTCGCCAGCGCGATCAGTTCCCGCAGCGATTTAACGCCCAGCGATGGCGCCACCACAATCACCAGCGGCGTGCCGGCAATCTGCATCACACCGGCAAAATCCTTCACCGAATCGTACGGCAGCTTGTCGTAGAGCGCGGCGCTCCCGGCAAAACCCGATGAGGTCAGCAACAGCGTGTAGCCGTCGGCCGCTGCACCGGCAACAATGCCGCCGGCCACCGTGCCGCCGGCGCTGGGACGATTATCAACCACGACCTGCTGGCCCCACGCCTCGTAAAGTTTGGGACCGATCAAGCGCGCGAGGATGTCCGTGGCGCTACCTGCCGAGAACGGCACAACAATGCGTATCGGTTTGGCCGGATAAGTTTGAGAAACCGCCGGCGCCACCGAAACCATCAGCAACAGCGCCAGCACATGGCGAAACACGCGTGGCATGTTCGATCAGCCTGCCGCGCGGCCGCTTCCGGCGCCGGCGTACTTCCCGCTCAGCTGCGGCGTGGTGCCCTTGAGGCCCTTCTGTTCACGCTCGAGGCGCGTTTCGCGTGCCCAAGTGCGTTTCAGGTCGTCGCGCACCTTGATGGTCAGCCTGCCGCAGCCTTCGCATTCGAGGTCGACGGTATCGCCATCCTGGAACGCCGACAGGCCACGATGATTGGTGCCGGTGGCCAGAATGTCGCCGGGCTCCAGATCGTGAATGGCCGACATCCATTCGATGCAGCGCGGAATATTGTGCGCCATGTCGCTGGTGTTGAAATTCTGCTTCAGCGCACCATTGACCCACAGCCTGACCTGCAGTTTTTGCGGATCCCTGATTTCGTCGGCGGTCACCACATACGGTCCGATCGGCGCGAAGGTTGCGCGCGACTTCATTTGATAGAATGAATTGCCCGTGGGAATCACGCCACGCGCCGAGCCGTCGATGAAATTGACGTAACCCCAGATGTAGCTCATGGCGTCGGCCGCTTTCACGTTTTTCGCATGTTTGCCGATCACCAACCCAAGTTCTGCTTCCCCTTCGAAGATGTTCGACGGAATATCGGGCAGCACCATGGTGTCGCCGTGACCGACGATGCAGCCGGGCGACTTGTGAAAGGCGTTGATCGGCGCCGGCGCCTTGCGCGTGCCGTCCTCCATGTAATTTACTGCCATGCATTCGATGTTGGCCGGCTTGGGTAACGGCGGACGGATCTTGACCTGCGTGACCGGGAGTCCCTTGCCGGAATTCGCGGCACGCTCCAGCGTGCCGCGCACATCTGCCCAGCGCTCAATCACGCCATTGATCAGGTTGCCCGGGCCGGTATGCGGAATATTCTGTACTGATGAAGTGACGTCGATGACCTGTTCGCCCTTCACCACGCCCAGACGATAGTCGTTGAAATACATGAGCTTCATGGGTCCACCTCACTCAGGTCAGAATTTATCTTATAACTAACTGTTTTTAATAATTTTATTATCTTCGAACCTTGTACTCGACAAGGCATTCCCCGGGCGTGATCACAGTCAACGACATAGCCGAATGACGCGCTGATACGTATTACATCTTAGTTCAAGTAATGTAACTCGGCAAACCGCGCCGGGCGTGCCACAAAGTAGAATGGCAGGCACATCAAATCCCGAGGAGAGTCCAATGAAGATGGCGTCCACCCTGATCAGTGCGCTCCTGCTGCTGTTCGCAAGCGCCGCGGCCCACGCGCAATGGCAACCCGGCCGCACCGTGCAACTGATACTGCCCAACGCGCCCGGCGGCGGCCCGGACTTCATCGCGCGCCTGATGGCGCCCAGACTGGCGCAGGCCGCGAAGCAAAATGTCGTTGTCGACAATCGCGCCAGCAATAACGGCATCGTCGGCACGGAAATCGCCGCGCATGGCGCCGCCGACGGCACCGTGATGATCATCGGCAACTCGGGTACGCACGCCATCAATGCCACGCTCTACCGCAAACTGCCGTATGACCCCGTGCGTGACTTTGCGGCCGTCAGCGAAATTGCCTCGCCGTCACTGGTGCTGGTCACTCACCCGTCGGTGCCGGCGCGCAACCTGAAGGATCTGCTGGCGCTAGCCAAAAAGTCTCCCGGCAAACTCAATGCCGCCATTGCCGGCGCCACCGGCGAACTGTCCGGCAACGCGTTAAAGCTGCTGGCCGGCGTTGACTTCAGAAACATTCCCTACAAGGGCGCGGGGCCGTCGATCGTCGCGCTGATCTCCGGAGAATCGGACCTGCTGTTCACCAACTATGTCGCGGTTGAAAAACACATCGAGGCCGGCAAGCTGCGCATCCTCGGCATCACCAGCGCCAAACGCAGCGCGCGCATCCCCAATGTGCCCACCATCGCGGAAGGCGGCGTAGAGGGCTACGCCGTCGAGATGTGGTATGGTTTGTTCATGCCGGCGAAAGCACCGCCCGCGATGGTGCAGGCGCTCTATCGCGAAACCTCGCGCATCATCGCCTTGCCGGAAGTGCGCGAGCGACTCGAAGCCACCGGGCACACCGTGATCAACAGCGCGCCCGAACAGTTCTCGGAGAAAGTCAAACGTGAAGTCGAAAAATTCCGCGGCATCATTCTCAAGTCGGGAATGCAGTTGAATTGACGCGCGGGGCAACGGCGCGACAACCACCATTAGTGCCAACAATTAGCATTTAAAAACAATAGCTTACGTTCAACATCACTGCCCCGGCGCTGACTCCTGCACTGACGGAAAAAGCGTCCCTGGCCGGAGAGACACAACATGCTCAAGCTCGACACCCACGCCCATTACTTCCCACCGCAATGGGTGGAAACCATCGAACGTGAAGGCCCCAAAAATGGCGTCGAAGTCACGCGCAACGAGCAGGGCCGGCTGGCCTTCGCGATGCCGGGCGTCAGGCTGCGGCCCAACCTCACGCCGCCGTACATGGACATTCCGACGCGCCTGAAAATCATGGACGACGCCCGCGTCGACATGCACGCGCTATCGCTGACCAGCCCCATGGTGCACTGGGCGCCGCCCGAGTTCGGCGCCAAACTTGCGCAGGTCTTCAACGATGCCTGCGCCGAGGCGCACCAGAAATACCCCAATCGCTTTATCGGCATGGCGACGTTGCCGATGCAAGCGCCCGCATTGGCGGTGGCGGAAGTCCAACGCGCCGCCAGACTGCCCGGCATTCGCGGTGTTTACATGGCCACGCACATTCAGGGCAAGAACCTCGAAGAAAAAGAATTCTGGCCGGTCTACGAACAATGCGAAAAACTCAACCTGCCGATTTTCCTGCACCCGGTGGCGCCGGTGGGCAAAGAACGCATGACCAAGTATCACCTCGGCAATTTTCTCGGTAATCCGTATGAATCGGGCATTGCGGCAGCGTCGCTGGTGTTCGGCGGCGTGATGGATGCGTTCCCCAAATTGGACGTGATGCTGCCGCACGCCGGCGGCACCTTCCCCTGGCTGATCGGCCGCATGGACCACGGCACCACGGTGCGCGCCGAATGCAAACACATGACCCAGCCGCCGTCGAGTTATCTGCGGCGCTTTCACTACGACACCATCACCCACAGCGATCAGATTCTGATGAATCTCATCCAACTGGTCGGCGTCGATCGCGTGGTAATGGGCAGCGATTGCCCGGCGGACATGAGCTACACCCGGCCGGTGGACGTGGTCGAGCGGCTGAAGGATTTGTCGTCGAACGAGCAGGAAGCGATCATCGGCGGCAACGCGGCGAAGCTATTGCGCATGGCTTAGATGCGAGAATGGTGAATTGATCTGGCAGTTGGTGGCAGAACACCAGTCCGGCGATTGGCAACTTCCGGCCATGAGCGGACGTAGCACTCGCGAAATTCGTTGCCAAGAAGCGGCCTGTCACATCACAGACGGCAAAAGGTGGATTTCGGTTGAGGCAATATCCGCCAAATCAATTGCTTGCAGTGTGTGCTACGTTGCAAGACATGCCCCCTTGTTTCTCATCCATTAAATGCGCGAGCGCTTTTGACCCTAATTCGCGATCCCGAATAACCAAGTAGCTACAAAGCGATCAGAGCATGACAAGAACAATTGTGGTTTCAATCCTGGGAATGTTCGCTTACATTTTCCTGAAAGAGCTACTTGGCGATGGCATAGCATCTATGGTAGCGCTCGTGATTTTTTTGCTTCTT
>CADECM010000083.1:0-15082 GCA_902825845.1 uncultured beta proteobacterium
ATGCGCGAGGCGAGCAGCGAGGCGAGTGCGGCCACCGGCTTGAACGAGCTGTCGCTGTGCCACGCCTCGTTGCGATCACGGTGCAGCATCGCCGGGTGGTCGAGCGGCAGGAAGTTGCCATCCTTGCCGAGGTTGGTCATGACGGAGATGTGCCCCGGGTTCCAGTCGTTGCCGGGGTGGGCGATCATGGTTTCAAGCGCGCCGAAGTGGCGGCTGAACGCGATCTGCGATTCATCGTCGAAGTGCTGATCGCGGAACACCAGCACCTGGTGCTCGTTGAACGCCTCCCAGATCACGCGGAAGTCCTCGCGCGGCACGGGCCTGGTCAGATCGATGCCGGTGACCTCGGCGACGAACAGCGGATGCAGGCGATTGATGGTGATGCGGCTCTCGATGGTATCCATGACTCCTCCGAAGACTTGATGTGTGCCCCGTGATTCTACAATCAAGATGACAATTCAGTCGCTACGCTGGCCGGCACAATCCCTTTGTCGTTGCCGACTCTGACACAAACGAGGCGGGAACCCTTAACGCGGTGGCCCTTGAAACACCCTGTGGATTCCCGCCCGCGCGGGAAGGACCGTGGTGGTCTACCACGCACGCTCACGCCTGACGGCCACAAAACGTCACGCCTCTCAGCCCCTGCGATCCGCCTGCACCAGCAGGTCGCGGCCTATGACCCCGCATCAAGCATAGCACCGCGCGGCACGCGGCCCGACAGCAATATCGATGAATTTTGACAAGCGCGGCACGCGCCTTTACGCTCTTCGCCTTTCTGGCCCTCACCCGAACGGAGTCATTCTTTGAAACGCACTTTGACAACTTTATTTGCTTTATTCGCCGCAAGCGGCGCGTTCGCCGCCGACTATCCGTCCAAGCCGATCCGCATCGTCGCGCCGTTTCCGCCGGGCGGCAGCGTTGATCTCGTCGCGCGTATAGTGGGCGCGGACTTGAGCAAGGCGTTCGGCCAGCAGGTCATTGTCGACAATCGCAGTGGTGCCACCGGCATGATCGGCACCGAACTGGCGAAGAAGGCGCCGCCCGATGGCTACACGCTGCTCATCAACACGCTGCCCTTCGTGACCAACCAGTTTGCGTACAGCAAGACGCCGTACGACCCGGTCACCGATTTCGCGCCGGTCTCGCTGCTGGCTTCGGTGGCATCGGTGCTGGTATCGCACCCAGCGTTGCCGGTGAACTCGATGAAAGAGCTGGTTGCACTGGCGCGGGCAAAGCCCAACGCGATCACGTACGGAACGGCGGGCGCAGGCTCGAATCCGCATATCGCGGGCGAGTTGCTCAACAATCTGGCGAAAATCAAACTGCTCGCCGTGCACTACAAGGGCGGCGGGCCGGCGACGGTCGCGACGTTGAGCGGCGAAACGCAACTTTACTTCGTCAATGCGATCCCGGAAGCGCTCCCGCACATTCAGGCCAAACGGCTGAAGGCGCTGGGCATCACCGACACCAAACGCAATGCCGGCGCACCGCAGATCCCGACGATGGCAGAGGCCGGCCTGCCCGGCTACCAGTTCGTTACGTGGCAGATACTGGCGGCGCCGAAGGCCACGCCCGGCCCGGTCATCGCGACGCTTAACGAGAAGGTGCGGGCCGTGCTGAAGACGCCCGAGGCCATAAAGCGCTGGCAGGATCGCGGCCTGGATGTGATCGCGAGCACCCCCGAGGAGATGGCCGCGCATCTGGCACGGGAAATCAAAAAGTGGGGCGCTGTGTTCAGGGAACAGGGGATCCGCGCGGAGTAACGTTCGCAGGAACGCCGGCCCGGCTGCGTTCGTGGCGGGTCGTTGCATGCCTCACCGCGCGCGCATGTGTGCGCCGATACTCGCCGCGGCCCACGTCACCGTGGTTCGAAGTCAGTTCAGAGCCCAGCGGAACAAGTTGCTGCCGCGTGTCGACGGCGCTGCGAGCGTCAACCTCGGCGAGCGATCCGAGCGCTCATCGTCCGCCAGCGGCAACGGCAGCTCGGATGCCACGGTCTACCCGGCCGGAATCGGCGTGAACGCGTTCGCGCTGGATCTGTTCGTGCACTTGATCGGACGGTAGGCGGCTCCACCGACTGATTCGCGATGCGCCCGCCCCGCAATCCCGTGCATCAGCCCCTGCGATTCTCCTTGACCATCTCAGCCTTGACCCCTGCGTAAAGAATCTCCTTCTTCATCTCCGCATTGCGCCGCGCGCGCTCCCAGTCTTCCGCCAGCAGCCGGCCCATGGGCGCGGGCATGTGTTCGAAGTGTCCGTGACGGTCTTCCCCTGCCACGTGTGACACCAGCAACTTGTCGCCGGAGGTCTGCTTCATCGACGGCGCGACGTAGCGGATCGCCACGCCAAGCCGCCGCGTGTCAGTGGCGTTGGGGCCGGAGGCGTGGAACAGGTGGCCGTGGTGCAGCGAGGCCTCGCCTGCACGCAGCGTGATGTTCACCGCGCTCGCGTCATCCACCTCGGCGGCGATCTCCTGCCCGCGCGTGAGCAGGTTGTCGGGGGCGAATTTGTCGACGTGGGGCACGTCCTTCATGCGGTGGCTGCCGGGCACGAAGCGCATGCAGCCGTTTTCCACCGTCGCCGGTGTCAGCGCGAACCACGCGGTGACTTCGTCGTCGCCATCCAGGCCCCAGTAGTTCAGGTCCTGATGCCAGCTCACGAAGCTCTTCGAGCCCGCCTCCTTGATGAAGAATCCGGCACTCCACACCAGCACATCGGGGCCGATGATCTGCGACACGGCCTCGATCAGGCGCGGGTGGCGGATCAGCGCGGCGAACGAGGGCAGCAGTTGCGAGGGATAGCTGCGCAGCAGCGACAGCCGCTTGCGGTCGCTGCCGCATTCGGCTTCGGCCGCTTCGAGATCGGCCAGCATGGCGGCCGCGGCAGTCCCGCTGGTCACGTCGAGCGGGAAATAAAAACCGTCCTTGTCATAGGCGGTGGCGATGGCCGACGGGGCGGCGGGTGAGCGGAGTATGTCGTTCATGATTTCCCTCGTGTGGGTATACACTGCGCTTGAACCGGGCGGTATCGTTCCCGATAATACCAAACGCCCACCAACAAGGAGGAACCCCATGAAACTCGCCATTGCAGCGCTCGCGCTGTCGCTCAACGTGCTCCCGGCGCTCGCCCAGAACGTCAAGATCACCCCCGTCGGCTCGCACCCCGGCGAGCTGTGCGCGAACGACCGCGCGATGATTTTCGAGGATCCGACCGGCGTGCGCCTGCTTTACGATCCGGCGCACAACCTCACTGCTGGCGACGATCCGCGGCTGGGCGCGATTCACCTCGTGCTGCTGTCGCACATGCACGGCGACCACGTCGGCAATCTCAAGCTGAAGGCGGTGGGCGAAGGCACTTGCGCGAACTCGGTGCGCGTGCCCTCGCAGCATTCCACCACCGCCGAAGTGGTGGCCGCGAAAAATGCCGTGCTGGTGACAACGCGCGCCATGGGCGGCTTTGTGCAGAACAAGGTGACGGCCATTCGTGCCGGCGGCAGCAGCGGCGCCAAGCCGATGGGCTTTTGCGCCGGTCTGTCGGCCACCGTGCCGGTGGCCGCGGCGTGCAGCTCGCGCATCGATCTTGGCGGCGTGTTCACCGCAAAGACGGAAGGCGCGGCGCAAGGCGTGCAGATCACCATCGTCTACGCCGCGCACGTCAACGATGCGCCGCCCTCGCTGCTGACCCAATCCCAGCGCGATGAACTCAAAGCGGACGGTGCGGTGCTGGAATACGGCCCCGCCACCGGCTTTGTAGTGAAGTTCACCAACGGACTCACCGCTTATCTGACGGGCGACACCGCCATCCACGCCGAGATGAAAACCGTGGTCAATGAATTCCACAAGGCCAATCTCGCCGTGCTTAACCTCGGCGCCAATCCCGGCATCTACGTCTCCGGCGCCTACGCGATGAACGAGCTGGTCAAGCCCGCGTCGGTGATCCTCACGCATGTCAACGAGCCTGCCACCGAGGGCGGCAAGCTGCGTCCCGCGTCGCAAACCGCGCGCCTGATCAAGCAGTTGAAGGCCCCCGCGCACCTCGCCATCAGCGGCCGCACCATGGAGTTCGACGGCAGCGGCAAGTGCGTGGCGGGGTGTTGAGCGGCGCGCCACCGACGTGCCATGGCCCTGGATGCCCGCCGCGCATACGTATCGACTCATCTATCCGGTTGATGGTGATGCGCAAATACGTATGCCCGGAAGGGGAGAGAGAAAACCATCGCCAAAGCCAGCACGCGCTTGATACCGCGCAACGCCGGGGTTGCTCCCTCTCCCGGCGGGCATGCGTATCTGCACATCCCCACCACGCCACTCCCCGCAAGCCGGGCGAGGGGACTTGTGTGGATATGCATGCCCGCCGGGGTGGGTGAGGGAGATTTTTGACATGGCGCACGCACTGAACACCAAAGTGCTCATCGTCGGCGGCGGGCCGGTGGGCCTCACGCTGGCGCTCGACCTGGCATGGCGCGGCATCGACGTCACCGTGGCCGAAATTCGCCACGCGGGCGAGCCGCCCAGCGTCAAATGCAACCAGTTGTCGGCGCGTTCGATGGAAATCTTCCGCCGCCTCGGCATCGCGCGCGGCATCCGCGCGCTCGGTCTGCCGGCGGATTACGCCAACGACGTGGTGTCATGCACCAGCGTCACCGGCGCCGAACTGTCGCGCCTGCCCATCCCCGCGCGCGGCGAGCGCTTTACCGCTGTCGAAGGCGGCGACACCTGGTGGCCGACGCCGGAAGCGCCGCACCGCATCAACCAGACCTATCTGGAGCCGTTCCTGTTCGCGCAGGCGGCGTCGCAATCGCGCATTCGCATCCTCAACCGCACGCAGATCGAAAGCTACACCCAGGACGATCATGGCGTCACCGCCATGGCGCGCAACCTCGACAGCGGCGAGGTGCAGGCCATCCGCTGCCAGTATCTGGCCGGCTGCGATGGCGCAGGCTCCATGGTGCGCAAGACCATGGGCGCGAATTTTCAGGGGACGGCCTCGATCCAGTACGTGCAATCCACCTGCATCCGCGCGCCGGACTTGCTCGGGCGCCTGCCCGGCAAACCGGCGTGGCTGTACTTCGCGCTCAATGCGCGGCGCTGCGGTTCGATGATCGCCATCGACGGACACGAGACCTGGATCATTCACAACTGGCTGTATCACGGCGAAACCGATTTCGATGTGGTGGACCGCGACTGGGCAATCCGCACCATCCTCGGCGTGGGCGCGGATTTTCAGTATGACGTGGTGTCGAAGGAAGACTGGATCGGCCGCCGCCTGGTGGCCGACCGCTTTCACGACCGGCGCGTATTCATTGCCGGCGATGCGGCACATTTGTGGATATCCACCGGCGGCTACGGCATGAACGCCGGCATCGCCGACGCAGCGAATCTGGCGTGGCTGCTGGCGGCAGCGTTGAACGGCTGGGCGCCGCACGCGATCGTGAACGCCTATCAGGCCGAACGCCAGCCGCTCACCGAACAGGCCTCGCGCCTGATCATGGATGTGGCGCTCAAGGTGATGCAACAGCGGCGCGAGATCACGCCCGAACTTGAAGCGCCCGGCGCCGCCGGCGATGCGCTGCGCGCGCGCATCGGGCGCGAAGCCTACGCGCTCGACATTCAGCAGCAATGCTGCGGCGGGCTCAATTTCGGTTACTACTACGATGCCTCGCCGCTGATTGCCTATGACGGCGAGGCGCAGCCCGCGTACACCATGGGCGCGTTCACGTCGTCCACCGTGCCCGGCTGCCGCGCGCCGCATCTGTGGTTGGCCGGCGGGCGTTCACTGTACGACGCGCTGGGCACCGATTACACGCTGCTACGCACGGATGCCGCCGTTGATGTAGCCGGACTGACCCAAGCCGCGGCACGGCGCGGCGTGCCGCTGGCAGTGCTGGACATCACCACGCCCGAAGCGGCAGACGTTTATCCATGCAAACTGACGCTGGTGCGGCCGGACCAGCATGTCGCATGGCGCGGCAATGCGCTCCCCGCCGCGCCGCTGGAGTTGATCGATCGCGTGCGAGGCGCGCTCGCGTCGTAACGGTTCCAGGTTACGGTGCGCGTCGCAATCGCCTTGCGTGGCGCGCCCTCGCGCAGCGGTATGTCACGGCCAGGCGCGATTACCAGCCCTGTCGCCGGAATAATCGTAAGCATCTGTTTTTGATGATTTTTCATGGCATCCCTACTGATACGTCGCCTGCACACCGTGCGCAAGCAGCAGTCCCTACGTTGCACAGTGTCACGCGGCCAATTGCCGCGCGCGCGCCGCGTTGCGATACTCGCGCCTCGCTCAACGACATTACGCTCCGGGAATCCGCATGAAACTCTGGTACCAAAGCCTCGCGCGCCAAACCGAATCGACGCCCTACGGCAAGCTGCTGCGCGCCACCATCGCCGATGCCGTCGATCCCGGCACCACGGTGGACATGCGCGGCGTGCAGCAATCGGCCGGCATCGGCGTGCATTACAAGCTGCTGGAACACCACGACATGCGCGAGGTGATGTACAACGCGATGCAGGCGGAGCGCGAAGGCTACGACGCGTTTCTGGTCGGCAACATCAGCGACGCCGGCCTGCGCGAGGCGCGCGAGTGCGTGAACATCCCGGTGCTTGGGTTATGCGAAACCAGCCTGCACGTGGCGTGCATGATGGGGGCGTCGTTTGGCCTCGTGACCATCAGCCCCAAGTGGGATTTGCGCGTGCGCGAGAACGTACAGCGCTACCGGCTCGAGCATCGCTGCGCGGGGTTTGAGCCGATCGAGACGTCGCCCATTGAGTTAAAACGCGCGATGGTCGATCTGCCGTTCCGGCAAGGCATCATTGAGCAGTTCAACAAGGCCGCGCAGAAGCTGCTCGACAAGGGCGCGGAAGTAATCATCCCCGCCGGCGGCGACATCATCGTGTTTCTGGCGGAGTCGCACACCTACGAATTCCAGCGCGCACCGATCGTCAACGGCATTGTCGAGCTGGTGAAAATGGGCGAGATGGCGGCGAAGCTGCGCAAGATCACCGGGCGCTTCACCAGCAAGCGGCTCAGCTATGCGCCACCGACAGGCGACTATCTCGAACGCACACGGGCCTTTTACGGCGCCGAGGTTTATCCTGATCCACCGCTCGCCTGAACACCACAATTCAAAAGCCACTGTGAGGAGACCGCGCACAGGCTATTCTTGCGATAATCCGTCGCGCGACATCAAATGAATTATAAGTATCTGTTTTTATTGTATTTTTTGTTAACAGGGGCGAATACCGGATTGGCCCAGGACACCCCCCCTTATCCCTCGCGCCCCATTCGTGTGCTGGTGCCCTATCCGCCCGGCGGTGGCACCGACATCATCGCGCGCGCAGTCATGCAAAAGCTCGCGGCACATCTGGGACAGCAGATCGTCATCGACAATCGCGGCGGCGGTGGCGGCAACATTGCGCATGAGATGACAGCGCGCGCGACGCCTGACGGTTACACACTGATGGTGGCGATCAGCGCCATTGTCACCAACCCCGCGGTCAATCCGCGCACCAGCTACAACCCGGTGCGCGACTTCACGCCGCTGATGCTGATGGCACGCTCGCCGTATCGCGTGGTGATTTTCCCCGGCCAGCCCGCGAAGACCATGCAGGAATGGGTGGCGCTCGCCAAAGCCAAACCGGGCGCGATGAGTTACGGCTCCGCAGGCGCGGGCAGCGCCATTCATCTCGCGGTCGAATTGTTTCGCATGCAGGCGGGCATCGACATGGTGCATGTGCCGTACAAGGGCACCGGCCCCGCCATCACCGATTTGATCGCCGGCCAGATACAGATGATGTTCGCGGGCACGCTGTCCGCCGCGCCGCATGTAAAATCCGGGCGCGTGCGCGCGCTGGCCGTCACCAGCCTCAAGCGGCGCGCCGACTCACCGGACTTGCCGACACTGGCGGAGACCGTGGCGCCGGGCTACGAAGCGGGCGAGTGGTTCTCGGTGTTTGCGCCGGCTGGCCTGCCCCGGCCGCTGATCGGCAAACTGCATGGCGCACTCGCCAAAACATTGAACGATGCGGAATTAAAACAACGTTTGATCACCAGCGGCATGGATTTGGTGGCCGGCACACCGGCGCAACTCGGTGACGTGCTGCAGCGTGACTTTGCCAAGTGGACGCGGCTGGTGAAGCAAACCGGCCTCAAAGTGGATTAACGTAACTTATTGTTTTTATTATATTTTTGGAAATGACATGAGTGAAGCACAATCCTTTGAAACCCTCATCATCGGCGGCGGCCTCGCCGGCCTCACCTGCGGCCTGCGGCTGGCGGAACAAGGTGTGAAGGTCGCCATTCTCGAAAAAGGTGACACCGACCGCTACCTGTGCAACTCGCGCATCTGCGGCGGCGCATTTCATGTGTCATACCGCGATGTGTTTGAGCCGCCCGCGAATCTGCTGAACGCGATCAACACCCAGACGCGCGGCTTTGCCAAAACCGAATTGGCCGAGACCATGGCGAACCACGTTGCCACCGCGGTAAATTTTTTGAAGTCCAAGGGTATACGCTACATCAAAGTCGGCACCGCACCGCATCGCCAAACCACGTTGGCGCCACCCATCGCCACCAAGGGCCGCGACTACTGGCATGGGCGCGGCGGCGATGTGATGCTGCGCACGCTGCATGCCGAACTCAAAAAAGCCGGCGCCACACTGCTGCTGGGCACGCGCGCATTGAACCTGCGCATGGCGGGCAATCAATGCGTGGGTGTCGAAGCGGAACAAAACGGCCAGCGCGTGAATCTCGACGCGCGCAACGTCGTCATCAGCGACGGCGGCTTTCAGGCGAATCACGAACTGCTCAAGGAATTCGTCACGCGCGAACCCGCCAAAATCCGTCAGCGCAACGCGCAGACCGCGATGGGCGACGGCCTCAAAATGGCGCGTGCCATCGGCGCACAACTCACCGACATGAAGCGCTTTTACGGCCACCCGCTGATACAGGACGCCCTGACCAATGACGACTTGTGGCCGTTCCCGGTGATGGACGATCTGTGCGTGGCCGGCGTGCTGGTGAACCCCGCCGGCCAGCGCTTTGTCGATGAAGGCCTCGGCGGCGTGTTTCTCGCCAATCACATTGCGGGGATGGACGATCCGCTGTCGGCCACCGTCATTTACGATCATCCGATCTGGGAAGGTCCCGGCAAAGCGTTCATCACGCCCGCCAATCCGCTGATCGTCACCAACGGCGGCACCGTGCACAAGGCCAACACCATCGCGGAACTCGCGCAAAAAGCCGGCCTGCCCGCCGCCGCGCTGGAAGCCACCGTCGCGCACTACAACGCCGCCGTGGACGCCGGCACCACCGCGCAACTCTCGCCCACGCGCACCAGTATTCACAACGGCGGCAGCCACAAGGCGTGGCCGATCCGCAGCGCGCCGTTCTACGCCGCCAGGCTGTGTGCAGGCATCACCTACACCATGGGCGGCATCGCCATCGACACCCACAGCCGCGTGCTGGATACGAACAACAACCCGATCACCGGTTTGTATGCGGCAGGCTGTGCCACCGGCGGGCTGGAAGGCGGCGATGCGGTGGGTTATGTGGGCGGACTCGGCAAATCATCAACCACCGGCTTTCGCGCGGCGGAGCATATTGCAGCGAACCGGGCGCGGTAGCACGGCGCGCGCGCACCGCGAAGCGTCTGGGTCTGCGCGCCTTGCCCATGACGCTGGTTTTCTGGATGGCCGGCTGAAGCCGTCTTGTTGCGCCTAACCCGACAGCATCGAAAAGGTATTGCCTGCTAACACCAGGCATCTCCCGGCGCATTGACCGTGCGCGCGCGCAGCGTGCACACTTCAGGCTGCTCCACTATCGGGGAATACCGTAATGCCGCTAACCGTACCGCTTGAATTGCAACCCTTGATAGACCGCTTCGGCAGCGAGCTGCGAAGCTTCAGTCGCAGCTCCGAAGGCAAGACGTTGCGCTCCGACCTCCTGTCTGTTCTGTCCGCCCCGGCAACGGTATCAGAGGATCGCGGCGCAACCGCTACGGTGAACTGGTTGTCGCGCATGCCCATCGAGCTGGCACTGCACCCCGAATTGCCGCTGCTGTCGCCGGGGACCATGACGGCCACCACGGCCACCAAGGCGGTGGGGGCGTCATTGGGCACCTTGCAGGCTGGCATCCAGGCGCTGCTACAAGGCGGCACTCAAATGGACGCCCATTTGCCAGAAAAGCTGCTGCGGGGCGCCTTCGGAATCGACCCCGTGTCCATCGCCGTGCGCAAGGCTTTCGGCCCGGGTCCAAGCCTGCCGCGGCTGGACCTGCCGAAAAACGTAGATATCGAATCCTTGGTAAGCAAGGGCGCACTGTTGGACGCGCTGCACCAATTCGCCCGCTGCGGTACAGCCGCTGCCGGCGGCACGAAGGCCGCCTGGACCCCCCAATTCCTGGGCCAGGTGGTAATGATCAGCCCTTCGCGTGCCTGCCCCGGCGAAACCGTGGTCGTGACCTTCGCCGGCTTGGGCGGCTCGCCACCAGACGTGAGCGACGACTCGCGACTGGTGCTGCGTCTTCCCCGTTCATTCGGACTGTTTGACTACGTTGACCTGGACACCCTGGAACCCGGTTTCAGCGGCGGTGGCTGGCGCGACGCAGGCGAATGGAAGCTGATGCTTCCTCCAGAATCCAGTTCAGGCTGCCTTGACATCATGCTGTTGCCCCCACCGTCGAGCGACGGTGGTATGCATTGCCTGATGGGAGCACTAAACACGTTGCACGACACACTGCACGGCGCCGGCTTGGGTGCGGCAGCACATGTGTTGACAACAAACCTGGCAACGACCGCCTTCCACAGCCTGAGCTTAGCGGTACAGACCGCGCCGGCCTGTGTGCCCGGCGGGCCCAGTTGGTTGTGGGCCGGGCCGCCACGCATTCGGCAGTTCAAGGTATTGGAGTCCGGCCCAATACATCCGCGTGGCCACGTCACGCTGCAGTGGGAGGTGGAAAACGCCGAGAAGGTGATGATCGAACCTTTCACCGCCAACGGCTCGCCGGAATTGCACGAACTGCCAACGCTGGCGGGACCACTGGCCGCGCAGGGCACACTGCGGGTAGCGGTACCGTGTACGCGCCCCTGGTTCGGCGGCTACCGCCTGAGCGCGGCCAACGGCCAAGGGTGCCAAGGCAGCCCGGCCGAAGCCAGGGTGGAACTGGCCAGCGGCTGGGGTCGGTACCGCGTGGGCACGGGCAAGGTGCGGCTGCATTTCCGGCCCGAAGCCGCGCAGGCCGCCAACCCGCTGCGCATGGCCGGCTTCGCCGACGAGCGCCAGGCAGCGCTGTACGAGGCCGACCCGGTACATGCCCGCGCCTTCGTCATCGAAGCCTTCGAAAGCGGGCCGGGCGCGTCGCCACTGGTCATTGCGGTGGCCGACATCTGGACCTGCACCTTGGCGGTAAAGCGGGAAGTGCTGCGCCGTCTGGCGCTGCGCCACGGCGGCACGCGCTTTCGCCATGACAATGTGCTGATCGCGGGCACCCATACGCACGCGGTGCCCGGTGGGTATTCCGACTATTTTCTTTACAACTTCTCGGTGGGAGGCTTCGACACCCGTGTTTTCGAGGTGATCGTGACAGGTCTGGTAGAGGCCATAGACCAGGCTGACCGCCAGCGCATGCCCGGGGCGCTTCACCTCCACCGCGGCACGCTCAAGGGCTGCGGCGAAAACCGCTCAATCGAGGCCTTCCGGCGCAACCAGGACCTGGGCCACGATGACAGCCTGGCCGTGGACCGCACAATGACCGTGCTGGTGCTCAGCGAACACCGTCTCGGCCACAAGGCACCGGTGCCGGTGGGCCTGCTGGACTGGTACGCGATCCATCCTACCAGCCTGGGATACATGAATACAGGCATCTCCGGCGATAGCAAGGGCTGGGCGGAAATCCACGTGGAAACCGAGAAGCCTGGACTGGTGGCAGCTTTCGCCAATGCCAGCGCGGGCGACATTTCGGGCAACGTCGGCCATGGCATCCCGATGGGAGGCCCGACCGACCCCTCAGGCCTCAACGACGACCGCGCCCGCATGATGCTGCTGGGCCGCTTGCAAGCCTTGACGGCGATGACATTGATGGCCAGCCCTGGCGAAGAGCTGGCGGGGCCGCTTGACTGCCGCCTGCGCTTCGTAGACATGGACCGCCAGCCGGTGAACCGTGTGCCCGGCGCGCGCACCTGGCCGGCAGCCATCGGCGTGTCCTTCGGTGCCGGCAGTTCCGAAGACAGCGAAGCCGCGGTTTACCTGGGACCGGTGAAGTTGCTGTCGAAGATACAGGAAGGCGTGACCGACTCGGTGCACGACCAAGGTGCCTTGGATTTCGCGCTCATCGGCGGACCAGTGCTGGTGGGATTGGCCGGCGCCATGACCGGCAGCCTCGCGGCGCTGAGTACGGGTGCCGTTGGCAGCAGCGCGCTGGGCCTGGTGCAAACCTTGGGTGTCGCATCCGGGCTGATGACCGGCTTGAAGCCGTCGCCAGGCACTTCGTGGTTCTTCGGCCTGTTGGGCAAGCTCGCCTTTGGCAGCAAGGTGGCGCCACCAGGCCCGTCCGGTGGGTTCCAGTGGGAATGGGTGGCTCCTAACGCGCTGTTCTATCCACCCGATCTCGTTCAGGGCCATGGTCGCAAGCCCATTCTGTTCCCGGTAGGGCTGTGGAAGCTGCGCCGCACGCCGCTGGGCGGCGGATCGGCGCAGGAACAGGTCTGCCCGCTGGTGCCGCACCGACTGCCGATGCAAGTGCTGCGCATCGGCCAGCTGCTGGTAGTGGGAGTTCCGGCGGAGTTTACCTGCGTGGCAGGCCGCCGGCTGGCCCAGCGCCTGCAGCCCCTGTTGCAGCGCGCCGACACGCGTGTGGTCATCACCAACTACGCCAACGGATATGCGGGCTACGTCACCACGCCGGAAGAATACGACGCTCAGCATTACGAAGGCGCATCCACGTTGTACGGCCCCTACACGCTGGATGCATACCTGGAGGAGTTGGATCGTCTGACCCGTACGCTTGTCAGCGGCCAGGCGGTGGACACCGGCGTACCCTTCGACGTGCCAGCGCGCTACGAACGGCCGGTCTGACAGCCTGACGGCCCGCGTCCGCGCCGAACCTGTAAAGTGCTGGACGAAGGCCAACCGGCAGAACTGCAACTTTCTCATGGCGCGCATCGGTGTGCGTTTGCAACGCCACGGCTCGTCCGCGAAAACGTGTGCCCCCCATGCACGCCAAGCGAGGACGCGGACTGTGCACTGATCGTGATGTAACGATGGGGACCACGGGCGCTCTTCGCAATGCCGCATTGACGACGTACATTGCGAAGTGCGTGACCCTGCACGGAAACAACAGCAGCACCCGTTGGCGCTCAGCATCCCAAACCTGGAGCACGCACATGACGCAAAAACCCCTTTCCAACTACGACGACATTGACAGCATTCTCTGTAAAGGCGGGCTATGGGACTTCATTCCTCTCCGCTATTCCCTACCTGCGTCCGCCGCCGAATTCGGCACAGCAGCCGCCAACCACACGGCGTTGGAAGCCACGCAGCGGGACGCAGCGACATCGGGTTTGGCACGAATTTCTTCGTCCCCGGACGCGAGTATGAGCCGGGCTCGATCTGGCTTCGAACATCATTACCGCGTGATCTGGGACAGCGGCGGCATCGACACCGATGACGTTCGGCTTACGACACGACAATGCAGGTCAGCTTGAATCCAGGGGAATGGACCCATCTGGGCATGCCAGTGCCGATGCTCAAATCTGGCGCCAGCGCCAACACACGCACGCACCCAACCCAAAGTCGCCAAATCACGGTCAACTTGACGAAGTCTGGTTAACAAGAAGCCTCGCGCGGGAACGTCACCAGCGTGCCGGACCGAAAAAAGCAATCGCCTCACGCAGAAATACTTATTGAGGTTTTAGGCCGGCGGCCTTTGCCACCTTGCTCCAGCGCTCAATCTCGGAACGATGGAACGCGGAAAATGTGTCGACGCTCCCGCCAATGCGCTTCATGTAGTTCTTCTTGAAGTACTCGACGCCCTGCGGTGACTGCAGCCATTTGTTGATCGAGGCATTCCACTTCTGCGCGAGCGGCTTTGGCAATCCGGCGGGCCCGTACACGCCATACCACGTTGACGCCTCGTAGCCGGGCACGCCTTGCTCGGCGATCGTCGGGACATCCGGTGCGTAGTCCACGCGTTCGGCGGCGCCGGTGCCCAGAATGCGCAGGCGGCCGGCCTTGGCGTACGGCAGGAACTGGAAGGCCGAATTAAAGAACATCTTCACCTGTCCCGCGACAAGATCGACAATCGCCGGCCCGCCACCCTTGTACGGCACGATCAGCAGATCCACGCCCGCGAGCCATTTGAACATCTCGGCCGAAAGGTGATTGGTGCTGCCGATACCGGACGCGGCGCATGCAATCTTGCCCGGCTCGGCCTTTGCCAGCGCGATTAATTCCTTGATCGATTTCGCGGGCAGCCCCGGATGGACAGCCAGCATCGGCGAGCTTTTCGATACTTCGACGATCGGAGTTAGGTCCTTGATGGGGTCGTAGAGCATTTTGCGATAAATGCTCGGGTTGATCACAATGGCCGAGCTGTTCACGAGCATGGTGTAGCCGTCCGGCGCTGCCCGTGCCACCAACTCGGAACCGATCTGGGTGCCGGCACCGGGACGGTTGTCGACGATGATCTGCTTGCCCCAGAGCTCGGTCAGACCATGCGCGACCGCGCGGCCGACGAGATCCACCGACCCGCCGGGACTGTAGGGATTGATCAGACGCACCGGCCGGCTTGGAAAGTCGCCATCAGCAAGCGCTGGACCCGTCGCGCCAACGAGGGTTGCGATGCCGGCACAGCCAATGTTCAAGAGCTTTCTACAGCGTGCTCTCATTTTTGCCTCCTCTCGCGGTGGAATAGAAATTCCAAACCGCCTTATTCATTTAATATCACTGTAACGCACGCCGAGCGCGCCGGTCAATCGTAGTGGAAAGCGAGGCGTGGCTGGTCGACATCCAGGTGCTGACG
Organism: uncultured beta proteobacterium; assembly: GCA_902825845.1. Taxonomy (GTDB): domain Bacteria; phylum Pseudomonadota; class Gammaproteobacteria; order Burkholderiales; family SG8-41; genus UBA5216. The sequence continues at coordinate 15,017 of CADECM010000083.1, forward strand.
CTATCGATTTAGATAACACCGGGCAAAAGGGGATATCGACGCTTGTTCAAGCCGACGCAAAACGAA
>CADECM010000083.1:15182-28729 GCA_902825845.1 uncultured beta proteobacterium
AAGACATCACCGTGGATCTGAGTCGCGCGCTCATCGTGCCCGGGCATCCCGCGCTTCCCTTGATCCGCTTCGCGCCGGTGCGCTGGAAGCAGGGCTACACCTGAGCCCGAAACATGCGGCCACGCTACGGAAGCGGCCAACCCAGCCACTCGCAGATGCCGCGCCCCATGATCCATTCCTTGTCCCCGGCGGAAAGCCACGGGATTTCCTCGGTGAACATTGTCACCTGCTGCCGATAGGGAATCGGCGAGCGCGACAAATCCGTGCCCCAGAACAGGCGCTGCGGCCCGAACGCGTCATACGCCTGACGAATGTACGGCTGCAGCGAGCGAAACGGATAAACATCGGTGGTATAGCACGGCAGCGCGCTCGCCTTGGCCGCGACATTCGGCCGCTTCGCAATGGCGAGCAGTTTGTCAAAATCGCGAAACGCCTCGGCATCACGTTTGTGGCCATCCAGCGCGAAATGGTCCATCACGATTTTGAGTTGCGGATGCCTGGCCGCGATCGCGTCGACCAGCGACACATGCTCCATCAACATCAGCATCATCAACGGCACGCCTTCGGCCTCCGCCTCCGCCCACAGCCAGTCGAGCTTGCCGCTGCCGAGAATCTCCGGCGCTCTGGGCACATTCATCGCCAGCCGCAGCCCGAGCATGCCCGGCTGCTTGCGCCAGCCGATCAGCGCGCCTTTAGACTTCGACAGTACCTGCGGCGCAATGCGCCCCATCACCGCGAAGCGATCCGGATGCGCCTGCGCTGCGGCCAGCGCCAGATCGTTGCGCGAGCCTTCCCAGCCCGGCGGTACCAGCACCGCGCGATCCACACCCGCTGTGTTCATTTCCTGCAGCAAATCCGCGTTGGTGAACGGCACCGCGCGCTGCGGCTCGCCGCCGCCGGACCACGGACGTTCAGGCGTGCTCGCGGCCCAGGTGTGTACTTGCGCATCGACGATTAACATGACAAATCCACTCCCATCGTAAGCATCTGATTTAGAATTACTTTCGTTGCAGCCGTTTGCACGAAAACCGGCCCGGACTGTATCACGGCAGCCCGGGTCTTCCCGGCAGCCGCCGTATTCACCTATCACCGCTGACAAAAAAAGCAGTTTCAAGATTTGAAGAATCGTACCGCAAGCGATCCCGGCCACGGCAGCGACGAAGCCGCACGCTATCCCTACTGGCGCCGCAATCTGCAAGTGCTGCCGGCGGCAACGCTGATGAACTCCATGGGGTTTGCGATTGCGTGGCCGTTCCTGCCCTTGATGGTCAGCAGCCTCGGCGTGCGCGACAACCTCGAAACCTGGATCGGCAACATGATGTTGGTGTTCTACATCATCAGCTTCCTGTGCGGGCCAATCTGGGGCAGCATCGCCGATTACTACGGCCGCAAAATCATGATCCTGCGCGCCATGCTCGGCATGGGCTTTTTCATGTCGCTGATTCCGTTTGCGTCCTCGCCGCTGATGTTCGCCTGCCTGTTCTCGCTGGTGGGTTTTTTCAACGGCGGCACCATGTCGTCGCAGGCGCTGATCGTCGCCAACACGCCACCAGGCCGCATCGGCAGCGCGCTGTCACGCCTGCAGGCGGCGAACCTCATGGGTCAGACCACCGGGCCGGCTGTGGGCACCCTGCTGATCACCATGGTCGCCAAGCCGCACTGGCTGTTCTGGATCAGCGGCTGCGTGCTGCTCAGCGCCGGCATGCTGGTGATGGCCCTTGTACGCGAGATCAAGCAGCTCACGCCGGGACGCTGGCGCCCGCAGTGGATCGGCAGCCTGCGCGAATTGCTGGCGGTGCCGCGCATCGGCCTGCTGTATCTGCTGGGATTCGTGTTCGCGTGGCTGGCCGCCGGCAACATCGCGATACTCAGCATCTTCGTCATCGACCTCAACGGTGGCGCGTCCGCGGACGCCGGCTCGCACGCCTTCTGGGCCGGCGCGGTAGCCATCGGCTACGCGCTGTCCAGCGCCATCGCGCTCACCGTATGGGGCCGTGTGCTCGATCGCCACGATCCAAGGCGGGTGCTGCTGTTCTCCTCGGCCGCCGCCGGCCTCACGCAAGTCCCCTTGCTGTTCCTGCAAACGCCGCTGCAACTCACGCTGGCGCGCGTCGCCTTCGGACTGGCGGCGTCCCTGATGCTGCCCGCCATCGTGCGCCTGCTGCGCAGCCACGCGCCCAGGGGCATGGACGCGCGTGCGATCTCCTACGCCGCGTCATTCCAGTTCATCGCCATGGGCATCGCGCCGTTTACCGCCGGGCTGATCGGGCCGCTGCTGGGGCTGCGGGCTTATTTTGCGTTGACGGTGGTGCTTACGTTTTTTGCGTTTGGGCTTTGGTTGCGCAGCGAGCGGCGCGGGACACCTTGACCATCGGGTAAGCCTGACTTACGTTCACTGTAGTTCATTTGTAGCACAGCAGCAAAACATGGCTGTTTCCCTGCGCCTTCCGGAGAAGACAAAACAGCGCGTTGAACGCCTCGCGCGCAAACGCGACATCACTGCGCATGCCTTCATGGTTGCGGCCATTGAAGAGCGGCTGGTGATCGAGGAAGCCCGCGCCGCCTATCATGCGGAGGGTGAATGCCGGCTTGAACAATTAAAGAAGACCGGCATGGCCATTCCCGCAACCGAAGGGTTCGACTACCTGCGCAAGCGGGCACAAGGCCAGCCTGCCGTCAGACCCAAGTCTCGCAAAATTGCGCGATTGTCTTTGTCGACGGCGCGCTCTCCGACCTTGAGAGGGTATTTGCGTTTAATGCAAAGCACGACAGTAACACCGCACTCGGTCACATCGAAAAGATCGAATCTGCCGTCATGGTGCTTGATACTCACCCGCAGATCGGCGGACGAATTGCCGCCTCCTCTTCCCTGCGCGAATTGGTGATTTCGCGGGGCCGCTCGGGCTATGTCGCGCTCTACGAGTATTCGCCCGCGGACAATCTCATCCGTATTCCCGGCGTACGTCCTCAGCACGAACCCGGCAATCCCGGCGAATAGTCACTATCAGGCTGGCCGTGTAGCTGGCGCGCCGCCCGGTTGAGCTCACCCCCGCCGCACCGCCCGCTGTGTCACCGCTCCAATGGACAGCCCCTGCACCAGTATCGAAAACAGCACCACGCCGTAGGTCAGCGCAAGCAGGGTGTTGCGTTCGCCGCCTTCGGGCAGCGACAACGCCAGCGCCACCGAGATGCCGCCGCGCAATCCGCCCCAGGTCAGCACCTTCCAACTGCCGGCGGGCAGACGAAACGCGCCTTGCAGCAAACGCACCGGCACGCCCACCGTGAGCCAGCGCGCGAACAGCGTCACCCCGATGGCCACCGCGGCTGCCAGCAGATTGCTGACAGAATAGACGACGATCAGCACTTCCATGCCGATCAGCACGAACAGCAGCGCGTTGAGAATTTCGTCGATCAGTTCCCAGAACATGTCGAGGTAACGGCGCGTGGTGTCGGACATCGCCAGCGCGCGGCCGTGGTTGCCGATGATCAGCCCCACCACCACCATCGCCAGCGGGCCCGACACGTGCAGCGCACTCGCCAGCGCGTAGCCGCCGGTCACTGCCGCCAGTGTCAGCAGCACTTCCACCTGATAGTTGTCGATGCTGCGCATCAGGATGAAGGTGAGGCAGCCGAGCACCAGCCCGAACAGTATGCCGCCGCCCGCCTCGTGCAGCAGCAGTCCCAGCGCGTGCCCCGCGCTCGGCGTTTGGCCGCTCGCCAGCACGCCCAGCAGCAGCGCGAATATCACCACGCCCACGCCGTCGTTGAACAGCGATTCGCCGGCGATCACCAGTTCCAGTTCCTTCGGCGCGCCTGCGGATTTGAGGATGCCCATCACCGCGATGGGATCGGTGGGCGAGATCAGCGCGCCGAACAACAGGCAGTACATCAGCGGCAACGGCAACCCCACCAGCGGCAGCGCGAACCACATACCCACGCCCACCACGACGGTCGACAGCAGCGTGCCCAACACCGCGAGTATGGCCACCGGCCAGCGATAGGCCTTCAATTCGCTGAGGTCGACGTGCAGCGCCCCCGCGAACAGCAGAAACGACAGCATGCCCTGCATCAGCACTTCGGAGAAATTGATCGATCGCAGCAGCACTTCCTCGTAGCGGCGCAGGCTGCCGGCAAGCCCCACTTCGTCGAGCGCGACCAGCGTCAACGACAGCACCAGCGCGGACACCATCACGCCGATGGTCGCCGGCAATTTCAGGAAGCGGTGGTTCAGATACGCCAGCAGCGCAGTGATCACCAGGCAGATTGCGAATATATTCAGCATGGCTTACGCAGGTCATCGCGGACAATAATAGGTATTCGCGGCACGGCGGCACCGCGCGCGGCGCCTGCATTTGTTTCGTGCGCGATGAAGCTTAGCACGCGCCGGGACAGGGTTGCGTGCGGGCACGATGCACGCGTGTGCTCGCCCTGCCCGAAGCCAGCGGTTAAACTGCAGCGACACATTGAGGCCCCCGCATGATTAATCTGACCATCAACGACGCCACCGATCTTGCGGTGCGCGCGCTGGCCCGCGCCGGCATGACGCCCGACAACGCGCGTATCACCGCCGAACATCTGGTTGACGCGGCGCTGTGCGGCCACGAGTTTTCCAGCCTGCCGCGGGTGATCGCGCTGGCCGAAGCCCTGCGCGACAAGCCGCCCGCCAAAGCCACGCGCGTGGTGCGTGAAAACCATTGCTCGGCGCTGCTCGACGGCGGCGACAACGTCGCCTACGTGGTGTCCCTGCACGCCATCGACAAGGCCATCGACATCGCGCGCAAGAATGGCGTGGCCGTGGTGTGCGCCAACAACACCTGGTTCAGCGGGCGCCTCGCCTACTACGTCGAACGCGCCGCACGCCAGGGCTTTGTCGCCTTGCACACCACCAATACCACCGCGCGCGTGGCGCCATTCGGCGGCGTCGACCGGCTGATGGGCACCAATCCGTTTGCCATTGCGTTTCCGAGCGAAGACGATCCGCTGATCATTGATATCGGCACCTCGCAAACCACCTGGGGCGATGTGGTGCTGGCGCGCACCAAGGGCGAGCCGCTGCCGCAGGGCGTGGCGGTCAGTCCTGCGGGCCATCCCACCACCGATCCGCAACAGGCCCTCGATGGCGCAATCCTGCCGTGGGGCGGCGCGCGTGGCAGCGGGCTGGCGCTGGCGGTGCAAGTGCTCGGCATTCTCGCGGGCAGCGATCTGGTGATCGACGACATCAGCAACTACGGTTTGTTTTTCGTGGTGATCGATCCGAAGCTGTTCATGCCCAGCGATCAGTTTCCCGCGCGCGTCACCGCGTTTCGACAGGTGATCGCCGCAAACCGCCCGCAAAGCGGCGGCGGCGCGGTACGCGTACCCGGCGACAGCAGCCAGCAGCGGCGGCGCGAGAACCTCGAAAGGGGCGTGATCAACCTCGATGACAAAGTCCATGCCCGCCTGTGCGAACTGGCCGGCGATAAACTGTAAGCTATTGTTTTTATTATGAAATTTGAAACTTCTGTCGACCGCCATCATGCAGCAGCGCTGATCGCCTTTGCCCATTCATGCATGACAGAAGCGCTGCCCACCAGCACACTCGACAATGCAAAGCGCTGCCTGCTCGACGCGATCGGCTGCGGCCTGTTCGGCGCAAGCCAGCCATGGTCGAAGATCATGGCGACGCAACTGTTCGCCGAGCGCTCGCAGGGCAATGCCACTGTGTTCGGCCACGGCACGACGCTTGCCGCGCCCGCCGCCGCGCTATGCAACGGCACGGCGATTCACGGCTTCGAACTGGACGACCTGCTGCCCGCGGCAATTATTCATCCCGGCACCGTGATCGTGCCCGCGGTGCTGGCCACCGCGGAAGGCTCGGGCGCCAGCGGCGATCAATTGCTGCGCGCCATTGTGATCGGCTATGAAGTCACCGCGCGTATCAGTCTCGCCATGGGCACGCAAGCCTCGCATCATGGCTTTCACAAAACCAGCGTGGTGGGCCCGGTGGCCGCGGCCATCGCCTGCGGCTGCGTGCTGGGCTTGGAGGCGCAGCAGATCACTTGCGCCGCCGGCATTGCGGCATCGATGGCCGGTGGCATCAAGAGCTATGTCGCCAGCGGCGGTGGCGGCATGGTCAAGCGCATGCACGCGGGCTGGGCAGCGTCATCCGGCGTGCGTGCCGCACTGCTGGCGCGCGACGGATTTACCGGTCCCTCCGGCGCGGTGGACGGGCGCTATGGTCTGCTGGAAGTCTTCGGCGGCGCGGCAGCGCAGCCCGCAAAGCTCAGTGAAAACCCTGGCAACGAATGGGCGGTCAACGCGGTGTGGTTCAAGGTCTATCCGCTGTGCGGCTGGATACAGGGCGTGGTGCAGTTGCTGGGCGCGCTGCGCGGGCCCCGGCCACTCACCGCCGAACAGATCGGCAAAGTGGTGGTCGGCACCAGCGCGTTTGCGGTCAACGGCAACAGCAACCCCGCGCCCGCCGACACCATGGACGCGCAGTACAGCATTCCCTATTGCGCGGCGCTGGCGCTGACGCGCGACCCGGGCGACCCGCGCGCGTTCGAGCCCGCGGCCTTCAACGACCCCACCCTGCGTGCCATCGCCGCGCGCGTGGAAATCCGCGTCGACGACGCATGCGAAGCCGTGTACCCGCAACGCTTCGGTTCGCGCGTGCAGCTGCATCTGGCCAGCGGCGAAGTGAGCGAAGCGTTGACGCTCGATCCGCATGGCACGCCCGCCGATCCGTGCACGGCGGAGGAACTCGCCGCCAAGTTCACACGGCTGGCCGCGTTATCGCCGCTGCCGGTCGACACGAGAGCGATTACGCGTGCGGTGGACACGCTCGGCGACGGCGCATCGCTGCGGCGGCTGGGGCGCGCGTTGAGGGGTGCGTAGCCGGGATGCCTCGCAGGGCGCGAGATTACTCGCAGCGCTGCTGGAAGCTTTCGCCCGGCTGCAACGATTCCGCGCACCGCAACAGCTGATCCAGCTGGGTTTGCCGGTTCTTTCGCGCCAGTTCCAGCGCGGTCATACCGTCGTGCACGCGCACCCGCGCGTCCGCGCCCGCGCGCAACAACTGCAGTGCCGTGCCGCGATGCCCCTGCATCGCCGCCATCATCAGCGGCGTATTGACGTAGCTCACGCGGCCTTGTGCGCCGGCATCGGCCCGCGCGCCCTTCGCGAGCAGATAGCGAACCGCATCATCACGGCCCGCAAAGGCAGCATAGGCCAGCGGCGAATAGGCATTGATCCTCGCGCCTTCCATACGCGCGCCGGCCTCCACCAGCAGGCGCACCGCCGCATCATAGCGCTGGCGGGCGCCGTCGTTATGTAACTGCTCCTCGCGCCCGAACAGCGCCGCGAGCATCAGCGGTGTATCGCCATCCGGCGTGCGTGAATTGAGATCCGCTTTGGCGGCAATCAAGGATCGCAGCACATTAAGGGATGCGTGGCGCGCGGCAACCGTAATCATGGGGGTTGCCGCATACCCGGCGCCGGGCACCACCTCATCCGGCTTGACCTGCCCGGCATCGAGCTGCGCGCGCACATGGCCCACGTCGTCCAAGGCGAGTGCATTGCTCAGGCGCTGGCGGTCCACGACGCCGCCAGGTGTTATTGCGCAGCCGGCGCAGAGCAATGCCGCCAGCCACGCGGCTGGCGCCCGGAGAATTATTCGTAAGTATTTGTTTTTATTCAATATAATATCCTCGACTTGCATCGACATCAGGACGCCTCCAACCCAGGTATCGGCGATCCGGCTGCGCCACGCAGCGGCCGCCGACGGACAAGCCCAATGCCTGCCGCCACCGTTGTTCAATAGGCGCGTGGCCGGCACCAGCGGACGACGTGAACTGCGTCGAAAGGTACTCGTCCATGGAATTCACAGGTGACGCGGGTTCCATCCTGGCGCGGAACACCTGCGGTGCCGAATACAGCTTCGCGGGCTCATGCCCGACCGCCACGGCTTCAGCCTTGTCTGCTGCCGGCTTCGCCGCCGCCAACGGTCCCAGCCACGCGTTGCTCTGTAATACAGCGCCTTCCGGGTTACGGACAACGCCGGAGCGCGCACCTGACGAACGTTGCGCCTGCTGCGCCTCGCGCGCCATCCAGCCGTTGATTTCCTCGATGTCACGCATCGACAGCGTGCCGGCGTGCACGCGCAGGATGGTCAGGCCCCGGATATAGTCGTAACGCGCTTTGGACTGGTCCGAGCGTGATTTGCGCAGCAGCCGCTGTGCGTTCAACACATCCACGATGGTGGCTATGCCCATTTCGTAGGATTTCTGCTGCGCCTGCAGTGTTCTTTCCAGCGCCCGCACCTCGTTGTTGGTCGAGCCGATGCGCGCGTAACTGGATACCGTGGTGAGATAGGCGGTACGCGCGTCACGCTCGACCTCGCGGCGCGCCCCTTCGAGCGATTCACGCGCCATCTCGAAGCGCGCGTTTGCCTCGCGTTCTGTTGCCTGCACCCGGCCGCCCGAATACAGTGGAATGTTCACCTGCACGCCCACGATGCCCACCCGGTAGGATGGCGTCAGACGATTGTCGAAACCCTGATCGGAATACGTCTTCGACGCCTGCAGGGACAGCACCGGCAGATGGTCCGAACGCGCACTTTTTACCTGGCTGCGCACCGCATCCATGGCCTTCTCAAGCGCCGTCAGATTCGGATTGTTGCGGGCGGCATCGGCAACCCACTGGTCCTCGGCACCGGGCACCGCGGGAAAACTTTCGCGCGCCAGTGGTGCCACCTGCCGTGCCGCCAGCCCGGTAATTTCGCGCAGACGCTCCAAAGCCACCGCGCGCGCGCTTTGCGCCTCGATCTCCCGCGTCAGCAGTCCCTGGTAATAGGCCTCGGTCTCGAACAGGTCGGTCACCTTGACCAGCCCGCGCTCACGCATGAAGCGCAGCCGCTTCAATTGCCCCTCGATCGATGCCTTTTCAGACAACAGATGCGTCATCTCGTCCCCCGCCTGCAGCACAGACAGGTAGCGGTCGACCACGTCGCCGCCGAGAGACATGCGCGCCGCCTCGGCTTGCAGCTCGCTCTGTTTTACGGCAAATGTCGCGCTTTGCAGCCTGAAATAGGACGCGAGATCGAACAGCGCCTGGCTTGCCTGAATCACGCTGCGGCTGCCGTTGTAGCTTTGCGCAGAGAGTCCCGATTCGTGATAGTTGTTATTGTTGTAGTTGCCGCTGGCCGACAACTGCGGCAGCAGCCTGGACCCGGCGATGTCCTCCTGCGCTTTGGCCTGCTCGACGCCAAAGCTGCGCGTTCTCACGGTGGGATTGGTTTGCAGTGCGTGGCGGTAAAAGTCGAGCAGGCTCTGCGCATGCACCTCCGCAGGCCCCAGCGCGGCTGCCAGCAAAATCAGTCCCAACAGCGCGGGCCGCATGCGGCGTCAGTCCTCGATCATCGAGCGCGCGGCGGTGTTCCTGATCGGATCGATCAGGTAATTGAACAGCGTGCGCTCGCCGGTATTGATCAGCACCTCCGCCGGCATGCCGGCCACAAGATCGAGCTTTTGCCGCAGCAGATCCTTCATTCCCTGCGGCGTGATATCCACCCGCGCCAGATAATAGGGCGTCTTTCGCATGTCACTTTCGTCGATCAGCACGTCGGCGGACAGCGCAATCACCTTGCCATCGACCTTGGGCGTATCGCGCATCTTGAACGCCGTAAAGCGAATGTCCGCGGTCTGGCCAATGCGCACGCGGTCGATGTCGATCGGTGTGACTTTCGCCTCCACCACCAGCCGTTCCCCCCGCGGCACGATGTCCAGCAGCTTGCCGCCGGGTCTTGCCACCGCCCCCAGCGTATGCAGTTGCAGATCAAGCACGGTGCCGGCCTGCGGCGCACGCACCACTGTGCGCTCCACCGTATCCTGCAGCGACTGCATTTTCTCGCGCAGCTCGAACAACTGTGCCTGCACCTCGGACAGCTCCTTCGCCACCTCGCGCTGCAACTCCTTCTGCAGTTGCAGGATTTTGAGCCGGGTCTCGCTCACCTGCAGATCGATCGCGGCAAGATTGGCGGTAAGTTCGCCGAGTTGCCCGGCGCTGTTGGCCCAGTTGCGCTCGAGTTCGCGCACCTTCTGCTTTTCCGTGTAGCCTTCCTTCAGCAACGCCTGAAAATCATCCAGCTCACCGCGAAACGAACTCACCAGTTGCTCGCGGCTCTTGCGCTGCGCGCGCAGGCCGTCGGCCCTGGCTTGCAACTGGCCGATCTGCTGCTCATACACGGCGATCTCGCCTTCGCTTGCCGTTTTACGCACTCTGAACGTCTGGTTTTGCACGCGCATCGCCTCCTGCGCCCGGCCGTCGGCCTGACTGTCCTGCAGTTCACGCGGATAACGAATCTGCGCAAGTCCGTCACGCTGCGCGCTCAGACGCGCTTCGCGCGCGAGGACGATGAAAAACTGCCCGCGCAGCACTTCGAGTTGCCCCCGAGGCTGCGTGTCTTCCAGCGTGATCAACACCTGGTCCTTTTCCACGGTCTGGCCATCGCGTACGTGAATTGCCTTAACGATGCCGCCCTCCAGATGCTGCACGGTCTTGCGATAGCTTTCCACGGCGATTATGCCGGGCGCGCTCGCCGCACTCGACAGAGGCGCAAGTATCGCCCATGTGCCAAAGCCGCCAAACACGATCAACACGATGAGCATGCCGATCCAGCGGAAGCGGCGGTCGTTGGCTTCCGGCCGCACAGGGGCATCGCCGGATCGGGGTTGCATGCCGGTTTCTGCGTTCATTGCCATCTACCGCGTGCCTGCAACAGGATGAGGACCGCCTGACGGCATGGCGCGTGCGGCCGCCTGTTGCAGGGAGGCCCGCACTTTGTCACGGGGGCCGTACGCCGCCGTCTGCCCGTCGATCAGCATCAGCACCATATCTGCCTGGTTCAACACATTACTGCGGTGCGTGATCACCACGAGGGTACGCCCGGCCTGGCGGAGGCGCAACAGTGCGTTGACAAGTGCCGCATCGCCTTCCTCATCGAGGTTGGAGTTGGGCTCGTCCAGCACGATGAGCTGTGGGTCGCCGTACAGCGCGCGCGCGAGACCGATACGCTGCCGCTGCCCGGCCGACAGCACATTGCCGACGAGCCGGGTGCCGTAGCCTTCCGGCAGGCGCACAATCATCCCGTGCACGCCTGCGGCCTCGGCCGCTGCGATCACTTTGTCCGCGTCGACCTCGCCAAAGCGCGCGATATTCTCGGCGATGGTGCCGTCGAGCAACTCCACATCCTGCGGCAGGTAACCGACATGCGCGCCCAGTGCTTCTCGCGCCCATTGTTCGAGTTCAGCGCCATCGAGCCGCACCGTGCCCGCCACCGGCTGATGCAAACCGAGCATGGCGCGCGCCAGCGTGGATTTGCCGGCCGCGCTGGGCCCGATCACCGCGAGCAGCGTTCCCGGCTCGATACTCAGGGTGACACCTTTGAGCACCGGCGCAGCAGCGCCAGGCGGTGTCACCACCAGCTTGTCCAGACTCAGCACGCCGCGCGGCGCCGGCAGCGGCATCGGCGGCTCACGTAGCGGTGTGCCGCGCAGCAGCGTGTCGAGCCGTCCATACGACTCGCGCGCACTCAAAAACCCACGCCAGCTATTGATCAGCAAGTCGAGTGGCGCCAGCGCGCGCCCCAGCAGGATGGACCCGGCGATAACGATACCCGGCGTGATTTCGCGGCGTATCGCCAGATACGCGCCCAGACCGAGTGCCAGCGACTGGATGGTAAGGCGAAAGGTCTTGGATGCTGCCGTAATCAGCCCGCCTTTGCGGCTGGCACGCGACTGCAACGCGAGCAGACTGTCCTGCTTGTCCTGCCAGCGTGCCCGCATGCGCGGCAGCATGCCCATTGCTTCGATGGCCTCCGCGTTGCGCAGATTGCGCTGGGTGTGATTGTTCGATTCCATGGCGTGCCGGTTCGCCTCTTTCAAGTCCTCACGCGTGGCAAATTCGTTCCAGATTGCCAGCGCCAGCAAGACCACGGCGCTGACGATGGCCACCACGCCGAACGCCGGATGGAACAGGAACATGACGAAAATGTAAATCGGCAGCCAGGGGGCATCGAAAAAGGCGAACAGTCCCGGACCGGTCAGGAACTGGCGCAGTTGCAGCAAATCCGCCAGCGGCTGCGCGTTCGCAATCTTGCCGCCGGAAGCGGTGGTCTGGGCAAACACCGAATCGAACACGCGGCCGCCGAGCAGATGATCGAGGCGTGTACCTGCCGTGATCAGAATCTGCGAGCGCACCCACTCCAGCCCACCCATCACCATGAACAAAAATACCGCGATCAGCGTAAGCATGAGCAGCGTCGATTCGCTGCTGCTGGTCAGCACGCGGTCGTAAACCTGCAGCATGTATATCACTGGCACCAACAGCAGCAAGTTGATGAACATGCTGAAAAAGCCCGCAGTCAGGAAGGACTTGCGGCACACCGCAAGCGCCGCGGCGAGGCCAGGTGCCGACGCACCCGCTGCGCGTATTGCCATGACGCGGGCGGACTAGAGTTTGGCCGGCGAACCGGCAGCATTCGACGCCGCGGCCGCCTGCTGCCGCACACGGTTGAGCAGTTCGTTTAGCTGCTGCGCAAGCTGGCCGGCCGTCTGCAGATTCATCGCCACGCGACTCGCCAACTGACCAGCCAGCGGGTTGGGCAATTGCGTGCCCGTGCGGCCCGCCTGCGCGATCGCGTTGACCGCCTGCGGCTCGAGAAAGCCGAAATCCACAATAACCATGTCCATCACGGTTTGCACTGAAGTCAGATTCGACAACGCCGGCCGATCCGATCCCTCGATCGGGCGCAGCGTGATGTCGGCGCGTACGGGTTGCGGGGATTGCGCCTGCGCTCCGGCGGCGACTTCCGCCTGAGTTGCCGGTGTGCTCTGTACGGCCATGATGAATTGCTCCTTAAGGTTTGCCGGACTCCGTTTAACCGCCAGCAGCTGAAGCTGCACATTCGCGGCCGCCGGGAATTTTGGATTCTACACGGCGGCTACCCGCTAGTGTCCTGCGTCTGAATTTCATGGCACGAACGAGGGAGCGAAAATGACACTTTGGGAACTTCCACGGCAGGACAATAGCGGCCGCGATGGTCTCTATTCAACCGGCGGTTTCAATGACCAAGCGCAAAAAGTGAAGCATGATGTTTCCTGAAATCGAATGCAACTGGTGTAAACAATTCGGCGAGGGCCTTTTCCCCTCTCCCTTCGGGGCCAGGGGTGAGGGAGGACGTTGACGTTTCATAGGGACCGAATAGATACCCGCAATCAAGCTAACAAATTTGATTTGATACCATAAAGCGCCAGATACGCGAAAGCGAAGTAGTACGGCCCAGTCTTCGGGTCGCGCCCCGGCCATGCGCTGTGCCACCCGGTGTTAGATGCCCGTCCAATCCGCCGACAGCGGGCTTACGGTGCGGCCGCCTGTCACGATCGCACTTTTGAGCAACCATTCAGACACTCCTCCCGCCAGATTCAACAGTTGGGGGGCGCTTTTCATACTCAAAGCAGACTCCACTCCGCCGGCAACACAGCCACCTCACCGCCGCCGATGATGGTCAC
>CADECM010000084.1:0-2138 GCA_902825845.1 uncultured beta proteobacterium
TCCTTGGCATGCAGATCGTCCTGGCGCCCTCAGCCGCGCTGGCGCAGGCGCCTTCGACAGGCTCAGGACAGGCGTTTCCATCGAAGGCCGTGCGCATGATCGTTGGCTTTCCCGCCGGCAGCACCAGCGACGTGGTGGGCCGCATCATTGCCCAGAAGTTATCCGAAGGTCTGGGGCAGCCGGTGGTGTTCGAGAACCGGCCCGGCGCGGGCGCGAATATCGCTGCCGAGGTGGTCGCCAAGTCGCCCGCGGACGGCTATACGGCGCTTTACGCCAACACCGGGATTGCGGTGGCGATCAGCGCGTATCGCAAGCTCGGCTACAACGTGCTACGTGATCTGGCGCCCGTCGGGGAAGCTGCCGCGGGCCCGCATCTGCTGATCGTCAACCCCGCGTTGCCGGTGAAATCGGTGAAGGACTTGATCGCGCTGGCCAAAGCGCGTCCGCGGGAGATGAACGTCGCCTCCTCGGGCAACGGTAATTCCGATCACTTTGCCTATGAACTGTTTCGTTCGATGACCGGCGCTGAAATGACGCATGTCGCCTACAAGGGCGGCGGGCAGGCCACCGTGGACGTAATGAGCGGGCAGATGTCGGCTTATTTTTCCGGCATGGCGGTGACGCTGCCGCATGTGCGCAGCGGCAAGGTAAGGGCGCTGGCGGTGACCACCGCCAGGCGCTCTGCCATTGCTCCCGAGTTGCCGACGATGGTGGAGGCGGGCGTGCCCGGCTATGAACATGTGTTGTGGAACGCGGTGTTCGTCCCGGCGGGGACGCCCGCGAATGTGATTGCACGCCTGGATGCCGATCTTGCCAAGGCGGTCAATCAACCCGAGGTGCGCCAGCGCCTGGCAGCCGTGGGCGTGGAGCCGCAAAGCAAGAGTGCGGCGGCAATGACGGCGTATCTCAAGAGCGAAATCGACAAGTACGGCAGGATCGTGCGCGCGATCGGGTTGCAGATCGATTGAGCCGGCGCGCTTCGCGGCTGCGTGCCGCGTGAGTGGTTGCAGTTTCATTCAGAATAAATCAGGAAATCACCATGGTCGATGACGTGCGCACGCAACTGCGCGATAAATACGGTGCCGAAAGCTTGGACGCAGGCATCAGGGTTCAAGGCGCCGGCTTCGAAAAACGCCTCGCGCAACGCGATGCAATCGACCAGCACTTTACCCGCGCTTGGCTCGATTACCAGATCAAGGGATTGTCGCAGCGGCCGGCGCTGGACACACGCACGCGGCTGCTGGTGCTGATCGGCCAATACACCATGGCCAAGGCGCAGTCGCTGCTGGCCGACACCGTGCGCGCGGCGCTCGCGGCCAAGGTGCCGGTGCGCGAAATTGCTGAAATCATTCTGCAATGCCAGGTCTACGGCGGGCTTGTCACGGTCGATCCGGCAATTGAAACGTTTCACAAGATCGCGTAAGAACTCAAACTGCTGCCGGAATTGAAACGTTCGCAACTGCCGCTCGACGGCACCGCAAGCCAGCGCAACCGCGCTGACGAAGAGAAAAAGTGGAACAAGGACGATGTCGCCGACCCGCGTCTGCAACCACTGATCGACAAGCACGGCTGGCTGGGTGTGAGTACCGGGCTGATCATGCGGCCGCACCATCACATCAACATTCTGCACTGGATCGACGCGATGGACAGTCACTTCGCCGGGCTGTGGGAGAACTTCTGCTATCGCGATATGTACTCGCGCGGCGTGGTCGATAACAAGACGCGCCTGCTGTGCATGATCGGCGATTGTCTGGCGGTGGGCGAAAGCACCAATGCACGCGGGCATATGCGCGGTGCCATGCGTCAGGGGGCAACGCCCCGCGAGGTGATGGAGGTGATTCTTCAAACCAGTGCCAATTTCGGCATGCCGCCGGCGTGGCACGCGCTGGAGAATTTTCTGGAGATTCTGGCCGAGGACGGACGCCTGGGCGAAGTTGGTAATCCGCCGATGCGCGTTGAAAGCTATTCAAAATAATTGTTTAAAATCAATAATTTATAAATAATATGCGACCTGTAAGAACGGCGCTGTTTGCGCCCGGTGCCAACGATCGCGTGATGGCCAAGGCGCTGGAGTCTGGCGCCGATGCGGTGATATTCGATCTGGAGGATTCAGTGGCGATCGCCGCCAAGCCGGAAGC
>CADECM010000084.1:2148-28339 GCA_902825845.1 uncultured beta proteobacterium
GCCATCGCCGCGGCAGGGACATCCACGCCGGGCATTTTCGTGCGCACCAACAGTCCTGCCACCGGCATGCTGGCGGACGATCTGGCGGCGGTGGTGCGTCCGGGGCTGGACGCGATCTTCCTGCCCAAGGGCGAAACAGTGGAGGAGGTGAAGTCCTGCGCGGCGCTGCTGGATCAATTCGAATCCAGCAACGGCATGAAGGCCGGCAGTGTCGAAATCTGCCTGATGATCGAAAGCGCGCTCGGTGTTTACAACTGTTATTCGTTGATCAAAGCGTCGCCGCGCGTCACGGCGACTTGCATCGGCAGCGCGCGCGACGGCGATCTGCAAACGGACCTGGGTTGTGCCTGGTCGATCGAGGGCACGGAATTGCTCTACGCGCGTTCCAAAGTGCTGAACGACACGCGCGCGGCGGGGGCTTATCCGCTGGACGGCGTGTTCTCCGACATTGGCGACGAAGCCGGTTTGATCAAGGATTCAACGTTGTCCGCGCGGCTGGGCTTTCTCGGACGCACGCCGATCCACCCCAAACAGATCGCGCCGATTCGTAAAGCCTATGCGGTGCCGGAAGCCGAGGTGAAGTGGTACACGCGCGTGGTCGCTGAATTCGAAGCGGCCGAAAAAACCGGTGTGGCTGCGATTGCGGTCGAAGGCAAACTGATCGACTACGCGATGTATGCTCGTGCCAGGCGGATGCTCGAACTGGCGAAACTGAATTAGACGAGATGGATTTTTCGTTCACAGCTGAGCAAGAGCAGATTCGCGCCCACTTGCGCGATCTGCTCGCGAGGGAATGCACGCCGGAATACGCCGCGAAATGCGATGAGGATGCGCGCCCGCCGCGCGAGGCTTATGACGCGCTGGCAAAGCATGGCTGGTTCGGCCTGATTGTGCCGCCAGAGTATGGCGGATCCGGCGGCAATGCGATTGACCTGGCGATACTGCTCGAAGAATGCGGTTACGCGTTCGAAGAATTGGCGATGTGGGTGTTCCGCACGCTTACTTATGGCGGTTACGCGGTGATGCGCGACGGCACGCCGGAACAGAAACAATCGATTTTGCCACGCGTCGCCAAAGGCGAGATCGCGGTCTGTTTTGGCATCACCGAGCCGGAGTCAGGTTCGGATGCAGCGGCGCTGACGACAAAGGCCACCGAGCGCGAGGGCGGGTATTCGATCAGCGGCCAGAAAGTGTTTACCTCGGGCATGGATTGCAGCGATCTCTGTCTGCTGATCGCGCGCACCGCCAGCGGGCAGAAAAAGCACGAAGGCATCACCAATTTTTTGATCGACACCAGGCTCCCGGGCATCGAAATCAAGAAGATCAAAACGCTGGGGCAGCGCGCCATCGGCACCACGCAGGTATTTTATAACGACGTGCACGTGCCGCGGAGCGCGGTGCTGGGCAAAGTGGGCGAGGGTTGGCGCTCTGTGGATGCATACATCTGGTATGAGCGCCTGTGCCTGTCGGCGGCGCGCACGGGTGCCGCTACCGCTGCCTTTGAATATGCATTGAACTACGCCAAAACGCGCAAGCAGTTCGGCAAGACCATCGGTGAATTTCAGGCGATCTCGCACCAGCTCGCGAATATGAAGATGATGCTAGATATTTCACGCACCATGGTTTACCGCTTCGCGTGGCTGATGGATCAGGGCAAGGCCACACGTCAGGACGCCGCGGTGGTGAAACTGCACACCGGCGAAACCTACAAGGCGGTGTCCGACATGGGGCTGCAAATTCTCGGCGGCTATGGCTACTGCATGGAATATCCCATGCAGCGGTTTTTCCGCGATTCGCGGCTGGCGACGATCGGGGCGGGCACGTCGGAGATTCAGCGCAATATCATTGCGCGCGGGTTGGGACTCTAACCTCTTTTTTGACGCAGATTTACGCAGATGAACGCTGATTTCCGCATGACCTCATCAATGGATATGGTTTTAATCTGTGTTCATCTGCGTTCATCTGTGGCAAATGATTTTGAACCTGGTTTTGCTAAGTGACCCATCCACTTTCCGGCGTCCGCATCCTCGAACTGGGCCAGATCATCGCCGGCACCTACGGCAGTCAGGTGCTGACCGATCTCGGCGCGGAAGTGATCAAGATCGAGACGCCCGAGGGCGATCTGGGTCGCATTCCGTCGGTGGCGCCGTACAGGGGTGTGAGCGCGCTGTTCCTGACCTTCAATCGCAACAAGAAAAGCGTCGTTATCAACCTCAAGTCCGAGGCGGGGCGCGAGCTGTTTTACGGGCTGGTGAAACAGTCCGACGTGGTGATCGACAACTTTCGCGCGGGTGTGCTGGAGCGGCTCAAGGTGGATTATCCGACGCTGTCCGCGATCAACCCGCGCATCATTCAATGCTCGGTAACCGGCTTTGGCGGCGATGGCGCGTACAAGGATTTCCCGGCGCTCGATCTGGTGATCCAGGCCATCGGCGGCTATCTGTCGATCACCGGCGAACCGGGGCGGCCGCCGGCGCGCGTGGGCATCCCGCTGGCCGATTTGAGCGGCGGCATATTTTCGTGCGAGGCGGTGTTGGCGGCGCTCTACCAGCGCGAGCGCACGGGCAAGGGCAGCCGCGTTGAAACCTCGATGTTTGACGGCATGTTGAATTTGCTGAGCTACATGGCAACGCACTACCTGACCGCGGGCGACGTGCCCACGCCACAGGGCACGGCTCATGAATTCACCGTGCCGTGGCAGGCGTTCGCGGCAAAAGATGGTTATCTGGTGATCGCGACGCGCCAGGAAAATTTCTGGAAAAAGTTGTGCGTGGTGCTGGAGCATCCCGAACTGGCGGACGATCCACGCTTTGCCACCAACCCCAAGCGCCTGGAGCATCGGGAGGCGATTGTGCCGCTGCTGGAAAACATCCTGCGTCAGCGCACCGTGAAGGCGTGGCTCGACAAACTCTATGCGGCGGAAGTGCCCGCGGCGCCGGTGAACGATCTGGCGGGCGCGTTCAACGAGCCGCCGGTGGGCGAGCGCGAAATGATCGTCGAGTACGAACACCCACAGGTCGGGCGCGTGCGCCTGCCCGGCAATCCGATCAAGTTCGAGGGCATGGGCAAGACGATTTCCAATCCCGCGCCACTGCTGGGCCAACACACCGACAGCGTGTTGCAGGACCTGCTTTCGTTGCCGGCAGCGCGTATTGCGCAATTGCGCGCCGACGGCGTTGTTAAATAATTGTTTAAAATCAAATACTTAAATAAGGCCCGTCATGCGAGGACTGTATTGGGAAGAATGGGATATTGGTGCCGAGTTCGAAAGTCCAGCGCGCACGGTGACCGAGGCGGACATCGTGACCTTCGCGGGCTTGTCGGGCGACTACAACCCGCTGCATATCAACGAGGAATACTGCAAGACCACGCAGTTCGGCACGCGTATCGCGCACGGGCCGTTGATCTATGCGATTGCTGCCGGTTTGATATTTCAGTTGCACCTGTACGATGACACGCTGATCGCTTTTCTCGGATTCGACAGCTTGAAATTTACCAACCCGGTGAAAGCGGGCGATACGATTCACGCCAAACTGAAAGTACTCGAAAAACGCGAAACCTCGCGCGCAGATCGCGGCGTGATGAAGCGCCAGTTGCAGGTGTTCAATCAGCGCGGCGAAATGGTGCAGGATGCGGTACAGGCGTTTTTGCTCAAGCGCAAACCGGCATAGCCGGGAACCTCGCAGGCGTGCTCAGTTTTCCGCAATCTTCTCCTGCGTCAGCAGCTCGCGTATGTGCAGGCTGGGTATCGCATAGGTGATGCCGCTGGGCAGGCCGACGGCGCTTTCGCGGCCGGCCTGCACGAATACCTTGTTGATTATGCCGAGCACCGTGCCATCCTGCGGATCGTAAAGCGGGCTGCCACTGTTGCCCGGATAGGCGGTGCCGTCCAGTTGAATCACCGGATATGCAGCCTTGCGTTGGCGGCTGATCAGCTTGTCAGTGAGTTGTGTCGACGTCACTGCGGGCAGTACCACCGGCACCAGCGCGGCGACCATCGCGCGATGTGTCGCCGCGTGCATGCCCAGCACCATGCC
This sequence comes from uncultured beta proteobacterium, assembly GCA_902825845.1. GTDB lineage: Bacteria > Pseudomonadota > Gammaproteobacteria > Burkholderiales > SG8-41 > UBA5216. Next base: position 6,186 of record CADECM010000084.1, read on the forward strand.
GATGGGAAACCCGGTGAACGCGAGCATGCGGCCTTCACGCACGCTGTTGGAGTCGCCCAGCTTCATGACGGGCAGGGGTTCGCCGGAAATCCTGAGGAGCATAAGGTCGTGCTCCTTGTCGATGGCGGCGATGCGTGCTTCGCGCAACTGGGGCTTGCCTGCCGCGGAAATCACAATCGCGGGCACTTCAAGCTTTTCAGTTTCCAGCGGCTTGGCGTAGGTGTGCGCGGTCGTAATCACGTGCAGTCCGTCGCCGACGGCAAACCCGCTCCCCGCAAGATGGAATGCCGGGCTGCGCGTTTTCATGAATGTGCCCACGCCGACCACGGCGGGCTTGATTCTTGCAATGGTCTGAATCAGGTCGTCCGCGTGGCCTGCCGGCGCCAACAAGGCCGCAAGCACGGCCACCACCAGTGACAGTGCGTGGCGTCTGCAGCGCGCAATGGAGGCAGGCAATGTCATCGGAGTAGCAATTTTATCCGTTTGAATTTACACTAAAACCTTGGTCTGCTGCCGGTCTCGTCCGATTGCCGTTGCTGTAGACGGCATATTGTGCCACACAGTGCTTGCATGGCGGCCCGGATGCAGGGTGCGGGACCGCGGCTTGCAGGCCACCACGTTATGCCTGAAGGGATAGCATCTCGCCAACATTTCTTGGGGAAGCCATGAGTGTAGTTGCTGTAGTGGGTTTGGGGTATGTGGGCTTGCCGCTGGCGGTTGAGTTTGGCAAGAAACGCGAGACGATCGGGTTCGATTTGTCGCAGACCAAAGTCGACAGTTACCGGCGTTTTGTTGATCCCACGGGCGAAATGTCGAGCGAGGATTTGCGCGCCTCGCGCCATTTGACGGTCACAACCAACCCGTCGGATCTTGCGAAGGCCGATTTCATCGTGGTCGCGGTGCCCACCCCGGTGGACGACACGCACCAGCCCGATTTCAGTCCGCTTGCGGGTGCCAGCAACGCGGTGGGCAAGCATATGAAAAAAGGCGCCATCGTGGTGTATGAGTCGACGGTGTATCCCGGCGCAACGGAAGAGGTGTGTATTCCGATTCTCGAAAAAGCGTCGGGCATGACGTGGAAGCAGGATTTCCATGTGGGCTATTCGCCGGAACGCATCAATCCGGGCGACAAGGAACATACGCTGACGAAAATCCTCAAGGTGGTATCCGGCGACGACGCCGACACCCTGGACAAGGTTGCCGGACTTTATGAAAGCATTATCACCGCGGGCGTGTTTCGCGCCTCCAATCTCAAGGTCGCCGAAGCGGCCAAAGTGATCGAAAACACGCAGCGCGATCTGAACATCGCGCTGATGAATGAGTTGGCCATCGTCTTCGACAAGATCGGCATTGATACGCTTGAGGTGCTGCAGGCGGCAGGAACCAAGTGGAATTTTCTGCCGTTCCGGCCTGGCCTTGTGGGCGGTCATTGCATCGGCGTGGATCCGTATTACCTGACGCACAAAGCCGAAATGGTCGGCTATCACCCCGAGGTGATTCTGGCCGGGCGACGCATCAACGACGGGATGGGCAAATTCATTGCCGAGCAGACAGTCAAGCACATGATTCGCAACGGTTCGCGCATCAAGGGTGCGCCGGTCAATGTGCTGGGACTGACCTTCAAGGAAGATTGCCCGGACATACGCAATACCAAGGTCATCGACGTTATTCATGAACTGAAATCCTACGGGCTGGACGTGCACGTGAGCGACCCGGTGGCTGATCACGCGGAATCGCTGCATGAATATGGCCTTGCGCTCGAGAATTGGGACGCGTTGCCGCGTGCCGACGCGCTGGTGGTGGCGGTCGCGCACAAGCAGTTTCTGACGCGGCCCCTCGCCGACTTCCATAACAAGGTGGCCGCGCAGGGTTGCTTTATCGACGTGAAAAGCCGCTTTGACATGGCTGCGCTGCAGCAAGCCGGACTCACGGTGTGGCGCCTGTAATGGCTATGGCCAACGCGTCGAATTACGCGGAAGTCCAACAGTCGCTGCGGCAGCGCCCGTGCCGCTGGCTGATCACCGGTGTTGCGGGGTTTATCGGCTCCAATCTGCTGGAGACCCTGCTCAATCTGGGGCAGACGGTAACCGGGCTCGACAACTATGCGACTGGCTACGCAAACAACCTGGAACAGGTGCGTGCGCTGGTTGGCGATTCGGCGTGGCGCAATTTCACATTCATTGAAGGCGATATTCGCCATCTTGCGGATTGCCGGCGCGCCTGTGATGGCGTGGATTACGTGCTGCATCAGGCGGCGCTGGGTTCGGTACCGCGCTCGATTGAAGATCCCATCGCAACACACGAAGCGAATATCAGCGGCTTCGTGAACATGCTGGTGGCGGCGCGTGACGCCAAAGTGCGGCAATTTGTCTATGCCGCGTCGAGTTCCACCTATGGCGATCACCCGGGCCTGCCCAAAGTGGAGGATGTTATTGGCCGGCCGCTGTCTCCCTATGCCGTCACCAAATACGCCAACGAGTTGTACGCGGACGTTTTTGCGCGATGTTACGGCATTCATTCTGTCGGTCTGCGGTATTTCAATATTTTCGGTCCACGCCAGGATCCCGATGGCGCGTATGCCGCTGTGATTCCCAAATGGATCGCGCAGTTTCTGGGGCGGCAGCCGGTGTACATCAACGGCGACGGCACGACCAGCCGCGATTTTTGCTATGTGGCAAATGCTGTGCAGGCAAATATACTGGCGGCAACTGCCGTCAACCCTGCAGCGCAGGACCAGATTTACAATATAGCCGTATCAGAACGCACCACCTTGAACGAACTTTTTGACGCCGCACGCTTGCTGCTGGTGGATCAGTGTCAGTGGTTGCGAGATTACCGTCCGCAGTATCGCGAATTCCGCGAAGGCGATGTGCTGCATTCGCAGGCAGACATTTCCAAGGCGCAACGATTACTCGGCTATGCACCAACTCATCGTATCGGCGATGGATTGAAAGAAGCCATGACGTGGTATGTCAGCAATCTGACTGCCGCCAAGCAGCCGTAGCACGCGGCCATTGCCGGGGAAAGACGACTGCGCCGGACATCGGGCGCCGTCACAAAACGCCATGACTTGGCGTAGAGCTCTCTGCTCTGCTAATGATTCTCGTTCCTAATATGTTGTCGGCGCGTACGCTATTTCATGTGCTGTAGAAAGATTTCGTGCCGTTTAGATTAATTATTTATAATCAATTGGTTATACATAAATGCCGATTATGATATATCGCCACGCAAGCTTCCCGCGCTTGGGCATGCGCTGTTGCGCGATGCCCCAATTTGTGGCCACCGGACAGTTCTGCAGTATTTTCATTGCATTGTGATTTAGATCGGCAATCCAGTGTGACGCAAGTCACACTCGATACTATGGTGCCGAATACAATCCGCCATTGACGGGCGTATCTTTCGTCTCAGCCAAGGCAATTGCTATCGTTGCTCCTTAGATTCAATCAGGCCACTATAGATCCGATCTCTATGTTTCGCTTATTCAGTCATTTTGTATCCACGCGGACAGTGCTGCTGGTGGTATTGGAAGCACTGGTATTGCTGGCGGCGGTGCGTGCGGGGATATCCGTTCGACTGGGGGGGACGGAGAGCGTGGCGGCGGGTTCAGCCGGGGCCATGGTGCATGCAGGGGCGCTGGTGCTGGGCATGCTGGTGGTGCTCAACAGCATGGGGCTGTATCAGCTGGACGACAAAAAGGGCGCATCCTCGATCGGGGTGCGGCTGATGGTGGGACTGGCGGTCTGTGTGGGTATCGCCTTTGCGATAGCCTACTGGGTGCCCTCGCTGTATTTGAAGCCGCACGGTTGGGCCGTGGCGGTGGCCGTGGCCTTGGCCGGCAGCGGCGTGATCCGGCTGGCGTTTCACGTGTGGGGCGGGCACAGCCTGTTCAAGCCGCGGGTACTGGTGCTGGGTACCGGCTCCCGGGTGAGCAAACTGGCCGAATCCTCCGCGGCCAACAAAAACCACCTGATCGTGGGCTACATTGAACGCCAGTCCACCACCCACTACGTTCCCCAGCCCAGCGTATTGCCGATGGCCGCGGGCGAATCCCTGCTGTCGATGGTGCAAAAGCACGCCATCGACCAGATCGTGGTGGCGATCCGGGATCGGCGCGATGGCGGGCAATTGGTGCGCGAACTGCTCGAATGCCGGCTCAAGGGCGTGGGCGTGATGGAACTGTCCACGTTTTTCGAACGCGAATACCGCAAAGTACTGCTCGACTCGCTCAACCCGAGTTGGATGGTGCTGGGCGAAGGCTTCCGGCAAGGACTGTTTCGCACCACCGTCAAGCGCCTGTTTGACCTGGTGGCCAGCGGCGTGCTGCTGTTGCTGACCCTGCCGGTGATGCTGATCACCGCAGTGTGCATCTGGCTGGAGAGCGGCGGGCCGGTGTTCTACCGGCAGGAGCGGGTCGGGCAGGGCGGGCGGCCATTCTCGATCTGCAAGTTTCGCAGCATGCACACCGACGCCGAGCGCGACGGCAAGCCGCGTTGGGCGAGTGCCAACGACGATCGCACCACGCGGGTGGGGCGCATCATCCGCAAACTGCGCATAGACGAATTGCCACAGATCATCAACGTTTTCAAGGGCGAGATGAGCTTTGTGGGGCCGCGGCCGGAGCGGCCGTATTTTGTGGACCAGCTCACCACACAGATTCCGTATTACGCGCTGCGTCACGCGGTCAAGCCGGGGATCACGGGCTGGGCGCAGGTGCGCTATCCGTATGGGGCGACGTTGGATGACGCGATGGAAAAGCTGCAGTATGACCTTTACTACGTGAAGAACCACACCCTGTTTCTGGACCTGGTTGTTCTGTTCTCGACTGTCGAGGTCGTGCTCTGGGGCAAGGGCGCAAGATAGAGGCTACTCCGCCGGCTGCGCGCAAATCGATAGCAGGCTGCGCTGGCGCGTCCGCGTAGCCAAACTTCAGCATTGCGACTGACGGGCGCATGTTCTGCTCTGCGCATGAGCAGTGCGGTGCACCGCCTCTGAAAACGCTCACATTTGCGCAACTTTCCGTTGCCGTCTCAGAACTAAAGCCGCTTTTTGCCGTCAACAAAAAGCCGTTCTGAATCAATAATATATCCAACCTATTGCGGTGAGGTTTATCGCAAACGCTATATATTGTGGCCGCTCGGGAAATTACGGTAGAATGGCGTCCATTGTTCGATCTGACGATGCTATTTTTAAAAATTGTTTAAAAACAGATACTTATGAATATTTTCGCCATGAAAACAGCGTCCGGCTGGAGGCGCTCAGCATGAGCGCGGTACTGGAGACGTCGTCAAGCGATTCAATGATGCCGCTGGATGCGGCCGCTGAGCGAATTGTGAAAGTGTATGGCGAGCCGCTGCTGGAACTGCCACGCGACCTTTACATTCCGCCGGACGCGCTGGAGGTTTTTCTCGAGCAATTTGAAGGTCCACTGGACTTGCTGCTGTATCTGATTCGCAAGGAGAACATCAGCGTCCTCGATATTCCGATGGCCAAACTGACGGCGCAGTATCTGGAATACGTCGAGATCATGCGCGAGAACAAACTTGAATTGGCGGCAGAGTATTTGTTGATGGCGGCAATGATGATCGAGATCAAGTCGCGCATGCTGCTGCCGCGGCCACCGGGCGCATCGGCGCTGGAAGAGGACCCGCGCGCGGAGCTGGTGCGGCGCCTCCTCGAATACGAGCAAATGAAAAAGGCCGCGCAGCGCGTGGGTGAAATCCCGGTCGCCGGACGCGATTATGCTCTGGTGAACGTGATGTTCGAGCGCGACGCGGCGATTCCGCCCGATGTCAGTCCGATGGATCTGAAGCTGGCGTGGTTGACGATTCTGAACCGCGCCAAAGTCAACAAGCACCACAAGATCACCCGCGAGCAGTTGTCGGTGCGGGCCCACATGACGCGTATCTTGCGTTGCCTGCAGGACGCCGAATTTGTGGAATTCACACAGTTGTTCGCGCCTGAGGATGGCCTGCCGGTGCTGGTGGTCACGTTTATTGCGATGCTGGAATTGGCGCGCGAATCGCTGGTAAAAATCACTCAGGACCAAGCGTACGCGCCGATCTATGTGAAACTGAGCGGTACAGAATCAGGGGCGAGCGAATGACTGATAATGTTGAAGAAAATCAAAATGTTGCGGATGATCTCGCCGCTGCGTCCGAAACTGGTGAGGCGGGCGAGGCTGTGTATGAAGCGTTGTCACCGGCAACCGACGTGCAGCCGGACGAGGCCGCTGAGGGTGAGGGCGCGGCCGACGAGACGATGGACGCTGATGCCCCCGCGCTGGATATTGAGCTGGTGAAGCGCGTGCTGGAAACCGCGCTGCTGACGAGCCCGGAGCCGTTGACGCTCAACGAAATGAAACGCATGTTCCCGCGCGGCGAGACCAACAATGAACTGATGCGCAAGTTACTCGACGACATTCGAGCCGAATGGGAAGGCCGCGGCGTGGAGCTGGTCAATGTCGCATCCGGCTGGCGCTTTCGTTCACGGCCGGAACTGCAGCGTTATCTCGATAAACTCAATCCGCAAAAAGCGCCCAAGTACTCGCGCGCGGTTATGGAAACGCTGGCCATCATCGCCTATCGCCAGCCGGTGACGCGCGGAGACATTGAAGACATCCGCGGCGTGGTTGTCACCAGCAACATCATCAAATCGCTGGAAGCGCGCGGCTGGATCGATGTGATTGGCCATCGTGAAGTGCCGGGCCGCCCGGCCATTTACGCCACCACCAAACAGTTTCTCGATGACTTGAGTTTGCGGTCGCTCGAAGAATTGCCGCTGCTGGATGATCTGGGTGCGCTGGTCGAGTCGAGCGGCGCCGCGCAACTTGAGATGAATATGCCGGAAAGCAGTAGTGCACCCGTGGTATCGGTCGGCGAAGGTCTGATGGACGACGACGATCTGGATCAGGACGCCGGGCACATCGCGGACGTTGACGCGGACACGCAGGTCCCGCCGCCGTCACAATTGCACTAGGCGCTCCCGTGCGTGCGCGGCAGGTACGCATGCTTGGAATGCGCGATGGCTAACAGCGTGGACGGACGGTGTGACAATGCCGCTATACAGCGGCAGTACGCTACGCCGCCGATTCGGCCCCGGAATATGAAATAATTGTTTAAAATCAATTATTTATATTATTATTTCCTAGGTAACCGACTACGCCGAGCGAGGGCGTGCCGGCGTGGACGCAAGTCATCCTGCGGATACTGGCTTGCATCGGGCTCCAATACATCGCTTGTCTGAACGCGGCTGCTATCATCGCTCGCCATGACAGCTACCCTTCATTTCTTCCAACGTTGGTATCAGGAGAACATCGTAGAGCTCGCGCGCGAGATGCGGCTCTCCTATTTGCCGCCGATGATGGTGTACGTGGCAGCCGGCATTTCCGGTTTGACCGCCATCGTCGGCACGTTCTTCATCAAGGATCATCTTGATCTTTCCGCGGAGTTCCTCGCTGCGCTGGGCTTCTGGGCGGGTATACCGTATGCCGTCAAGATGCCGATCGGACACATCACCGATCTGATCTGGCGCTGGAAAGGGCTGCTGGTGTATCTCGGCGCGAGCCTGATCGCGGCAAGCCTTTTGATCATGGCCGGGCTGATCGGACAGCGCGAGGCGATGGCCGCGATAATGTCCGAGAAAGCGTGGTTCGTGCTGGCGGCGCTGCTCGCCCCGGTCGGCTATGTGATCCAGGATGTTGTTGCCGACGCGATGACAGTCGAGGCGGTGCCCAGGGTGGACAATGCCGGCGTTGCGATTCCCGAGGTGCAGCAGAAGCTCATGCACACCACGATGCAAACCCTGGGCCGCGTGGCCATCATCGGCGGCACTGTGCTGGTGGCGTTGGTTAACATCAGCGTATTCGCCGGCACCGAGGGGTTTTCCAAAGCGGCGAAGGCGGCTATTTATCTCAAGCTTTACCAATGGGCGCTGATCATTCCCGTGGTGTCTGTGCTGGGCGTGGTGCTGGCGTCACTGCTGCGCGCGCGGCGCAAGCGCGAATTGCGTGCCGCCGGCGTCAGCGCCGAGGCGATACATGCCGCGCTGGACGAGCACACGGACAAGACCGTGCCAAACTGGTGGATTCTTGGTGGCAGTCTCGCCTTCGTGCTGTTTACACTCGGCATGGGCTTTAGCGATATCAGGCTCAAGCAGGAAATCGTTTTCGCAGGCTCCATGGCGATACTGCTTTTTCTGATCGCGCGCATGACGCGGGAACTCGCGCCGGACCTGCGCGCGACGCTGGTCGGGACCGCCGTGGTGATCTTCGTATTTCGCGCCGTGCCGGACGCCGGCCCGGGCGTGTCATGGTGGATGATTGATGTCCTGAAGTTCGACGAGCAGTTCCTGTCGACGTTGGGACTCATCGGCAATGTGCTGACGCTGTTCGGCATATTTATTTTCCGCAGATTCATGGCTGATCACTCCATCGCCTATGTCGTGGGTTTTCTCACGATCTGCGGCCTGGTGCTGTCGTCGCCCACCATCGGCATGTACTACGGCTTGCACCAGTGGACATCCGCGATGACCGGCGGGCTGGTCACGGCGCATACAATTGCACTGGTCGATACGTCATTGTCGGCGCCGCTGGGACAGGTGGCGATGATTCCGATGCTGGCGTGGATTGCACGTTCGGCACCGGCCAATCTCAAGGCGACCTATTTTGCCGTGATGGCGTCATTCACCAATCTTGCGTTGTCGGCGGCACAGCTGGGCACCAAGTATCTCAACCAGGCGTACCACGTAGCGCGCGAGGTACGCACACCCGCCGGCGTTGTCACAACGGCGCAGGATTACAGCCAGTTGGGCGATCTGCTGTTGACGGCGATGGTGATCGGGGTGGCTATGCCGTTTGCGGCGATCCTGTTTGCGCGTACTACACGTTTTAAAAGCGCGTAATACGTCAATAGGCCGCGTTTCAAGAGCGCCTGACCGGTCTATCCCGCGGGCTCAATGCGTGCCAGCACGCCGTTGGGTTCATCCGTGAGCAGATAGATGTAGCCGTCCGGCCCCACGCGCACATCACGAATTCGGCCCAGTGTGTTTATGAGCATGCGTTCCTCGTGGACGACTTTTTCGCCATCGAGTTTCAGCCGTACCAGCATCCGGTCTTTCAGCGCGCCCACGAACAAGTCCCCGCGCCAGTTTGGAAATTTGTCGCCACTGTAAAACGCCATGCCGGAAGGCGCAATGGAGGGCACCCATTTGTGCAGCGGCTGCGCCATGCCGTCTTTGTGCGTGCCTTCGCCGATTTTCGTGCCGATGCCGTAGTTCGCGCCATAGGTGATCACCGGCCAGCCGTAGTTGACGCCGGCGCGAATGACGTTGATCTCGTCGCCGCCCTGCGGCCCGTGTTCATGAGTCCACAGCAAGCCTGTGGTCGGGTGCAATGCGGCGCCCTGCATATTGCGGTTGCCCAGGGTGAATTTTTCCGGCCGCCAGCCGGGTTTGCCGACGAATGGATTGTCTTTGGGCACGCGGCCGTCGTCGTGCAGGCGTATCACCGAGCCATTGTGGTCACCGGGATTCTGGGCGCGTTCCATTTCGCCGCGATCGCCAAGCGTGATGAACAAAAATCCTTCGCGATCGAACACCAGCCGTGAGCCAAAGTGGTAGCCGTTGGGGAGCTTGGGCGCCATGCGAAAAATTACCTGCACATTGTCAAGACGGTTTCCGTTGAGCACGCCACGGGCGACTTCGGTGCCGATGCCGTTGCGGTCCCCTGCCGAATAAGAAACATAGACCAGGCGGTTATCCGTGAACCGCGGATGCAGCGCCACATCCAGCAGGCCGCCTTGTCCGGACGCAGCTACGGCGGGCAAGCCGGTGATCGCTACGGGGGCGAGTTGAAAATTTTTGCTTACCATGCGCAGCCGGCCCGGCCGCTCAGTGATCAGCGCGCGTCCGTCAGGCAAGAATGCGATGCTCCACGGGTGCTGCAAGCCGCTGATGCGCTGAACGACGCGAATGGCATGGCGTTCCGTGGTGATCGTTTGCGCGTGTCCCGCAGTAATTGCAACAAACGCGAGTGTAGATAGTAAGTATTTGATTTTAAATGATATTTTAATCATGACTGTTATGCGGTCTGCCGACGAAGCAAGAATTTCAATAGCATGAACCCGGTGATTCCCGATACCAGCGAGCCCGCCAGTACGCCGAGCCGTACCGCCGCCGAGAAGGCCTGGCCCTGATGCTCGAACGCCAGTGTGCCGATAAACAGACTCATGGTAAATCCGATGCCGCACAGCACTGCCAGGCCCAGCACCAATCCCCAGTTGGTTGCAGGCGGCAGGCTCGCCATGCCGCTTTTGACGGCCAGCCATGCGGCTACAAAAATGCCGGCGGGTTTGCCGACGAGCAATCCGATGGCGATGCCCGCCGCGGCATCCACCGGAAATGCGTCCCAGGAAATGCCGGTAAGCGCGACACCCGCGTTGGCAAATGCGAACACCGGCACGATGGCGTAGATCACCCACGGCTGTAATGCGTGTTCCAGCACGAGCAGCGGAGATTCGTGCTCGCGTCCTTGCAGGTTCGACGGAATGAACAAGGCTACGACGACGCCGGCCAGTGTGGCATGCACGCCGGATTTGAGCACTGCCAGCCAGATGGCTGCGCCCACGACAAGGTAGATGCCAAGATTACGTACCCGCAGCCTGCTCAGAATAAACAACACGCCAACGCCGCCCAGCGCCGCCAGCAACATCGTCGTGCTCAGGTCCTCCGTGTAGAAAAGCGCGATGATGACGATGGCACCTAGATCGTCGATGACGGCAACAGCCGTCAGCAGTACCTTCAGGCCCGTAGGCACGCGGCTGCCCAGCAGGGCGAGAATGCCCAGCGCAAACGCGATATCCGTGGCGGTGGGAATGGCCCAGCCGCGCCTTGCCACCGCATCGTCGGCGTTGAATGCGAGATAAATCAGCGCGGGCACCAGCATGCCGCCCAGTGCGGCGGCCAGCGGCAGGGCGGCCAGACGCAGGCTGGAGAGCGCGCCCTGCAGGCATTCGCGCTTGATTTCCAGTCCCACGAACAGGAAGAACACCGCCATCAGACCGTCGTTGATCCAGAGCAGCAGCGGCTTGGACAGCACCCAGCTTTCCAGACGAATTGCAAACTCGGCCGTGAGCAACTGATTGTAGGTGCCGGCCAGGCCGCTGTTGCTGATGGCGAGTGCGCAAACAGTAGCGGCAATCAGCAGCAGGCCGGCGCGGGCATTGCTGTCGAATTCGGTATCGGGTGCGGTTGTCATGGGCGGATTCGTGGTGTCATGTGCACCATTGAAACACGGGTCGGTTCAGCTTGTCAGCCGGCGGTAAATGTCGGCCACTTGCAGCGGCAGACGCGAGACGTCATCCACCAGCGTCCAGTTTGCCGCGCCGTACATATGCGGCAGATAGTCCCGCGCTTCGCGGTCAATGGTAATGCAAAAAGGCTTGACGCCGGCGCGATGCGCTTCGAACAGTGCCTGGCGCGTGTCCTCGATGCCATATTCGCCGCGGTAATTGTCGCTGTAGTCGTCGGGTTTGCCGTCGGAAAGCGTGATCAACAACTTGGTGCGGGCATCGATACACTCAAACAGCGCGGTTAGATGGCGTATCGCCACGCCCATGCGCGTGTAGTCCTGCGGCGCGATACCGGCAATGCGTTGTTGTACCACGTCGTTGTACGGCTCATCGAAGCGCTTGACGCGGTAGATCTCGCAGCGTTTGCGGGTGACGCCCGAGAAACCGTAAATCGCGTATCGGTCCCCCAGAATTTCGAGCGCTTCGGCAAGCAACACCAGCGATTCGCGTTCCGCGTCGTTTATCCAGCCCTTGGTGGAACCGCTCATGTCCACCATGAACAGCACCGCAAGGTTGCGTTCGGCTTTGTGGCGCCGGGTAAACAGACGCTCGCTCAGTTCGCGACCGGATTGCATGTCGGCAAAAGCGTCCATGAGCGCATCCAGGTCGAAGTCGTCGCCGTGCGTGATGCGCTTGAGCAGGCGGTCCTCGCCCCGCAGCAGTTCGAACGTGCGCCTGAGCTGTATCACCTGCTGCGCATACTTGGCCAGCGTCGCTGCGACAAAAGTGCCGTCACCCGCTGCGACATCGCTTTCGCGCAGCGCGCACCAATTTTTGCGGTAGTGTTTTCGCTGGTGATCCCATTCATCGTAGAACTGCGCCTCGGCGCCGGACAGGTGGTCGGCGGGACCGGCCGGCGCTTCGTCGCGATCGCGCAGTGTTTCGGTATTGGCCTTGGCCGCAAGGTAGTCATCCGGAATGTCGCCCAAATCCTGCAATATCGAGTCCATCAGATTTTTTACAGCGGGCGGCGGCTCTATGGCTTCGCCGCCCAGTCGCAATTGGAACGACATTTCCCCGCTGTCGTCGCGTTCGACGTCGGCTGTGAATCCTGTTTCAGCATCGCCGCCGTTTGCCTCTGTATCGTCCGCCGGCTGCTCGTCGAGCAGATCGGCCAATGCCGCCTGCAACGCACTTTTCTCGCGCGCAAGGCGTGCCGCGCGTGCGGCCGTGGCCTCGGCCGGGTGCAGGCTGCTCATCCACGCGCGGCGCGGCGGGTTGTCTGCCATGCGCACCGACAGCAGTAACGCGATACTGTCGTGTACCGTCGCGTCCGGCGAGCAAAGGGAAGGATAAGGCGCTGTATCACCCAGCGCATCGTGCTGCGGAACGGCAAGAGTACGCATATCCCGCGCCAGACCAGGCAACAGGCGCGCAAGCCGCGCCTCCAGCCGCACAGACTCCAGATAGTTCAACCAAGTCAGTGCACGCGCGGGATCGGCATAAGGCCGAACGGCGGCATTGAGGTCCGCGGCAAAGGTGCCATAGCGGCTTTGTGCCCACAACAAGGTCGCGATGATTTTATAAAGCAGAAAATTTTCCGCGCGCGTCGGGCCCAACGCGATGCGTGGCGGCAGGTACAAGGTTTCGCCATCGGTCCACGCGGCGGGCGCGCTGTCGATTTTCATGCGTCGTCCGGACAGGCCGCATACAAACAATTCGATCACCGGCGCCGCTTCGCGGTAGCCCACCCCATGCTGACTTTCTGCCGGCGTTTCGAAAGCGCTGTAATGTCTGAACACTTCGCCGCCCTGGAACAGGCCTTCGCGGTCGTAGCTGTCCATGGCGTGTATGATCCAAGTCTCGGCGGCACGGGTATCCAGCGTGGTGAGCGCGGCCGGCGCGACAGCGGCGAACTGATAAGCCAGTTCATAGTTGGTGCGGCTGATGACCTCGGCCCAGTGCAGCGTGAATTCCTGACGTTCGCGATTCAGCTGCGCGATCGCCCGTGCCAGCGGAGAGGCCGTTCGCCGCGACGACAGCACGGGGTTGAGCAGCGCGTCAAGGCGGCGCTCGAGTTCGTCTTCGGTCAGCGGTGCCATCAAGGTTCTTTGGCTTTTCTTGCCGCCGACAACACGCGCAAGCGATTGCAGAACAGCCGTGCCGCGGGCAATTTCTGAAATGGCGAACCGTGCGACGCCGCTTCCATCATCAACGATACGCTTTGCGTGATTCTAGAAAATCGACGCCGTAAGTTCGTCGATGGCGCGCAGCATTTCGGCATCGTCGCTGAGCGCTTCAGCAATGGCGCCGTGGCAGGCGACGCGTGGCGCGATGCCACGCTGCATTAATTTGGCGGCATGCACCAGCAATCGGGTGGATGCGCCCTCATCGAGCCCGTTTCCCTTCAAATTGCGCGTCATGTGCGCGAGCTTGAGCAGGCCGGCGGTGCGTGCAGCGTCCAGTCCTGATTCCCGGGCGACAATTTTTGCCTCCAGCGATGGCGCTGGATAATTGAATTCGATGGCAACAAAACGCTGGCGCGTACTCTGCTTGAGTTCCTTGAGCACGCTCTGATAGCCGGGGTTGTACGACATGGCCAGCACAAAGGCTTTGGGTGCGCGCAGTAATTCACCGTGTTTTTCCAGGGGCAGCATGCGCCGGTCGTCTGCCAGCGGATGTATGACAACGGTCGTATCCTTGCGCGCCTCGACGACTTCGTCGAGATAACAAATGCCGCCCACGCGCACCGCATGTGCGAGCGGCCCGTCGATCCACACGGTTTCGTGATTGGTGATCAGATAACGGCCGACGAGATCGCTTGCAGTAAGATCATCGTGACAAGAGACCGTGATCAGGGGGCGCCTTAATTTCCACGCGACATACTCGATGAAGCGCGTCTTGCCGCTGCCTGTGGGGCCTTTGAGCAGTACCGGTATCTGGCTCTGTTCAGCGGCTTCAAACAGCGCGACTTCATCGGCAATTGGTTCGTAGTAAGGCTCGTGCTCGATCCGGCGTGCTTCGGGTTGCAGGGTTTTGGCGGGCGGCATGGGTGCAGTTGGATTCATGGGCACGATGTTACGCTATGGCTATCAACTTTTTGCAGTCGGGCGCGAGTCGAGCGGAATGTGTCGTGGGCTGGCCAAACTGCGGTGGTCCCGCGCGGGATATCCGCGCCGCCGGGGCATAGGTGTTGGCTACCTTCGGTCGGACACTTTGGCAGGTTTGTGACAGTAAGTATCTGAATTTTATAAATTTAATTTTTTTCATTCCACTGTTTGCTCTGAATTGAATCGGCCACTCGGCTGCAGTAGAGATACGAATTTTTTGCGGTTTGAAACTACGGATTCCTACGTAAAGGGTGCTACCATGCCGAATTTTCACGTCTGTTTAAACCTCATGTCGCCAGTGCGACAGAAGAACGAGAACATGGTGCATTTTGGAGGATGGAGCAAGGCTGCTACCGCGGCAGCCCTGTTAAGTATCTCGGCTCATGCCGGCGCGCAATGGTGGAGGAACGCAGCGAATCCGGACTGGTGGAAGGATCCGTTTGGCGTGGAGCAGAAAACTTCGCCAGCACCGAATCAGCCTTGGCAGGCGACGGAGCCTCTGCCGAGCGTACCGGTGCCCTCGTCAGCGACAGCGGGCCTGAAGACCGATGAGCCGCTGAACTTGCCTCAACTGACCGAATTTGCGTTGGTGAATAATCCGCGCACGCGTCAGGCGTGGTTGGGCGCGCGCGCGGCGGCGGCGGCGGCAGGCGTATTGACGGGCGATGATTTGCCCGCCATCAGCGGGAACTATTCGTTTCTACGCCAGCATCCGGTGTCTGGCACCACCGGTTTAATTGCGCCCTGGATTAATCGCTGGGGACCGTCGATAAGCCTGAGTTACACACTTTACGATTTCGGCCTGGGGGACGCGCGCACCAATGCCGCGGAATACCGGCTGCTGGCAGCCAACCTTGCGCAAAACCGTGTGTTGCAGGAAGTCGTGTTTCAGGTGGAACAGGCCTACTACCAGTTGGTCGGCCTCGAGGCCCTCATGCGTGTCAATGAGCAGGCACTGAAGAATGTGGAGACTGCACTTGATGCCGCGCGCCGGCGCCGCGACTCCGGGGTGGCCACTGTGGCAGATGTTTATCGGTCCGAGACGCAAGTGGCGCAGGTGCGCCTTGTGTTGACGCGCAGTCGCGGCGAGTTCGAGAAGGCGCGCGGGCAACTGGCAACGGTAGTGGGTTTACCGGTGAACAGCGCTTTGCGCGTACAGGCATTGTCAGCGCCGCCGGACGCACCCCGAGCTTTGAAGACGATTGACGACTACCTTGGCACGGTTAAGCGGGTACGCCCGGATCTGGTGGCGGCGCAGGCACAGGTTGAAGCCGCGCGCGAGTCGGCCGTCGCCGCATCGAAGGCCGGTATGCCCAGCGTCGAGTTTGCCGGGAGCTATTCCTTGTTCAGTTGGCGGCAGCATGCGGTTGCGCAGCCATTCGGCCGCCCGGATACGTTGACTGCGCAGGCGGGCCTCACCGTGCGCATTCCGATCTTCTCCGGTTTCAAGGATACGTACCAACAGCGTCAGGCCGAGTTTCAGTTGCAACAGGCGGAGGCGGCACGGGATAGTCTCTACCGTCAAACGCAGCTCGAGGTCTGGCAGGCGTTTTATGATCTGCAGACGGTGACCGGCAATATTGGCAGTACTGAAGCGCTGGTCAAATCCGCGGAACAGACGGCGCAGGCGACGCTGGCGCGTTATCAAGGGGGATTTGGCACGATCCTTGATCTGATTACCGCGCAACAGGACGAGACCAGCGCGCGTACCCAGCGCATCCAGTCTTTTTTGGATTGGTATACCGTGCTGGCGCGATTGAATTTGACGGTGGGTGCGGGAGAATTGATGATACGTACGACAGAGACTAAACCATGAAGCGATTATCGATGGTAGGGCTGTTCGGATTGATTGCCGCGATAGCCGCAGGAGGCTACTGGTACTGGCAAAAATCAGCGGCGCAAGGTTCGGATAAGGGAAAAATTGCGCAGGGCAAGCCGGGTAAAGAAGGCAAGGGCCGGGGGAAGGGTCGCGGCGGTCCGGTGCCGGTTCGCCTGACCAGTGTCACGCGCCAGCCGATGCCGGTGGTGATTGATGCCGTGGGCAGCGTTGAGTCCGAGCATACGGTAGCGGTACGGCCGCAAGTCAGTGGCACATTGACGGCGGTGACCTTCAAGGAAGGTGATTATGTGCGTCAGGGGCAAGTGTTGTTTCGCATCGATTCCCGGCCGATGCAGGTTTCCGTGGCGCAAACGCAGGCGGCGGTAAAGCGCGACGAAGCGCAACTCGAACAAGCGCGCGCGCAGGAGCAACGGTTGCGTCCGCTCGCTGAGAAGGAATACATCACACGCCAGGAATATGATGTGGCTGCCACACAAATGAAATCGCTGGAGGCCACCGTGACTGCCAACAAGGCTGTGGTGGATGCGGCGAAGCTGCAACTGTCCTATGCGGAGATTACCGCGCCGATTTCCGGCCGCACCGGAAGCCTGAATGTCAAAGCCGGCAACCTCGTGGCGGGGGGTACCGGCGGGGCGCCCCTCGTCATGATCAACAGTACCAGGCCGATATTGGTGACATTGAGCGTGCCGCAGCGCAATCTTGACGACATTCGCAAATCGGGCGTCCAGCAGCAATTCAAGGTTGAAATCACTCCCAACGGCGGCGGCAAGGTGCTCGCGACAGGAACACTGGTGTTTATCGATAACACGGTGAATCCCTCGACCGGTACCATACTGGTGAAGGCCCGGGTAGGAAACGAGAATGAGGAGTTGTGGCCGGGACAGTTTGTGTCGGGCCGCATCATTCTGCGGGTGGAGGATGACGCGGTAACTTTACCGGAAGGGGCGGTGCAGCCAGGGCAGGATGGTCCGTTTGTGTTCGTGGTAAAAGGCGACCGTGCTCGCGTGCAGAATGTAACGGTGGACCGTCAATTGGGTCCGCAAGTTGTGATCGCCAAAGGGCTGAACGGCGATGAGCGGGTTGTGATTGATGTGCCTCCAACCTTGACTGATGGGTCGCCCGTCATTCTGGCAGAGGAGGGTGGTAGCAACTCGCGCAAGGGTGGTAAAAGCCGCAAGGCAACAACGGAAGCCGCCGCGAACTAACGAATTTGCCCGACGATTGGGATAGACAAGGAACAGGCTCATGAATTTCTCGCGCATTTTCATTGAACGCCCAATCGCCACCAGTGTACTGTTCGTGGCAATCATGTTCTTCGGCGCGTTGGGATTTACGTCGCTGCCGGTGAACGATTTGCCGAACGTCGACTTTCCCACGATCACCGTAAATGCGCGCCTGCCTGGCGCAAGCCCCGAGGTCATGGGGAATACGGTAGCGCTGCCTCTTGAGCGCGAGTTCAGCCGCATATCGGGCGTGGACGAGATGACATCGCGTTCGTCCAGTGGCAACTCACGAATTACGCTCACGTTTGCGTTGTCGAGAGACATCGATTCGGCGACGCAGGACGTACAAACCGCGATCTCGCAAGCGATACGCCGCCTGCCTGCCGAAATGCCCGAGCCGCCGACGCTGCGCAAACTGAATCCGGCCGACGCGCCTGTATTGATGTTGGGCATGTCGTCGAAGCAGCTGCCGATGTCCAAGCTGGACGAATTTGTCGACGCCAACATTGCTCAGCGTTTTTCCACCATTAATGGCGTTGCGCAGGTGCAGGTATTCGGCTCACAAAAGTATGCGGTGCGTATTTTTGTCGATCCCAATGCATTGGCGCGCCGCGGTCTCGGCATCGAGAAGGTGGTGCAGGCAATACAGGGCGCAAATCCCAACATCCCGTCGGGCGCGTTGCAGGGTGCCGCGCGCACGTATACCGTAAAGTCGCAGGGAAAGTTCAAGAATGCCGAGGATTTTAATCCGCTGATTGTTGCCTACAAAGATGGCATGCCGGTGCGGCTGTCCGACGTGGGACGCGCGGTTGATAGCGTCGAAAACGAGAATATTCGCAGTTGGTTCAACGGCGACCGTGCGCTGATTCTGGCGGTGTACCGCCAGCCAGGCTCAAACACGGTTGATGTGGTGCGCCAGCTTAAGGAGATGTTGCCGGATATACGCAAGGAGATGCCGGCTGGGGCGAAACTGGAGGTGTTGGTGGATCGGTCCGAGTTTATTCGTGATTCGATTCATGAGGTCAATTTCACGCTCATACTTTCGATTCTGTTGGTGGTGGGCGTGATTTTGCTGTTCCTGCGCAATTTGCGCGCCACCTTGGTGACGGCGATGGTGTTGCCGTCATCGGTGCTTGGTACGTTTGCCGTAATGAGTTTGCTGGGATACAGCCTGAACAATTTGTCGTTGATGGCAATTACACTGGCGGTTGGTTTTGTGGTGGATGACGCAATCGTGGTTCTGGAAAACATTACCCGTCATTTGGAAATGGGCAAGGATCGGCTTACTGCGTCACTCGACGGGGCGAAGGAAATCGGGTCCACGGTGATTACGATGACCATTTCCCTGTCCGCGGTTTTCTTGCCGATCCTGTTCATGGAAGGCATGGTGGGACGGCTCTTCCGCGAGTTTGCCGTGACTGTGGGCATCGCCGTGATGATTTCCGGTGCGGTTTCGCTGACGATCACACCGATGTTGTGCAGCATTTTGCTCAAGCACGAACACGCACACGGCGCCATGTTTAATTTCTCCGAGAAGATTTTCGAGCTGGTGCGCGCAGGGTACGTCACCACGTTACGCTGGACGCTGAAAATGCGCGGACTGGTGTTGGTTGGATCTGTCCTGGTGCTGCTGGCGACGGGGTGGTTGTACGGGATCGTGCAAAAGGGCTTTATCCCGCGGCAGGATACCGGGTTTATTTTTGCAAATACGCTTGCCCGTGAGGGCGTGACGTTCAAAGAGATGGTGCGCTATCAGCAGCAAGTTGCCGATGTCATTCAGAAAAATCCGAATGTCGAGGCGGTAATGTCGACCGCGGGCCAGGGCACGGGCGGCGTTTTCGGTGACAATGTCGGGCGGCTCATCATTCGTCTCAAACATCGCGACCATCGCGAAGCGACAGCCGACCAGGTGATTCAGCAAATTCGTCGCGATGCCGCCGGATTGCAGGGTGTGCGCATGTTTCTGTCGAATCCGCCCGCGATTCGCATTGGCGGAACACTATCATCCAGCGACTATGTTTTTGTGCTCACTGGAACGGAGCTAACTTCGCTGTACAAGCCCGGTGCGGAACTGGAGGCGCGCATACGCGCCTTGCCGCTGGTGCGTGATGTCTCCAGTAATCTGGAGTTGAGGAATCCGGAGATTCAGGTGCGCGTGCTTCGTGATCGGGCCGCCGCCCTGGGCATCAGTTCACAGCAGGTGGAACAGGCATTGTTTAATGCGTTTGGCGGTCGTCAGGTAAGTACGCTCTATGGCGCGTCCGATCAATATGATGTGCGGCTGGAAATCGACCGTAAGTACCAATCGGATATTAATGCGCTTGATAACCTGTTTATCACGGCGCCCAGTGGCGCCATGGTGCCCATGAGCAGTGTGGCGACAGTTAGCAATGGCGTGGGCCCGGTGTCCGTCGCGCATGTCGGTCAATTGCCTGGTGTGGTGCTGTCATTCAACCTCGCGCCGGGCGTTTCGGTGGGCGATGCCGTAGCTGAAATTCAGAAGGTGGCGTCGGAAGTTGTGCCGGCGGGCATGTCCACGGCCTTTTCGGGCAATGCCAAGGCGTTTCAGCAGGCCTTCCGCTCTTTGCCCATGCTGCTGTTGGTGACGATCATTCTGATCTATATGATTCTGGCGATCCTCTACGAGCACTACGGCCACCCGTTTACCATTTTGACTGCGTTGCCTTTCGCCGGATTTGGCGCATTGGCAACATTGATTCTGTTTGGTGAAGAGCTCAACATCTTCAGTTTCGTCGGCGTGATTCTGCTGATCGGTTTGGTGAAGAAAAACGGAATCATGATGATCGACTTTGCATTGCAGATGCAGCGGGAGAAGAATATGACGCCGCACGACGCCATTGTCGAGGCGTGCAGTGTGCGTTTCCGTCCGATCATGATGACGACGGGTGCCGCAATATTCGCTACACTGCCGATTGCCTTGGGTTATGGCGCGGGCGCGGAGACTCGCCGTCCACTGGGTATCGCTGTTGTGGGCGGACTGGTGTTTTCGCAGTTTCTTACCCTGTATGTCACGCCGGTGTTTTACCTAAGCATGGAAACTTTTGCGAATTTCTTTCGCAAAAGACAAACCAGCAAGGCGATAGCGGTAAGTGCGCCGCAGTGATATCCTTTGCGCAGCTTATGCGGTTTATCGGAAGCAGCATCCGCTGGACCTAGAGGTTGCGTTTGATGTAGGAATGTCCGGGTGTTTATTACTTGTGCCGATTAAAAAAAATAAAAATAAGGGTTGACACAAATGCCAAAAGTCTTCATAATTCCGCTTCTTTACTGAGTCGTATCACTGGCGCGGGGTGGAGCAGTCTGGCAGCTCGTCGGGCTCATAACCCGAAGGTCATAGGTTCAAATCCTATCCCCGCTACCAAATGATCGGTCGGTATTCTGGATTCCCGGGCATCGTCCCGGTGTAATCTCTTCAGGCAGCTAACCTTGTTTTCGGGGATCTGTTTGGCCTGCTCTTTAACAATATACAGCCGATAAGTGTGGGCACTTGGTTTCCAAAGTGAACGCAACAGGGAAGAGTCTTTCCATGTTGTAAAAGCTATTGAACTATCGAAGTGCTCGCACGACAGTAATAACGTCAAGCGAGAGTAATACTTTGCACGGATTAAACTGAAGAGTTTGATCCTGGCTCAGATTGAACGCTGGCGGCATGCCTTACACATGCAAGTCGAACGCGAAAGCGGAGCAATCCGCAAGTAGAGTGGCGAACGGGTGAGTAATATATCGGAACATTTCCAGTAGCGGGGGATAACCTGTCGAAAGATAGGCTAATACCGCATACGCCCTACGGGGGAAAGCGGAGGACCGCAAGGCTTCGCACTATTGGAGTGGCCGATATCGGATTAGCTAGTTGGCGGGGTAAAAGCCCACCAAGGCTACGATCCGTAGCTGGTCTGAGAGGACGATCAGCCACACTGGAACTGAGACACGGTCCAGACTCCTACGGGAGGCAGCAGTGGGGAATTTTGGACAATGGGCGCAAGCCTGATCCAGCCATGCCGCGTGAGTGAAGAAGGCCTTCGGGTTGTAAAGCTCTTTCGGTGGGGACGAAAAGGTACGTGCTAATACCACGGACTAATGACGGTACCCGAAGAAGAAGCACCGGCTAACTACGTGCCAGCAGCCGCGGTAATACGTAGGGTGCAGGCGTTAATCGGAATTACTGGGCGTAAAGCGTGCGCAGGCGGTTTGTTAAGACAGATGTGAAATCCCCGGGCTTAACCTGGGAACTGCGTTTGTAACTGGCAAGCTAGAGTGTGGCAGAGGGGGGTGGAATTCCAAGTGTAGCAGTGAAATGCGTAGATATTTGGAGGAACACCGATGGCGAAGGCAGCCCCCTGGGCTAACACTGACGCTCATGCACGAAAGCGTGGGGAGCAAACAGGATTAGATACCCTGGTAGTCCACGCCCTAAACTATGTCAACTGGTTGTCGGGGAAGCAATTCCTTGGTAACGAAGCTAACGCGTGAAGTTGACCGCCTGGGGAGTACGGCCGCAAGGTTAAAACTCAAAGGAATTGACGGGGACCCGCACAAGCGGTGGATTATGTGGATTAATTCGATGCAACGCGAAAAACCTTACCTACCCTTGACATGTACGGAACCTCGCAGAGATGTGAGGGTGCTCGAAAGAGAGCCGTAACACAGGTGCTGCATGGCTGTCGTCAGCTCGTGT
>CADECM010000085.1 GCA_902825845.1 uncultured beta proteobacterium
GACGATGGACAGGGCGCCATTGATGCCACAGAATCCGCACACGGGATGTACGCGGGCAATGGAATGATGATACGGCTTTGCATGGGGTTGGTTTTTTCGCTGCTGGCGACGGTGACGCCCGTGTCGGCGCAGGGCTATCCGTCCAAGGCAGTACGTCTGGTCGTTCCGTATCCGCCCGGCGGCGGCACGGATATCGTTGCGCGCGCGCTGGCGCAACAGATGAGTGCTAGCCTTGGGCAGCAGGTGATTGTAGACAATCGCGGCGGCGCCGGCGGCAACATCGGCATGGAACATGTGGCACGCGCGGCGCCGGACGGCTACACGCTGGTATTTGCCATTACCGCGCAACTGGCGGTCAATCCCAGTTTGTATCCGAAGCTGCCCTACGATCTGCTGCGTGACTACGCGCCGGTAACGCTCGCCGGCATGGCGCCGTATCTGCTGGTGGTCCATCCCTCGCTGCCGGCGACATCGGTGAAAGCCCTGCTCGCGCTGGCACGCGCGGCGCCGGATGAATTACGCTATGGATCGGCAGGCAATGGCAGCGGCTCGCAATTGTCGGGCGAGATGCTCAATGCACTGGCGCGAATCAGGACCCGGCATATTCCCTACAAGGGCGGCGCGCCCGCGTTGACAGACCTGATTGCCGGACAGCTGCAAATCAGTTATCTCACCTATACCTCGACCAGTGGTTTTTTGCGCAGCGGGCGCTTGCGCGCGCTGGGTGTGACGACCGCCAGGCGCTCGCCGGTGCTTCCCGATCTGCCGGCCCTCGCGGAGACCGTTCCGGGCTATGATTCCTCGGTGTGGTACGGGGCACTGGCGCCGGCAGGCACGCCGCCTGCAATCATCGCGCGTTTGAATCGTGAGTTTGCGGACGCGCTCAAGTCAGAGGCAGTTCGGCGGCGGCTGGTGGCGGATGCGTTCGAGCCCATCGCCAGCACGCCGCAATACCTCGGCGAATACATGCAAAAAGAGATTTTGCGTTGGGCAAAACTGGTGAAACAAACCGGCACCCGCATCGATTAGCCTCCACGATTGCATATGGGGCTATTGAATAAAATCGTTTAAAAACAAATACTTATATTAAGGCAATGGATGTCAGCGCCATCACCCTCAGCGAATGCCGCTTCACCCTTCGAGCCCGCGCCTTATTCCGAGCACTACGTTGACGTTGGCGGTCTGCGGCTGCGCCTGCAGGACTACGGTAGCGCCGGCAAGCCGCAGATGCTGTGCCTGCATGGCGGCGCCGCGAATGCGCATTGGTATGATTTCGTGGCGCAGGGCTTTACAGCCGATTACCACGTGCGCGCGGTCGATCTGCGCGGGCATGGTGACAGCCAGTGGGAAACCTCGCCTGCACCCAATTACGGCTATTACCGCCATGCTGCCGATATCGACGAACTGGCTGAAAAACTTGATCTGCGCGATTTCATTCTGGTCGGCCATTCCATGGGCGGCATGATCGGGAGCATTTACAGCGCAACCTATCCCGGCCGTGCCAGGGCATTTGTGCTGGTGGATACCACCATCAGGTTTTCGCCCGAGCGTCTGGCGGGCTTCAACGCGGTCAGCAATCGCGAAGGCCGCCACTACGCCACGCAGGAAGAGTTCATTGCCAACTACAAGGTGCATCCCGGCGGCAGCACCGCCGCGCCGGAAATTCTGCGCCACATCGCGACCTGCAGCGGTCGCCAGTTCGACGACGGCCGCTGGCGTCACAAGGTCGACCGCAAGGTGTACGCCAATCGCGAGATGGTGGACAGCTTTCCGCTGTGGAATAAAATCAAAATCCCGGCGTTGCTGATGAAGGGCGAACGCAGCCAGCGCATTGACCCGCCGACCGTGGCTGACGTGAAATCGCGCGCACCGCAGGTCGAAGTAGCGGAAGTGCCGGATTGCGACCATCACATCACCCTTGACAACCCCGCGGGCTTTATTCAAGCCCTGAGAAAATTTATCAATAAAATCAAATAGTTAATTACAGACGATGGATAGCCCAACGATGTCAGCCGACGCACCACTCAAGCCCGCGCCTTACACCGATCGTTACGTCGAGGTCGCCGGACTCAAACTGCACCTGCTGGATTACGGCGCTGCCGGCAAACCGCAGATGCTGTGCATGCACGGCAGTGCCGCACACGCGCACTGGTTTGATTTTGTCGCGCCCGGTCTGACCAGCGACTATCACGTGATCGCCCCGGACCAGCGCGGACACGGCGACAGCGAATGGGACCGTTCGGCGGAGCCGGAATACAACTACGATCGCTACGCGGCGGATTTGCACGAGCTCACGGAGAAACTCGACTTGCGCGATTTCGTGCTGGTCGGGCATTCGATGGGCGGGCTGGTGTCGATCGTGTATGCGGCGACTTATCCGGGGCGCGCCAAAGCGTTCATCATGATCGATTCCTCGGTCAACATGCCGCCGGATCGGGTCGCCGCGATGAATGAGATCGGCAGCCGTGAAGGCAGCAGTTATGCCGATCACGACGAATTCGTATCGAAATTCAAAGTGCGTCCCGCGGGCAGCAGTGCCACGCCGGACATCGTGCGGCATCTTGCGCAATACAGCGGACGTCAGTTCGATGACGGCCGCTGGCGCAGCAAGGTCGATCGCAACGTCTACGCGCGCCGCGTCAGCCGGGCGTTGATGCCGTACTGGGCCAACATCAAGATTCCCGCGCTGTTGATGAAGGGCGACCGCAGCAACCGCGTATCGCCGGACATTATCGATGGCGTGAAAGCGCTGGCGCCGCAGGTGGATGTGGCGGAGGTGGCCGGCTGCGATCATCACGTGACGCTGGATAATCCGCTGGGCTTTGTCGCGGCGGCAAAAAATTTCTTGAATAAAATCAAATAGATATAGTTAAATTGACAGCGTGCCGGGGTGGGCATATGGTGCCCTTCGGCGACACCCGATTCCTCTACGTATCTGCAAGGAGTGAGCGATGAACGACATCACCACGACAGGCCTGAGCGAGCGCGAATTCAAAGTGGTGGGCACGCGTCCGCCGCGCCCGGACGGTGTGGATAAAGTCACCGGCCGCGCGCGTTTTGGCGCTGATCTGTTTTTGCCGAACATGCTGGTGGGCAAGGTGCTGCGCAGTCCGCACGCGCACGCGCGCATCAAATCAATCGATGCCGCCAAGGCGCTGGCGTTGCCCGGCGTCAAGGCAGTGGTCACCTCGGCCGACTTCGGTGATCTGCCTTCGGAGTTCATTCCCGCAGGCGAGATGATGGTCAACTACCGCGACATGACCCGCAACATCATGGCGCGAGAGAAAGCGTTGTACGCCGGCCACACGGTGGCGGCGGTGGCGGCGACCACCGAGGCGATTGCCGCACAGGCGCTCGCGCTGATCAAGGTCGACTACGAGGTGCTGCCGCACGTGATCGACGTGGAGGCGGCGATGGCGCCCGGCGCGCCGCTGCTGCACGACACGATGTTCACCATCGGCGCCGATCCGAAACCGGCGCAGCCGTCCAATGTCGCCAAGCGCGTCGAGTTCGCTCTCGGTGACATTGCCGCCGGATTCGCCAAAGCCGATGTCGTGGTGGAGCGCGAATTCAACACCGCGCCGGTGCATCAGGGCTACATCGAGCCGCATGCGTGTCTGGCCAGCGTGTCCGAAGATGGCCAGGCCGATTTGTGGTGCACCACGCAGGGTCAATTCATCGTGCGCAGTTTCTGCGCCAAACTGCTCGGCATGGAACACGCGCGGTTGCGCGTGACGGCTTCCGAGATCGGCGGCGGGTTCGGCGGCAAGACCGTGGTTTATCTTGAACCACTGGCGCTCGCGCTGTCTCGCAAGTCAGGCCAGCCGGTGAAGATGACCATGACGCGCGAGGAGGTGTTTCGCGCGACCGGCCCCACCTCCGGCTCGAAAATGTGGGTCAAGATCGGCGCCACCCGTGATGGCCGCATCACCGCCGCGGATGCGCTGCTCAAGTTTCAGGCGGGCGCGTTTCAGGGCTCGCCGGTGCAACCGGGCGCGATGTGCGCCTTCGCGCCGTACGATCTGGACAATGTGCGGGTGATCGGCTTCGACGTGGTGTCGAATCGTCCCAAGGTCGCGGCGTATCGCGCGCCGGGCGGCCCGATCGCCGAATTTGCGGTCGAGAGCGTGGTGGACGAAGTGGCGAAGCAACTCAAAATCGATCCCATCGAATTCCGCCTGAAGAACGCGGCCAGGGAAGGCACCAAGGCGGCCTACGGGCCCAAGTTTGGTCCGATCGGCATGGTGCAAACCCTGGAAGCGGCTCGCGCCCATGCGCATTACCGCGCGCCGCTCAAGGCCAATCAGGGCCGCGGTGTGGCGAGCGGATTCTGGTTCAACATCGGCGGAGAAACCTGCGCCAATCTGCTGTTGGGCGAGGACGGCAGTGTATCGCTGGTGGCCGGCACGCCGGATATCGGCGGCTCGCGCGCTTCGCTGGCGATGATGGCGGCGGAGGCGTTGGGCATCGCGTACGACAAGGTGCGTCCCACCATCGGCGACACCGGGTCGCTGGGCTTCACCTTTCTCACCGGCGGCAGCCGCGCCACCTTTTCCAGCGGCATGGCGGTGATCGAGGCGGCGCGCGACATGATCCGGCAGTTGCGCGAACGCGCGGCGAAGATATGGGAAATCCCGCTGGAGCAGGTGATCTGGGACGATGGCAGCGGCTGCGCGCGTTCGGCCAGCGGCAGCGCCGGCGAGCCGAAGAAAATGTCACTCGCCGAACTGGCGGCGGCCGCGGGCAAGACCGGCGGCCCCATCATCGGCAACGCCGCGATCAATGCGCAGGGCGCGGGTCCCAGCCTCGCCACGCATGTGGTCGATGTCGAAGTGGATCGCGAGACCGGCAGCGTCAAGATCCTGCGCTATACCGCGATTCAGGACGCCGGCAAGGCGGTGCATCCGTCCTACGTCGAGGGGCAAATGCAGGGCGGCGCGGTGCAGGGCATTGGCTGGGCGTTGAACGAAGAATACCTCTACGACGCGCAGGGCCAGCTGGAAAACCCGGGGTTCCTCGACTACCGCATTCCGGTGGCATCCGACGTCCCGATGATCGACACCGTGATCGTTGAAGTGCCCAATCCGCGCCACCCTTACGGCGTGCGCGGCGTGGGCGAGACCCCGATCGTGCCGCCCATGGCCGCCATCGCCAATGCGGTGGAAAACGCGCTGGGCATCCGCTTTACGCGGCTGCCGATGTCGCCGCCGCGGGTGCTGGAGGCGATCGACAGCGCCGGAGCCGTGGCGAAAGCCGCGTGACGCTTGGCGCGGGTCTTTCTGAGCGGCACGCTCAGGCAACTCGCTGGCGGCGCGTCGCAGATAGACATTGAGGCGCGCGACGTGCGGCAATTGCTGCGCGCGCTGGGTGAGCGCTGCCCGGAACTGGCGCCGCACCTCGAGAGCGGCTATGCTATTGCCATAGATGGCGAGATTTTTCAGGATGCCTGGTTCGCGCCGATACGCCCCGACAGCGAGGTGCATCTGGTGCCGGCAATACGCGGGGGGTGAGGTTCCCATGACATCGAATACGACGCAGGTTCAACGCCCGGCGTGCCGCCGGACGTGGGTCGCATTGGTTGCGGCCGCCATGCTGTTGCCGGCCTGGGCCGCGGCGGCGCAGCCACTTTTCAGCGATAGCGAAATCAGGACCATCCTTTCCCACGGTCCGTGGCCCGCGCGCGTGCCCGCGGATCCCAGCAACCGCGTATCGGGCAAACTCGACGCTATTGAATTTGGCACACGCCTGTTTTTCGATCAGCGGCTTTCCGGCCGCGGCACGCTCGCCTGTGCCAACTGCCATGTGCCGGAGCGCAACTGGACTGACAACCTGCGGCGCAGCGCGGGCATGGCCGAGATGCACCGCAACACGCCGACGCTGATGAATCTTGCCGCGTCGCGCTGGTACGGCTGGGACGGCGCGGCCGACAGCCTGTGGTCGCAAAGCCTGCGGCCGATACTGGATGCGCGCGAACTGGCCGCCACGCCACGTCATGTCGCGCAACTGGTACGCAACGATGCCGATCTATCGTGCCGTTACCGCAAGACCTTTGGCGCGCCGCCGTCGCCCGCGGACGACGAGGCGGTGCTGGTGAACGTGGGCAAGGCGCTGGCGGCATTTCAGGAAACCTTGTCCAGCGGCCCCACGCCGTTTGACGATTTCCGCGACGCGCTGGCGAAAGGCACCGCACCCGCGGCCACAAGCTATTCCGAAGCAGCGCAACGCGGGCTCAAGATTTTTGTGGGCAAGGGCGGCTGTACCAACTGCCATGCCGGACCCAACTTCACCAGCGGCGAATTCTTCAGCACCGGCCTGTCGCGCCATGCGCCGGGCGGCAAGCCCGATCCGGGGCGCCCCGAAGGCATTCGCAAGCTATTGCAAAGCCGCTTCAACCTGCTCGGTCCGTACAATGACGATGCCACCGGCGCCAGTGCCGCACCTGTGCGCCAGTT
Organism: uncultured beta proteobacterium; assembly: GCA_902825845.1. Taxonomy (GTDB): domain Bacteria; phylum Pseudomonadota; class Gammaproteobacteria; order Burkholderiales; family SG8-41; genus UBA5216. Next base: position 6,453 of record CADECM010000085.1, read on the forward strand.
GGCGTTTGCCAAGTCGCTGCCCGGCGAGTTCAAGGTGCCGTCACTGCGCAATCTGTTTTTGACCTCGCCCTATGGCCGCGACGGCAACGTTGACAGCATTGCCGAGGTGGTGCGGCATTATGCCCAGCTTGACCCCATTCGCTTGCATGCGAAAGACGGGCTGCCTGCCAAACCGCTGAACCTCGACGCGAATGAACAAAGCGATCTGGTGGTATTCCTCGAATCGCTGAGTACCTTCACCAATCCATGGCGCCCGGAAGAGGGTGGCCACTGCGACTGATCTTCCACCGGTTCGCGGGCCGACCAAAAATTTTCTAACCAATGGAGAAGCCATGATCCGGCACACTTTGCGGCTCGCCATCGTCGCGGTCGCGACGGCACTGTTCGTTCCGGCTTTCGCATCGGCGCAAGCCTATCCGTCGAGGCCGCTGCGCCTGCTGGTGCCGTCCGCGCCCGGCGGTAGCCCCGACATCAACGCGCGAGAACTGGCGAACGAACTCAGCAGGCAAATGGGGCAGCAGGTGGTGGTGGAAAACCGTCCCGGCGCGAGCGGCATCATCGGCTACGAGCTGCTCATGCGTGCCACACCCGACGGCTATACCTTTGCCTACATCTCCAACTTCATCGCCACCAACCCCAGCCTCTACGCGAAGCTGCCCTACGACTTCTTCCGGGATTTTAGGCCGGTGATCCGCTATTTTTCGGGCCTGAACGTGCTCACGGTGTCGCCCATGCTGCCGGTGCGCTCGGTGAAGGAACTGGTTGAACGAGCGCGTGCCAATCCCGGCAAGATGACCTTCGGCAGTTCCGGCATCGGCGCGACCCCGCACCTGTCGATGGAATTGTTCAAAAGCATGACCGGCACCTCGATTGTTCATGTGCCGTACAAGGGCACGCAAATGGCGGTTGCCGACCTTATCGGCGGGCAGATTGATATCCAGTGCGACAACCTGGCATCGATGCTGCCGCTGGTGCGCTCCGCACGCGTGCGCGCGCTCGCCGTCACCTCGCTCAAACGGTCCGCGGTCGTGCCCGAATTGCCCACGCTCGACGAAGCGGGGCTGCCGGGCTACGAACTGACCGGCTGGTCGGGTTTCGCGGTGCCGGCCGGCGTGTCGCGCGAGATCATCCTGCGGCTCAATGCCGAGATCAACAAGGCATTGGCTTCGCCGATCGTGATCAAGGGCATTACGTCGCGCGGCGGCACCGGCGTGGGTGGAACTCCGGAGCAGTTCGCCGAGCACGTGCGCCGCGAGACTGATCGTCTCGGCAAACTCATCCGCACAGTCGGCATCAAGCCGCAATAGATCCGTGCGGCGGTTGCCGTGAGGCGCATAAGCGCTCTGCGGCCTTTGAAAAGTGCGCGATTGACTGGTGCAGGACGTAGCCCGAGACGGGCTGTGCCCCTGGCAATCTGTCACGAGAATTCCCGGGTTGTGCCGAACGCGCATCTGCTTCCAGTCGTGGCGTGTGACACCGCGGTGTTCGCAGATTTCGTTTTGAGGCGGACCATTCACACGGCAAGTCAGACGCAGCAGGGGGACCAGATACGCGATCACGCCAAACAACAATTTTTGTTCGAGGCGTTCCCGGCGTCTGCCGTGGCCGAGCGGCTACTTTCCTCACGCCGGACTTGCTGCCGCCTCAAACACAACGCCTTGCACGAACAGGCGGCGAGTGGCGTCGGCATCCAATCCCAATTCAGCCAGTATCTCGCGCGTGTGCTCGCCGATGCGCGGCACTTTTGAGCGCGGCGCATCGGCGACCAGCGGTTGCGGGCCCGGAATGTTTGGATGCGGCACGCGTCCCGCGGCGGACTGCTCCGACCAGGTGAACACCTGTGTCGCTTCGGTTTGCGGGTGCGCAAACAGATCGGTGTAGCTGTTGACGCGTTCGTTAAGGATGCCGGTCTCGCGCATCTGTGCGCACCAGTGTTCGGACGGCTTTGTCGCAAACGCCTCGCTGGCCACGCGCAGGATTTCCTCGCCGCGCGCACGGCGGCCGGCACCGGTGGCCAGCGCGGGGTCGTCGGCCCATTCGGGGCGGCCGATCATGCGGCAGAAGGGCGGCCACAGATGATCCTTTAGCACGCTGACGTTGACCAGCCCATCCGCGGTATGAAACGTGGCGATTGGGAAGGATCCCCCGGGGATCGCAGCGCCGCCAGTCATCACATGCTCGATCATGCGCACCGTCTGCAGTGCCGTTGCGCCCTGCAGCAGGCTGGCATCGATGTAGCGTCCTCGGCCGCTATCGCGGCGCGCATACAACGCCATCGATACCGCCTGGAATGCCAGCTGCCCGCTGAACACGTCGATCGGCCAGCATTCCAGCCGGTGTGGCGCGCCGTCCTGCTTGCCCTTGTTGATGCTCATCATGCCCGCGAACGCCTGCAGAATTGCATCAGTGGCAGGCTGCGATTGCATTGGCCCCACTTGCCCGAAGCCGGTGACCGAGAGATAAATGACCTTTGGGTTGTAGGCGCGCACCTGCGGGTAGGCAAAACCGAGGCGCTCCATCACGCCGGTGCGGAAGTTCTCAATAAACACATCCGCGCGTTTGGTCAGCCGATGCAGCAGGTCCGAGCCTTCAGCATGCTTGAGATCGAGTGCGATACTGCGTTTGCCGACATTGTTGGCGAGCGCCATTGCCGTCATGCCGTCCTTGCCGGCGGTAATACCGCGTGACCAGTCGCCCGCCTGCGGCTCGATCTTGATTACATCAGCGCCGTAACGCGCCAGCATCATGCCGGCGCTGGGGCCGGCGATGCCCTGACTGGCATCGACGACACGAATGCCTTCCAGCGGGAAATCATGAGACATGGGTTTTTTGCGGTTGGGATAATGATAAAGAATGGAACCGACGCGCGCTTTCTCGGATGCGGCCATTGACGCCGCCATTAACGCGGCGTGCGGCGCCAAATCACGTTGATAGTCATGTGCGCCCCTGGCGGGGTGCGACGGCCTATGCTGCCACCGCCTCCTGTTGCTCCACGGTGGGCGCATGACCAGCAATCGTGGTCCTGCGCACGTCGCGTGCTTCTTCCGGCGGGAACGGGCGGCCACGGTGCATGGTTTGGCGGTTGTCCCACATCACCAGATCACCGGGCCGCCATTTGTGCGAATAGACAAATTCCCGCTGCGTGGCGTGCTCGGTGAGATCGCGCAGCAGCAGGCGCGCTTCCGGCAGTTGCCAGCCCACGATGGTGCCCGCATGCGACGAGAGATAGACTGATTTGCGCCCGTTCCCCGGATGCGTGCGCACCAGCCGCTGGCGCACGGGGGCGAAACGCACGCGTTCTTCGTCGGTGAATTCACGGAAGCCGATGAGATCGCGTGAGAACAGTTGCGAGTGCTCGCAGATCAGCGGCTCGATCAAGGTCTTGGTGTCCTCGTCCAGCGCGTCATAGGCTGCGCCCATGTGGGCAAACTCGGTGTTGCCGCCCCTTGAAGGCGTGCGCACCGCGCGCAGCAGCGAATACTTCGCCGGTATCACTTTGAACGAGGAATCGGAATGCCACAGCCGGTTGCCGATCGCGAACAGGCGTTTGCGGTCGTCACGCGCGTAAGGCTTGTTGTTGCGGTCGAGGTTGGACACGTCGTTAAAGGATTCCGGCAGGCGGTAGTCCCCGGTGGAACTGCGCATGGCATTCTTTTGTGTGGTTTCCAGCGCGCCCAGCGCCAGCGTAAACGCCATATGCTGTTCGTTGGTGATGGGTTCGTTGTGAAACACCAGCACGGCATAACGATCCATGCCGGCATGAATGATATCCGCCTGGGCAGGGGTGAGCGGCTCGCGCAGATCGACGCCGTCGACCTCGGCGCCAATGATCGGTGTGATCGGACGAAACTGTATGGACATGATGCGAATCTCCTGGAAGCGAAGTTTTAGGCACCAGCGCTGTTCAGCATGTGGCCGCGGCACGCTTCATGCGGTGCCGCGCCTGCGCCATGCTACGCCGCCACCCGGGCCTTGTCACGGATGCGCCCGATTACTCCGGCTTGAGTCCGATGGCCTGAATCAGTTCGCGAAAACGCACGATTTCCTCGTTGATAAATCGGGCGAGATCGGCTGGTGCGCCCGCTTCGGGTTCAATGCCCAGCCCCTTAAGTTGGTCCGCCAGCTGCGGAGACGCCAGCGCGGCGACGAGTTCCACATTGACGCGCTGAATAATGGCCGCCGGCGTTTGGCGCGGAGCAACCAGCGCGTTCCAGGATTTACTCTGGTAATCCTTGACGCCGCTTTCGGCAATGGTCGGCATCTCCGGCGCAATCGAGGAACGTTTGGCGGTGGACACCGCCAGCCCGCGCAGCCGCCCGGCGTCGGCGTGCGTTTTCAGCACCGAGATGCCGCCCAGCAGCAGCGCAATCTGGCCGCCCACCACCTCGGCGGTTGCCGCGCCCACGCCTTTGTACGGCACGTGCACCATGTCGATGCGTGCCATGTGCCGGAACAACTCCGTTGCCAGATGTCCGCCCGAGCCGACGCCTGCCGAACCGAAATTGAGTTTGCCGGGATGCGCTTTTGCGTGTGTCACCAGTTGTGCCACCGACCGCGCGGGCACCGTGGGATGCACGGCGAGCAGATAGGGGGTGGACCCCAGCATCGACACTGGCGCGAAATCGCGTTGCGGATGGTACGGCAGCGTGCGCCGCAGCGAGACGTTGACCGCGAACGTTGACACCGTGGCCACCAACAGAGTGTACCCATCGCTTGGGGCGCGCGCCGCGATTTCGGTGCCGATAATGCCCGACGCGCCGCCGCGGTTGTCGACAATTACCGGCTGGCCAAGACGCCGGGCCAGCGGTTCATTGATGGCGCGGCCTATGAAATCCGCGGAGCCGCCCGCCGGATAGGGCACGATGAGGCGGATGGGTTTTGTCGGATAGGGATGCGACTGGGTGGCTGCGTGGGCACCGCAAATCATGCCTGCTGTGTGCAGGGTAAGCAGGGCATGCCGCACGAATTTTCGGGCCAGACGGGCTTTCATACGATCAATGTAGCGAGCGCGGCACACAAGGTCAAATCGGCAGGACTGTATTGTCGCAGTGCGGACGTCACTGGAATGGGCTTGTTGGTCGCTTTGGCTATTTCGTTGGCCACGCGCCCGACGTTGCCCTCCCACCGGCAATCGATTAGCCTCCACGTTACTTCAAAACAAAATACGTCGAGGAATTGCATGATGAACAGTCCCCGCTGCCCGTCCGGGGGGTCCGTACGGCCGTCGCGCGTGGTCACCCGCTGGGCGGCAGTCGCCGCTGCGGTGATCGTGGCATCCACAGCCATTGCAGATACCTATCCGAGCAAGCCCATCCGTCTGATCGTGCCGTTTTCGCCGGGCGGTACCAGCGATCTGCTGGGCAGGGTCGTGGGTGCACGGCTGGGCGAGGTGCTTGGTCAAACCGTGGTGGTGGATAACCGCGGCGGGGCCGGCGGTACCATCGGCCCCACGCTGGCGGCACAAGCGCTGGCGGATGGCCATACGCTGCTGCTTCATCACGTCGGGTTTGCCATCAACGAAACGCTCTACCCGAATCGCCAGTACAACGCGCAGAAGGATTTCGCGCCGATTTCCAAGCTGGGTGAAACGCCGAATGCGGTTGTGGTCAGCAACAAACTGGCGGTCAAAAGCGTGCAGGATTTGATCGCAATGGCAAAAAAGCAGCCGGGCAAGCTTAACTATGGTTCGGCGGGAGTGGGCAGCGCCGCACATCTGGCGATGGCGTTGTTCGAACATGCGGCGGGCGTCAAATTCAATCATGTGCCGTTCAAGGGCGGCGGGCCGTCGATGATCGCCATCGTATCGGGCCAGGTGGATTTCTCGATACCGGCGTACCCCACCGCGGTGCCACACATCAAGGCGGGTCGGCTGCGGCTGGTTGCGGTAACCGGTCTGAAGCGCGAGCCGACAATACCGAACGTGCCGACGGTCGCGGAATCGGGATTGCCCGGCTACGAGTTCACTATATGGTTCGCGTTATATGCGCCAGCAGCCGCGCCGAAAACGGTCGTCACGCGGCTGAATCAGGAAATCGTGAAGTCACTGGCGACGTCCGCGATGCGCGACAAGCTGGCGCAAACCGGTGTGGACGCCGAGTCGTCGACACCGCAACGACTCGCCAATCTGCTCCGTTCGGAAGTGGCCAAATGGGCGACGACCATCAAGGCTGCGGGCATACCCATAAACCCGTAAGTGCAATTGCTTGGTAAACTGGCGAATACTTTGTCGAGGGTGTTCGCATCATGGACGCCGAGCGCGAGGAGAGATGGGTGCCACGCTGATTTTTTAACACGGCAAACGGGGAGAGCCATGTTTCAAAAAGTCTTGCTGGCGGCGTTGCTGGGCGCCTGCTGCAATACGGCGCTTGCGCAAACCGCCGACGAATTGCGCAACAACCGCAACACCGACAACGTGCTGAGCTTCGGCATGGGCTACGACCTGAAGATGTGGAGCCCGCTGAAGCAGATCAATAAATCCAGCGTCAAACGTCTGGTGCCGGTGTGGCACTTCAGCACCGCCAACAACAATGGCGAGTTGGCGCAACCCACGGTCTACAACGGCGTCATGTACGTGGTCAATGCCGAATGGACCTTTGCCATTGACGTCACCACGGGCCGGCAGATCTGGCGCACTCCGGTGAACTACGACCGCAGCGCACTGCGCGTGGCCTCCACCGGCGCCATCATGCGTGGCGCCGCAACGATCTATGACGGCAAGCTGTTTCGCCAGACGCTCGACGCGCACGTAATCGCATTGGACATGAAAACCGGCAAGGAAGTGTGGCGCACAAAATTCTGCGAAACCTTCAAGGAAGGCTGCCGCGGCGTGGTGGCCCCTGCCGTGTTCAATGGCGTGCTGGTGTCGGGCATGAGTGGCGGCGACAGCACCACGCGCGGCTTTGTTGACGGCTACGATCCGAACACCGGCAAGCGCTTGTGGCGTACCTGGACCATCCCCGCGCCGGGCGAAAAAGGTTCCGAAACCTGGCCGCATAAAACCTGGCCCGACGCGTGGAAGTACGGCGGCGGCGCCACCTGGCAGGCCGCATCGTACGATCCGGAACTTGATATGGTTTACATCGGCACCGGCAACGCGCAGCCGTATAACCCGAAATATCGCGACGGCATGGACAGCCTGTGCACCACCTGCGTGCTGGCGTTGCGCCCGACGACCGGCGAAGTCGTGTGGCACTACCAGACCGTGCCCAACGACGTGTTTGATTTCGATGCCAACGCGGAATGGATGATTGCCGACCTGCGCGTCGACGGCAAAATGCGCAAGACCTTGATCAGCGCGCACAAGGGTGGTTTTTTGTATGTGCTGGATCGCACCAATGGCCAGGTGATCGCGGCGAACCCCTATGTGCGGGTGAACTGGGCGTCGCGCATCGATCTCAAAACGGGCCGCCCGGTGTTCACCGATTTGCTCGAGCGCGCGTTAAAGGGCGAAACTGTCGACGTGTGGCCGTCGCGCGGCACCAACGCCACGCTGATCGCATTTAATCCAAGAAGCCGTCTGATTTACGCCAACACCTGGAACTACGCGCGGGTGATGAAATATATCGACGTCAAGCATATTCCTGGGGGCAATACCACCGGCATTCAATCGACAGGTTTGAATCCCAAGGGTGAACCGGTCGGCCACCACCGCGCCATCGAGCCGCTGACCGGCAAGGTGGTATGGGAAACGCCGCTGATGGACATGCCCAGTTCCGCGGGCATACTCGCAACCGATGGTGGTCTGCTGTTCACCGGCAAACTGACCGGGGAAATGATTGCGCTCGACATCGATAGCGGCAAGCCGCTATGGCAGTTCAAAACCGGCTCCAGCGTCAATGCGCCGCCGATCACGTACACGCACAAGGGCGTGCAGTACGTGTCTGTGCAGTCGGGACGCGGCGGCGTGTCATCCGCGCGCTATACCCGCGGCACGGTGCCCGAAGGCGGCTCGGTGTGGACCTTCGCGTTGATGCCGGAGTAGCGGATGCGGAGAAACAGAGTTGTGTTTGCAGCCTGGCTGGTCCTGTCATGTGCCGCGGCAGCACAGAATGCCGATGCGCCGGTGACGCCGGAGCAAATCAAGGCGGGCGCGGAAATCTACGCCGGCAACTGTGCCACTTGCCACGGCAATCGCATGAAAAACCCGGAATGGGCGATCGATCTGGCGACCATACCCAAGGACGACCGCATGCGTTTTGTGCAGTCTGTGACCAACGGCAAGAACGGCATGCCGCCGTGGGGCGATGTGTTGAAACCGGCCGAGATCAATGCGTTGTGGGCGTATTTTTCGCAGGGCGAGAAGTGAGCTAAAGGGAGAATGATGATGAAAAGGCTGCTGGCGGGAATATGTATAAGTATCTGTTTTAACTGTAGTTTTTCTCAAACGACAGAAGAATTGACCGGCGCCGGCAAGAATCCGGAGAACGTCGTTACCTTCGGCATGGGCTACGACCTGAAGATGTTCAGCCCGCTCAAGCAGATCGACAAGTCCAACGTCAGACGTCTGGTGCCGGCGTGGCATTTCAGCTTGGCCAATGACATGGGCGAATTGTCGCAGCCAACCGTGTACAACGGTGTGATGTACGTGGTGAATGGCAACTGGACCTATGCCATTGACGTGGCCACCGGCAGGCAGATATGGCGCACGCCGGTGCAATACGACCGTGCCGCGCTGCGCGTGACCACCTCCGGCGCCTATATCCGCGGCGCGGCGGCGATCTACAACGGCAAGTTGTTCCGGCCGTCGATTGATGCGCACATCCTGGCGCTCGACATGAAGACCGGCAAGCAGTTGTGGAAAACCAAAATGGCCGAATGGAAAGAGAGCTACGGCGGCATCGTCGCTCCGACCGTCGCCAACGGGGTGGTGATCATCGGCATCGCCGGCGGCGACCGTACGGCGCGCGGCTTTGTCGACGGCTATGACCCGGACACCGGCAAGCGCCTGTGGCGGCGCTGGACGATTCCGGCGCCGGGTGAACCCGGTTCCGAAACCTGGCCGAACGATACCCAGCCCGACGCGTGGAAATACGGCGGCGGCGCCACCTGGCAGCCGGGCTCCTACGATCCGCAACTGGATTTGTTTTTCATCGGCACTGGCAACGCCGAGCCGTATAACCCCAAGTATCGCGGTGGCATGGACAGTCTGTATGCCTCCAGCGTACTGGCGCTGCGTCCCAAGACCGGCGAACTGGCGTGGTATTACCAGTTCATGCCCAACGACAGTTACGATTATGACGGCACCGCCGAAAACATCGTTGCCGATATTCAGATCGACGGCAAACCGCGCAAGGTGTTGATCAACACCAACAAGAATGGTTTTGTCTACGTCCTCGACCGCACCAACGGCAAACCCATTGCTGCGCATCCGTATACCAATCAAAACTGGGCGAAGCATATTGATCTGAAGAGCGGCCGGCCGGTGCTGACCGATCTATACGAGCGCGCGCTCAAGGGTGAAACCATCGATCTGAATCCGCGGCTCGGCAACAATGCCTCGCTCTCGGCATTCAACCCCAAAACCGGCATGCTGTTTCTCAATTCATGGGAACTGGTGCGGGTGATGAAATTTGTCGATGTGCAGTTGAAGGTGGGCTCAAGTTACATCGGCGTTGAGAGCAGTTCGAAATATCCCGAGCCCGCGGGCTATCACATTGCGATGAATCCGCTGACCGGCAAGGTCGCGTGGAAAATGCCATTGCACAAGCTCGCCAGTTCGGCGGGCATGCTTGCAACCGAGGGCGGTCTGGTGTTTACCGGCAAACTGACCGGCGAGTTCATCGCCCTCGATCAGGATACGGGCAAGCAGCTGTGGCAATTCCAGACCGGGTCCAGCGTCATTGCTCCAGCGATCACCTACATGCACAAGGGACAGCAATACGTAACGATTCTGTCAGGCCGCGGCGGCAGCAATCCCAATCGTTCGGCGGGCAACGTCACGCCCACGGGCGGATCGGCGTTTACGTTTGCGTTAATGCGGGAATAGCGTGACTGCAGGCGGCGTGCGCGCGTGGCGCGCGCCGCCTCAGGTAAGCGACGCTCAGCGATAGCGATGCAGGTCGTCGTAGAATTCCTGCATCATGAATTCCTCGAGACTGGCGTTATCGCGCATGCGCGCGGACAGCGTGAGCGTGCGTCCGAGGCGGCGTGACACCCAGGTGAAATCGCCGTTTTCGGTGCGCCGGATGATGCCGATGATGCTGCGCACGACGGCCAGATCGATACTGTCGTTGGCGCCCTTCTGCACCTCGATCAGTTCCAGACCGTTGCGCCGGAAGTTTTCGTTCCAGCCGCGAAACATGTACTCGGCGTAGTCATAGCCGCGGCGCCGGATCTCAAAACTGCCATAGCCGTTGCGTCGCCGTTCCTCTTCCAGTGCGGAAAGCGAAGGTTGCTTGAGCGCGGAGCGATTGGCGCGTTCCACAGCGGCTGGTGCAGTATCGGCAGGCACTTCGCCGCGCGCGCGTCGTCGTGCCTCGACATAGGCCATCAGGTCGGTCGCGGGCGGGGCCTGCGGCACGGGTACGGGCGGCGGCGTGGGCACCTCTTCCACCTTGGGGGGCGGTGTTGGCGCTGGTGGTGCTTCAGGGCGAGGTTTGTCCAGTGCAATCACCGGTGGTGGCGCTTTGGGCGCGCGCTTGGGTTGTGGCCTGGGCGGCTTCGGCGCCGGCGGCCGGGGCGCGATTACCCGCGGCGGGGGCGGTGCAGGTTCCGGCGGACGCACCACTTCAGGCTGACGCCGCAACTCCACAGACAGACTGGGCGGCAGTTCAGGCTCGGGCGGTCGTGGACGCGGCGCCCACAGCAGTAGCGTGATATGCAGCAGGATCGAGAGCGCGATCCACAGCGCAATCGGCGGTATCGCCCTGCCGTTACGCTCTTCTGGGTACGTCTGCAGCAGCGCGCTCATGCCGGGTTCGACCACTCGGGTGCAGTTGCAATAGGAATACGACGGCCGCGAAAATTATATATTAAAAACAATTACTTACATGGAGCTGTCGCGCGTGTCTCGTACCAGACGCAAGCCGATGTTGAGCAATACCATGCGCTCGCCCAGCATTACTACACCGCCCCTGATGCGGTTGTTGCCGGTGTCGCTGTATTCAAAATCATAGGCGCGCTGCAGCCTTAACTGTCCTTCACTGTCACGCGCGAGTTTGATGCTGGCGATGCTCACCGTGTCGTCGAGGAACAGCAGGTTCTCCGCGGCACACGCCTCGCGCGCGCCGCGCACGGCGATTTCGCGCACTTTCAGGCTGTCCATCCATAGCCATGCCAGCGCTATGAGCAGGAGCAGGCCGCCGAGTTCCATGATTTTGCGGGATGCGAAGAGTAACCGTGGCGGCGCGGCTATTCGAACGCAATCAACACGCTCTCACTCGCGTTGGCGACCCACACCTGGCCTTCCTGCACGGTATAGCTTAAATCCATACTGCGCTGAGCAAGGCGCGCCATGGCCTGACTTGCCGCCGGCGCAATCCTGCGTATCGCAAGGTTGCGCGTGCGTTCGAGCGCGGGCTGCAGTTGCTGGCGCCACTTCGCCGCCGCCGGCCCGCCATAGCAGTACACCACCACGTCGGCGGCGCGCCCGCACGCCCTGCGCAGGCGCTTTTCGTCGGGCTGGCCGACATCGATCCATAGCTCGATGGCGCCGGTCAGGTCTTTGCGCCACAAGTCCGGTTCATCGTCGGTGGAAAGGCCTTTGCCGAAGGTCAGTGCGTCGTGTGCGTGCAGCGCGAACGCAAGCAGGCGCACCATCATGCGTTCATCGGTTTCCGAGGGATGGCGCGCGAGGGTCAGCGCGTGCGTCTGATAGTAGTGGCGGTCCGTATCGGCAATCTGCACGGAGGCCTTGAAGATGGTTGCCTTGAGGGCCATGATCAGCGGCTCCCGGGCGGGCGCGGGCGTGCCCGGCCTCGCGGCACATGAATCGGCAAAGGCGCTACACGGCCTTGCGGCCTGCCTGCAACTGCTGCGCGATGAAGCCTTTCAGCATCTGGTGCGCGCGGTCGGTGGCAGGGCCGGGCTCCGCCACCCATTCATGCGAGCAGCCCTCATACAGCTCGTACTGGCAGTGGCCGCCCGCCGCGCGATAGGTCGCGGAGAATTTTTCCTGGATCGCCGGGATCACATTGTCGTCCAGTCCGCCCTGCATGATCAGCATCGGCGGCAGTTCAACCTTTTCCTTGCGCTCGAGCATTTCCTGCGGATTGGCCTGGTGGATGATTTCCCAGGGATTGAAGAAGGTGGTGCTGTTCTTGATCATATGATCACGTTTCATTTTTTCCGCCTGCTTGAAGCGCGCGAACGGATCGCTGATCGGCGAACGCGTCGCAATGTAGGCCACGCGCGAATTGATGCCGGGTGCGCCGGCAAGCGGGAGCGCGTTGTAGACCGGGTCGTTGGGCTTCATGCCGATCAGCTGCGCCACGTGGCCGCCGCTGGAGCTGCCCAGTACGCCGAGGGTGGCGGCATCGCCCTTCCACTCGATGGCCTTCGCCTTCAGCCAGCGGATGCCGAAGCTGGCTTCCTGCACGCAGGCGGGATAGGGCGCCTCGGGTGCCTGCGTCATGTCGATGGCCACCACCAGCAAGCCGCTTTTCGCCGCCGCCTCGTCCATCGGCGCGTTGGCCATGCGGTCCTTGTTGTTCCACGCGCCGCCATGCAGGTCGAGCAGTACCGGAAACGGCCCGTTCCCCTGCGGCTGATAGACGCGCGCCATCAGCGTGCGCCTGGGCGTTTTCAGGTATTCCATTTCGCTGATTTTGATGTCGAACTGGGCGGCGGGATTGTAGGCGGTCATGGCGATGCTCCGGGTGGGTGGCGTGCGGGTCGGCGGCAAAAAGTACGGCCAATGCAAGCGCTCTTGAATATCGCTATTCCGTGGCAGTGTCAATCCCGTGCCTTCAAATCGCGCTTCCCCTGCGCGCAAACCCGGGCTACACTGCAACTCCCGCAACTATGAAAGGAGGTGATCCCGTGAGAGACCAAATAGGCACGACCTGGCTGGATGATGTAACGACCTCGCACTGCGGATCGACTCGCATAAAAGGACAGTTCGTCATCCGCGCGGTTTAGCGGCCTGGCGTGTCTGGTTGTGACAAACGCCTCGTGGCGCAATCCACGGGGCGTTTGTTTTTCAGCGGGGGCGCCCCGCATTTTTCAACGATGAGAAGGATTCCCGTATGAAATCGATCGCGGTGTCAGCCGAAGAAATGCGCCGCCGCATGGCGCGATTCAAGGATCTCAAGTCGTACCAGTATCAGAACGAAAGCGCCGCCGGCATTCCCACCGAGGTGCTGGAGAAAATCGCCGCACACCGCGTGTATCCGCTGATGGTTCCCGAGGGCTACAAGGGCCGCAGCGCGCAGGCGCCGATCAAGGGCGCGCCTGGCGTGGTGCTGTCGATCGCGGAATGCCCGCCCGGCGATGGGCCGGCGATGCACATTCACGAGCAGACCATCGAGAATTTCTTCTGTCTGAGCGGACGCTTCGACATCGCGTGGGGCGACCCGGGCGAGGAACAAAGCGTCACCCTCGATCCGCTGGATTTTGTGTCGGTGCCGCCGGGCGTACTGCGCCGCTTCACCAATGTGCATCCGACTGACACCGGGCGGCTGCTGGTAATCATCCACGTGCAGACACAGGAACAAAGCGACCGCATCGCCTATGCGCCCTCATTGCGCGAGGAGATCCACCAGAAGCACGGACAGAAGACCGTGGATGCGCTGGACCGCATCGGCATCCGCTTCGATGCGGGGCGCCCGTCCTAGATCAGCCGGAACATCAGCACGCCGGCCACGGTGACTGCGATGCCGGCCAGTTCCATCGCGGTAATCTTTTCCCGGAAATAGAGCCACGAAACGGCCAGCGTGAAGACGGCCTCGATCTGGCCGACCGCGCGCACATAAGACGCGTTCTGCAGCGCAAACGCCGAGTACCAGCCAATCGAGCCCAGGCCGCTGGTAAGGCCGATAAAGCCGGCGATGCGCCGCGCGGCCCACATCTGCCGGAACACCGCGGGATCCTTCAGTGCCAGCCACAGGCCCATGCATACGGTTTGCAGTCCTGTCGCGAGTACCACCGTCCAGCCTGCGCGCCACAGAAAATGACGGTTTTCACCGAGATGCTGCATGGCTTCGCGCAGGAACAGGTAGGACAGCGAGAACAGCAGCGCGCACAGCAGGGCGACCTGGGTCGGCCGTCCCAGCAGCATATCCGGGATGGTTTCGCCACCCGCGCGAAAGGCCGAAGTGCCCATGCGGCCGGCCAGCATCAGCACCACGCCGCATACCACCACGATCAGCGCCACCCAGCCCAGGGGCGACAGCTGTTCGGAAAACAGCGCGGTGCCGATCAGTGCCGTCATCAGGATATCGGTCTTGGTGAGCATCGTCCCCACGGCGAAATTCCTGAGCCGGAACATGTAGATCAGCAACGCCGTCGCCAGCACCTGGGTCAACGCGGCGGCGGCGGTATGCAGCACGAACAGCGGTCGCAGTTCGGGCAGGCCATGGCCGGTATACATCATTGCCGCCGCAAGAAAGGCCAGCAGAATCGGCATGCCGAACAATGAGCGCACGTAGGTGGTGCCCATGTTCGACAGACTTTGATTGAGTGTCTTCTGAGCGGCGGTGCGCACCGCCTGCATCAGTGCGGCAAAAATCGATAGTGGAATCCAGATCCAGGTTAAATCCAAAAATGCCTCCGGTGCATGCCGTGCGGGGCGCTGCTCTGGCCGCGGAGGGTTGCCTGTGCGTCCCGCCGCCTTGAATTGAAGAACGGCCTCAGCGCGCGGCGATGCCGGCGGCTTTGACCACTTTGGCCCACTTGGTGATTTCAGCGGCGATGAATTTTTCGAACGCCTGCGGCGACGTGCCCTGAGGCAGCAGACCTTCCACCGACAGGCGTTTTTGCATGTCGGCGGACTTTGCGATCGCGACGATCTCGCGATACAGCTGATCCACAATGGGCCGCGGCATTTTGGGCGGGCCGAACAAGCCCTGCCAACTGGAACTCTCGTAGCCGGGCACACCGGATTCCGCCACTGTGGGCACCGCGGGCAGCGAGGGCCAGCGCTCCGGCGAGGAAACACCCAGCGCGCGCAATCTGCTGCTGCGCACCAGCGGCAGCGTGCTCGCCATACTGCTGAAACTGAAATCGATCTCCCCGCCCAGCAGGGCAGTGAGCGATGCCGGCGCGCCTTTGTAGGGGATGTGCAGCACGTTGATTCCTGCCATCACCCGCAGCAACTCGCCGGTGAGATGCGAAGCGCCCGCAGTGCCCGAGGACCCGTAGGTGAGTTTGCCGGGCTGCGCTTTGGCCGCATTGATCAGGTCGGGTACCGAACGCGCGGTGTGATTGGGATTGACCACCAGCACGTTGTAGCCGATGCCCAGCAGCGAAATCGCCTTGACATCGCGGAGAGTGTCATAGGGCAGTTTGGCGTAGACACTCGGGTTGATCGAGTGGGCGGTGGGCGCCAGCAACAGGGTGTAGCCGTCGGGTTGTGCGTTGACGGCGATTTCAGTGGCGATGATGCCGGATGCGCCGCCACGGTTATCCACCACAACCTGCTGCCGCAGGCGCTCGCCCAGCCGCAGCGCGTAGGCGCGCGCCACCATGTCGGAATTGCCGCCTGCGGTCTGGGCGACGATGAGTCGAACGGCTTTGGAGGGGTAAGCCGTTTGCGCGTGCACGCCATGCGTGCCGGCCAACGACAGCAGAAGTGCGAAAACGCTGTGCGGCAGCGGAAAGGTTGCACGATGGACACCAAGGTTCACGATTTTCACCTGTTATCAAATAGGGTCGACCATCATGCGGCACACTGCCTGCTGGCCACCCATGATGCAGCGGAGGGTAACCCAATGCATGGTGGTTCCGGAGGATGCGCGTTGCACGGGTTGCATCGGGATCACGGCCGCAGCCATGGATCAGCCATGCGGTTTTATAAAATATTGTTTAAAAACAACTACTTATAACATGCATGAAGCTCGGGCGAAAACCCACTATGATGCACGGGATTCCGGCACGCCTGCCGCCGGCTTCGCAACCCATTGATCATGCCAAAGGAGTACTACCATGCTGTGGATCGTATCCTGCGCCGACAAACCCAATACTGCAGCGATTCGCGAATCGGTGCTGCAACCGCATCGCGATTATCTGGGCAGCCAGAAAAAAATTCTCGTGCTCGCCGGCGCCACGCAATCCGATGATGGCAAGACGGCCATCGGCAGCCTGTTTGTGCTGAACGTGAACAGCCGTGCCGAAGCCAAGGCGTTCTCCGATGGTGATCCGTTCACGCAGAAAGGTGTGTTTGCCAGCATCACCATCACGCGCATGCGTAAGGGACAATGGAATCCTGAGGCCGCGGAAGGGGCATAGCCCGCCACGGCGCCGCCCATACCGGCGCAATTGGCCGCTACGCCCCGTGATTTGCCCGCGACAATCGGTAGGCGCAATCCGATGCGTGATTTTCGAGCCGGCCGTTGATTTCGGTGGTTAGTCTTTTGCAGGACTTGCAGCGGTACACGTACATCTGGCCTTCCAGATTTTCCTGCGGATACTCGATGTCGAAAGCATCCTTGTACGGCGCCGTGGCATAAAATTGCCCGGCGTTTGGTGATTGCTTGGTCATTCTGCGGTCATCTCCGGGTTCCTGCTGTCGCCGTCCGCGGCATTGCCCCTGCACCTGATGCTATTGCGCAAGCGCGTGCAGCGGTGCGTTGTTCAGTGCTTCATGCGCGCGTCTGGCGAGGATGCGGTGGCCGGCGGCCGTGGGATGGATGCCATCCCAAAACAGGTAATCGCCGGGGTGCGCGCAAAAGGCGCCCGCTTTTACGTTGAGGCGGATGCAGGGTTCTGTCACATTGCTCAATCCTGCCGCAGCCGGCGCGGCGACCACCTCGTGAAGCGTGCGGAATACGTCGAGGCGCACGATCTCGACACCCAGACCGGCTTCCATACCCTGCAGCATAAGTTCCAGTCCGTCGTTGAATTGCCGCGAGAGAAGGGCCGCCGCGCCCTGTGTGGCGGGGTCCAGCAGACGCACCGCCGGCGTCAGGCCCACGTCCGGCGCATTCGGGACAAGAAACCGGCGCGCACCGGCACCGTAGAGGGCGATGATGTTGTCACGGATGGTAAACACGGCTTGTTGCAGGATGAACGTACTTTCCGCACCGGTCGGGTCCAGCGCCAGTGCCTGCAAGGCGTCGCGTACATCGTTGCCGCCGGCCCATATCACGTAGAGCGCGCCTGCGGGTCCGTTGCCGCTGAAGTGATCCAGAAACAATCGAACCTGCGCTGACAGATCGACGGGACCCGAAGCGCGCGCGCGTGCGCTGCCCACGGCGTAGTTTGACAACACCGTTGGCAGGAACAGCGCGGGCCCTGCCGTGGGCACCGCGCGTACGCGCAGCGACAGCTGCTCGACCCAAGTGAGGCCGTTGCTGAAATGCAGTGCGCCGCGGGCATAGGGAGCATCCGGTATCAGATTGTCGAAGGGCGGAACCTCGACTTTTCGCAACAGCGCAAATGCGTTTCCAGGGTCGGACAGGCTGTCGCCGAATACTACGAAGCGTTCGTGCGGCGAGTCCGCCTGTGCCGGGCCTGCGGGTGCCAGAAAGGTCAGTGCAAGCAGGGTGATCGCAAGCACTTTGTTCAACACATTTTTCATGGCGGGCCTCCTGGGCAAACGGGTGGTTGGGTAAAGCGTAAGCACTTCGGTCTGGCGCGCCGCGGCGGGCGCGGCCTCGAATCCGGCCAAAGTTCCACCTGTCGGCTGCAACGGGGTGTTGCAGCGGGAATAGTAGCAGCTTGCGCCGACGCCCAAGAACCGCAGTACGGACCCGCACTTGCGCCCCCATGCGGGTTGGCATAGATTGCTCCAGTTTGGCGCGCGGGCACAGTCCCGGCGGGGTTTGCAGAATTGCTTACGAGTTAATCCACAGGATCACGAGTCAAGGAGACCGCCATGATCGACGTACATGCACATTGGAGACCTGCCGAACTGATCGACGCCCTGCGCGAACGCACTCGCGAACCGCGCCTGGTGCGCAATGACGACGGCGCAGAAGTGCTGCGCACGCGCAACGGCGATGAGCCGTTGGCCAAAGCCTTCGACGACGCGGGTTTCCACCTGCAGCGCATGGATCGGCAGGGTGTCACCACCAGCGTGCTGTCACTGGTCGGCGGATTTTGCTGGATTGAATCGCAGCCGCCGGACGTTTCCACCAAACTGTGCCGCATGGCCAACGACGCCATGTCGGGCCTCGCGCAGAAATACCCGGGGCGCTTTTCCGTGTTTGCCGCCCTGCCGCTTACCGACATGAGCGCCGCGGCAGCGGAGTTCGAACGCGCGCTGGAATTGCCCGGCGTCATCGGTACACAGGTGCCCGGCAATGGCTTTCTCACGAGCAAGGACGCCGAAGCCATGCGCCCGATCATGCAAGTGGCCAATCGCCGCAAGGCGATCGTGTTTATTCACCACGGCCCGCGGCCGGGCGATCCGTTTCCCAAAGTGGGTGGCGATACCGACAACGCGCGCCGCCGCAACGGCACGCTGGATATGCAGGCGAGCCTGTCATCGGTGATGGTGACGCTGTGTATGACTGACTATCTGGCGCAGTATCCGGACGCCACGGTGGTGGTGCATAACCTCGGCGGCAATATTCCCTACGAGATCGAGCGCATGGATCACCGCTGCCTGCTCGATACACCCAAGGAAGAGTTGCCGTCACAGCGTTTTCGCCGCTCCAAAGTGCTGGTCGATTGCAATTCATTCGGCCCGCGGTCGATAGAGGCCGCGGTGCGGCTGTATGGCGCGGAACGCATCGTGTGCGGCACCGACGGCAGCGAGTTCGGCTGCGAATGGACGGCGAATGCGCTGAAAGACGCCGATATCGGCCACGACGCGCGCGAGAAGATTCTGCATCGCAATGCCGAAGCAATGATCGCGCGCGCAACACAGGCGCAGCGCGAGAAACTGGCGGCGTAGCACGGGCTCCATGCGTGCCGCGCGCGTTCGGCGCGGCGAATCGTGCAAAAGAAAACGCCCCGCGAGGTCATCGCGGGGCGTTTGTATTTTGCCACTGAGCGTGGCGCAGGATCGTCACGTGATCGTGACGCGCGCCGGCGTATTACGGCCGGCAGTCACCGCAAGAAGTCAGTTGCCTCATCGATAGAATCTTCTCCTCTTTGTCGTGTGGCGCGCCGGCACCCGCCACAAATCATCAACCACATGTGCTCAAACCTGGTACCACCAATCGCAGCCGTTTACGGGCTGGGGACGGATTCTCAACCCCGGACTTTCAAGGTTGGTTGCCGCTGCTTCGCATCAGGTACACCCGCATTTCGGGGCGCGCACAACAGCGAAGATCGAAAGCAGCAAACGGATATTCAAAAGTTGAGATGAGAACCCGTCCCCAGCACGTCAATTGCCATGACTGTAGTTGACGCCTTTCGCGCGCGCCGCGCAAGCTGAATATCGGTGCCACCGTGACCTGGATCACCGAAAATAAAAAGCCGCGTGCAATCCATTGATTGCACGCGGCTTTTTTTGGGGTCGTGCCGCGTCAGCGCTTCAGGCCGCGCCGTCCGATGCCTGTGGCGCGATAGAGCCCGCCGTCGCCAGCGCTGACGTAAAGACTGCCGAGGTCCGCATCGCCAAACGCGCAGCGCATCGGCAGATCCGCCGGTGCTTCGTGCGTTTCAAGAATGGTGCCGCCCGGTGACACCACAATGAGATTGGCGCCGCTGCCGCTTTTCTTCCAGCCCATGCAGCAGATGATGTTGCCGTCGCTGTCGAGGCACATGCCCGAGATGCCACGCTCGCCGAACTGAAAGTTGAGCAGCGTCTTGCCGTGATGCGGCACGCTGCCGTGTTCGTTGATCGGGTATGACAGCAACTGGCACACGTCGCCGCGCTCGGCATCGCCATCGGCCACATACAGCGTTTTTTCGTCAGCGGAGAGCAACACCGCCTGTGGACCCGAGGTATCGTGCGTGACACGATTCAGGCGATAGTTGCGCGGCCCCTGCGGATCAGCGCGCAGCACGGCAGCGAACGGCAGCATCGGCGCCGTCGGCGGGCCATAGGGTGCCTGCGCATTGTAGGCATCGGCGATCCACACGCGGCCTTTGCTGTCCACTGCCACATCGCAGGGCTGGTTGTTGCGCTCGCCGTCGAGAAACTCCGTGACCGGCATGGCGCTGCCGTCGTTCAGGAACTGAATCACACGGCGACCGCCTTCCTGCGCGCCGAATACGCCATCCCTGGCGACTGCGAGGCCGTTGACGCGCCCGGTCCAGCGGCGGAAGTTGTCGGTCTTGCCGGTGGCGGGATCGTGGCGCACCACGCGTTCTTCGAGCACGGCGCTGCACAGCATGCCGCTGCCGTCCCACGCCAGTCCGCCGGTGCGGCCCTTGAACGGGCCCGCGACCAAATCAAATTTCCAGGTCATCTTGTTGTCTCCTTTTCCTGGTTAGCGCGACGGGACGCCGGCGATGTTCAAACGGAAGCGCGTGACCGAACCGATGTTGGTGACATACATCGTCTTCCAGTCATCGTCGCCGAACGCGATGTTGGTGGGGTGATGCCCCGGCGTCTTGATGCGCACGATGGGCTTGCCCGACGGGTCATGCACCCAGATGCCGCCGGGCGCGGTGCACCAGACGTTGCCGGCCGAATCGCACTTCATGCCGTCCGGCACGCCGCGCTCGGGGCCGGTGTACTGATGGAACAGCCGCTTGGGGCCGACAGTGCCGTCGGGCTTCACGTCGTAGGCGCGGATCAAGCGTTCGCGCGAGCAATTGACGTAGAGAATTTTTTCGTCGGGCGAGAAGCACAGCCCGTTCGGATACACCGTGTCCTCGGTGATGATGGACAGCGTTTTGCCGTCGGGCGCGATGCGGAACACCGGCTGCGACTCCAGATAGCGCTGCACATCGGGGCCGACCATGCCCACGTTGTACATGCCGCCCGGCGGATCAGTGAACCAGATCGAGCCATCGGACTTCACCACGATGTCGTTGGGCGTGTTGAGCTTCTTGCCCTGCCATTTGTCGGCGAGCGTTTTCCATGAGCCGTCGTGCTCCTGCCGGAACACCGTGCGCCCGCCCCAACCCGCCACCACGATACGGTTTTCCAGATCGAGCGCGAGTCCGTTGGCCTTGACCGACGGCGTGAGAATCGCCTCCTTGCCCACGCCCGGCTTCCAGCTCCAGATGGTGTCGCCGATGATGTCGACAAATACCAAGCGCTGGTTCTTCTTGTCCCACACCGGCCCTTCGCCAAAAATGATGTCGCGCGCGCACAATTCCACCGGCGGGCTTTTGTCGACGATGCGCTCCCAGCCGGGCGCGCACATGTCGACCTCTACATACAATTCTTCCAACGATCCATGCATCGGTTGCTCCTT
>CADECM010000086.1 GCA_902825845.1 uncultured beta proteobacterium
GCGACGGCGAGCCGGTCCGCCGATTCCTTCAGGAGGCGCGTGCCGCCGGCGGGCAGATCCTTCACGGGCGTAGGCCGCAGCGGCGAACTGATGTGCTGTTCATCGAACACGACGATATCTGCTGCAGCGCCGTACTGAAGGCGGCCGCGATCCGCGATACCGAAAAAGTCCGCTGGTTCCGACGTCATGCGCTGGATCGCGTGCTCCAGCGTAAGTGCCTTTTCATCACGCACCCAATGCCCCAGCATATAGGTGGTGTAGCCCGATTCGCACAACATATCCAGATGCGCGCCGGCGTCTGACAGGCCGATGAGGGTGCGCGGGTCGCGCAGCGCCGCCGCCAACGCGGCCTTGTCGGTATTGGCGCGTGGCACCACATATTTGACCTGCAGCTGGTCTTCGACGGCGATGTCGAAAAATACGTCGTCGGGGTCCTGTCCGCGTGCGGCGGCGATGTCGCCGATGGTTTTGCCCTCCAGGTATTTGAGCGCGGGATTTTCCACCGACACTACGATGATACTTTGCGCCAGCCCGGCCCACTTGCGGCCTTGTTTGAGCTCATCCTTGAACGCCTTGCGAAAAGCGCCGTCGGCATAGATACCCATCTGCGTTTCGAATGACGCATCAAACAGCGCTTTGGCGGAGGCCATTTCAGTAAACATGAAGGGGCGGCGCAGATTCATGTCGTAGAGCAGGGGCCGCGTCAGGATTTGCGGTTTGGCGCCACGCGCGATCAGCGGCGCCACGCGATCGAGAATCTGCGCGATGGCGTTGGGCTTTTCGGCGAGATTGTGAAGCGACAGCCAGGTCACCGGACGCTCGCTGGCATCGAGCATGAATTTCAGGAACGCTTCCTCATCTTCGGCCAGTTCCGAATATCGCTTGGTCAGCGCCATTTCGATCACGCCGCGGCCCAGGTCTTTCAATACACCGCAGTAGGCAGACAGTTCGTCACGGCTGGCCAGGCGCGCGGACAGCGGCTTGCCGCCGTGGCCGATATGCTGGCGGCTGGCGGTGGTGCTGAAACCCCAGGCGCCGGCCTGCACGGCCTCGCGCAGCAGCGCGGCTATGGCTTGTGTTTCCGCCGGCGTCGCCGCGCGTTCGTTTGCCGCCGGCCCCAGAACAAAGGTGCGAAACGGCGACAGCGGCGCGATGAACCCCCTGTTGATTGCGCTGCCATGCCGTGCAGCGGCGTCCATGAACTCCGGGAATGTCTCCCAGTCCCAGCGGATGCCCTGCGCCAGCACCTCGTGATCGATGCCTTCCACCGTCACCAGATCCTCGGTCAGCAGCGCGCGCGCGTCGCGCCGGCATGGCGCGATGCCCACGCCGCAATTGCCCATCATCACGGTGGTGACCCCATGCTCGCTCGAACTCGACAGCAGCGGGTCCCAGGTGATCTGGGCGTCGTAGTGCGTATGCGGATCGATGAAGCCCGGGCACACGATTTTGCCTGTGGCGTCGACGGTGCGCGCGGCCTGCTCGTGGATGGCGCCGAGCGCCGCGATCCTGCCGCTGCGGATCGCGACGTCGGCCTGAAAGCGCGGCGCACCGCTGCCGTCGACGACCGTGCCGTTCCTGATCACCCAATCGTAGGTCATGCCGGTTCCATTCCAGTACAAATAGGATGCCTGCAATGATAACCTCCCGCGGCGCATGGCGCACAGTGGGTGAATACGTGGCTGTGATGTGATACTTTCCTACTGTAGCGGCCCATCAGCCGCTGGATCAATAACAGGAGGAGTGTATGAAGCAGTGGGCCATGACAGGTGTTGCACTTTCAATGCTGTCGCTGTCCGTCACGCAGGCGCTGGGTGCGGCCGCGGACGCCGCCGGGACTTTCCCCAGCAAACCGATCCGGCTGGTGGTGCCGCAGGCCCCCGGCGGCAGCAACGATATCTTCGCGCGTTATATCGGCGCGCAGCTCGCCGAGCGCATCGGCAATCAAGTGGTGGTCGACAACCGGCCGGGTGCGGAAGGCATGATTGGCAGCGAAATCGTTGCGCGAGCGGCGCCCGATGGCTACACCATGTTGATGGCGTCAACCGCCTTTACCATGAATCCCGCAGTCATCAAGAAACTGCCCTACGATCCGGTCAAGAATTTCACCTTCGTCGCAACACTTGGACGTGGTCCGGTACTCATCACCGTGGGACCGTCGCTGCAGGTCAAGACGGTCAAGGAACTGGTGGCGCTGGGCAAGTCCAAGCCGAATCACATCACCATGGCTTCCGCGGGCGGCTTTATGCATTTTGTGTCGGCGATGTTCCGCAGTCAGGCGGGCATGGATGCGGTGATCGCGCTGTACAAGGGCGGCGGCCCGGCGTTGACCGATGTCGCCGGCGGACATGCGCATATGGCGGTCGCCACTGTGCCGACAGCGGCGCCGCATATCCGAAGTGGCAAGGTAAAGGCGATCGCGGCAGGTAGTGCCAAGCGACTTGCCATTTTGCCGGACCTGCCGACGGTATCGGAGTCGGGTTTGCCTGGCTATGAAGCATCGATCTGGTGGGCATGGGCTGCAAGCGGTGGAACGCCTGCGCCGATCGTCGACAAGCTCAACGGCGAAGTCGCCGTGATCCTCAAGCGGCCCGACATCCAGAAGCGCTTCACCAACGACGGCGCCGAAGTCGAAATAAGCAGTCCGGCAGAGATCCGCAAAATGATCGCGGCGGACCTGATCAAGTGGGAGAAGGTGGCGAAGGACGCCAAGATGACCAAGCATTGATCTCCGCTACACAGAGTATCATCCCGGCATGCGATCAAACTTGGGCAGATCCGCGTGCATCAGGTCCCACGGCTGAGCGCTGGACACGAAAATGTCCCGGCTCGGTTTGAACCAGCTAGGATCGTCCAGATTGCCCGCGTAGAGTATGGTGACATTGGCACGGGCAGTATTGATCAGAAACACCGGCGAGCCGCAGTTCGCGCAGAAGCCGCGGCGCATCGCATGACCGCGGTCCGCCCTCGACTCGTACCAGCGTGCTTCACCTGCAAGTATTTTCAGGTCCGCATCTTTGACCACCACAGCGGGAAAGTACGCGCTGCCGGTGGCACGCTGGCAATCGCGGCAGTGACATTTCCCCATGTACACCGGTGTGCCGTCGCACGCGTATCGAATGGAACCGCAGGCGCAACCGCCGATAAATGTTTCACTCATCTGTCAGTCCTTTTTGAATTCTCGTTGCGGCAAGCAGGGCACGGATTCCGCTGCTCGTTGCCCAGTGGGTCCCAGCATCGCCAGCATAGCTCGTGCCCCATGTGCGCTTTCTGGCTACTCTCATGCAGACTCAATCGCCGCGCTTGCCGGACAAGTGCAGACCAAGGAATCTCGACCAGACCGCATCCGGTGTCCAGATGTCCCGTTGCAGCCTGAATGCGTGTTCAACGGGCTCGCCACAGCGCAGATTGAGGTAAAGACCCAGAAACACCGAGACGCGCTTGTTGGCTGCGCAATGTATCCACAGCTTCGCGTTCTTGTATTCATCCATGGCAGCAAAAAAGGCGGCGAGATCGGCCTCGGCGGGGGCGTCGAATTGCACGGGGATGTGTATATACCGCATGCCAAGCGCGGCCACGGTGCCGGGTTCGTCGGCCAGCGCGTAGCGCAGATTGTCGTGCAACGCGAGGTTGATCACCACACCATAACCTGCGGCTGCAATGGCGGCAAACTCAGTCTCGTCCGGCTGGCCCGAGGTTGCCAGGCGCGGCGTGACTTGCCGGTAATTGTAGATGTCATCGATCATCGGGTGCTCTTTGGTGGTTGGCGCGTAGTGTCCTGTGCAAATTTTTTGGGGGGGCGGTGCGTCGAATACATTGTAAGTGATTGATTGTAAGCAATAAATATTCTGTATGTGAACCCATCGACAGTAAAAGGCCTTCTCCACTCGGCGCCTCCATGCACGTTCCTCGTTTTTGGGGAATGAGGTCGTGGCGTGGAGGGCGCCGGTGTGGATACACGCGCCCGTTGGCACATGGATTGGAATTAGGAAAATGCTGTGAATCCAGCGCCGGTTCACAACATGCGCTAAGTCTGTTGCGCCTTGAACCAGGAAATGTAATCCCGGCGTATGCGCGCCCGATGGCGTTCGGCGCTGAAGTGCGCTGCCCATACGGCGAGCGGCTTGAGGTTGTGGACAAACGTGACGTCGAACTGCACCCAGTGCGTGGCATGCTCTTCCGACCGGAAGAGATTCATGCCGGTTCACCGCCAGGGACGGTTTTCCGGCGGTCCGCCGATTTGACTGTAGGCATAACCCACGATATCCGGCGGCTGTACGGTCAGGATCGTCTCGTCGCGCATCTCCACCACCAGCGGCTCGCCACAATCGAGACATGGTGCATCGATACGCACGGTCTTGCCCGGAAACAGCCAGCGCACGGCCAGCGCTTCCAGTCCTCACTGCGCAAACCACTTCTGCTCGCCGCCGACGGTAATGCGATACTGCGTCGGCAGATTATGAAATGGCGCGAAGGACACGACATCGTCAGTGCCGGCATGCTGCCAGGCCGGAATACCACTGCCCATGAGTTCCCGCAGGAGTTGTCGCCCATCCTCCATCGATAGACCGAGCGCTGCAGCCAGTTCCGTATAATGCAGCGCGCGGCCAGTGGCGATAAAGCTTTGCATCGTGGTGAAATATGCGCGATCGAGCATGTTCAGATCAAACATATGGAAGACCTCCTTCCCGAGCAAGAAAACGAGATGTCAAACACGATCATGACCAGCAACCCACGTTCAACTCTACAACAGTAAGAGATTACACCGAACACTAGTTGTTCGCGTTGCGCGCGACGCGTCTCTAACACCGATGCTCCACCCGCTGAGGCCGGTGGATATTGTGCTGCGTCAAGACCGCGTCATGTTGGGGCAGGCCCCAGGACAGGTTCGCACGCGGTGTTTGCACCGGCAGGTGATAGTGATTGCCCCTCAGGCACCCGGCATGGCATAGCTGATTTAATTGCGGGACGACTTCCTGCAGGGGTGCAAGAATGAATGGCGGTCTTCGTCATCGTCACAACCGGGTTCCCACCGCTCGCCGCAAGTCATAACGCGACAACGGGCATCTGGAAGTTCACTGTGCTTCGACGAAATGTCCTACAATTCGGCCTTTTTTGTGTTCGGCTGCAAGGTAATTTGCAAAGTGGCTGTCGAGGCCTGACGCGGGAGCATGACAATGACAAACATCCCAAAACGCCAGTTATTGTGGCAATATTTCTTGCGGCTTGCTCTATGCGCTTTGTGTTGCGCCACGTTAACCGCTGCTGCTGCAGTCATAACGATTGGTGAAACAAGCGTTCTGGCAACACCAGATAGCGGTAATGGAAATTTGCTGGTTGCGCAACGTACGACGCTGGCGCAACCTGCCACACTTCAGACGCTATCGTTTTACGTTACAGCGACTGGTGGCAGTTTGCGTCTCGGTGTCTACGATGCTTCCGGGCCCGGGGGCGGTCCAGGCTCGAAAATGGCGGAAACCGCGCAGATCACGCCCGTAGTCGGCTGGAATACTGTGACCGTCGCATCACCGGTTTTGCTGCCTGCAGGCGCGTACTGGCTGGCCTACTTGCCGTCAAGTAATGCATTGGGATTCCGAACCGTAAACGATAGTGTTTCCAGTGGCAGATGGTATGCCTTTACCTATGGCACGATGCCAGGAACATTTTCGACGGCTCCAACAGCGGGTACCCATCGGTGGTCATTTTATGCGACGCTCGACACCGGCGCAGCGCCTCTGGATAACATTGCGCCAAGCGTTCCCGATAACCTGACCGCCGTCGCTGCCTCCGCGACACAGATCAATCTGGCGTGGGCAGCTTCAACTGACAACACTGCAGTTTCCGGCTATCAGCTGGAGCGCTGCCAAGGTGCAGGCTGTAGTGCTTATACGCTGATCGCCACCCAGGTCGGAACCACTTATGCGGATGCCGGACGGACTTCGAACACGAGTTACAGCTATCGTGTCCGCGCCATTGATACCAGCAACAATTCGAGCGGGTATTCCAATATGGCAACGGTGGTAACGCCCGTCGTGGACACGACGGCGCCGAGCACACCCTCAGGTCTCGCCGCGAATGCGGTAAGCAATAGCCAGATCGACCTGATCTGGAATCCTGCCACCGACAATGTCGGCGTCACGGCCTACCGCGTTTATCGGTGTACCGGCACGAAGTGCACGCCGAATTCGGAAATAGCGCAGACACCCACACCGTCCTACAGCGACACGGGCCTTAACACGACCACTACCTATCGATATCGTGTCAGGGCGGTCGACGCCGCCAACAATCTGGGCGCCAACTCAGCCATTGTAACGAGGGCAACGCTTGCCGCCGCAGATACGACACCGCCCACCGCACCGGGGAATCTGGCGGCCGTTGCATCAGGCATTAACACCATCAACCTGAGCTGGACTGCGTCGACCGACAATGTTGCGGTAAGCGGGTACCGTGTCGAGCGTTGTCAGGGGGCCGGGTGTACAAACTTCACCCAGGTGGCAGTTTCGACGGGGACGACCGCCGTCGACAGCAATTCGGTGGCAAACACTGCTTATAGCTATCGCGTTGCGGCAACTGATGGCGCCGGCAACGTCAGTGGGTTCTCCAATACGGCCAGCGCTACAACCCTGAATCCTGATACAAGCCCACCAAGCACACCCGCAAGCCTCGCGGCGATCGTGGTGAGCAGCAGCAGAATTAATTTGAGTTGGGTCGCTTCAAGCGACAATGTCGCTGTCAACGGCTATCGTGTAGAGCGTTGTCAGGGGGGCGCCTGTAGCGGTTTCGTTCAAGTCGGGACTGCAATCGGGGGATCGTATGCGGACAGCGGTCTGCTCTCAAACACGAGTTATAGCTACCGTGTACTGGCCACCGACACCGCCGGCAATCTAAGCGGGTATTCAAATGTGAGCTCCACGGCCACACTGAGCGCAGACACAACTGCGCCGGTTGCGCCTGCTGGATTGAGCGCAAACGCCCTAAGTGCCACACAGATCAGTGTCGCATGGGCCGCATCTACTGACGATGTGGGCGTAACGGGCTATCAGCTGGAACGCTGTCAGGGAGCAGGTTGCTTCACATTCACGCCTGTCGCAAGCCAGACTGGTATCAACTTCAACGATGCGGGGCTTACCGCGAATACCAGTTACAGCTACAGGGTCCGCGCAACGGACGCTGCCGGCAATTGGAGTAACTATTCAAATGTTGCCACGGTAAGCACCCCCATTGTCGATACGACGGCGCCGAGCGTGCCCACCGGGCTGACCGCTGTAGCCGTCAGCAACAGTCAGATTGACCTGAGCTGGGTGGCATCTACCGACAATGTGGGCGTGACCGGATATCAAATTCTCCGATGTACCGGCAGCAATTGTACGCCTAACACGCAGGTTGGTACTTCAACCTCGACGACTTACAGTGACACCGGATTGGCGACATCGACCACGTATCGATATCGGGTTCGTGCTGTAGACGCGGCCGGTAATGTAAGCGGTATTTCAGCGAGGGTAACACGTGCGACTCTCGCGGAATCGGATACCTCACCGCCTGCGGCGCCGTCCGGACTTGCGGCAATCACTGCTGGCGCTGCAGTGAGCCTGAGCTGGGCGGCCGCGACGGATAACGTCGGCGTTACAGGCTACGAGTTGGAGCGTTGTCAGGGCGAAAGCTGCACGGCATTTATCCTCATAGCCAGTCAAGCGGCCCTGGCTTTCACTGATGCCAGTGTTGTTGCCTCGACGAGTTACAGCTATCGCGTTCGCGCCAGAGATCTGGCTGGGAATATCGGGAACTACTCGAATGTGGTTTCGATTACGGTTCCAGCGCCAGACACTACTGCGCCCAGTGCGCCTACACTGACGGCTGCTGCGGTCAGTGCCACGCAGATTAACCTGAATTGGTCTGGCGCTACGGACAATGTGGCCGTGACCGGATATCGTTTGGAACGTTGTCAGGGAGCAGGTTGTGCCAGCTTCGCGCAAATCGCTGTCACGGCGGGACTGTTGTTTAACGATACCGGACGTACCGCGAATACAAGCTATAGCTACAGGATTGTTGCGATGGACGCAGCCGATAATCAGAGTCCATATTCCAATGTTGCTTCCGCAACAACCGGCTCGGCGCCAGAGACCATTACGATGAGGGAAACCGGTATCCTGGCCACAGCCGACAGCGGTAACGGGAATATGCTGATGGCACAGCGCAGCACCCTGGCGAAAGCAGCAACTGTGCAATCACTCTCGTTCTATGTAACAACGGCAGGCGGAAATTTGCGGCTGGGTATCTATGACGCATCGGGTCCCGGTGGCGGTCCGGGTGCAAAATTGGCGGAGACCGGCGAAATGACACCGATCAGCGGCTGGAACACGGCCAACGTCCTGGCACCTGTTTCGCTCCAGGCGGGCACCTACTGGCTGGCCTATTTGCCGTCCAGCAACAGTCTTGGTTTCAGAAACGCAAACGACGCGGCTTCAAGTGGCAAGTGGTACGCCTTTTCGTACGGGACAATGCCGGCGATATTTTCCACGACGCCGGCAGGTGGCACCTATCGCTGGTCATTTTTTGCGACGCTGAATATCGACGCCGTCATTATTGATACCGCGGCTCCGAGCAGTCCTGGTTTGCTAGCCGCGGTCGCGGCTTCTTCGTCCAGCGTCAATTTGAGTTGGTCGGCTTCCACAGACAACGTGGCGGTTACGGGCTATCAGCTCGAGCGGTGTCAGGGCACGGGCTGCACGAATTTTTTACAGATTGCTGCTCCGACTGGTACGAATTACAGTGACAACAACTTGGCAACCGGCGTCAACTATCAATACCGCGCACGAGCCATTGACGCGACTGGCAACCTCAGCGGCTATTCCAATTTGGCGAGCATTACGTTGCAGGATACGACGGCTCCGACGGTGCCATCGAATCTCCTTGCCAATCCCGCCGGTGCCACGCTTGTCTATCTAAGTTGGGGCTCCGCAACTGACGACGTAAGCGTGGCAAGTTACCAGTTGGAGCGTTGTCAGGGTGCGGCATGCACGAACTTTGTTCAAATTTCGGCAATTTCAGGAACGATTTACGCTGATACCGGGCGCCTGCCTAACACCAGTTATCGCTATCGCGTGCGAGCCGCGGATGCGGCAGGGAATCTCAGTGATTACTCCAATGTGGCCAGTGCGGCAACATCGGGTTCAGTGTTGGGACTTGTTGCCGCCTATCCCCTGAACGAGGGTGCAGGAACATCGACAGTTGATGTTTCGGGGAATAACGGCATTGGACAGCTGCACGCGTCGACGTGGACCACGTCTGGTCAGTTTGGCAATGCCTTGATTTTTGACGGGAACAGCTCCTTCGTTGATTTGGGCAGTCCGCCCACTTTGCAGATGAACAGCGATATGAGCGTAAGCGCCTGGATCAAGGCATCTGCTTTTTCACTGGATGACACAGCAATTGTCTCCAAACGAGGTGGCGCGACCGTGCAGGGCTTTCAGCTTGAAACAACCCAAGCTTCAGGAAATCGCACGATTGGATTCCGGTTAACCAACGACAATGGCGAAGCGGTCGTTCGCTATGGGGCTACCACCTTGCAGGCCAATCAGTGGTATTACGTAACCGGTGTCTACGATGCAACCAACCGGACCATTGACCTATACGTGAACGGGCTTCTGGATAATGGGCCGCTCCAAGGCGTGATCACGGGAGCGCAGCAGGATTCACCGTTGAATGTCTATATCGGCCAACGTCCGGGCCTGGCTGGCAGCGTCTTCGATGGCAGCATAGACGAGGTTCGCATATATAGTCGTCCTCTCATTCAAACCGAGGTGCAAGCGGACATGATGACGCCGCTGGGCGATCTTCCTCCGATCGCGGATACAACGCCGCCAACGGCGCCTGTTATTCTGAACATTGCGCCTGCGAGTGGTGGCCTCAACCTCAATTGGAGCGTTTCGACGGATGATGTAGCGATAATCGGTTATCAGGTCGAACGGTGCGAAGGGACGGATTGCAATAACTTTGCATTGATCGCAGTTCTAAACAGCCTCAACTACAACGACACAGGTTTGTTGCCTTTAACGAGCTATCGATATCGGTTGAGGTCTACGGATGCCGCGGGTAATTTCAGTGCCTACTCCGATATCGTTAGCGGCACCACGCAGGCAATTGCGCCAGTCGTGACCCTATCAGTCAGTCCGGACGGTATAGCCGGTGGCGGCAGTTCTGTCTTGAATTGGTCGGTGCTCAATGCCAATACTTGTGTTGCCTCCGATGGCTGGACTGGTTCGCGCGCTGTGTCTGGCACGGAATCGACAGGGCCGTTGGTATCGAGCACGACCTATACCTTGACTTGCACTGGCGCTGGCGGCACCGCGGCGGCTTCGGCGACAGTAGTCGTAACGGCATCAACACAAACCTATGGCTTGGAATGGCCAGGCGATGGATCGGTGCGTCGGATGTTGTACTGGCATAACCCTTTCCCGATCTACGACGCAACATATGTATTCAAGGTCTATCCGCGCAAGAAGAGCGCGTCTCAGAATGGAAATACGTACTACACCACGTTTTTTTGGGGCAATGACGGCCCATTTGCCTGGTTCGACTATAACGGCAGGGGTGATCGTATCGGCAACACCTATTATGGCGCTCATCCGTATCCGGTGCCTTCGCCCAACGGCCCGGGCCAGTGGGAAATCTCCGTGTACTCCAACGACTATGTCACTGGCAGTGAAGTGCAATGGGATCGTTGGTATACCCAGGCGTTTCGAGCCTGGCGTGAGTCCCCCTCGATAACTCACCACGAGTTCTATTACGATCTGCCCGATTTGACCAAGGTAATTCGCCAGACGTTCAACGATCCGAACTGGGCACAGCTGAGCCCGCCCACCCCGGCGATAGTCGTCGGTCAGGCCCCCAATTTGAATGGCCAGTCGTGGGGAGGCTATCCGGGCTGGGAAGAGTTCAACGGTATCATTCGAGGCATGCAGATTTACTCGGGATTATTGTCGGTCAGCGACATTCTCACTGAAATTGCCGCACCAAAATCGACTGCAGCGGGAGCCAATCTGATCTGGTACCTGAATCTCAATCCGCGTCCCGGCGACGTTTCCGACAAAAAGGGCATTGGCATCCCAAACAACCCGGTGTGGGACGGTGAACCCGCCTTCGAGTGGGTCGAGTAGGCGGCGCAGGAAACCTGCCAGTCGATCAACCACCTTGACGAGCGGAGCGGGCGGGCTTCACATAACCGTAGGAAGGGGTCTCCGCCATTAAAGCCGTGCAATACGTTGACGGCCACGTTTGTCGTCGACCAAGAGGGCGAGTCCTCAACTGTGGTCATTGCACTGGATGCGCGCTAAACTGCGCGCCGTGTCCGAAATCGAAAAAGTTTTTTCAGCAGAGGGTGCGTTGGCCGCAGTCGTGCCGGAATTCCGCGCCCGCGCGGGCCAGGTGGAGATGGCGCTGTCCATCCAAAGAACCATTCAAAATCAAAAGGCTATTGTCGCAGAGGCGGGTACGGGGACAGGCAAGACGTTTGCTTATCTGGTGCCTGCGCTGTTGTCCGGCGGCAAGGTGATTATCTCCACCGGTACCAAGACGCTGCAGGACCAGTTGTTCGACCGCGACATTCCCACCGTGCGCGCGGCGCTGAAGGCGCCGGTATCCGTGGCGCTGTTGAAGGGGCGCGCCAACTATGTGTGCCATCATCATCTGGAGAACACGCTCGCTGAAGGGCGCCTGCCGACGCGCGAGGACACGCGCTATCTGCAGTTGATCGCGAGCTTCACGCGGCGCACGCAAAGCGGCGATCGCGCCGATCTGGCCGAGGTGCCGGAGAATGCCGGGGTGTGGCCGCATGTCACGTCCACGCGCGACAATTGCCTCGGTTCCAACTGCGAGCACCACGACAAATGTTTTGTCATGCGCGCGCGCAAGCAGGCGCTGGATGCCGATGTGGTGGTGGTGAATCACCATTTGTTTTTTGCGGATGTGGCGCTGCGAGATGAGGGTGTTTCCGAGTTGCTCCCCGCCTGCAACACGGTGATTTTCGACGAGGCGCATCAGTTGCCCGACACCGCGAGTCTGTTTTTCGGCGAGTCGGTGTCCACTTCGCAATTGCTGGATCTGGCGCGCGATTCGCGCATTGAAGGCATCGCGGGCGCGAAGGATTTTGCGGCACTGCCGGACGCGGCGCTGGCGCTGGAAAAGGCGGCGCGTGACTTGCGGCTGTCGCGCGCGGAAGAAAGCGGGCGCCTAACGCACAAGGATATTACCGGCGACAGCGATTTCACCGGCGCGCTGGATAACGCGTGCGCCAAACTGTCCGCTTTGTTTGTGATGCTGGAATCGCAAGCGGAACGCAGCGAGGGTCTCGAACACTGCCGTGTTCGCGCACAGGCACTGGCGCAAACCATTGCGAGGTGGCGCGAAGGCAAGGACGACAGTTTCGTGCGCTGGCTTGAGCTTTTCGGCCACTCCCTGCAGCTGCATGCCACGCCGCTGTCGATTGCGGACATTTTCCGCAAACAGGTCACCGAGACGTCACGAGCCTGGGTATTTACCTCGGCCACGCTGTCGGTGAACGGTGATTTCAAACATTACTGTGGCGAACTGGGGCTGGAGGACGCGCAAACCGCGAGTTGGGCAAGCCCCTTCGATTTTCAGAACCAGGCCTTACTGTATGCGCCCAAGGGCCTGCCCAATCCCAATACGCGCGAGTACACCGCGGCGGTAGTGACGGCGGCGCTGCCGGTGCTGGTGGCGAGCGGGGGCAGGGCGTTCCTGCTGTTCACCAGCCTGCGCGCGATGCGTGAGGCGTGCGAACGGGTGCGCGACGAATTCAAAACACGCGGACTGGAGTATCCGGTGCTGCTGCAAGGCGAGGGCTCGCGCAGCGAACTGCTCGAGCGTTTTCGCAAGCTCGGCAACGCGGTGCTGGTGGCGAGCCAGAGTTTCTGGGAGGGCGTCGACGTGCGCGGCGACGCGCTGTCGCTGGTTGTGATCGACCGCCTGCCGTTTTCGCCGCCGGACGATCCGGTGCTGGCCGCGCGCATCGACAAGATGAACCGCGAAGGCCGCAATGCCTTTATGGAGTATCAGGTGCCGCAGGCAGTGATCACGTTAAAGCAAGGGGCGGGGCGCCTGATCCGCGATGAGAGCGACCGCGGCGTGCTCATGATCTGCGACCCGCGTCTGGTGGACAAGCCCTACGGCAAGCGCATCTGGCGCAGTCTGCCGCCGATGAAGCGCACGCGCGAGCTGGCCGAGGTGGAAGCGTTCTTTGCACACGCGCTGCAGGCTCAGTCGGTGCCGGCCTTGTCCGGCGCGTAGGATTGCAGCCGCCGATGCACGAATTCGAGATACGAGCGCAACTGGTAGTGCGGATCGGAGTAGTGCACCGGCATCGGGCTGGATGAGATTTCGTCGTCGATGCGCTCCAGCGTCTCCAGGTGCTTGTCGTGGTCTTCCGGGTGTTCGGCTATCGCGGCTTCGAGATCATGCAACTGCTCGTACCATTTCCACAGCGGTCGCCGCACACGCCAGTCGTAGATCGACGGCAGAATCTTGAACACCGGTATCAGCACCGCGGCCAGCGGGATCAGCAGCACGAGCAACCGATCCATCCACACCGCCACCCAGAACGGCAGGTAGCGCTGGAAGAACGGCGGTCCGGATTTCAGGAAACGTTCCGCGACATCACTCATCGGCAATTCGATACCCTGTGATTGCGGAAACGTGCCTGCGGCGTTGAATATGCCAGGTCCGCGGTGCACTTCTGCTGCGGCCTGTGTCAGCGCGAACTGCAGCGCGGGGTGCAAGTCGTCGCGCACCGCAAGCAGGGCTACCGCCGCCACCAGTTCCGCGTCCCGTGCAGGGATGCCTTGCGCAAAATCGACCACGCCCTTGTGCAGCACGATGCGCGCCAGCCACGGAAAACGCCGCGCGTAGCCCTCGGCATGCGAAAAGCTCATCAGCCGGACGCCTGGCGAGCGAAGCAGAGATTGCACCAGTTCCGCATCGGGCGCCGCGACAAAAAAGGCGGCATCGACCTCGCCAGCGATCAGCGCCTCAGCGGCCGCCTTGCCGGGCGACTCGACCAACGTGGCATTGGCGGCGGTCACTTCGCTGGCATTCAGCAGCAGCGCGGCCAGATTGCGCGTGCCGCTGCCGGCGGGGCCAACCGCGATGCGCTTGCCCTGCAATTGCGCCAGCCGTTCGATGTCTTGCGGCAGCCGGTGAAACACCCACAGCGGCTCGTAGAACATGCGTCCCAGCGACAGCATGGTATTGGAGTCTTCGGGATGGGTGGTGCCGCCCTGCACAAAAGCGACGCCGGCTTCGGGCGTAGTACCACGCAGGCGCGCCAGGTTTTGCAGCGAACCCGCCGAGGTTTTGATGTCCAGATGGATGCCGTCGCGCTTGAGCGCGCTCTGGTAGCGCTGTGCAAATTTGTAATACGCGCCGGTTTCGCCGCCAGTGGTGATGGTGATGGTATTCGGCGGAGCGGGCTGGATGAAGCGCGATGCAATGTAAACGATGCCGCCCAGCAGCAGCACCGTCGGAACGAGAATGATGGCCCACTCCCGCCACGCGGAGCGTTCGAATCGGGGCCGTTTGAATCTGTGTCGTTTTATCGCCATGATAGGTGGATTATAAGCATGTCATTCGATCCACCAGCGCCAGCACAGCCAGGCTGCGGCAATCCATACGGCAGCTACAATGATTGCCCCCAGCCATTGGCGCGGCTTGGCATGTTGTTCCGCGAGCCATGTTGTGGCCTTGGCGCGGCACACGTCGAGTATCGGCCGCGGAATAAATTTAAGCGCCAACCAGATCGCGGCGGGCAACAGTATCGCCTCGTCGAGCAGCCCCAGCACGGGAATGAAATCGGGGATCAGGTCGATCGGGCTGAAGGCGTAGGCGACGATGCCGATGGCGAGTACTTTGGCAACCAGCGGTGTATCGGGATGGCGATAGCAAAACCACAGGGTCACTGCCTCGGCTTTGAGCTGTTTCGCCCAGCGCAGCAACCGGTAGAGCATAAGTATTTGTTTTGTCTCTATTCAGCCTCAATGAAAAGTCAAAAGCTTCCCTCACCCGGCGCTCCGCGCCGCCCTCTCCCGGAGGGCGAGGGCTTGTTCCCCTCTCCCTTCGGGAGAGGGGCTAGGGGTGAGGGAAGATGTAGATCTTTCACAGGGGCTGAATAAAGACTTCGTTTTCAAATCACTTTTGCGTGGAGGTCATGCGCATCCGCGCGCGTGATTTTCACCTCGACAAACTCGCCCGGCTGGATGGCGCCAGGCCGGCTGATGATTACGCAGCCGTCGATCTCGGGGGCGTCGGCGCCGC
The DNA here is from genome assembly GCA_902825845.1 of uncultured beta proteobacterium. GTDB lineage: Bacteria > Pseudomonadota > Gammaproteobacteria > Burkholderiales > SG8-41 > UBA5216. The sequence continues at coordinate 15,325 of CADECM010000086.1, forward strand.
TGCGCGCCACAGCTGTTTTGCCGTCATTCTCGTCGACCAGCACGGTCATGGTCTGGTCCACCTTCTTTTTCAGGCGCGCCTTGCTGATTCTTTCCTGCGTCTGCATGAAGCGCGCGCGGCGTTCCTCGCGCACATCGTCCGGAACCGGATCGGGCAGGGCATTGGCCGTTGCGCCTGCCACAGGCGAATAGGCAAAGCAGCCCACGCGATCCAGCTGCGCTTCTTCGAGGAATGCCAGCAATTCCTCAAACTCCGCTTCCGTCTCACCGGGAAAGCCGGCAATGAAGGTGCTGCGAATGGTGAGTTCGGGACAGATCGCGCGCCATGCCTTGATGCGCGTCAGCGTGTTCCCGGTATTGGCGGGGCGCTTCATCAGCTTGAGGATGCGCGGGCTGGCGTGCTGAAACGGCACATCGAGATAGGGCAGGATTTTGCCCTCCGCCATCAGGGGGATCACCTCATCCACATGCGGATACGGGTAGACGTAATGCAGGCGTACCCAGACGTTACCCTCGCCCAGCTCGCCCAACGCCTGTGCCAGTGCGCTCATGCGCGTCTTCAGCGGCTTGCCGCCCCAGAAGCCAGTGCGATATTTGATATCGACGCCGTAGGCGCTGGTGTCCTGCGAGATCACCAGCAGTTCCCTGACGCCGGCATTGACCAGATTCTGCGCTTCCTGCATCACGTCGCCGATGGGACGGCTCACCAGATCGCCGCGCATCGAGGGGATGATGCAAAAAGTGCAGCGGTGGTTGCAGCCCTCGGCGATTTTGAGATAGGCGTAGTGTCTGGGGGTGAGCTTGACACCTTGCGGGGGCACCAGATCGACATGCGGGTTGTGTTTGTGCGGCAGGTGCCTGTGCACCGCGCGCATCACTTCGTCGGTGGCGTGCGGGCCGGTGACAGCCAATACGTTGGGGTGTGCGGCTTTGACGATATCGCCCTTGGCGCCAAGACAGCCGGTGACGATCACCTTGCCGTTTTCGGCGAGCGCTTCGCCGATGGCATCGAGTGATTCTTGCACCGCCGAATCGATAAAGCCGCAGGTGTTGACGACCACCAGATCGGCATCATCATAGGACGGCGAGATCGCGTACCCTTCGGCGCGCAGCTGGGTGAGGATGCGTTCGGAATCGACCAGCGCCTTGGGGCAGCCCAGTGAAACAAATCCGACTTTTTTCGCCGGCATGGCTAACTCTCTGACTGAGCGCAATCAGCCCTTGTTGTCTTCGTCTTTGCCCGGGACGCCGCCGAACCCGGCAAACGGAAAGCCGCCGAACATGTTGCGCGTCTGGTTTTGCATCTGCTTTTGCATTTCCACGAACGCGTTGGCGCTTTGCTCGAGGTAGCGCCCCATCAGGCCCTGGATTGCGGGGCCCTGCATTTTGACAAACTCGTTCCACGCATCGGCGCTGAGCATGGGATTGGCGCCGTACATCTGGCTCGACTGATCCTGCATGCGCTTCTGGATGTCCATGAAGGTGTGCACGTTCTTTTCGAGGAAGTTGCCCATCATGCCCTGCATGGCGTTGCCGTAGAAGCGGATGATCTGTGACAGCATGTCGCTGGTGAACATCGGCGCGCCGCCGGCTTCTTCTTCCAGAATGATCTGCAGCAATATGCTGCGCGTGAGGTCTTCCCGGGTCTTCGCGTCCTCGACGCGAAACTCGGTCTGGGCCAGCACCAGTTTTTTGACATCGCCGAGCGTGATGTAGGTGCTGGTCTCGGTATCGTAGAGACGGCGGTTCGGGTATTTCTTGATCAGTCGCACTTGTGTCGCCATGACGCACCCCAGCGGAAAGGAACGCGGATTATTTCAGAAAAGGTGTTGCGATGCAATGTGCGTGTTTAAAAAATACAATAAAAACAACTACTTACATTTACTGTATCGGCTGTGCGGGGCATCATCGGCAGCGTGGCAGTGGCTCGTGCGTTCGCAGCATGGGTGGCGGTGCGGCGCACAAGCCAGAAGCCATAGGGGCCATCTTCACTGCATGTGCTGCCCGCCGTTGATCGCGATATTGGCGCCGGTGACAAATGCCGCTTCGTCCGAACACAGATACGCCACCAGCCCCGCGACTTCTTCCGGCTTGCCGAGGCGGCCGATCGGAATCTGCGGAATGATTTTGCTGTCGAGCACTTCCTTCGGAATGGCCATCACCATCTTGGTACCGATGTAGCCGGGCGAAATGGTATTCACGGTGACGCCCTTGCGCGCGTACTCGAGCGCGGCCGCCTTGGTGAAACCATGCATGCCGGCCTTGGCTGCGGAATAGTTGGTCTGGCCGAAGGCGCCTTTCTGGCCGTTCACCGACGACACGTTGATCACGCGCCCCCAGCCGCGCTCGGCCATGCTGTCGATCACCGGCTTGGTCATGTTGAACACGGAATCAAGGTTGGTGCGCAGAACTGCGTCCCAGTTCGGCTTGTCCATTTTGCGAAAGGTCATGTCGCGCGTAATGCCCGCGTTGTTGACCAGCACATCGATGGGGCCGCATTCGGACTGAACCTTGGCCGCGCCGAGCAGGCAGGATTCAAAATCCGCAACGTCGATTTCGTACGCCTTGAAGTCAAAACCCTGCTTCTTCATGTCGGCGAGCCAGGCCTCGCGCTTGGTGTTGCCGGGCGAGCAGGTGGTCGCCACCTTGTAGCCCATGCGCGCGAGCTTGATGCAGATCGCTTCACCCAATCCGCCCATCCCGCCGGTGACCAATGCCATGCGTTGATTCATGTGTCTCTCCTCTAAATAATCAGTATAAAAACAGCTGGTTATGAATTCATTGCGCCATATCAAGCGGCGTAGCCTTTTCCAGCACATAACGCCCCGGCGCGGCTTCGATTTCAGTGTAACCCGCGCCGCCGGGCGTGGCACGTGCCGCAATCAATTTTCCGCCGTGCGCCGCAAGCCACGCGCGCCAATGCTTCCACCAACTGCCCGGTTGTGATGTGGCGCCGTTCAGCCACGCTTCGGCATCGGCACCCGGCGTGCCGCCGGTCCAGTAGTTGCGCTTGCCGCGGGCGGCGGGATTGATCACGCCGGCGATGTGGCCGCTTGCCGCCAGCACGAAGGTGAGCTTGCCCTTGAGGATTTGCGTGCCGGCATAGGCGGTTTTCCACGGCACGATATGATCCTCGCGCGTGGCGAGCAGATAGGCGGGAAGCGTGAGTCGCGTCAAATCCAGCGGCACGCCGCATACCGTGAGCTTGCCGGGCACGCGCAGGCTGTTTTCCAGATAGGTATGCCGCACATACCACGCATACATCGCGCCCGGCAGGTTGGTGCTGTCGCAGTTCCAGTGCAGCAGATCGAACGGCGGCGGGGTCTGGCCCTTGAGATAATTGTTGACCACGTAGTTCCAGATCAGATCATTGGCGCGCAGGCTGGCAAAGGTGACGGCCAGTTCGCGACCCTGCACGATGCCGCCGTCGGCAAACTGGCGCTCGCGTTCCTTCACATACGCCTCGTCGATAAACACCGACAACTCGCCGGTGTCGCAAAAATCGAGCATGGTGGCGAGCAGGGTGAGGCCGGCCACGGGGTTCCTGCGGCGGGCGCGCAGCACGGCCAGCGCGGTGGCGAGCAGGGTGCCGCCCACGCAAAAACCGAGCGCGTTGATTTTTTTGGCGCCGCAGATCCTCGCCGCGACCTCGATCGCGGTGATGACGCCCTTGGTCACGTAATCGTCCCAGCTCACCCTGCCCATGTCTGGCGGCACATTGCGCCATGACACCATGAACACGGTGTGGCCCTGTTCCACGGCGTAACGCGCCAGTGAATTTTCCGGCTGCAGGTCGAGGATGTAGAATTTGTTGATGCACGGCGGCACCATCAACAGCGGCCGTTCATGCACCGACGCGGTGAGCGGGCGATACTGGATCAATTGCATCAACTCGTTCTCGAACACCACCGCGCCTGGCGTCACCGCCAGATTGCGTCCGACCTCGAACGCGCGTTCGTCGGTCATCGACACCATGCCTTTGGGCAGGTCTTGCTGCAGATTGCGCATGCCTTGTGCCAGACTGGCGCCCTGTGTCTGCGCCGCGAGCTGCAGCGCTTCCGGATTGCCCCAGCCGAAATTGGCCGGGCAGGCCGCATCCACCCATTGCCGCATCAGGAATTCCGCCTTGCGCTTTGCCGCGGCGTCCAGCGAGGCGTGCGTGGCAATCGCGGTCAGCCAGCGCGACGTGGCCAGATAGGACTGCGAAAGCCACGCGAAATAGGGCTGGCGCCATTCCGGCGCACGAAAACGGCGGTCGGCTTCCGTCGTGCCGGGCGCTTCGCCGGCCGCAGCGGCCTGCCACAATGCCATCTGTTCACGGTACCATGCCGCCTGCAATTGCTGCCAGCGTTGCGGGTCACGCACATAATCGGCGGCCAATTGTTGCAGCACCTCGCGAGTGTCGAGGCCGCCCGCGCCCGTGTGCAGCGGCCGCGCGATGGCGTCCAGCAACGCTTGCTGCAGGCGCGCCGCGTCATCGATCAGTGTTTGCCAGGTTTCGGCGTCGGAAGCGGACATGGTTGCAGAAAGTGGCGCCTGGCACCGCCGCGATTTTAATGGCCGTGCGCGATTTCACCCACCAGCCAGATGGTGGCGATTCCCAGTGCGATCAACGTTACCTGCTGGATGGTGGCGCGAATTTCCGGACGTCGGTGCAGTCCCGGAATCAGATCGGCCACCGCGACATACAGCATGCTGGCGGTGGCGAGCCCGATCAGGGTATTGACCCATTGCTGCATCATCTGCAGCGCAAAATACGCCATCACCCCGCCCACCACCATCGCCACGCTCGACAGCAAGTTCAGGAGAAACGCGTATTTGCGCGTGTAGCCGGAGTGCAGCAGGATCAGGAAATCGCCGACTTCCTGCGGCACTTCATGCGCGATGATGGCGACGGCAGTGACGATGCCCAATTGCGTATCGGCGAGAAACGCCGCGGCAATCAGCACGCCATCGACGAAATTGTGAAAGGTGTCGCCGATCAGTATCATCATGCCGCTGCGGCCGTGGTCGTGATGATGCGCAGCAGGCGCAGCCGGTGCGGGAACAGGCGGCGGGGCAGGGCCGTCATGCGGGTCGTGCGCCTCGCATTCCTCGATATGGCAATGCCGCCACAGCACCAGCTTCTCGAGTATGAAAAACAGCAGCAGTCCCCCGAGTATGGTGGCGGCGGTGACGTGCAGGTTATTTGACTGGCTGAACGCGTGCGGCAGCAGCTCGATGAACACCGCGCCGAGCAGCGCACCCACCGCGTAACTGATCAGAACGGGCACCTGCGCCGCGCTGGCGCGCGCGGCGATCAGCCATGCGCCGAGTACGGAAACAATGCCGCCGGCGATGGTGGCGGCGAGTATCCAGGTGAAGGTTGTCATGAGCTTGGGGAGTAGGGCGCTTGCGCGCAAGCCGCGCGCGGACTGCCCGTGGCGCGCGATTATACGTTAATACAAAGACTTACTCCCGCCAGATCAGCGCCGCCATGCGTCCGGTCACCTTGTCGCGGCGATAGGAATAAAAGCGCCTCGGGTCGCTGTAGGTGCACAGGCCGCCGCCGTAGATCTGTGTCACGCCGGCCCGGCCGAGCGCGCGCCGCGCCAGGGTGAACAGATCGGCCAGCCATTTCCCGGGCGTGTGCGGGACGAAGGCGTCCTTCGCGCCGGCATCCGCATTAATAAAAGCAGCGTGGACATCCGGTCCGACTTCGAACGCGCCGGGGCCGATGCCGGGGCCGATATAGGCGAGCAGGTCGGCCGGGTCAACGCCGGCTTGTTGCAGCGTCTGCACCGTGTTCGCGATGACACCGCCGGCGAGACCGCGCCAGCCGGCATGTGCGGCGGCGACGCGCGTGCCGGCACGGTTGGTGAACAGCACCGGCAGACAGTCGGCGATCATCACCGCGCACACGGTGCCGACTGCGCGCGCCACGCTGGCGTCGGCCTGCGGACTGTCGAGTGCCGTATCCACCGCGTCGGCATCGACCACCCGCGCGCCATGCACCTGTCGCAGCCATTTGGGCGTCTGCGGCAGATGCTGTTGCAGCAGGGCGCGGTTGCGCGCCGTGGCAGCCGGGTCTTCGTCGGCGCGCAGGCCGAGATTGAAGCCGGCATGCGGCCCCACGCTGACGCCGCCGGTGCGCGTGGTAATGAAGGCGCGCACACGGGCGGGCGCCGGCCATTCGGGGACTATCCAGTCGTGCTTCATGCGTTGTGCTCCAGGGTGTCGAGCAGGTGCTGCAGATCATCGGGCAGCGCCGCCTGCCAGCTGCGGCGGCGGCCGCTGGCGGGATGTGTCAATGCGAGTTTTTGCGCGTGCAATGCCTGCCGCGCAAATGCCACCGCGCCCGGCACGCCGCGCCGCGTGCCGTAAACGGCGTCCCCGATCAGCGGATGGCCGATCGATGCCATATGCACGCGAATCTGATGGGTGCGGCCGGTTTCAAGGCGGCAGCACAGCAGAGTGGTACGGCCGAAGTGCGCGACCGGTTCGTAATGGGTTATCGCGGCCTTGCCGCCGGGAACCACCGCCATGCGCGTGCGCTGTGTCTTGTGGCGGCCGATCGGCGCATCCACCGTGCCGGCGGCGGGCACGTTGCCGTGCACCACCGCGGCGTATTCGCGGGTGACGCTGTGATCCTGCAACTGGCGCACCAGCGCAGTTTGCGCCGCCAGGTTTTTTGCCACTACCAGCAGGCCGCTGGTGTCCTTGTCGAGGCGGTGCACAATGCCCGCGCGCGGCAGCTGCGCCAGCTGTGGCGCGTGCTGCAGCAGGGCATTGAGCAGGGTGCCTTCCCAGTTGCCGCTGCCCGGATGCACCACCAGTCCGGCCGGCTTGTCGATCACCATCAGGTGCTCGTCTTCGAATACCACGGTAATGGGTATGTCCTGCGCGCGATAGGCGGTGATGTGCGGGTCGGTTTCCGGGTCGACGACAACCTGTTCGCCGCCCCAGACCTTGTCCTTGGGTGCCGGGGATGCGCCATCCAGCGTGATCCGGCCGTTCCTGAGCCATGCGCTGAGCCGGCTGCGGGAATGTTCGGGGAACATTTGCGCCAGGGCCGTGTCAGCCCGCAGGCCCGCGCAGACGTCCGGAACCACCGCGCTCAAACGCTCCGGCGTCAGGCCGGGCGCCTGAGCCGGCGTGATTACGTTATAATTTTCGGGGCGTTTTTTAGCGACGCGCATGGGACTCAACTATGTTGCAACGTATTTTAGCGGTATTCGCAGGCGTGATAGTGGCGGGCTTGCTCGCCGGCTGCGGCCTGTTCAGCGATAAAACCGATGAAACCAAAGGCTGGTCGGCGCAAAAGCTGTATGCGGAGGCGCGCGCGGCGCTTGATGGACGCGGCTTCGACAAAGCCGTCGAGTACTACCAAAAGCTGGAGGGACGTTACCCCTATGGCCGGTTTGCGCAGCAGGCGCAGATGGAGCTTGCCTATGCGTATTACAAGGACAAGGATCCCGCAGGCGCCGTGACCGCGGCAGAACGCTTTATCAAGAATCATCCCAATCATCCCAACGTTGATTACCTGTATTACCTGAAAGGGCTCGCCAACTTCAACGATGACCTGGGCATCATGGGCTACATCAGCAACCAGGATATGTCGGAGCGCGACCCGAAGGCGGCGCGCGATGCCTTTGATGCGTTCAAGGAACTCGCAGTCAAGTTTCCCGACAGCAAGTACACGCCTGATGCGGTGGCGCGCATGAACTATCTGGTGAACGCGCTGGCGGCGCATGAAGTACATGTGGCGCGCTACTACGTCAAGCGCGGCGCCTATGTCGCGGCGGCCAACCGCGCGCAATTCTCGCTGAAGACCTATCCGCAGGCGCCTGCCAACGAGGAAGGACTATCGTTGCTGGTGAAAGCCTACGACGCGCTGGGCATGAAGGACCTGCGCGACGACAGCGAACGCGTGTTGCTGAAGAATTTTCCCAACAGCAAATTTCTCAAGGGCTACACAGGCCCGAGCACTCCGTGGTGGCAGATCTGGAATTGATGCTTCTAAAATAATACTTTAAAAACAAATACTTATATATTTACTTGCGGCGAAGCTACGCCGCCTCGTAGCCCGCATCCTCCACCGCGGCCTTCAACTGCGCAGGGCTGGTCAACGCCGCGTCGTACTCCACTTTGGCTTGACCTGGTTCCAGCGTCACCTGCGCCTCGCGCACACCGGGCGCCGCTTTCAGCACGCGTGTCACGCTGCCGACGCAGCCCATGCAGGTCATGCCCTTGATGGTCAGGGTGGTGGTTTCCATTCGATTACTCCTTGGGGTTTGCAGGGTGGGGTTTCCAGCGCCGCAACAGCAGCGCATTGCTGACAACAGATACCGACGACAGCGCCATCGCGGCGCCGGCAATCACCGGGTTGAGCATGCCGGCGGCGGCCAGCGGAATGCCCAGCACGTTATAGAAAAACGCGAAGAACAGATTCTGCCGTATCTTCGACAGGGTTGCCCGCGACAGGCTGATGGCGTCGGCCACGCTCATCAGGCTGTCGCGCATCAGTGTGATGTCGGCGGCCTGGATCGCCACGTCCGCGCCCGCGCCGATGGCGAAACTGACATTGGCGCCGGCCAGCGCCGGTGCATCGTTGATGCCGTCGCCGGCCATGCCGACCACCTGCCCGCTGCTCTGCAGCGCCTTTACCTGCTGCGCCTTGTCCTGCGGCAACAGGTCGGACTGCCACTGATCGATGCCCGCTTCGCGAGCGATCGCCGCGGCGGTCAGCGCGTTATCACCGGTGAGCATGAGCGGCGTCACGCCAAGGGCGCGCAGCGCGCCGATCGCGCCCGCAGTCGACGCGCGCAGGCGGTCGGCGATGGCGATCAATCCCAGCACGCGGCCTGCGAGCGCGGCGAACACTACGGTCTTGCCCGACTGCTGCAGCGCGGCGATCTCCGCGCCAGGCAGCGTCAATCCTAGTTCCGCAGCCCATGCCGGCGAACCCAGCGTGGCGGCGACGCCATCGACACGGGCTTCGACCCCCTTGCCGGTCAACGCACGAAAATCGGTCACAGGTCGAGGCGCCACGCCGCCGTGGCGCGCGTGCGCCGTCACGGCCTGCGCCAGCGGGTGCTTCGAGCCCTGTTCCAGCGATGCGGCTATCGTCAGCAGCTCGGCGTCACTGCTGCCGGGCAGCGCCCGCACATCGGTGACCACCGGCTTGCCCTGAGTCAGCGTGCCGGTCTTGTCGACCACCAGCGTGGTCAACTTGCCGGCGGTTTCCAGTGCAGCGGCATTGCGGATCAGCACGCCGGCGCGTGCGCCCATGCCGCTGCCCACCATGATGGCGGTGGGGGTGGCGAGACCGAGGGCGCACGGGCAGGCGATCACCAGCACTGCCACCGCGTTGATCAGGCCGCCGCTGAAATTCTGGCCGAGGAGCCACCAGGCGAGAAAGGTCAGCAATGCAATGCTTAGCACCACCGGCACGAACACGCCGGAGATGACATCGGCCAGGCGCTGGATCGGCGCGCGGGAGCCCTGCGCGTCCGCCACCAAACGCACGATGGCGGCCAGTGCCGTGTGCCGGCCGACGCCGGTGGCCACGCAGCGCAGCAGACCCTGCTGATTGATGGTGCCGGCGTACACGCGTGAGCCCTCGCGCTTGGTGGCGGGCAGGCTCTCGCCGGTGAGCAGCGCTTCGTCGACGCTGGAGTCGCCTTCGATCACCTCGCCATCGACCGGTACGCTGTCGCCGGGGCGCACAATGAAAATGTCGCGCGGCACGATGTCGGCCACCGCGACCTCCACGCGCGCGCCGTTGCGCTCCACCGTGGCGCTCTGCGGCTGCAGGCGCAACAGTTCGCCGATGGCCGATGAGGCCTTGGCGCGCGCGCGCATTTCCAGCAGTTTGCCGAGTAGCACCAGCGTGATCACCATCGCGCTCGCTTCGAAGTACACATGCTGCGGCAGGCCCGCCAGCAGCACCACCGCGCTGTAGCCGTAGGCCATCGAAGTGCCCAGCGCCACCAGCACGTCCATGTTGGCGCTGCCGCCGCGCAGCGCGTGCCAGGCACCCACGTAGAAGCGCTGACCGATCCAGAATTGCACCGGCGTGGCGAGCGCAAACTGAATCCACAATGGCAGCCAGTCGTGTTTGCCGGCGATCATCCCGATCATCTGCAACACAAAGGGCATGCTCAGCACGGCGGCAATCACAAAGCGCCGCCAATCGCTGCGGTAGGCTTCGGCATGCTGCCGCGCTTCTTCATCGCGCGACTGATCGGTCATGACGTGCGCGCCGTAGCCGGCTTTTTCGACCGCCTGAATCACCCGCTCCGGGGATACCCGTTCCGGCACATAGCCGACGCGCGCAGTCTCGGCAGCAAAATTGACGTGGGCGGTAACACCTGGCAGGCGATTCAGCACCTTTTCGATGCGCGCCGCGCAGGCGGCGCAGGTCATGCCGCTGAGGGCAAGGTCCATTTGAGCTTCGGGCAAGTCGGCGGCGGTATTCATGGCGGCATTATCCACTGCCCTATGTGGGCCGCTTTGATCAAACGCAAGGGTGCTGCTGCTTCGACTAAAAATAAGTATTTAAAATCAATAACCTACAATATCGGTATGCTCACGATTGCAGCTCAACGCGGTTGCGGAATAGTTCCAATGCCTCGGCATTGGCGAGCGCTTCCAGGTTTCTGACGGGCTGGTTGTGCACCACATTGCGCACTGCCAGTTCGACGATTTTGCCGCTGCGGGTGCGCGGAATGTCGGCCACCTGCAGCACTTTGTCCGGCACATGGCGCGGCGTGGTGTTGTCGCGAATCTGCTGCATGATTTTCTTGGCCAGTGGTTCGTCGAGCTTCAGGCTTTCACGCAGGCGCACAAACAGGATCACGCGCACATCGTTGTTCCAGTCCTGTCCAATGGCGATGCTTTCTTCCACCTCGTCGAGCTTCTCCACCTGACGGTAAATCTCCGCCGTACCGATGCGTACACCGCCGGGATTGAGCACGGCATCCGAACGGCCATAAATGATGAGCCCGTCGTGTTCGGTGTATTCGAGGTAGTCGCCATGACGCCAAACGTTCGGAAACACGTTGAAGTAGGCCGCGTGATACTTGCTGCCGTCGTCATCGTTCCAGAATCCCAGCGGCATCGAGGGAAACGGAACCGTGCACACCAGTTCGCCTTTTTCCTGCCGCAGCGACTGGCCTCGCTCGTCGAACACCTCGACCTTCATGCCGAGACCCGGCGCCTGGATTTCGCCGCGCCACACTGGCGCGGTAGGATTGCCCAGCGCAAAACACGACACAATATCGGTGCCGCCGGAGATCGAGGCCAGATGCAAATCCTGCTTGATGTTGCGGTAGACGTATTCGAAACTTTCCGGCGCCAGCGGCGAACCGGTGGACAGCAACGATTTCAGCGCCGGCAGTTTGTGGCTGACTGCGGGCGCGAGATTCAGCTTGGCGATTGCGTCGATGTACTTGGCCGCGGTGCCGAAGATGTGGATGTTTTCGTCGCGCGCAAAATCCCACAGGATGCGGCCGCGGCGTACAAAGGGTGAGCCGTCGAACAGCATCAGCGTCGCCTGCGAGGCGAGTCCCGACACCAGCCAGTTCCACATCATCCAGCCGCAGGTGGTGTAGTAGAACAGCCGGTCGCCGGGTTTGACGTCCGTGTGCAGCTGTTGCTCCTTCAGATGTTGCAGCAGCGTGCCGCCGGCGCCGTGCACGATGCACTTGGGCACGCCGGTGGTACCGGACGAGTACAGAATGTACAGCGGGTGATCGAACGGCAGGCGCTCAAATTCGATGTCGCGCGGCTGGAAGGGCGCCATGAAGTCGTGAATGTTGATGGCGTTCGGAATGCCCGCCAGCGGCGGCTCACCACGCGTGTACGGCACCACCACCACCTTCTCCAGGGTGGGCAGTTGCGAAGCCATTTGTGCCACCCGCGGCAGCACGTCGATGGGTTTGCCCTGATGGAAATAGCCATCCACGGCCAGAAGCACCTTGGGTTCGATTTGTCCGAAGCGGTCGAGCACACCCTGCGCGCCGAAATCCGGCGAGCACGACGACCAGACGGCACCGATGCTGGCAGTGGCGAGCATGCCGATCACCGCCCCCGGCAGATTCGGCAGATAAGCCGCCACGCGGTCGCCGGCCGCCACGCCCTGCGCGCGCAGCGCCTGCGCCAGGCGCGATACCTCGTCATGCAATTCGCGCCAGGTGACCTGGCCTTTCAGTTGTTCCTCGCCCCAGAACACGATGGCGGTGGTGTCGTCGCGCCGGCACAGCAAGTTTTCGGCAAAGTTAAGCCGCGCATCGGGAAACCAGCGCGCGCCCGGCATGCGATCGCGGTCAAGCAGGACCGTGCCGCCACTGGATCCGACCACGCCGCAGAACTGCCAGATCGCGTACCAGAATTGTTCTCGCTCAGTGCACGACCATTCGTGTAACTCAGCGTAGTTTTGCACCTGGACGCCGAAGCGCTCGGCAACAAATGCGGTAAATACCGTCAGATTGGACTGGGCAACGCGTTCGGGGGAGGGGGTCCACAGGGGCTGGTCCATGGC
>CADECM010000087.1 GCA_902825845.1 uncultured beta proteobacterium
AAATCGGCATGGTGCTCAATCTCGACAAGTGCATCGGCTGTCACACCTGTTCGGTGACCTGCAAGAACGTGTGGACCAGCCGGCCGGGTATGGAGTACGCCTGGTTCAACAACGTCGAGACCAAGCCCGGCATCGGCTACCCGAAGGAATGGGAAAACCAGGACAAGTGGCATGGCGGCTGGGTGCGCAAGAGCAACGGCAGGATTGAGCCGCGCCAGGGCGCCAAGTGGAAGCTGTTGATGCGCATTTTTGCGAATCCCAACCTGCCGCAGATCGACGATTACTACGAGCCGTTTACCTTCGATTACGGGCATCTGCAAAGTGCGCCGCGGATGAAGGCTGCGCCGACCGCACGGCCGCGCAGCCTGATTACCGGCCAGCAGATGGAAAAGATAGAGTGGGGACCCAACTGGGAGGAGATCCTTGGCGGCGAATTCAGCAAACGTTCGAAAGACCGGAATTTCGACGACATTCAAAAGGATATCTACGGGCAGTTCGAGAACACTTTCATGATGTATCTGCCGCGGCTGTGCGAACACTGTTTGAATCCGGCGTGTGTGGCGAGCTGTCCGTCGGGCTCGATCTACAAGCGCGAGGAGGACGGCATCGTGCTGATCGACCAGGACAAGTGCCGCGGCTGGCGCATGTGTGTCAGCGGCTGCCCCTACAAAAAAATATACTACAACTGGAAAAGCGGCAAGGCGGAGAAATGCATCTTCTGCTATCCGCGCATCGAAGCGGGGCAGCCCACGGTGTGCTCGGAAACCTGCGTCGGCCGCATTCGCTATCTGGGCGTGCTGCTGTACGACGCGGACCGCATCGAGGCGGCGGCAAGTGTGGCGCATGACCGCGACGTGTACAAGTCGCAGTTGGGGGTTTTCCTCGATCCCAACGCCGCCGAGGTCATCGAACAGGCGGCGCGCGACGGCATACCCGACAGCTGGATGAGCGCCGCGCGCAACAGCCCCGTCTACAAGATGGCGGTGGAATGGAAGGTGGCGTTGCCGCTGCATCCCGAGTACCGCACGCTGCCCATGGTGTGGTACGTGCCGCCGCTGTCGCCGATCAGCGCCGCGGCCAATGCCGGCCACGTCGGCGCCAACGGCGACATTCCGGATGTCAATCAATTGCGCATTCCGGTCAAGTACCTGGCGAATCTGCTGACCGCAGGGGATACCGTGCCTGTGGTGCATGCACTGGAACGCATGTTGGCGATGCGCGCGTACCAGCGGGCAAAGCATGTCGAGCAACGCATCAACACCGCGGTACTGGAGCAGGTGGGACTCACCCGGAATGAGGTGGAGGAAATGTATCGCGTGATGGCCATCGCCAACTATGAAGATCGTTTTGTGATTCCCAGCACGCATCGCGAATACGCCGAGAATGCGTTCAACGTGCGCGGAAGCTGCGGCTTCTCGTTCGGCAACGGCTGTTCGGAAGGCACCACCGAAACCAGTCTGTTCGGCAGTGAGAAAAAACGCACCATTCCCATCAAGCTGGAGGTCTGATCATGCGAGCACCGACTCATCCCGTTCCAGCCTCCGGCACGCTGCGCGTGCTGGCTGCCTTGTTGGGGTATCCCACTGCCCGGTTGCGCGGCCATCTAGCCGAAATGGACCAGATCCTGCGCAGCGAAAACGCCTTGTCTGCCGCGCGCCTGGCCGAGCTTCGTACGCTGATGGACACACTTGGCGGCGCCGATCCAATGCAGTGCGAGGCGGATTACGTTGAATTGTTTGACCGCGGCCACAGCACGTCGCTGCATCTGTTCGAGCATGTGCACGGGGATACCCGTGACCGCGGCCCCGCCATGATCGATCTGGCACAAACCTACGAACAGGCCGGCCTGTATCTGGCGCCGGGCGAGTTGCCCGACTATCTGCCGGTCGTGCTGGAGTTCGTGTCCACCCAGCCGCCGTCCGAGGCACGCGCTTTTCTGGGCGAAATGGCGCACATTTACAATGCCTTGTTCAATGCTTTGCAACAGCGCGCGAGTCCCTATGCCGGCGTTCTCGGCGCATTGCTGGAGCTGGCAGGAGAGCACGCGCAGCCGCTAAAACTGGCTGCTGAGCCGGCGCTGGACGACAGCTGGAGCGAGCCGCCGGTGTTCGACGGTTGCACCGCCAGGGGACAAACCCGGCCAGGCCAGCCGCAACCCATACATATAGTTCGCAACAACGGTCCTCGTGGAGCGCGCCCATGAACGCCTTTCAGACGTATATGCATACCTTCCTCTTTGGCTACTACCCCTATATTTGCATGATCGTGTTTCTGGTGGGCAGCCTGGCGCGCTACGACCGCGACCAGTACACCTGGAAAAGCGATTCCTCGCAGCTGCTGCGCGGGGCGACGCTGCGCTGGGGCAGCAACCTGTTTCACGTCGGCATTTTGTTCCTGTTTTTCGGCCATTTCGTGGGTTTGCTGACACCGCACTGGGTTTACGAGACCTTTATCAGTCCAGCTGACAAGCAACTGGTGGCCATCATCGCCGGCGGTGTTGCGGGCTTCATCTGTTTCGTGGGCTTGAGCCTGCTGATTTACCGGCGCATGTTCGATCCGCGCATACGTCTCACCAGCCACCGCACCGATCTCGCGATCTTGATAATTTTATGGGTTCAGCTGACGCTGGGCCTGATTACCCTGCCGTACTCGTTGTCCCACGCGGATGGCAGCGTGATGCTGGTGCTGTCGGACTGGGCGCAGCGCGTGTTCACGTTTCGCGCGGGCGGCGCGGAAGCGTTGATGCCGCTGGCGTGGCCCTACAAGGTGCATATCGTGCTGGGCATGACCATCTTCCTGCTGTTCCCGTTCAGCCGCCTGGTGCATGTGTGGAGCGGCTTTGCCACGCTCGCGTACTTGTTTCGCCCGCGGCAGGTGGTGCGCAGCCGCCGTCTCAACTTGCCGGCCGCGCAGCGTCAGTCAGGGCCACACCGCTAACGCAATTCATTGAACGTAACTATCTGTTTTTATTGAATAAAATTTATGACATCAGAATCTGCTTGCGCGCAGCCGGTGGCGCGTATCAACGGCATTGCGGTCAATTCGTCGCACGAAACCCTGTCCGCAGCAGCGTTGCGTCAGCGCGCCTGCAGCGAGTTACTGCGCCAAACTGCTCAGTCCGAGGGTTTGCTGGCTGCGAGTGATGGCCCGTCTTCCGACGGCGTGATCAGTGAAGCCGCATCTGCAGCGATCGAGACCTTGCTCGAACAAAATCTGCGCCTGCCCGAGCCCTCGGAAGACGCCTGCCGCCGACATTACGCCGCGAACGCCGGCAGCTATCGCACCGGTCAGCGCGTGCACGCGCGGCATATCCTGTTTGCGGTCACGCCGGGCGTGGACGTGGTTGCGTTGCGCAAGCAGGTGGAACCCATTTTCCTCGACGTGCGTTGCCACGACGGGGCTGGCGCCGATCGTTTTGCCGCGGCAGCGCGCGAATGGTCGAACTGTCCCAGCGGCGCCGAAGGGGGTGATCTGGGCTGGATCGGCGCGCAGGATTGCGCCCCCGAGTTTGCGCGCGAATTGTTTGGCCGCGTCGAGGTGGGGGTGTTGCCGCGTCTGGTGCACAGCCGCTTTGGCCTGCATGTCGTCGAGGTGCTGGCGCGCGCGCCCGGCGTGGCGCAGCCGTTCGAAACGGTGCGCGGCGCGGTGATGAATACGTTGCGCCAGCAGGCCTATGTACTGGCATTGCGCCAGTACTTGAGCCTGCTGGCCGGACAGGCCCGGGTTGAAGGTGTGGAACTCGACGCAAACGACTCACCGCTGGTGCAGTGATCGTGACTGTGGCGAGACTGGGCGGCCTGCCAGCCCGGCGGCGGCTTCCGAAAACAGAAGGCTGCCCTTCAACACGGGTGTGAGGCGCAACGGTGATGCTTCACCACGGCATGACAGATTCACGGCAACCATCATCCGCGCGGCCGGCGCAGTTGCCGGGTGCGCCGCGTTTTGCACTATGGGAACTCGGTTTTCGTCCCTTCTTTCTGCTGGCCGGCATCTTCAGCGCCGGCAGTATTGCGCTATGGGCAGTTCAGGTTGCGGGCTATCTGCCCTCTGTTTATCTGCGCGGGCCGGCATGGCACGGCCACGAAATGGTGTTCGGATTCACGATGGCAGTCATGGCCGGATTTTTGCTGACAGCCGTGCGCAATTGGAGCGGTCAGCCGACCCTCAGTGGCGTGCCGTTGATGGCGCTGGCGGCATTGTGGGTTGTGGGCAGGGTTTTGGCGTTGACCCCGTTCGGCCACGCGGCGGCCGTGGCGAACGTGCTGTTCCCGATTGCAGTCGCGGCGGCGATTGGCGTTCCGCTGCTACGATCGCGAAATCGCAGAAATTATTTTTTTGCGGGCATACTCCTGTGCATGGCCGGACTGGCCCTGTTGGTCCATCTGGCGCTACAGGGACGGTTGAAACTGCCACCCCGTCTGGGCCTGCAACTGGCGCTGGATGTGGTGCTGTTCGTCATGGTGGTTATGGGCGGCCGTGTGATCCCGATGTTTACCAACAACGGCGTGCCGGGCGCCGCCGCAACGCGTCATGTCTGGGTGGAAAGACTGGCGCTGGGATCGGTAATTCTTTTGTTGGCGGCCGACGTGCTGCACTGGACGCCTGCGGTTGTCGCCATGCTGTCGGTGGCTGCCGCGCTGGTGCACGGTACGCGTCTGTTTCTGTGGCGCCCGTGGCGAACCCTCGCAGTTCCGCTGGTGTGGATACTGCACGCCGCCTATGGCTGGATCGTTGTCTCGCTTGTGCTGCGTGGCGCGTCCGCCCTGGGTTGGCTGCCGGATGCGCCGGCGCTCCATGCACTCACAGTTGGCGCCATCGGCAGCTTGACCCTTGGCATGATGACGCGCGTCGCCCGCGGCCATACCGCGCGGCCCCTGGTCACGGACGGCTACGAACGAACCGCATTCATACTGCTGCAAATGGCGGCAGTGTTACGGGTGTTTGGCGTGCTGGTGCTGACGCACGGGTATGCAGCGTGCATTCAGCTTTCCGCGCTGCTGTGGGCCGCGGCGTTCGGTCTCCATACCGTTCGCTACTGGCCGGTATTGACGCGGGCGCGCTTGGACGGCAAACCCGGTTGAGCCGGCAGCCCGATGGCCCGCACCATCGGTATTCGGTGGCACGCGCGGCGGCGCGGTCGACGTTGAGAATCCGCGGCCATGGCGCGACGTCCATCGTGTCGGCGCCTGCACGCCACGATGGTCTAGGCGGGTGGCTTGATGCGAAGCGCGCTGTAGGAAATGCCCTACATGGGATGGCGGCATAACCTGAAAGGTTTTGCGGACGCCGCCGATACTGTGCGGGGCAGCGCCGGCGTAGAGTGGAGCCAACCTGCTTGCGTCCATTCTTGTTCAGAGGCCAGTCATGTTCGCGCACATACTGATTCCGACCGACGGCAGTGAGTTGTCCACGCGGGCTTCCCACGGCGCGATCCAGCTGGCAAAAGCACTACGGTCACGGATCACGGTTGTGCTCGTTTCGCCCTCGTTCAACCGCCTTGCAAACGAGGGGTATGTGCTGCCCGAGCTGGATGTCGACCGTGCCGATTGGGAAAAAGGCGTAAACGGGCGCGCAAAAAGTGTGTTCGACGCCGCCGCGGCCGAGGCTGCAAAGGCCGGCGTGCCGTGCGAGACCCTGCATGTGTTCCGGGACGAGCCGCACGTGGCGATTATCGATGCCGCGAAGGACCATGGTTGCGATCTGATCGTGATGGGTTCGCACGGCTGGGGCGGCTTCAGACAGTTGGTGCTGGGCAGCGAGACCACGCGCGTGCTGTCGCAGTCGACAATCCCCGTGTTGGTGTACCGTTGATCGCGTGAAGGCGCGCACGCAGGGTCAGTGAATTCACAGAACAGGAGAATGGTGCCATGTTTGAGCCCATGAAGCCGCTGCCACCGCAACGCCTGTGCAGCCGCTGTCCACCCGGGGCATTCGCGTTCGAAACAACGGCCGAGCTTGACGGTGCGGCGGGTTTCGTGGGCCAGCAGCGCGCACAAACCTCGCTGGAATTTGGCGCGGGCATACGCCGCGGCGGCTACAACCTGTTCGTGATGGGGCCGTCCGGCGCGGGCAAGCACGCCATGGTCGGGCAGTATCTGTACGCGCGTGCCGCGGGCGAGTCCAAGCCAAGCGACTGGGTCTATGTCAATAATTTCAGCCGTCCGCACAAGCCATTGGCCGTGGAACTGCCGCCGGGCCGCGGCAGTGCGCTGGCCGCCGATATGACGCGACTTATTGATGACCTGCGTATCGCCATTCCGGCGATTTTCGAGAGCGAAGAATACCGTTCGCGCGGCGAGCAGATCGATGCGGAGTTCGGCGGCCGCCACGAAAAAGCCTTTGGCGAGCTGGCGGCCGAGGCGGCCACGCACATGGTGACGCTGTTGCGCACACCGTCGGGCTTCTCGCTTGCGCCGTTGAAGGACGGTGAAGTCATTACGGCTGAGGATTACGAAAAGCTGCCGGTCGAAGAAAGGCAGCGCTTCGAGACCGCGATCCCGATGTTGCAGCAAAAGCTGGAAAAGCTCATCCGCACCTCGATGCAATGGCGCAAGGAGCGCATGGAAAAAATCCAGCAGCTGAACCGTGAAATGACGCTGATTGCCGTGGGCCACTCCGTGGAGGAATTGAAGTCGCGCTATCAGGATATCCCGCGCGTGCTGGACTATCTGCATGCGGCGCAGGAGGACATCGTCGACAGCGTGGACGAATTCCGCCACGCGGGTGAAGCGCCCGCGAATCTGCCGGCGATGCTGGCCGGACCACCGTCGTTTCACCGCTATCAGGTCAACCTGATGGTGGACAGTAACGGCCAGCAGGGGGCGCCGGTGATATTCGAGGATCATCCGACCTACTCGAATTTGATCGGACGCATCGATCATCAGGCGCAGTTCGGCACGCTGGTCACCAATTTCACGCTGCTCAAGCCGGGCGCGCTGCATCGCGCCTCGGGGGGGTACCTGTTGCTGGATGCGCACAAGGTGCTGACCCAGCCGGGCGCATGGGAAGGCTTGAAACGCGCCTTGTCCACCGGCTGCATCCGCATCGAGTCGCTGGCGGAAATGTACAGTCTCGCCAGCACAGTATCGCTGGAGCCGGAAACCATTCCGTTGCAGCTCAAGGTGGTGCTGTTCGGCGAGCGCCAGTTGTACTACGCGCTGCACGCCTACGATCCGGATTTCCGGCGCCTGTTCAAGGTGAGCGTCGATTTCGAGGACGTGATCGAACGCGATGAGGACAGCGTGCAACGGTTTGCGCGCGTGCTTGCCACTGTCCAGAGGCGAGAGCAGCTGCTGCCGTTCGACCGCTCGGCGGTCGCGCGGCTGATCGAGCACAGTTCGCGCCTGACCGGCGATTCGCGCAAGTTGTCCGGCAACATACAGGCGATGGCCGATCTGCTGGCCGAGGCCGACCATGGCGCGCGCGCGCGTCATGCGCTGAGTGTGTCTGCGCTGGAAGTTCAGCAGGCGATAGACGCCCAGTTGCAGCGCGCCGACCGCGTACGCGACCGCATGCACGAATCCATCCTGCGCGGCACGGTGATGATCGACACGGCCGGCGCGAAAGTCGGGCAGGTCAATGGACTGTTTGTGTTTGACGTGGGCGGTTTCACCTTCGCCGAACCGGCACGCATCACCGCCACCACGCGGCTGGGCGAGGGGCAGTTGATCGATGTGCAGCGCGAGGTGGAACTGGGCGGATCGATACACTCCAAGGGCGTGCTCATATTGTCGTCATTCCTTGCCGCTCACTACTCCAGCAGCCGGCCGCACTCGATGTCGGCGAGCCTGGTGTTTGAGCAAACCTACGGCGAAGTGGATGGCGACAGCGCGTCGCTGGCCGAGTTGTGCGCGTTGCTGTCGTCGCTGGCGGGGGTGCCGATTTCGCAATCGTTTGCGGTAACCGGCTCGGTGAATCAACTGGGGCAGG
This sequence comes from uncultured beta proteobacterium, assembly GCA_902825845.1. Lineage (GTDB taxonomy): Bacteria > Pseudomonadota > Gammaproteobacteria > Burkholderiales > SG8-41 > UBA5216. The sequence continues at coordinate 7,930 of CADECM010000087.1, forward strand.
TGCAGGCGATCGGCGCCGTCAATGACAAGATCGAAGGCTTTTTTGACATCTGCCAGAAGCGCGGACTGAGCGGCACGCAGGGCGTGCTGATACCCGGTGCCAACGTCGAGGACCTGATGCTGCGCGAGGATGTGGTGGCGGCTGCCGACGCCGGGCGATTTCATGTGATCCCGGTGAGCACGGTGGATCAGGCGATTGAAGTCTTGACCGGCATGCCTGCCGGGGAGCCGCACGCGATGGGCGGCGCCGAGTCGACCATCAATGGCCGCGTCGCCAAACGGCTGGGCGAACTGACCGCGCTGCATCAGAGTTATGCCGGCGGCGGGCGCACCCGGCGTCACCACGGTGCGAAAAGAAAAGATGCCTGAGCAAGACCAGCACGTTGCCGCGCGGGTGATCGTCAGCTGCGACGCGTCGCCCCTGGGCGAGTCGGCAATCGCGGCCGCGGTTGCGCTGGCGCGCAGACTCGACGCTGAACTCAAGGGCATTTTTGTCGAAGATATCAACCTGATTCGTTCCGCTGCATTGCCGTTTACGCAGGAGGTGGCCTCGGCGACCGCGCTGGTCCGCCGCATGCCGCCGGGCGAACTGCAACTGCTGCTGGAGCGTCAGGCGCAATCGGTGCGCGGCGTGCTGGCGCAGGCGGCGTCGGCATTAAGCCTGCCATGGACGTTTCAGGTGGTGCGCGGGGCGCCGCTGGTCAGCGTGCTGGATGTGATGCAGGGTTTTGATCTGGCCGTGTTCGGCCACCTTGGAAGGTTCGCCGTGCATACCGTGGCGGCGGCGCCGGCACGGCAGCCGGTGATGGTGGTGTATGACGGCACCGCCGCGGCGCAGCGTGCGCTCGATGCCGCGGCGGCACTGGCGGACGGCATGCGCAGCGGCTTGGTGGTGGCATTGATGGATACCGCGGGGGGCGCTGCTGCTTTGCGCAGCCAGGCGCGCGAGCAGCTGGCACGGCATCATCAGCGGCCCGCCCCTGCCTTGTTCCTCACCATAAAGCAGCGGGACGCCGGCACGGTGGGGCGGGCCGCGGACACGTGCGCGCCGGCGGTGTTGCTGTGGGGCGGCGTCGCGCGCGATGCCGACCGGGCAACCCTGTCGACCCTGGTTGATGTGCTGCGTTGTCCGGTGGTACTGGTCACTTGATGGATTTAATGGCGGAGGAGGGGCGATGACTGAAGCGATCCCGTGGGCAGACGATATGGGCCCGGCGAAGATTATTCATGTGCATGAGCCGTCGCTGGGATTGAACGCGACGCTGGTAGTGGACAACGTGGCGCGCGGGCCTGCGATCGGCGGCATGCGCATGGCGCCCGATGTCACCACCGCGGAGTGTTTCCGGCTGGCGCGCGCGATGACATTCAAGAATGCGGCGGCGGGTCTCGCACACGGCGGCGGCAAATCCGTGCTGGCAGCCGATCCGCATATGCCGCGCGCACAAAAAGAACGCCTGATCCGCGCCTTTGCCCATGCCCTGCGCAACGAAACCGATTACATTTTCGGTCCCGACATGGGAACCGACGAGACCTGCATGGCGTGGGTGCACGATGAAATCGGGCGCGCGGTCGGCCTGCCGGCGGCGCTGGGCGGCATACCGCTGGATGAAATTGGTGCCACCGGCTGGGGCGTGCGGCATGCTGCGCAAGCCGCCGCGCGCCACTGTGGTTTCAACCTGGCCGGCGCCCGCGTGGCGGTGCAGGGTTTCGGCGCGGTCGGCAGGCATGCCGCGCGCTTTCTGGCGGAGCAGGGCGCGTTGCTGGTGGCGGCATCCGATACGCAAGGCACACTGAGCGATGACGGCGGCATCGACATTGCGAAACTGGCCGCGCTCAAGGATCAGGGTAAGAGCGTGATGGACTATCCCGGCGGCGCCAAGGGCGGGGTCGATGCGGTGATCGATGCCGCGTGTGACATCTGGATACCGGCGGCGCGGCCCGATGTAATCAACGAGGCCAATGCCGGGCGGCTGCAGGCGCGGCTGATGCTGCAGGGGGCAAACATTCCCTGCACCGCCGGTGCCGAGCAGGCACTGCATGAGCGCGGCGTGCTGGTGGTGCCCGACTTTATCGCCAATGCCGGCGGTGTGATTTGCGCAGCGATGGAGTATCGCGGCGCGACGCAGGAAGCGGCCTTTGCGGCCATTGCCGGGAAAGTCGCCGCCAACACCGAAGCGGTGCTGAACCTCGCGCGCGATCAGGGCGTGGCGCCGCGCGCGGCCGCCATACAGTTGGCGGCGCGGCGCGTGCGCGAGGCGATGGCACAGCGGCGCTTTGGGATATTTTGAGCGTAGCGCCGCCAGCGTTCCGGCCGCATACGCGCGGCGCAACTGCCTGCGGGGAAAATACCGTTGGCTTACTGCCGGCCCGCCACCCGATGCGGATCCAGGATCATCCGCGCCAGTGCGATCAGCGGCACCAGTCCAACGGCGACAATCGTCAGCGCCGCGGTTGAAGCCTCGGCCAGCCGTTCGTCCGACGCGAGGTTGTAGGCCTGTACCGCGAGGGTGTCGAAGTTGAACGGACGCATGACAAAGGTTGCCGGCAGTTCCTTCATCACATCCACGAACACCAGCAGGCCGGCCGCCAGCGCGCTGCGCCACAACAGCGGCGCGTGCACCCGCGCGAGCGTGGCCGCGGGCCCCAGCCCCAGCGAGCGCGCGGCGCTGTCCATGTTCGGCGTGATCTTTGACAGGCCGGCGTCCACCGCCTGCAGCGACACGGCAAAAAACCGAACCAGATATGCGTATACCAGTGCCGCCACGCCGCCGGTCAGCAGCAATCCGGGGTCGGTGTGGGTCAGCGACTGCACCATCTGCGCGAGCGCATGATCCAGCCGCGTAATCGGTATCAGCACGCCCACCGCAATCACCGCGCCGGGCACCGCGTAGCCGAGGCCGGCCACGCGGTTGGCGCCGCGCACGGCGCGGCTGCCCGAGCGCGCCGCATAGCCGACAGCCAGCGCGAGCACCACCGCCAGCGCCGCCGTCAGCGCCGCCAGTGTCACCGTGTTGAATGTGAGCTGCAGGTAGCGGGTGCCGAACTGCGCGTCGCCGGAGCTCAGCGCCATGTGCAGCATTACGCCCGCCGGCAGCATAAAGCCGAACACCACCGGTATCGCGCAGAACACGACCGCCAGCGGCGCCCACACGCCCTGCAGCTGATAGACGTGGCGCAACTGCTTGCGATGCGAGCTGTTGTGAAACCCGGCGCGTGCGCGCGTGCTGCGCTCGATCAGCAGCACCAGAAACACAAAGCCCAACAGCGCCGCAGACAGCTGTGCCGCCGCGGTGTGATCGCCGAGCGAAAACCAGGCGCGGAAGATGCCGGTGGTAAAGGTTTGCACGCCGAAATAGGACACGGTGCCAAAATCCGCCAGCGTTTCCATCAGCGCAAGCGCGGTGCCGGCGACGATACCCGGGCGCGCCAGCGGCAGCGCCACGTGCAGAAACGTGCCGCGCGGGCTGTAACCGGAAACCCGCGCCATTTCCAGCATGCTGTCGGACTGTTCGAGAAACGCCGCCCGCGCCAGCAGATAAACATACGGGTACAGCACCAGCGCAAACATGACGATCGCGCCGCCCAGTGAACGCACATCGGGAAACCAGTATTGCCCCGCGCGCCAGCTCATCCACTCGCGCAGCGCGCTTTGCAGCGGGCCGGAAAACTGCAGAAGATCGGTATAGGCATACGCCATCACGTACGCCGGCATTGCCATCGGCAGCAGCAGCGCCCATTCGAACACGCGCCTCCCGGGAAAGCGGCACATGGTAGTGATCCACGCCGTAAGCACGCCGCCAAAAATCACCCCCGCGGCCACGCCCGCCATCAGCAGCAGCGAATTCAGGACATACTCGCCGAGCACCGTCTGCGCCAGATGCCGCCAGGTCCCCTGCGAGGGCGTGAGCACATTTTGCAGCACCACCAGCACCGGCAACGCAATGGCTGCAGCCACCACCACCGCGGTGACCGACAGCAGCGAAGGACGTGGCACGGCCTGCAGCCATCCTGGCTGTGCACAAGCCGTCGATGCGGTCGCTGGAGTCACCTGCGGAAAATACCACTGATACAATGAGGGGAAAAGCCATCGGGTACGGATGGCATTTTGTAAGTAGTGGAAAAAAAACAGGAAATTATTGTAACAAGAATCATTACCATATTGAAAACATTATAATCCGCGCATGTCCGGCACCCTCGAACTACGCCATGTCAGCCAGTCGTACGGCGCACGGCTGGTCCTCAACAATATCAGCCTGCAACTGGGCGAAGGCAGCATAGCGTGCCTGCTCGGCCGCAGCGGCTGTGGCAAGACGACCGTGCTGCGCTGCATTGCCGGGTTTGAACAAATTGCGGCCGGCGAAATTCTCATCAATGGCAGCATCGTCAGCCGTCCCGGCAACCTCACACCACCCGAGTCGCGCCGCATTGGCATGGTATTCCAGGACTACGCGCTGTTTCCGCATCTGACCGTGGCGCGCAATGTCGCGTTTGGTCTGCATGGCGCGGGTGAGGCTGCACGTCGCGCGCGTGTCAATGAGATGCTGGAAATTGTGGGCCTTGGGGCGGTCGCGCAGCGCTATCCGCACGAACTGTCGGGTGGGCAGCAACAGCGCGTGGCGCTCGCGCGCGCGCTCGCGCCACGTCCGGCGCTGATGTTACTCGACGAGCCCTTTTCCAATCTGGATGTTGAGATGCGCGAGCGGCTCAGCATAGAAGTGCGTGACATCCTGAAGTCGCAAAATACCACCACCATAATCGTCACCCACGACCAAAACGAAGCCTTCACCTTCGCCGACCACATCGGCATCATGCGCGGCGGCAGCATCGCGCAGTGGGACACGCCCTATGTTCTGTATCATGAGCCGGCGAACCGCGAGATAGCGGAATTCGTGGGACGCGGCACATTTCTGCCGGGTGTGGTGCTCGAAGGCAACCGCGTCCGGCTCGAAGTCGGCGAAATGCAGGGCGACACACCGATCGCGGCTGCGCCCGGCGCCATCGTCGACGTGCTGCTGCGGCCCGATGACATCCTGCACGACGACGCCAGCCCGCTGCAGGCAACGGTGATCAATAAGGCGTTTCGCGGTGCGCAGTTTATTTACACGCTGGAACTGGCGGGCGGCGGACACGTGATGTCGTTCGTGCCCAGCCACCACAACCACGCCATCGGCGAAAAAATCGGCGTGCGGCTGGAGATGGATCATCTGATTGCCTTTGCGCGGGAATAGCGGCGGCGCCGATGACCTGTGCGCGCTGGAACAAGCGTGCCGCTACCGTGCGCTGTCTGCCATCTGGAACGGGCCGCCGGATTCAAAAAAGCACTTTTAAATAAGAATGATTATTGTTATCATAATCGCCGGATGACCATGTGCCGCCAATCCTCAGGAGTCTTGAATATGTATAGATCATTGTTTTTAAAACATTTTTTAAAATATGCTCTAATGCCGGCCTGGATAGCCGCGAGTGCGCCCGTGGCCGCACAAAGCAACCTGCTCAATCTTTATTCGTCGCGTCATTATCAGACCGACGAATCGCTGTATGCCAATTTCACCAAGCAGTTCGGTATCAAGCTCAACCGCATTGAGGCGGGTGAAGACCCGTTGATCGAGCGCATCCGAAATGAAGGCGCATCGAGCCCGGCGGATGTGCTGATCACGGTGGATGCGGGCCGCTTGTGGCGCGCGGAACAAATGGGCCTGTTCCAGCCTGTCCAGTCGAAGGTACTCGAGTCGCGTCTGCCGGCGCATCTGCGCGCGGCAAACAATCAGTGGTTCGGTTTTTCCACGCGCGCTCGCGTCATTGTCTACAACAAACAGATGGTCAATGCGGCGGATGTGCAGAACTACGAGGACCTCGCCGATCCGAAACTCAAGGGCAAGGTCTGCACCCGCTCCGGCAGCCACGTTTACAACCTGTCGCTGATGAGTGCCCTGATCGAGCACTGGGGCGAATCCAAAGCGGAAGCATGGGCGCGCGGCGTGGTGGCAAATTTTGCGCGCGCGCCCAAGGGCGGTGATACCGATCAGATCAAGGCGGTGGCATCGGGCGAGTGTGGCGTGGCGATTGCCAACACCTATTACTACGCGCGGCTGCTGGCCTCGGACAAGCCCGATGACCGCAAGCGCATGGCCGACGTTGCGCTGGTGTGGCCCAATCAAAAGAGCTTTGGCACCCATCTGAATGTGTCCGGCGCCGGCGTGCTCAAGCATGCGCCGCACAAGGATGCCGGTATTCGTTATCTGGAATATCTCGCCGGCGATGCCGCGCAATCGTATTTCGCCGGCGGCAACAACGAATGGCCCGCCGTCGCGAGCGCGCCGCTGAACAACCGCTACCTCGACGCCATGGGTAAATTCAAGGCCGATACCCTGAACATCAGCGCGCTGGGCAGGCATCAGCCGCTGGCGCAAAAAATATTCGACCGCGCGGGCTATCGGTAGTGGTTTGCGTCAGAAACACACGGCAGACTTCTTGTGCGGGTCTGCCGATACTGTGAGCAGTGAGCGAAAATCCGTGCACAGCCGGCAAGGCGCTGCAAATTCCATTGCATGTGCCGGCTGATCGCACGCATCCGTTGCCGCCGTGGACTCCGGATCATCATGTAACTATTTGTTTTTAAACAATATTTCTAAACATAAACTGCTTACCCGGCTGCATCTTCCGCCGTCGTCGCCGGGGACGCGGGCGCTTCCAGCGCGTGGCCAACGGCTTCTTCCACCGTATCGAGCCAGACAAACTGCATCTTGTCGCGTGCCTCGGCAGGAATTTCTTCAAGGTCGCGGCGATTGCGTTGCGGCAGCATGACGGTCTTGATACCGGCGCGCAGGGCGGCCAGTACCTTTTCCTTGACCCCGCCGATGGGCAGCACATGTCCGCGCAGGCTGATTTCACCGGTCATGGCAACGTCGCTGCGCACCGGCCGCCCGCTCAGCAGTGATGCCAGCGCTGTGAACATGGCGACACCGGCACTCGGGCCGTCCTTGGGCGTGGCGCCGGCCGGCACATGGATGTGAATGTCCTGTTTCTCCCATGCCTCGGGCTGCGCGATGCCGAGTTGCGGCGCGCGTGATTTGATCAGTGACAGCGCGGCCTGGGCGCTTTCCTTCATCACATCGCCCAGCTGGCCGGTGAGGATCAGCCGGCCTGAACCGGACATGCGGCCGGCTTCGATGAATAGAATGTCGCCGCCCACCGGCGTCCACGCGAGTCCGGTGGCAACCCCCGGCGCGCCCGCGTGCATCGCAACCTCGGCTTCGAATTTGCGCGGTCCGAGAATCGCCGCAAGATCATCGCCGCCGATGGCGGCCTGCCGCGTGGAGCCTTCGGCGACGCGCACGGCGACATGGCGCATGACCTTGCCGATCTCGCGTTCGAGATTGCGCACACCTGCCTCGCGCGTGTAGTCGTGGATGATGGTCAACAGCGCCTCGTCGCTGATGGTGCACTGATCGGCTTTGAGCCCTGTCGCCTCAAGCTGGCGGTTCACGAGGTAGCGGCGTGCGATCTGCAATTTTTCCTGTGCGGTGTAACCCTGCAATTCGATGACTTCCATGCGGTCGCGCAGCGGCCCCGGCAGGGAATCCAGCAGGTTCGCGGTGCAGATGAACAGGATGCCGGATAAATCAAACGGCACCGCCAGGTAGTTGTCGTGAAACGTCGTGTTCTGCTCGGGATCAAGCACTTCGAGCAGCGCCGATGACGGATCGCCATGAAAGCCGCCCGCGCCCAGCTTGTCCACTTCGTCCAGCATCATCACGCAGTTGCGCGTTCCCGCCTTGCGCAGATGCTGGATGATGCTGCCCGGCAGCGCGCCGATGTAGGTGCGCCGGTGGCCGCGTATTTCCGCCTCGTCGTGCACGCCACCCAGACTTGCGCGCACGAATTTGCGGCCGGTTGCCCTGGCGATACTCTGGCCGAGCGATGTCTTGCCCACGCCCGGCGGCCCGGCAAAGCACAGGATCGGGCTCTTGCCGGACGGATTCAACTTGCGCACCGCCAGAAATTCGAGGATGCGGGTCTTGATCTTTTCAAGGCCGTAGTGATCTTCGTCCAGAATGCGCCGTGCCTGCGCGATATCGATGTCCGCAGCGGCATCGGCGGCCCACGGCAGCTCGGTCAGCCAGTCGAGGTAGGTGCGCACCATCGCATATTCGCCGGAAGCCTCGGGCATGCGTTGCAGCCGCTGGAGTTCCTTGCGTGCCTGCTTCTCAACCGCTTCCGGCATACGGGCTTCGGTGACGGCCTTGTCCAGTTCGGCCAGTTCCGCGGCACCCTCATCGCCTTCGCCGAGTTCCTTCTGGATCGCGCGCATTTGCTCGCGCAGCAGATGCTTGCGGTTGCTTTCGCCGATGGATTCCCTGGCGCGCTCGTCGATGGCGCGCGACACTTTCAGCACCTCGATACGGTGTGTCAACAAATCCAGCAGCGCGTCCAGCCGCTTTTTGAGGTCGAACGTTTCCAGCAGTTTTTGCTTTTCTTCCGCGCTGATGTCCATCAGGCTCGCCACAAAATCCGCGAGATGCGCCGGACCTTCGACGCCCTGCAGCGCAGTTACGATCTCCGCCGGCACCTGCGGCAGCAACTGCAATATTTCCACCGCCCGCTGCTTGAGATTGAGCGCCCGGCCTTCGGTTTCGGTGTCCAAGGGCTCAGGCTGTTCGATGAATTCCACGCGCGCGGCGGTGAACGGATAGCCGTCCAGAAACTGCAGCACGCGAAAACGCCGCACGCCCTGGCAGATCGCATGGTGCGCGCCATCCGGCGCCGTGATGTAACGCACCACATTGGCGGTGGTGCCGACCCAGTGCAAGTCGTCCGGGCCGGGCCGATCCACCGCGGGCTTGCTCTGCAGCAACACGCCCAGCGGGCGCTCCAGCCGCGCCGCCTCCATGCCGGCCGCGCGCGAGCGTTCGCGGCGCAGCGTCAGCGGCACAATGACCCCGGGAAACAGCACCACATTGCGCACCGGAGCGATGATCAGCACGTCTTCCGGCAGCGGTAGCGCGGCGTCTTCGCGCCGCGGGCGTGCGGCGGCAACGGATTCGTCCGCGCGTGCGTTGCCGTCGGCACGCAGTGGATTGGGGCTGTCGATCGGGGAGGTGTTCATGGCTGTCCCGCTTTGCGCAAATGGAGGATCAGGCAACCGTTCAGTAGTTTGTGCGTGATGTTGTCGATTCCCGCTTCCGGCAGCGGTATACGCCGTTCGAAAATCCCATAAGGAATCTCCACGCGCCGCACGGTGGCGCCGGAACCCAAAAACGGCATGCGCCGCGTTGCTCTCACTGTCAGCATTCCCCTTTCGGTGGCAATTTCGACGCCCTCTGCCGGCACGCCGGGCAGGGCGACAATAATGGTAATGATGCGGTCGTCTTCGAGAATATCAACCGGCGGCTCCCACGCCACGCGCGTCTGGCCGGCCGCGGCCAGCCGGAAAAACTGCCGATGCATGCGTTCGGCCTGATCCAGCAGGTCGCAGGCCTGCGCCCACATCCAATTGCCCGGGTCACGTGTCGGCATGGGTATTCGATCGGTCCTGTAGCGTTCGTTTAACGTTCAAGGGATATGAGGGCAGCGAAAGGCAGTTCAAGCCGCTACGACGATAAACCGGCTGCCGCGGGCGGGATTGATGCAAATCAACCTCGGCCGCCGGGCCGCCGCTAGCATCCATCGGCGCAGAACAGGAGTATCACCATGGCGACGCCCAGACAGACGCAATTCACGGTGTGGTACTGGATCGTGGCGATCATGCTGGTCCTTTGGCTCAACCAGTCGTTTCAGCAGTATCGACAGGTGGAGCCGTTGGCCTACAGCGAATTCATCGGCATGCTCAAGGCGGGCAAAGTGCGGGAAATCGCGGTCCTCGACAACCACATACAGGGAGAGCTGTTGTCGCCATTGCCCGACGGCCGCACCAAATTCATCACCACGCGCGTGGAAGTGGATCTGGCGAAAGACCTTGCGCAGTACAACGTGAAGTTCACCGGAGTCATTCAGAGCACATGGCTGCGCGACCTGCTGGGCTGGCTGGCGCCGGTACTGGTATTTGTCGCGATCTGGTTCTACGCGATGAAGCGGTTTGCGGACAAGCAGGGGCTGGGCGGCGGGTTTCTCGCCATCGGCAAGAGCAAGGCCAAGGTTTATATGGAGACCGACACCAGGGTGACCTTCGCCGATGTCGCCGGCGTCGACGAAGCCAAGACGGAATTGGCCGAGGTAATCGGGTTTCTCAAAAGTCCCGGCGAATACGGCCGTCTCGGCGGGCGCGTGCCAAAGGGCGTGTTGCTGGTGGGGCCGCCGGGCACCGGCAAGACGCTGCTGGCGCGCGCGGTGGCGGGCGAGGCGGGTGTGCCATTTTTCTCCATCAGCGGCTCGGAATTCGTCGAGATGTTTGTCGGCGTCGGCGCGGCGCGCGTGCGCGATCTGTTCAGCGAAGCGCGTCAAAAGGCGCCAGCGATCATTTTCATTGACGAACTGGACGCGTTGGGGCGGGCGCGCGGCGCGGTTGCGCTCGGTGGTCACGACGAGAAGGAACAGACGCTCAATCAATTGCTGTCGGAAATGGATGGATTTGATCCGAGTTCCGGGCTGGTGTTGCTGGCCGCGACCAATCGTCCGGAAATCCTTGATCCGGCGCTGCTGCGCGCCGGACGTTTCGACCGTCAGGTGCTGGTGGACCGGCCGGACAAGATCGGACGCCAGCAGATACTCGACGTGCATCTCAAAAAGGTTCGGCTGGGCAATGACGTCGAGCGCGCGCAGATTGCAGCCATGACGCCGGGCTTCTCCGGCGCCGATCTCGCGAATCTGGTGAACGAGGCGGCGCTGCTGGCCACGCGCCGGGGCGCTGGTGCGGTTATGATGCAGGACTTCACGGCGGGCATTGAGCGCATCGTCGCCGGACTGGAGAAGAAGAACCGCATCCTCAATCCGCGGGAACGCGAGACCGTTGCATGGCACGAAATGGGACATGCGCTGGTGGCGATGAGTCTGCCGGGCAGCGATCCGGTGCACAAAATTTCGATCATTCCGCGCGGCATTGGCGCGCTCGGCTACACCATTCAGCGCCCGACCGAAGACCGCTACCTCATGACCGGCGAAGAGCTGGAGAACAAGATGACGGTATTGCTGGGCGGCCGCGCGGCCGAGCAGCTGGCGTTTTCGCGGTTGTCCACCGGTGCGGCAGACGACCTGCAGAAAGCGACCGATATCGCGCGCTCGATGGTGATGCGCTACGGCATGGATGAAAAGCTTGGCCATGTTGCGTACGAGGCGGAGCGCCACAGTTTTCTGGGCGAGGGGTTTATGCCACCGCGGGAACGGTCCTATTCGGAGGAAACGGCACGCGAGATTGACTGCGCGGTGCGCGCACTGGTGGAGCGCACGTTCCAGCACGCACTCGAAGTATTGCGCAGCCGCCGTACAACGCTCGATGACGGCGCGCGGCAATTGCTGGAGAAAGAAACTCTCAACGAAGCCGATCTGGCCCGGCTAAGCGCGCAACCCCGATAGGCCGGCAAGGACGATGAGCATGCGCACTTAGCCGGCTTTTCGATATGGACTGCATTGCTACTCAACGGTCAATGCCCGCTCGGGCGCAAACTGCAGAGTCACCTGCGCAACCCGTCGTCCGAGGTGCGCGGCAGTTCTGAATTCGCTTTCCAGTATGCCGTCCACGCCCTGATCGGCTGCGGATTGCGTCAGCGCGCCGGTGGAACTGCCGAGTCGATTCAGGTCGTTGACGCTGCCTTTGCTCGAGTTGTTGCCCGGCAACAGTCCAAGGCCGGTCCAGATCATGCCGTGCTGCATTGCGAATGTGAATAACTGCGTCACGGTGTTGAATTTGTCGCCGCCCTGACTGGCGGAATGGGTAAAGCCTGCCGCAATCTTGTCTTTCCAGTCCTGCGTGGCCCAGGCCTTTGAGCTGGCATCCATGAACGCCTTGAACGGTGCCGACACACCGCCCATATAGGTTGGCGTACCGAATATTATGGCATCTGCCATCTTCAGGTCGTTCCAGTGCTGGTCGACCGCCTCGACTGGAACCAATTGCGTCTGTACTCCGCCTACCGACGCGCCGCGGGCCACTGCCTTTGCAATGGCCGACGTGTGACCGTAACCGCTGTGATACACCACTGCCAACTTGCTCATGCCATTTCCTCTCGTGGATTAACGTTGGATTACGCCAGATCAAATAGCAACACTTCGGCCGTGTCGGCATTGCTCAGCACGACGCTGGTTTCCTGCTGGATGCGCGCGCCGTCACCCGCAGCGAGTCGTTGGCCGTTCACCTGCACGCTGCCGCGCGCAACATGCACGTAGGCGTTGCGTCCTGCCGCAAGCAGATGGGTGGCGGCCTCTGTGCCATCCAGCAACGCAGCGTAGAGCCGCGCATTTTGATGAATTGTGACCGAGCCGTTGCAGCCATCGGGCGAAGCGATCAGGCGCAATTGCCCGCGCTTTTCGCTGTCGCTGAAATGCCGCTCTTCATAGCCGGGGTCAATGCCGGTGATGTCAGGCTCAATCCAGATCTGCAGCAGATGAACCGGTTCGCTGGCGGAAGCGTTGAATTCGCTGTGCTGCACGCCGCGCCCGGCGCTCATACGCTGCACATTCCCGGGCCGGATCACCGATCCGTTGCCCATGCTGTCCTTGTGTTCCAGTGCGCCGTCGAGCACGTAGGTGATGATCTCCATGTCACGGTGGCCGTGGGTGCCGAAGCCCTGGCCTGGCTGCACCCGATCATCGTTGATGACCCGCAGGTCGCTGAAGCCCATGTGCTGTGGGTCGCGATAGCCGGCAAAAGAAAAGGTGTGCCAGGTGTCGAGCCAGCCATGATTGGCATGGCCGCGGTCGGTGTTCTTGCGCAAGGTCAACATATCGGCTCCGTATCAATGTGCTTGGGTTGCGAGTGCGTGAGCGCATGTTAAGGATCGTGTGCGGGCAGGGATAGCGGAAAAATTTGATATACTCATTCAAATTTACGGAAAATAAATATTGTTTAAAAACAATTAGTTACAGAAATTTATCGTTCAATATGAAAATTTCGATCGAAGCTTTGCTGGCACTGGATGCGATCGAGCGCAAAGGCAGCTTTGCAGCCGCCGCGCACGAGCTTCATCGCGTGCCGTCCGCGCTGACCTACACGATACAAAAGCTGGAGCAGGATCTGGATGTGCTGCTGTTCGACCGCCGTGGTCACCGCGCCAGACTCACTGCGGCTGGCCGCGAGTTGCTTTCCGAGGGGCGGCACATTCTGCGCGCGACCGGCGAACTGGAGGCACATGTAAAGCGGGTTGCCACGGGATGGGAAGCGCAATTGCGCGTGGCGTACGACGACGTCATTCCCGCGCGCGCGATTCTCGGCGTCGCGCGAGCGTTTCTGCAGCAGGAGTGCGGCACGCGTGTGCGCCTGACCGCGGAAGTGTTTGGCGGCTGCTGGGATGCGTTGACCGGCGGGCGCGCGGATCTGGTGATCGGCGCGCCCGGCGACGGACCAACGGGAGGCGGCTTTACCACGCACCTGATGGGTGAAATCGAGTGGGCATTCGCGGTCGCGCCCGATCACCCGTTGGCTGCGGCGGAAGAACCGCTGTCGCCGGCCGACATGCTCGTGCATCGCGCGATCGTGGTTGCGGACAGTTCGCGCAACCTGCCGCCGCGCAGCGCCGGGCTGCTCACCGGACAGGGCACGCTGACGGTGCACGATGTCGGCAGCAAGTTGCTGGCTCAGCAGATGGGTCTGGGCATCGGCCATCTGCCGCGCACGCTCGCCGAACGCGAAGCGGCAGCCGGCCGCCTGATCATCAAGTCAACCAGCGAGACTCGTGCCCGATCGCCGCTTTACCTGGCATGGCCCAGCCGACACAGGGCAAGGGAAGGCAGAGCGCTGGCGTGGTGGATCAAGCAGTTGCAGGAGACAGGCTGGCTTGAACGGGCGCTGTTGTCGGCCTAGCGCCGGCTTGTGCAGCACGCGTGACGCACGGACAGAGGCAGGTATGCCATCTTGAATGCGCGGTCAGTCTGTGATGCACGGGATTGACCCAGGTCAACGGGAAGATACGCCTCGCCCCTAAACTTGGGTCATGAGGGCATCCGCGGTATGGCGCGCGTGCACAGCGTACTGGCGCGGCATCACGCACTGCCGGCGAGGGAGAATTCATGAATCATCGACGCCAGTTCTTGCTCGCCGCTGCCGCGCTGTCGGCGACGAGCGCACCGTGATGCCGGCGGCGCCTGCCACGGACTACGGCGACGCATGCCGCACAACATGGCGACATGGCAGCACGGCCATTTCCGAAATGCCGGCGCTGCAGCGGGAACTTGTGCGCTATGCGACGCTGGCACCGTCCAGCCACAACACCCAGTGCTGGAGATTCCAGCTCGAACCCGACTCGATCACCATCCTGCCGGACGTGGCACGCCGCTGCCCGACGGTCGATCCCGACGACCACCACCTGTTCGTAAGCCTGGGTTGCGCGGCAGAGAACACGGTGCACGCTGCGGCCGCCCACGGACTGCGCGCGCAGGTGCATGCCGACGCGGGCGGCATAGTACGGATCGCGCTTGAAGCGGCGCCGGCCACGCGCTCGCCGTTGTTTGAAGCGATCCCGCGGCGCCAGTGCACTCGCGGTGAATACGATGGCGCGCCGGTGTCGGCCGCGGATCTGCGCCTGTTGGAAAAGGCCGGCACGGGGAACGGCGTGCGGGCGTTGCTCTACAGCGACAGGCCGACGATGGAAAACGTGCTGGCGTTCGTGATGCAGGGCAACACGATCCAGGTCAACGACAAGGCATTCGTCGATGAACTGAAGGCGTGGATTCGTTTCAGCGAAAGCGAAGCGCTGCAAAAGGGCGACGGTCTGTTCGCGCGCTCATCGGGCAACCCTGTCCTGCCGCGCTGGCTGGGCAGCACATTGTTCGGCCTGGTTTTCAACGCGAAGGCGGAGAACGCCAGGTATGCCAAACAATTGCGCAGCAGCGCGGGTGTTGCGGTGTTTGTGTCGGAGGCGAACGACAAACAGCACTGGGTCGAAGCAGGGCGCTGTTATGAGCGCTTCGCGTTGCAGGCTGCCGCGCTGGGCATCCGCAACGCGTTTCTCAATCAGGCGGTTGAGGTTGCCGCTGTTCGTGCGCAGTTCGCCTCGTTCCTGGGCATAGGCCACCGGCGGCCGGATCTGGTGGTACGTTTTGGGCGCGGGCCTGCCATGCCGCCATCGCTGCGGCGTCCGCCTGACGCAGTGATCGGCTGACCGGCGCTATCCTTCATGGTCTGGGGCGAGGGCTTGCTGGGGACGGTTGTCGTGCTGGCCGTCCTCGCCGTGGGTGTGGCCGTCCTTCGCGCCCTCGGTGCGTCGTGCTGGGCCAGGCGTACGCGCAGCTTGCTGCTGCAACTGGAGGCCGCGCGCGTGCCGCCCGCGCCAGCGTACTTTCGCGAGTGCGATCTCGAGGGCCTGCCTCTACCGGTGCAGCGCTATTTCCGCACTGTGCTCAAAGCGGGACAGCCCTTGATTGCCGCCGTCAGTGTCGAGCACAGCGGCACCTTCAACCTGAGCGCGGCGGGCGAACAATGGAAACCGTTTTCGTCGCGGCAGCGGGTGGTGACACGTCGGCCCGGTTTCGTGTGGGACGGCTGCGTGAGGATGCTGCCGGGTGTACCCGTGCAGGTGCACGATGCGTATGTCGCGGGTGAGGGCATCCTGCACCCCGCCATTGCGGGTTTGTTTACCGTGGCTGATATGCGCGGCGGCGGCGAGGTGGCGCAAGGCGAACTGATGCGCTACTTTGCCGAGGCGGCCTGGTACCCCACCGCGCTGCTGCCCGGTCAGGGCGTGCGCTGGGAGGCGGTGGACGCGTGTTCGGCCAAAGCCACCCTGGTCGATGGCCCGTTTGCCGTTACGCTGCTGTTTCGCTTTGACGACGACGGGCTGATCGCATGCGTGCGGGCCGAGGCGCGTGGACGCAGCGTGGGCAAACGAATGGTGCCGACGCCGTGGGAGGGACGCTGGTCGAATTACCGCGAGCGCGATGGCATGCGGGTGCCCCTCAGCGGCGAGGTGGCGTGGCTGACGAGCGGGGGGCGTAAACCCTATTGGCGCGGCACCATCACGTCGCTCCGCTATGAATTTACGACGAACGCGTGATGCCAGCGCCCGCGTTCAGGCGTCGGGAGCCGATGCACATGAGCTGGGCGCGCATGTCAAAGCGCATATTCGACAGGGACGTTGAGCGCTGCGAATGCGGAGGCGAGTTCAAGTTCTTGGCGGTGATCGAACAGCCGGGGTAAGGCCCACCAAGCGAAGCGCAGTGCGCAGCATATAATCTGCCGGTGCAATGCGCTTCGCTTATTGCACCCTGCACGTGCTCTGCGCTGCCGCGATTGAACTTGCAACATTCATTGCCGGATAACCGATATTCGCCGATCTGAAGCCGAAGTCACCGGCGAACGCAACATGGTAAGACTCCACGCTTTCGTGCAGCGGCTCATGGATGGCCCGGTTTCCGGCGACAAGAGGCGTTGTAGTAAGATGCGCCGGTCGACCACGAAGGCAAGGGGAATGTCATGTCAGACGCGATCGGCGCAGCCCTCGCCGCACTTTGGGAGCAAGCGCAGGTCAGGCAGGCGATGCTGTTTCTTGAGCGTGATGCCGGACGCACGCTTGAGCAGCAACTCGCGCTCACCTCGATCGAGGCGCCGCCGTTCAAAGAGGCAGCCCGCGCGGCGCATTTCCGCGATCTTTTGTCGCAGGCCGGATTTCCCGATGCGCGCATCGATGCCGAGGGCAACGTGCTCGCCGTGCGCAAGGGCGCGGGCGCTCCTGCATCGGTACTGGTGCTGTCCGCGCACCTGGACTCGGTGTTCCCCGAGGGGACGGACGTTACGATCAGGCAAAAGGACGGGCGTTACTACGCGCCGGGGATACGCGACGATACGCGTGGTCTTGCCGCCGTGCTGGCGGTTGCGCGGGCGTTTACCGATGCGCAGGTGCAGACCGTAAGCGACGTGTGGTTCGTCGGCACCGTGGGCGAAGAAGGGCTGGGCAATCTGCGCGGCGTGCGCGCGCTGTTTCGCGATCATGCAGGCATTGCCGGCTTCATCTCCGTCGACGGTGGCGACATGGGGCGTGTCACGCTGGGTGCTACGGGCAGCCAGCGTTATCGCGTGACCTATCGCGGGCCGGGCGGACACAGCTTTGGCGCCTTCGGCGTGCCCAGCGCCGCCCACGCCATGGGACGCGCCATCGCGGCGATTGCGGATCTGCGCACGCCGTCCGATCCCAAGACCACGTTCAACGTCGGGCGTGTGCGCGGCGGCACCGGCGCCACCGCCATTGCCGAAGAGGCGCAGATGGATGTTGACCTGCGATCGAATTCCGCGCAGGAACTCGCGCGCACGGTCGCATCGGTGCTCGCGATGATCGAGGCGTCGGCGCGCGACGAGAATGTGCGCTGGGGTTCGAACGCGCTGACGGTTGAGATACAAGACCTCGGCGCGCGGCCGGCAGGAAATCAGGAACAATCGCTTCCCATCGTGCGCGCGACGGTTGCCGCCGTGCAGTCGCTCGGCGTGGAGAGCATCCAATACGGGCACAGCTCGACGGACTGCAATGTACCGATCAGTCTCGGTATTCCTGCGATTGCCATTCCGGGCGGGGGCAAGAGCGGGGGCAACCACTCGCTCGGCGAATGGTACGATCCCACGCAGGGCCATCTCGGTCCGCAGAATGCGTTCCTCACGGTGCTGCTGTTGGCCGGTCTGGCCGGCGTGACGACGCCCCAACTTGCCAGGCCGCAATAGAGGTTCCAGATTTGCCATCCCCAGTGGACGAGGGGAACTCCGTGGGAGGGAAAGTTTCGGGCGGAAATGGCGGGGCGGAAAAGCGAAGCGCCTTCCGCCGCTCGCGTGCCCTCGTGCAGGCATTTGCAAATCTTCGGCGATAGTCGCCACGCTTTTTCCCCCTGCACCGTGTCAGCCCGCCTGCAACGCCACCCACCGCGCGTGAAATAGCAGCCATACCCGCTGTAGTGACATTGCCTGGCCGGCGGTCGCTTGCCGCATGAACATGCAGATTAGCGCCGGCGAGCCATAGCACTTTGGCGCTCAGGCGCAGCCAGTATTTGCCGCCGGCAAGACTCTGCAAGTTCAGCCACGGACGACTTGGTTTCTGTTTTATGATTCGAATCGTTCCTACATCGGTTCAAAGCAAGCGAGGTTTCCATGACGCATACCGGCCGCTGTCACTGTGGCGCGATTCACTACGAAGTCTCCGGCGAACCCAGGTGGGTGTCGGTTTGTCATTGCGTCGATTGCCGGCGCAGCGCCGGCGCGCCGATGGTGGCGTGGGCGATATTCGGTGAAGCGCAGATGAAAGTCACCAAGGGTCAGCCGAAAGTCAGAAACTCCTCGGGCACGGCCATGCGCAGCTTTTGCGGCGATTGCGGGTGCGGGCTCTTCTATACCAACGCGGTGATTCTGCCCGGATTGGTGGACGTGCAATCGTCGACGCTGGACGACCCCGATGCGTTTGCGCCGACGAAGCAAATACAAGTCGCCGAGCGGCTGGCGTGGATGAAGCATCTGGCGGCGCTGCCCGAGTTCCCGCGGTATCCGGGATAACAAATGGGTGACACCTGCTGATAGACCGGCAGGGACCTGGGTTTGATCTGAGTCAACGTCTTTGCCGACGGCATCTGGGACAGTACGGTACAGCGGCCGAAGGAGGCATGATGGCGACCGACAACAACACAAATCGCATCCGCGTCGTGATTCTGGGCGCGGCAGGGCGGGATTTTCACAATTTCAATGTGGTGTACCGCGACGACCCGGCGTACGAGGTGGTGGCGTTTACCGCGGCCCAGATCGACGACATTGCGGGACGGCGCTATCCGCCGCAACTGGCGGGTGCTTTGTATCCGCACGGCATTCCGATCATCAAGGAGCACAGTCTGGAGGCCTTTCGCGGCCGCCATCGCTTTGATCAGGTGGTGTTTGCCTACAGCGATGTCACCCATGCGCAGGTGATGCATCTGGCGTCGCGCGCG
This sequence comes from uncultured beta proteobacterium, assembly GCA_902825845.1. GTDB lineage: Bacteria > Pseudomonadota > Gammaproteobacteria > Burkholderiales > SG8-41 > UBA5216. The sequence goes on from CADECM010000087.1 coordinate 26,967, forward strand.
CTGGCGCTGGGCGCGGATTTTTCCCTGCTGGGGCCGGCGCGTACCATGCTGCGCGCGGGCATTCCGGTAATCGCGGTATCGGCGGTGCGCACTGGTTGCGGCAAATCGCAGACCGCGCGCTGGCTCTCCGCCCTGATGCGCCGGCGGAGCCTGCGGGTCGCGGTGATACGCCACCCGATGCCGTACGGCGATCTCGCGCGCCAGGCGGTGCAGCGCTTTGCCATGCGTGCGGACATGGATGCCGCGCAATGCACCATCGAGGAGCGAGAGGAATACGAACCGCATCTGGCCGCCGGCAACATCGTTTATGCGGGGGTGGATTACGCGCGCGTGCTGGCGCTGGCGCAGTCTGCCGCCGATGTGATTCTGTGGGACGGCGGCAATAACGATTTTCCGTTTATCAAGCCCGATCTGCACATCGTGCTGGTCGATGCACTGCGCCCGGACCACGAAGACACGCATCATCCGGGCGAGGCAGTGCTGCGCATGGCGGATGTGATAGTGGTGGGCAAGAGCGACGCGGCGCCCGCCACCCATGTGCGCGGCGTGATTCAGAATGCGCGCCGCATCAATGCGCGCGCGGCGCTGGTGCGCGCGGGGTCCCCGGTGCGGCTGGATGACATGGCGGCGGTGAAGGGCAAGCGCGTGCTGGTGATCGAGGACGGCCCGACCAGCACGCATGGCGGCATGGCGTATGGCGCGGGTTTTGCCGCGGCCACGCGCGCACAGGCCGCCGAGATCGTCGATCCGCGCGCCTACGCCGCGCCGCGCATCGCCGCGGTCTATGCTGCCTATCCGCATCTTGGAA
>CADECM010000088.1:0-11944 GCA_902825845.1 uncultured beta proteobacterium
TGACGTTCGGCCTCGATTCGAGCGGCTTCCTGAACCGCAGCTTCCTGCCGTTGCGCCTCCAGCCGCGCCGCTGCCTGCCGTGCCACCGCCTCGCGTTCGGCTGCCAGCCGCTCGCCCTCGATTCGGGCAACCTCCAGACGAGTCGGCGTCTGCTGCTGCGCGTCCTGCACGGCTTCGCTGGGATTTTCAGACGCAGTGGCCGCCGGCTCCGCGCTCGATGCCGGTGGCGCTTTCGCGACGACCGTCACGGGTGAAACGGGTGCCGTATGCATGGCCGGCGCCGGCACGGCAGATGGCGCCCCATCCCTGGCACCCGGCACCGGCACCAGCACCACGCGCAGGTCAGTCGCTTCAATCCGCCGATCGCGCCAGGGAAAGACCAAACCCGGAAACCCAAAAGCGTCGTCGCCGAACTTGAGGCTCAACAGCAATGCGTGCACCAGCAGCGAGAACAACAGTGCCATTACCCAGCGCCTGCGCTCACGGCGCGTGCGTTGAACCAGCCGCAGCGGGCGTCCCGGGGCGCGTGGCACGCGCTCCGGCGCCGCCGCGTTGACGTCGCTCGTAATCGGTGTACCAGCCATTACTTCGGGGAATCGATATTCACTGGGCAAGTTCGGTGGCCACAACGCTGAACATTATGCCCAGAACTTCAGTTCGTCGCCTGACTGGAATTCAAGCGCGCGAATCCCTTTCAAACCGCGCCGGATTCTATTGATTCGATTTCGCACCCGAGGCCTTGACCACCTTCGCCCACTTGGCGATCTCACTGCGCACATGCGGCGCAACCTGCGCATGGGGCAACGCGCGCGCTTCCATGCCAGCCGCGGTAAAGCGCTCACGTATGTCCTGCACTTGCAGCACCTTCGACATATCCGCATGGATTTTTTCCGCGATGGCAGCCGGCAGGCCGGCCGGCCCGAGCACCAGTGTCCAGTTGTTGGCCTCGTAGCCCGGCATGCCCACATCGGCCAGCGGCGGCACGTCGGGCATGATCGGCGAACGCGTACGCGAGGTCACGCCGATGGCGCGCAATCGTCCCGAGCGCACATGCTGTACCGCGACGTTGATGGTCGGAATCCCCATCTGCACCTGCCCGCCCAGAATGTCGGTCAGTGCCGGGGCCATGCTCTTGTACGGGACGTGCACGATGTCCACGCCGGCCGTCGTCTTCAGCAGTTCCATGCCCAGATGACTGGTGGGCGCGCCCGCGCCCGAAGAGCCATACGTCAACTGGCCCGGCTTTGCCTTGGCGAGCGCGATCAGTTCCTTCAGGTTGCGCACCGGCAATGACGGATGCGTCACCAGAATGCCGGGACCAAACGCCACCGTCGAAATCGGTGTGAAATCGCGCACCGTGTCGTAGGGCAACTTCGGCTGCAGGCTGACGTTGATCGCGAAGCCTGCCGACACGATAAGCAAGGTGTAGCCGTCCGGCGCGGCGCGCGCCGCCAGTTCGCTGCCGATCATGCTGTTGGCGCCGCCACGATTATCAATCACCAGCTGCTGCCCCCAGATTTCAGCGAGCCGCGGCGCGAACAAGCGCGAAACCGTGTCTACCGGTCCGCCCGCGGCAAAAGGCACGATAAGGCGCACCGGGCGCGCCGGGTAAGTCTGGGCCGACGTTGTCGCCGACGCCGCCAGAGTCAAGGTCGTGGCAGCGATAACAATAGAATGCTTCATACAAAATTCCCTCGATGTTGATGAATACTCGCCGATCTGGCGCGCCAACGACAGCACGTTGCACGCTCAATCGATTCTTAACCCACTGCTTTTCACCAGCCCACCCCATTTCTGTAATTCGGTGTGCAGGAAGTCGCGCAGAAATTCCGGCGTGCTGCCGACGATTTCGATCGCCTCGCGCTCGAAAGCCTGCCGCAGGTCGGGCGCGGCGAGTGCGCGCGACAGCTCCATGTTCATTTTCGTAAGTATTTGTTTTTGAACAAGTTTTGGTGTGGCAATCGCATACCAGTTGAGGATATCGTAGCCGCGCAGGGTTTCCGCAATCGCCGGTACGCCCGGGATCGCGGGCGAGCGTTTTTCCGACGTCACACCCAGCGCGCGCAGCTTGCCACTGGTGATGAAAGCGCGCGCCGTGCTCCACGCCAGGAATGACAGCTGCGCCTGCCCCGCGAGCAAATCAACCAGCGATGGACCGGCGCCTTTGTACGGCACATGCAGAATCTGTGCGCCCGACATATTCTTGAGCAGTTCAAGACACAAATGCCCGGCGGATCCATTCCCCGCGGAAGCCAGCACCAGATCATCGCGCTTGGCTTTTGCCAGCCGGATCAACTCGGTCATCGATTTAGCCGGCACCGAGGGATGGGTGAGCAATATCAGCGGCGTGCGCGCCACCAGCGACACCGGTTCGAAATCCCGTATAGGGTCGTAGGACAAGCGGGGATACAGCGCCGGATTCACCGCAAATTGCGCCGGCAGCGCGTACACCAGCGTATAGCCATCCGCCGCGCTTTTTGCCACATGCGCCATAGCCAGCACGCCGTTGGCGCCGCCGCGATTGTCCACCACCACCGTCTGCCCGAGGTTTTCGCTCAGCTTCTGCGCCAATGTACGCGCCTGCAGATCGGTGCCCCCGCCCGGCGGGTAAGGCAACACCAAACGGATACTCTTGACCGGGTAGGCCTGTCCCGAACCTGTCGAAGCGGGCTGCGCCGCCGCATCGCGACAAAGCGTCGCGCACGCCGCGGCGATCAACGCCATGCACGCGCTTGCGGGCAGACGACTCATGTACTCCTCCTCGTTATTCTTGCTGTGATCATGATACAGCGATTCGACGCCACGCCCGCAATCACGCCGTTCCGTTGACACACTGCTGCCACCGTCCCAATATCACGGCTCACGCCGCAATCCACTCAGGAGCACATCCCCATGCCCACCGTAGCAATGACGGTCAACGGCAAAGCCGTCGCCGGCACCGTTGAAGGCCGCACGCTGCTTGTGCAGTTTCTGCGCGAACATCTCAAACTCACCGGCACGCACGTGGGCTGCGATACCAGCCAGTGTGGCTGCTGCACCGTGCACCTGAACGGCACCGGCGTGAAGTCCTGCACCGTGCTGGCGCTGGCATGTGCGGGCGCCAGTGTGGTGACCATCGAAGGCCTTGCGGACGGCGACACGCTGCACCCGATGCAGGAAGCGTTTCGCGAACACCATGGCCTGCAATGCGGATTCTGCACGCCTGGCATGATCATGTCCGCGGTAGACATGGTTCGGCGCAAGGGGAACGACCTCGACGCGCAAACCATCCGCAAGCAGCTGGAAGGCAACATCTGCCGCTGCACCGGTTACCACAACATCGTGCTGGCAGTGCAGGCGGGCGCCGCGGCCATGAAAACGGCGAAGGCATAGCGTATGTACGATTTCGACTACCACAAGCCTGCACACCGCGCCGACGCAGACACCCTCCTCGGTCGCGACAATTACAAACCACTGGCCGGTGGCATGAGTCTGCTGCCCGCGCTGAAACTGCGATTGAACCGCCACGACGGACTGGTTGATCTCGGCGCGCTGTCCGACCTGCAGGGCATCCGCCGCGACGGCGATGCAATGGTGATCGGCGCCATGACCACGCACGCCACCGTGGCCGCCAGCGATCTGCTGCAACAGGCGCTGTCGGCACTGTGCGTTCTGGCCGAGGGCATCGGCGATCCGCTGGTGCGCAATCGCGGCACGCTGGGCGGCTCCATCGCCAATGCCGATCCCGGCGCGGACTACCCGGCGGCAGTGCTGGGATTGGGCGCCACGGTCATCACCAACCGACGTGAAATTGCCGGCGACGCATTCTTCACCGGGCTGTTCGAAACCGCCCTGCATAGCGGCGAGATGATCACGGCAGTGCGTTTTCCGCTGCCGCAGAAGGCCGGTTACGCCAAGTATCGCCAGCCTGCCTCGCGCTTCGCCATCACCGGCGTGTTCGTAGCCCAAACCGTCGCCGGTGTGCGTGTGGCGGTAACCGGCGCCGGACCATCGGTGTTTCGCTTCGCCGCGGCAGAAGCAGCGCTCACGCGGCGCTTTGATGCCGCCGCGCTCGAGGGCCTGACGCTGGCGCCCGAGGGTTTGAATTCGGACATCCACGCCGGCGCGGATTATCGCGCGCATTGCGTGGTCGAGATGACCCGCCGCGCCGTGATCGCGGCTGGCTGAGCATGACGCAAGCCGCGCAAAACCACGGGATCGGGCAGCCGGTACGGCGCCGCGAAGACCAGCGGCTGCTCACCGGCAAGGGGCGCTTCAGCGACGATTTCAACCTGCCCGGACAGCGCTACGCGATGATGCTGCGCTCGCCGCACGAGTTCATCACGGCGTTGCATGCGGCCGTGGTGAACGCAGTTGCCAGTCCCAAGGTCACTCAGCAGTTTGATACTGCCGGCACGCAGCTGGTAGCCGGCTCGTCCGAGGCGTTTGCCGTGCACATTCGCGCGGAAGTTGCAAAGCGACAGAATGTACCCAGGGGATTGGCCCCATCCTCAAAGTAAAAAGGAAGCACTTCATATGTCCCAAGCCGCCCAAAGCAATCGCATCGGCCAGCCCGTGCGCCGCAAGGAAGACCTGCGCCTGATCACCGGACGTGGCAACTTCAGCGACGACGTGAACTGGCCGCATCAGGCCTACGCGTACTTTCTGCGCTCGCCACATGCGCACGCGCGCATCCGCGCGATCGACGCGCGCGCGGCGCTCGCGATCAAAGGCGTACTCGCCGTGCTGACCGGCAGGGACCTTGAGGCCGATGGATTGAAGCCCTTGCCGCATGTCGCCGATTCCGGCAATCCACACGAGCCCGATCTCGTCGCCCCGCCCGGCTTCAAGGAAATGATCGCGCCGCATCACGTGCTCGCGATCGACAAAACGCGTTACGTCGGAGAGGCGGTGGCGATAGTCGTCGCCGAGACCGTGAATCTCGCCAAGGATGCGGCGGAAGCGCTTGATGTCGATTACGAAGTGCTGCCCGCCGTCACCGCCACGCGCGCTGCGGCGCAACCCGGCGCACCGAGGCTGTGGGACAGCCCCGATTCCAATATCAGCATCGATGCCGAAGTGGGCGACAAAGCCGCCACCGAAGCCGCGTTCGCGCGCGCCAAGCATGTCGCCACATTCGAAACCCAAATCAACCGCGTCACGGGCGTGACGATGGAGCCGCGCGCGGCGGTCGCACAGTACGACCCGGCGACACGGCGCTACACCCTGCACGCCGGCAGCGGCGGCGCGGTGCGCCTGAAGCAGGACCTCGCGAAAATACTCGACGTGCCCGCCAACGACGTGCGCGTGCTGATGGACGACATCGGCGGCAACTTCGGCACGCGCGGCATGATTTATCCGGAGTTCGGCGCGGTGACCTGGGCCGCGCGCCGTGCGGGCCGCCCGGTGAAATGGACGTGTGAACGCTCCGAGGCCTTTCTCTCCGATTACCAGGCGCGCGATCTCGCGGTAACCGCGGAACTCGCGCTCGATGCCGAGGGCAACTTTCTCGCCATGCGCGGCACCAACCTGAGCAACGTCGGTTCCCACCCCACCAACTACGGGCCGCTCAAGAAGGGCGTGGAAATCATGACCAGCCTTTACCGCGTGCCGTGCGCGCATTTCAAGGCACGCGGCGTGGTGAGCAACACCATGATCACGCGCCCCTATCGCAGCTCGGGCCGCCCGGAGGTGATGTACGTGATGGAGCGCCTGATCGACATCGCCGCGCGCGACTTCGGCTTCGACCGCCAGGAACTGCGGCGCCGCAATTTGCTGAAGTCGCATGAACTGCCGTACACCAACGCCTTCGGCATGGTCTACGACAGCGGCGACTACCACGACGCAATGGAAAAAGCGTTTACCCTCGGCGACTGGGCGGGCTTTCCCGCTCGCCGCGCAGAAGCCAAAGCGCGCGGCAAACTTCGCGGCATCGGCACCGCCAATTACGTCGACACCGCTACCGGAGTGCCGCGCGAGCGCGCCGAGATCACCGTGCACGACGACGGCCGCGTGGACGTGGTGATCGGCATCGTCTCCAATGGCCAAGGGCACGAAACCTCGTTCGCGCAATTGATCAATGAATGGCTCGACGTTCCGCTCGAAAAGGTGCGTCTCATCGTCGGCGACACCGACATCGTGCAGGTCGGCGGCGGCACCCACTCCGGCCGCGGCCTCAGATTGGGCAGCATCGTGATGTGGAATGCCTCGAATAAAATCATCGGAAAAGGCAAACGCATCGCCGCGCGCATGATGGAGTGCGATCCGAGTGTGGTGCATTTTGCGCAAGGCCGTTTTTCGGCACAGGGCACGAATCAATCACGCACCCTGACCGAAGTCGCCGCCGCCGCGCAACACCTGCCCGATCTGCCCGAGGATTTGCGCGGCCCACTCGCTGCGTTCAGCGACGAAACCATCCATATCCCGAGCTTTCCCTATGGCTGCCACGTGGTCGAAGTGGAAATCGACCCCGCACTGGGCACGGTTGAAATCGTCAAATACGCGGCAGTCGACGACGTCGGCCGTGCGGTCAACCCGATGATCGTGCACGGCCAGGTGCATGGCGCGATCGCGCAAGGCGTGGGCCAGGCGCTATGGGAGAACATTCATTACGACCCGGCGAGCGGGCAACTGCTCAGCGGCTCGCTGATGGATTACGCCATGCCGCGCGCGGATCACTTTCCGTCGTTTGTAGCCGAGTTCACCGAAGTGCCCTGCACCACCCACCCGCTTGGCATTCGCCCCGGCGGTGAAGGCGGCACCACGCCGGCACTCGGCGTGATGATCAACGCCGTGGTCGACGCGCTGTCGGATTTTGGCGTGAAACACATCGAGATGCCGGCGACGCCGGAGCGGATCTGGCGGGCGATACGGGGTCGGCAATAGCTGATAAAACGATAACCTTCAGCTGTCGTGCCTGACGCCTCGCGAACCAGCACGATAACCGCCGTTAGCGTCCCCCCTACACCGGCAACCGCAACACATACCGCGACAGAATATTGCGCTGCACTTCGCTGCTGCCGCCGGCAATGGTGCCGGGGCGCGACATGTAGAAGCTGGTGAGCGCGTCGACATCGACCGAGTGGCCCTCGCCGCCGAAATCGCGCACGCCCTGCAGCACGGCTTCCTCGGCGCCGGTTTCGAGCAGCAGTTCGGTCAGACGCTGCCACGCTTCCTGGCTCCAGATTTTCAGCATCGATACATCGGGGCCGACCTGTTCGCCGCGCTTCACCTGCTCGATGAAGCGGCCGTAGAGTGAGGCGAGGTCTTCCACGTCGAGCTTGAGCGCGGTGTAGCGGTCGAGAAATCCCTGATCGGCAAACAGGCCGCGCGCCTGTGCCACCTGCTGCAAACGCTGCAGCGCATACGCCGGGCGCCGCGGGCTGCCGATGGCCAGTCGCTCGAAACCCAGCAGCGCCTTGGCCACCGTCCAGCCCTTGTTGAGCGCGCCCACCAGATTTTCTTTGGGCACGCGCACGTTGTCGTAATACACCTGGCAGAACTCGGCATGGCCCGCCAGATTGGTGATCGGCCGCAGCGTGATGCCCGGTGTTTTGAAGTCGACCAGAAACAGGCTGATGCCTTCCTGTTTTTTGACGTTGGTATCGGTGCGCGTCAGCACATAGCAATGGGTCGCGTCCTGCGCCAGCGAGGTCCAGATTTTCTGGCCGTTGATCACGTAGTCGTCGCCGTCGGCAACGGCGGCCGTGCGCAGGCTTGCGAGATCGGAACCCGAATTCGGTTCGGAGTAACCCTGGCACCAGATGTGTTCGCCCGACAGGGCGCGCGGCAGGTAAAACTGCTTCTGCGCATCGGTGCCGTAGTGCATGAGGATGGGGCCGATATGCGTAATGCCCTGATCAGGCGGGCGCGCCACACCGTGTCGCTCCATTTCCTCGAAGTAGATCAGCATCTTGCTGGCATCGAGGCCCATACCGCCCCACTCCGCCGGCCAGCCCGGCGCCACCCAGCCCTTGCGGTAGAGCTTGCCCCACCAATCCTTCATTTCATCCCAGCGCGCGCGGCGCAGGATGTAGCGCAGATGTTCGGGATACTCGGCTTCGAAGAAAGTCCGCAGCTGCGTGCGAAAAGTGTCGTCGCTTAAGGTGTTGTAGTCGGTAGTCATCGGCCTATTATGCGACCCGCGTGCGCCACGTCCAAGCGTCCGGCACGCGCTGCGCTGCCGTCGGCAGGCGCGTATGCTGCACACTGGGCGTGCCGAATAATGCCGCGCCGCACCGCACCGCAAAACAAAATATTGTTTAAAAACAAATACTTATTATAATGACACGTCCCCTACTCAGCGTTTTTCTATTGTCTGCGGCAAGCGTGGTTCAGGCGCAAAGCTATCCCGCAAAGCCGGTGCGTCTGATTGTGCCGTTCCCTGCCGGCGGTCCGTCGGACATCACCGCGCGCATCCTTGCGCCGAAAGTGTCCGCCGCGCTGGGACAGAATCTGATCGTCGAAAATCGCGCCGGCGCCAGCAGCATCATCGGCTCGGACATCGTCGCCAAGTCAGCGCCCGACGGCTACACGCTGCTGATGAGCACGGTCACCAACACCATCAACGTGAGCCTGATTCCCAAAATTCCTTACGATATGGCGCGCGATTTCGAGGCGGTCGCGCAGTTGTTCATTACCACCAGCATTTTCACCGCCCATCCGTCGCTGCCGGTGAAATCGGTGAAGGAACTGATTGCCCTGGCGAAGGCGCGCCCCGGGCAACTGACGTACGCGTCGGCCAGCAACGGCTCGCCCTCGCATCTCGCGGGTGAATTGTTCAAGACGCTGAGCGGCATCCAGATGCTGCATGTACCGTACAAAGGCGGCGGCCCGGCGGCGATCGATCAGGTGGCCGGCCAGGTGCAACTGGCGTTTCTGAGCGCGCCGGCGGTGGTGCCGTTCATCAAGGACGGGCGCCTGCGCGCGCTGGCCGTGACCAATGCCAAACGCTCGCTGGTGCTGCCGCAGCTGCCGACCATCTCCGAAGCCGGCCTGCCGGGCTACGAATCCGAAGGCTGGAGCAGCATTCTTGCGCCCGCGAGAACGCCTGTGGCCGTGGTGCAGCGGCTGTATCAAGATTTCTCGGGCGCGGTTAAGGATGCCGACGTGCGCGCCCGGCTCATCGCCGCCGGCACCGAGCCCGCGCTGCTGTCGCCCGACGAAGCGGCGGCCAAAGTGCGCAATGAAATCACGCGCTGGGCCAGGGTGGTCAAGGCGTCCGGCATGAGGATCGACTGATTGACGAACGCGTCGTGAAAGCGGCCCCGCTCGATTGCGTTTGCGCTGGTGCCATCGGGCGTCACAGTCAACACGCTGCCACTCACACGAGATGCGCCGTGGTGCACGATCCATAAAAAATTATTTAGAATCAATTACTTATGAAAAATCGCCTTTGCCTGACCCTGGTGGCCGTCGCCGCAACCACGGCCGCTCGCGCGCAGGCCGTTGACCCCGCAAGCGCCTGGCCCAGCAAGCCGCTACGCGTGGTGGTGCCGTTCACCGCGGGCAGCGCCACCGATGCGGTGGCGCGCATCGTCAGCGAGCGCCTGAGTACGCAGCTGGGACAAACCATCGTGGTGGAAAACCGCCCCGGCGCCGGCGGCACCATTGGCGTGGGCATCGCCGCCAAGGCCAATCCCGACGGCCACACCCTGCTGGTGCATTCGTCGTCGTACACCGTCACGCCCACCACCTATCCCAACACACCCTACAACACGCTGCGCGATCTGTCGGGTATTACGCCGCTCGCCAACCTGCCCAATGTGCTGGTGATCGCGCCGGCGAAAGGCCTACGCTCGGTGAAGGCGTTGATCGCTGCGGCAAAGGGCAAGCCGGGCGCGATGACCTACGCCTCGGCCGGCGCGGGCAGCGCCACGCAGTTGAACGCGGAGCGCTTTCGTCTGGGCGCAGGCATCGACGGTGTGCATGTGCCGTTCAAGGGCACGCCCGAAGCGCTCACCGAAGTGCTTACCGGCCGCGTCGACATTTATTTCTGTCCGGTGATATCGGTCTTGCAGTTCATAAAGGAGGGCCGCCTGCTGGGCCTCGCGGTCGGCAGCAGCAAGCGCTCGTCGGCATTGCCCGATCTGCAAACCACGCTGGAAGCGGGCGTGGCGAATTCGGATTACAACTTCTGGGTTGGCATGATGGTGCCGGCGCGCACGCCCGCGGGCATCGTCACGCGCCTGCACCAGCAAACCCTCCAGTCGCTGCAGGCGCCCGACATTGCGGCGCGCATGGCCAAACTCGGTGCCGAGCAGATGCAGATGACGCCGCGCGAATTCGATGCCTACATCCGCAGGGAAATCACCAGCAATGCCGCGCTGGTCAAGGCGGCTGGAATTACCATCAACTGAACAGGAAATGCGCCATGCTACGACGCAACCCGATTGCCGCTGCAGTCCTGCTCGCGGCCAATGCGGCATCCGCGGCTTATCCCGAAAAGCCCATACGTGCGGTACTGCCGTTTCCGCCGGGCGGCGGCACCGACGGTCTGGCGCGGGCGGTGCTGCCGAAATTGAGCCAACTCATGGGCCAGCCCATCGTGATCGACAACCGGCCCGGTGCGGGCGGTGTGATCGCAGCCGATCTCGTCGCCAAATCCGCGCCCGACGGCTACACGCTGTTCATGGGGTCATCCACCTTCGTGACCGCCACGCCGAGTCTGATCAAACTGCCGTACGATTCGGTGAAAGACTTTGCACCGATCACACTGTTTGCCACAGCCGCATTCATACTGGCGGTCAATCCGAAGGTGGCGGCGACTTCGGTCAGCCAGCTGATGGCCCTGGCCAAGGCCAAACCTGCCAGCCTGAACTACGCGTCCGGCGGCATTGGTAGCCCGCTGCACCTGTCGGCCGAATTGTTCAAGAACCGCGCTGGCATCAACATCGTGCACATCGCCTACAAGGGCGGCGCGCCGGCGGTGGCTGCGGTATTGGCCGGTGAAGCGCAAATGATATTCGGCAGCTTTGCCACCACCATGAATCAGATACGCGCCGGCCGCATGCGCGGGCTGGCGGTCACCAGCACGGCGCGCTCGCCGCACCTGCCCGACCTGCCGACGATGATCGAGTCTGGATTTCCGGGCTTTAACGTGCAGGCGTGGAACAGTCTCGAAGCGCCTGCCGGCACACCTGCAGCAGTGATCCAGCGCATTTACAGCGACACCGTGAAGGCGATGCAGGCGCAGGAGGTGATCACGCTGATGGACCGTATCGGCTATTCGCCCGCCAATACCACGCCTCGGGAATACAGCGAGCGGCGGCGCACCGAAACGGCGATGTGGGCCAGACTGATCAAGGACGCGAACATCCGTGGACAGTAGTACCGCCGGGAAAATCTCTGCGCCAAAAAAGGAAAACGCCCGCAGTGCGGGCGTTTTTCAGTAGCTGCCAGTTGCCAGTTACGCACGGCGTCTGCGCAATCCCAGCGCAAGACCCAGCAGGCCAATGCCCAACAGCGCAATCGGAGCCGGTTCCGGTACTTGGGAAGGCGGGGTGCCCGTGGTGAACTCGAAGGACCCAAAACCCGTTTGATACTTGAAGCCGATCGGATCGATGTTCACCGAACTGCCCCAAGTGCCTGCCAGGACAAGCGCAAATGAATCGCTGGTGCCGCCATTGATGCCGCCATTAGACCCACCCGCGCAGTTGTTGCCTCCAAACGCGCAGATCTCAATTCCCGTCAGACTGGGAATGTTCGTGCTGCCTTGTTGCGTCGTCTTGACGGCATCAACCATTCCGCCGTCGGCCGCATCGATAAAGTTGACACCCGTTGCATTGGGGTCAATCCCGAATCCGAACGAGGTCAGTCTGTTGGACGACAGAAGCGAGGTATTGTTGAGCGAAACGAGCAAGACCAGTGAATTGCTGTTGAAGCCTGAAGCAGAAATGCTGCCATTACCCGTCAACAGTCCAGCACCGGTGCCACTGTCGAACGACCAATTGAATGCAAGCGGGTT